>NZ_NOVE01000018.1 GCF_002265625.1 Prevotella sp. 885
ATGTGAAGTGTTCGTCGAAGTGTGGCAGCAGAAACTCCGGTTAGAAATTTCTGCTGCAAAGTTATTGAATCAAAAAGCGGTTTGAGAGTTTATCCGAATCTTTCCGTCGCCCAAGGAATGATAAGGAATCAATCAAGGAATACAGTCTCTTTTCACTTGAAAAACAGCCTGAATATGATTGCAGACAGCCTGATTATAACTGCAAATAGGGCATAAGAAAGAGGGAGCATCAAAACTAAAAAGTCCGTATAATCTCCCGACTTTCCTCTTCAGACAAATGCCTTTGGCTTGTTGTCGAAGAAGCAATATGCTCCCAATGCTGAAATAAGGTTCATGATAAAGTTGCTTACAGATCTATTCTGTCATAGAATGCACACCCTCATCATAACTGTATTTTGCAAACTGAAAAAAAATCATTACATTTGCAGCCGTGTTTTATAATCACGATAGTTTTTTATACATCTAATATATATGATAAGACAGAATCTTCGGTTTGCCGTTTTCGGCAATTCCTTCCAACCCCGCAAGTCGCATTCCATATTCCGCGTTCTGGCTTTCCTTGAGAAGCAGGGATGCCAGGTGGAGTTCGACCGTTCGTTTTATGATTTCCTTCAGGAGAACCATGACCTTGACTTGGGGAAATACGCTACGTTTGAGGGTGACGACTTTGAGGCTGACTATGTCTTGTCGATGGGTGGTGACGGCACTTTCCTGCAGTCGGCCGTGAGAGTGGGGGAGAAGCAGATTCCGCTTGTGGGCATCAATATGGGACGTCTGGGCTTTCTGGCTGACGTGCTGCCTGACGAGGTGGAGGAGGCGCTGGACGCCGTGTTAAAAGGCAACTATAACATTGAGGAGCATACTGCCATCCGGATTACGACGGAGGGCGGCGACTTCGAGGGTTGTCATTACGCACTTAACGACATTGCCGTGCTGAAGCGTGACGTGGCTTCGATGATAAGCATCCGCACGCATGTGGACGGCAGCTTCCTCGTCAACTATCAGGCTGACGGCCTTATTGTGACGACGCCGACGGGTTCGACGGCTTACTCGCTTTCCAACGGCGGACCGATCATCGTGCCGCAGACGCGCACGCTGTGTCTGACGCCTGTGGCCCCGCATAGCCTAAATATCAGGCCGATAGTGATAAGCGACAGCTCGGTGGTGAGGCTGGAGGTGGAGAGCCGGTCACACAATTATCTGGTGGCTGTGGACGGCAGGAGCTATACGATGCACGAGGGTTCGACTGTGACCATATCGAAGGCGCCGTTTATCACGCGCATCGTAAAGCCCAACCACAGACGCTACTTCGCGTCGTTGCGGGAGAAGATGATGTGGGGCGCGGACAAGAGATGATTTAGGAATTATCCGAACAACACTCTGAGCGCTTCTTCCACTTTCTTTACGGGGTGTATGCGGATGTTGTATTTCTTTGGATTTATGCTTGTGACGTTGTAAGCCGGGAGGATGATGTCCGTGAATCCCAACTTCTCGGCTTCGGCTATTCTTTGCTCTATGCGGTTGACGGGTCTGACCTCGCCGCTCAGTCCCACTTCGCCTGCCATGCACCATCCCGGCTCAATGGCTGTGTCGACGTTGCTGGAGAGTACGGCGGCTATGACGCTTAGGTCCATGGCGAGGTCGGTGACCTTCAGTCCTCCTGCAATATTGATGAAGACGTCTTTCTGGATGAGCTTAAATCCTACGCGCTTCTCGAGTACGGCAAGGAGCATGTTGAGGCGTCGCTGGTCGAATCCGGTGGCGGCTCGTTGCGGCGTGCCGTAAGCTGCTGTGGACACAAGGGCCTGCGTCTCCACGAGGAAGGGACGCACGCCTTCGATGGCGGAGCTGATGGCTATGCCGGAGAGTCCTTCATGGTCTTGCGAGAGGAGCAGTTCGGAAGGATTGGTGACCTGACGGAGTCCGGTCTGCTGCATCTCGTAGATGCCCAGTTCGGATGTGCTGCCGAAGCGGTTCTTTATGGACCGGAGGATGCGATACATGTAATGCTGGTCGCCCTCGAACTGTATGACCGTGTCGACGATGTGCTCAAGGATCTTGGGTCCGGCGAGCGTACCCTCCTTATTGATGTGTCCGATAAGGATGACGGGTGTGCCGGTGGTCTTGGCGTAACGGAGCAGGGTGGCGGCGCACTCCCTTACCTGCGAGATGCTGCCGGGGCTGCTCTCCACGTCCTCGGTGGAGAGAGTCTGGATGGAGTCGATGACCAGGAGTTCGGGTGCCACTTCGCGTGCGCTCTCCAATATTTTCTGAAGGGAGGTCTCGCAAAGGATGTTGACATTGTCAGGATCGGACGTCGCATCGTGAGCCCTGCCGCGCAGCAGACGCTCGGCTCTCATCTTGAGCTGATGCGAGCTTTCCTCTCCGCTGACGTAGAGTATGCGCTTGTCGGGAATGTTGAGGACGGTCTGCAGGGTGAGAGTGCTCTTTCCGATGCCCGGTTCGCCTCCGAGCAGCACGATGCTGCCCTCGACCAGGCCTCCTCCTAACACACGGTTGAGCTCGGCATCGTGCATGTCGATGCGGTTGTCGTCCTGCGCCGGTATTTCGCTCAGCTTTATGGGACGGTTGTGAGAGGCTGCTGACGATGATGTGTGCGTGAAGAGTCCGGACGAGGATTTCGCGGACGAAGCGGAGCCTAAGTTTATCTCCTTGAATGTGTTCCATTGGCCGCAACTCGGACACTTGCCTATCCATTTGGCAGACTCCTGTCCGCAGTTGCTGCATACGTATGCTGTTCTTGTTTTTGCCATATGTACAAAAGTAAGGATATTTTTCGTAGTTACAAAATTTATTGTTACTTTTGCTTTATGAAAAAATCCATATTATATATGCTTGCTCTTTGCTTTCTCGTGGGATGCGGAAAGTCTTATGAAGAGCAGAAACGAATAACGAAGGCGGAACGCGACAGGCTGCATCAGGAAGACCTGCGTGCGCTACACGTGGCTGTATTGCCTACACTTGACTGTATGCCATTGCTTGTGGCGAAGGAACGCGAGATGTATGATACGGCACGGCTGGACTTCCGTCCGCGCTTCTTCCATGCCCAGATGGATTGTGACACGGCTTTCACGGGACGTAGCGTGGAGGGAATGGTGAGTGACCTTGTGCGTACGGAGCGTATAAGGCGTGAGGGTACGGAGGTCAGCTATCTGACATCGACGAATGCCTATTGGCAGCTCCTCTCCAATCCTAAGGCGCGTCTGAAGCGCATCGACCAGTTGGGCGACAAGATGGTGGCGATGACTCGTTATTCGGTGACGGACCGTCTGACGGACTTGGCGCTAAAGAATCAGAAGCTTTCGTCCATAGTGTTCAGGGTGCAGGTGAACGACGTTTTCGTCCGCCTGGATATGTTGCGCAATAACGAGATGGACGCCATGTGGCTGACCGAACCTTTGGCTACGGTGGCACGTACGATGTCGGCTCCCGTGCTCTTCGATACGCGTAAGGACGACCTGAGGATGGGCGTGATTGTCTTTCGTGGCGACGTCATGAAGGACAAGCGCAGACAGGGACAGGTGAAGGAGCTGGAGAAGGCTTACAACGCTGCATGCGACTCGCTTAACCGTTTCGGACTGGCTCATTATCAGGATATTATGGAGAAGTATTATAAGATGGACGCTAAGACCGTGAAGAAGATACCTTCCATGAGATTCAACCGCATAACCAAACCTCGCAGCTCGGATATCGAGGCTGCCAACAAAAAAGACTGACCTCTCTTATGAAGCCCACAATAGAACAGACCATCCTTGTCCACCAACGTGTGGGTAAGGCTTTGAGCATGCTGGAAGCGCGTATGGCGGATCTTGGCATAACGGAGTTTCTGGACGAACTGCACGACGTGCGTGACGACTATGACCGCATGGCTGACAGTCTCTCGCAGGGACAACGTGATCCGAGCGGAGGAAAGCTGTATGCCTCCCTGCTGAAGCGTACGTACAGACTATATAATAATGTGCGTCTCTCGTCAATCATTCGTAAATATCCTGTGCTGACGTATTGCCGCAAGGCGGCAGAGAAGACCGTGGGCGCGGGCGATGTGGCGTCGGTAAAGGCGTCGTTGGAAGGCTTCGTGCAGGACCTTGCCATGCAGACGCTTTTCTCAGGAGACAGTCAGGAGGCTGCCATTGCCGGCATCTACGCCAAGCACCAACGCTATATGGACGCTCTCTTCGGACACATCCTCGTGTCGTGGCAATGGACGAGCAAGATGCGCATGGAATATGCCGAGCTGTTGGCGTCGCCAACGGTGGACCAGAACGACGGCATGCTGATAGTAAGCGGAGTGACGCTCTCCCTGATGCAGGTGTTTGACGTGAACAAATGGATGCTCCTGCATGACGTGTATGTGTACAATCCTTCGCAGCAGCTTCGCCAGCGTGCGCTTGTGGGAATGGTGCTGACCGTGCCCGACATGCGCTCGGAGAAGTTGTTCGGCGAGGTGGAGGACGCCATAACCGGAATGATGGAGAACGCCGACAGACGTAAGGAACTGCTGGAGACGCAGATACAGCTGTGCTATTCGGCAAGTGCAAGGACGGACAGCAACGAGATACAACGCGACATTCTTCCTACGCTCAGCAAGGAGAGCCGGTTGGACATCACGAAGAACGGAATAGTGGAGAAGGACGATGCTACCATAGACGACATCCTCAATTCGGAGGAACGCGACCAATCTATAAAGGAGATAGAGGACAAGATGTCCAGGATTATGGACATGCAGAAGAAGGGTAGCGACGTATATTTCGGAGGCTTCTCAAAGATGAAGCGCTTCGGATTTTTCAGCCAGATAAGCAATTGGTTTATGCCGTTCACGGTGAATCATCCAGACATTTCCGGGGCTTCCATGCTTGGCAAATATCCCGGCATAAAGGGAATGTTGATGAACGGACCTTTCTGCGATTCGGACAAGTATTCGTTCTTCCTCTCGTTGTCAGCCGTGGTGGAGAAGTTGCCGCCGAACATCCTTGAGATGCTTGCGAGCAACGACGGGCCTGTGACAGCCATGCCAGAGATGAGCAACGTGGACCGCGGGTCGGCGATGTACGTCCGTCGTATGTATCTGCAGGACCTCTATCGTTTCTTCGAACTTTATCCCAACCGCATCTTCGCCAATCCTTTTGAGGCAAAGGCTGGAGGCGCTTTCCGTGGATTCTTCTTCGCCAACATTTTCTTCCGTGGCATGAAGGGTGACGAGACAGCACAGCTTTCACGTTTCCTTTTCAAGCGCAAGCGTCCGGATCTTGTGGCGTATATGTTAGGCGAATGCAGGGACGCAGCCGCTCTTTCCCTCGACGAGCAGAAACTCCTTGCACATTCATACCTTCGTCTTGGTGACATAGAGAAGGCGCGTGTCATCTTCTCTTCCATCCTTGAGAAGGGTGGGGAAGACGCTGCTGCCATAAAGGGAATGGCAGACTCGCTCTTCCTTCTCAGACGTTATGCCGAGGCTGCCAAGCAGTATGCAAGGCTGACCGTTATGGACGGGCGGAACATCAGCCATCAGCTCCATTTGGGACTGGCGCTTGTTAATGGTGGGGACGTGAAGGAGGGAATGGCTACGTTATATAAATTGTATTATGAGCATGACTCCGACCTTAACGTAATGCGAGCTATGGCATGGGGATATCTGGCTGACTGTAAGCCGAAGGAGGCAGACTCTCTGTACGAAAAACTCTTGGCACTTGCCGGAGAAGACCGCATCCTGCCGACAGACCTGCTGAATTCGGGTTACGTGAAATGGATTGTCGGCAACGTGAAGGAGGCAAAGGAAAGAATGGGCAGGTACTTGGCGGCATTCCCTGCAGGAGAGGCGCCTTCCCTGGAAACTGAAATGGCAAATGACCGCGACATCCTCTCTCGCAACGGCATAGAAGACTACGTTGTGGCGATTATGCTGGACGGACTGGATGGTCAGAAATAAAAACTAAAAAAAGCGCTGTAAGTCTTTGTGACCTACAGCGCTTATACCGTAAGTGACAATGGGTTCGGAAGCTAACGCCTTTGCCGCTTACACAACAATTAAAATTTAATTTTATCCTAAGTATTTCATCAGAATCTTGGCGTTGCCGCTGTCGCGCAGCTTGGCAATGCTCTTCTCTCTGATCTGGCGTACACGCTCACGTGTAAGTCCGAGCTGGTCGCCGATTTCCTCCAGACCCTTCTCATGACATCCTATGCCGAAGCATTCACGGATGATTGTTATCTCGCGGTCCTTCAGCACCTTGTTGAGCACGGAGTTGAGCTCAAGCGCCATCGACTCATGGTCGACGTGGCGGTCAGTACGGCTGTCATCACCACTCGGCATAACGTCCAGCATACAGTTGTCCTCGCCGTCCTGGAAAGGAGCGTCGATGCTGACATGGTGTCCGTCTGCCATAAGGCTCTGTCCGATTTTCTCCTCCTCAATCTTCGTAGCGTCCGAAAGCTCCGAAACAGACGGGGTGCGCTGGTTCTCCTGCTCGAACTTGTTGATTTCGTGATTAATTTTGTTAAGCGATCCAACCTGATTGAGCGGCAGTCTCACAATACGGCTCTGCTCGGCGATGGCCTGAAGAATGCTCTGACGAATCCACCATACAGCGTACGAGATGAATTTGAATCCACGGGTTTCGTCAAACTTCTGAGCGGCCTTTATCAGTCCGATGTTGCCCTCATCAATAAGGTCGGTAAGGGAAAGTCCTTGGTGCTGGTATTGCTTAGCTACAGAAACGACGAAGCGGAGGTTAGCGGTTACGAGTTTGTCTTTGGCGCGTTCTCCTTCCGGACCGCCCTTCTTGATTTTCTGTGCCAACTCTATCTCTTCGTCGATGGAAATCAGGGGAGCACGTCCTATCTCAACAAGGTACTTGTCCAATGCTTCACTAGAACGATTTGTAATGCTCTTTTGAATCTTAAGTTGTCTCATTTTGTTTACCTAAAATTTTCTAACGGCGTGAAATTCTAAATTCTTGTTTTCGAATATACCGAAAATCTTTGCAAAGATACGTTTTTTATTTGAATGGAGCAAGTTTACGCCCTTTGATTTTTATAATCTTAACATATCTGTCTGTCGGTATATTTAGTCTTAATGTCCTTATAATAAAAGAAATTGCATAAATTTGGCAGAAAGATAGATTTTTTTTACCTTTGCAGCCAATGTGGACGTACACCGAAGCAGAAACGCTGGTTTTTGTTTTCGGAGGACGTAACGCTATTAATTGAAAATCTAATTTTAAACATACAATGTCAAGCAAATTTGTAGAGCATAAGGGTCTTGATCTTACTAAGACCAACAACGACGTGCTGTCAATGTGGGAGAAGAACGACATCTTCCACAAGTCTATTGATGAGCGTGAAGGTTGCCCTCAGTTTATCTTCTTCGAGGGACCTCCATCTGCTAATGGTCATCCCGGCATTCACCACGTGCTGGCTCGTTCCATTAAGGATACTTTCAACCGATACAAGACCATGAAGGGTTTCCAGGTTCACCGCAAGGCTGGATGGGACACCCACGGACTTCCCGTGGAGCTTGGTGTGGAGAAGGAGCTTGGAATTACCAAGAAGGACATCGACAACAAGGCTTCAGAGAAGTATATCTCTACTGAGGAATACAACCATCGTTGCCGTGAGAACGTCATGAAGTTCACGGCTGAGTGGCGCGAGCTGACAGAGCGCATGGGCTACTTCGTTGACCTCGACCATCCCTATATCACATACGACAACAAGTATATCGAGACTCTTTGGTGGCTCCTCAAGCAGCTCTACAACAAGGGCCTGCTCTATAAGGGCTATACCATCCAGCCGTATTCGCCGGGTGCAGGTACGGGTCTTAGCTCGCACGAGCTCAATCAGCCCGGTTGTTATCGTGACGTGAAGGACCTCACCACCACAGCCCAGTTCCTCATCAAAGATCCTAAGACAGAATGGACAAAGTGGGGCAAGCCTTACTTCATCGCATGGACCACAACTCCGTGGACCCTGCCTTCTAACGTGGCACTCTGCGTTGGTCCGAAGATTGACTACGTGGCCATCGAGACATACAACCTCTACAACGGCGAGCCGATGACGCTCGTTATGGCTGAGCCTCTCGTGGGTTCTTACCTCAAGGCAGACCAGGAGTGCAAGGAGGGCGACCTTCTGCCGTTCGACAAGGACAAGAAGGTGTGCCCATGGCGCGTGGTTGACCACATGAAGGGTACGGAGCTTGAGGGTCTGCACTACGAGCAGCTCATGCCGTGGGTGAAGCCTTGCGAGAAACTGGACGACTTCGCTCCCGCTTTCGTAACAGAATATGCAGCAGCTCATCCTGAGAAGGTATTTACTTCTGAGGACGGACGCGACAAGTTTGTGGAGATGGAGGAAGAGGCATTCCGCGTAATCCTCGGCGACTACGTAACTACGGACGACGGTACGGGTATCGTACACATCGCTCCTACCTTCGGTGCTGATGACGCCAAGGTGGCAAAGGACGCCAATATCCCTGCTCTTTACCTTATTAATAAGAAGGGCGAGACACGTCCTATGGTTGACCTCCAGGGTAAGTTCTACTCTATAGAGGAACTCGACAACAACTTCGTGGCAGCTTGCGTGGACAAGGAAGCATACGGCCATCATGCCGGCGACTACGTAAAGAACGCATACGACCCGAAGTTTAACGTGGACGGCGTTTGGGACAAGGCTGCTTCAGACAAGGCTGAAGACCTCAACATCGTGCTTTGCTACGAGCTGAAGCAGGAGGGCAAGGCATTCAAGAGCGAGAAGCACGTACACAACTATCCTCATTGCTGGCGTACGGACAAGCCGATTCTCTACTATCCGCTTGACAGCTGGTTTATCAAGGATACAGCTTCTAAGGAGCGTATGGTGGAACTCAACAAGACCATCAACTGGCAGCCCGAGAGCACAGGTACGGGACGCTTCGGCAACTGGTTGGAGAACCTCAACGACTGGAACCTCTCACGCTCACGTTTCTGGGGCACTCCGCTTCCTATCTGGCGTGACGCAGACCGTGGCGAGAAGTGCATCGGTAGCCTTGAGGAACTCTATGCAGAAATAGAGAAGGCCGTGGCTGCTGGCGTAATGTCAAGCAACCCGCTCAAGGATAAGGGCTTCGTACCGGGCGACTACAGCCAGGCGAACTATGACAAGGTAGACCTCCATCGTCCTTACGTGGACAATATCGTCCTCGTGAACGACGAAGGCAAGCCTATGTATCGTGAGACCGACCTGATAGACGTATGGTTCGATTCAGGTTCGATGCCTTACGCACAGCTCCACTATCCGTTCGAGGGAGAGATGGCACGCGGCACAGAGGAAGACCGTCAGGCGCTTATCCATAGCACATACGAGGGAACAGCCATCCCGCCTAAGTTCTATCCCGCCGACTTCATCAACGAGGGCGTCGACCAGACACGTGGATGGTTCTTCACACTCCATGCCATCGCCACTATGGTGTTCGATAGCGTAGCATTCAAGAACGTTATCTCTACCGGACTTGTGCTCGACGCTAAGGGCAACAAGATGAGTAAGCACGTGGGCAATGTCACCAATCCTTTCGAGATGATTGACAAGTACGGAGCCGACCCCGTACGCTTCTATATGATGACCAATAGCGAGCCGTGGGACAACCTCAAGTTCGACCCGAATGGTGTGGACGAGACACGTCGCAAGTTCTTCGGTACGCTCTATAATACATACAGCTTCTTCGCCCTCTACGCTAATGTGGACGGCTTTGACGCAAAGACTCCGCAGGTGGAGCTGGCTAAGCGCCCGGAGATCGACAGATGGATTCTCTCTTCACTCAATACCCTCGTGATTGGTGTAGACCGTGAGCTTTCGTCTTATGACCCAACACGTGCAGGCCGCCTTATCGACGCTTTCGTAAATGACGACCTCTCTAATTGGTACGTACGTCTCAACCGTAAGCGTTTCTGGGGTAAGGAGATGAGTGAGGACAAGCTTAGTGCTTACCAGACTCTCTATATCTGCCTCATGACCGTGGCAAAGCTTCTCGCTCCGTTCGCTCCGTTCTATGCTGACGAGCTCTATCACGACCTTGGCGGCGAGCTTGAGAGCGTACACCTCGACAAGTATCCCGTGGCTGACGCTTCAGCCATCGACCACGACCTTGAGGAGCGTATGGCTATCGCACAGAAGATTACGTCTATGGTGCTCGCCCTGCGTCGTAAGGTGAATATCAAGGTGCGTCAGCCGCTGCAGCAGATTATGATTCCTGCCGTGGACGCTACACAGAAGGCACACATCGAGGCTGTAGCCGATTTGCTCCGCAACGAGGTGAATGTCAAGGAGGTGAACTTCATTGAGGGTCAGGGTATTCTCGTCAAGAAGGTAAAGTGTAACTTTAGGGTTATGGGTAAGAAGTTCGGCAAGCTTATGAAGGGCGTTGCCGCTCAGATGTCTGCCCTTGATCAGGATCAGATTGCCGCCTTCGAGAAGGCAGGAAGCATCACACTCAATGTGGAAGGTCAGGAGGCTCTCGTAGACGTGACCGACGTGGAGATTATCTCTGAGGATATCCCCGGATGGCTCGTTTCAAACGACGGCAATCTTACTGTTGCGCTTGAGGTGGAGCTCACTCCCGAACTCAAGAAGGAGGGTATGGCACGCGAGCTTATCAACCGCATCCAGAACATCCGTAAGGATAGCGGACTGGAGATTACGGACCGCATCCGCGTGACACTCGCTCCTAACGAAGAGACTGACGCTGCTGTAGCTGCCTTCGCAGACTACATCAAGGGTCAGGTGCTTGCCGACGATATTGTCGTAGCTGCCAACGATGGCGCTCCGGTAGAGTTCGACGGCTTCACACTCAACATTACTGTAGAGAAGAACTAAAATCTTACTAACTCAGATATAAGTTTCGCATGCCCCAAGAAAGCATGCGAAACTTATTCATTAATCTAACAAAAACAAGTCTATGGCAGAAAAAACACGCTATTCTGATGAGGAACTCGAGGAGTTCCGTCAGATCATCAACGACAAGCTGGCTCTCGCACGCCGTGAGCTGAGCATCATGATGGGGCAGCTCAACAATTCTGACAATAACGGAGTGGACGACACATCGCCCACATACAAGGCCCTCGAAGAGGGAAGCGCCTCACAGTCGAAAGAAGAGATTGCACAGATGGCAGGCCGTCAGCAGAAGTTCATTCAGGGACTTGAGGCAGCCTTGGTGCGTATTGAGAACAAGACATACGGCATCGACCGTATGACAGGCGAGCTGATTCCGAAGGAGCGTCTTCGCATCGTTCCTCATGCCACACTCAGCGTAGCGTCTAAAAATGCGAGGAAGAAGTAATGGCGGAAGCAAAACGCAGTAACACCCATTGGGGATGGATGGCGACGGCTCTGGTCTTCGCCATCCTCATTATCGACCAGATCATTAAGATTTGGGTGAAGACGCACATGTCCTTAGGCGAAGCCATACACGTTACAGACTGGTTCTACATCGAGTTTATCGAGAACAACGGCATGGCTTACGGTATGACTTTCATCAATAAACTTGTGCTCAGCCTCTTCCGCATGGTTGCCATAGGCTTCATCTCTGTCTTCCTGTATAAGGTTATACGAAGTGGCAGAAGCTTGGGATACATAACCTGCCTTTCAATGGTATTGTCAGGAGCAGCCGGTAATCTTATCGACTGTCTCTTTTATGGTCTCATATTCGAGGCTTCCACGCCATTCAGCATAGCTTCATTCACATCCTTCGGCGAGGGCTATTCAGAGTTCCTGCATGGCAAGGTGGTAGACATGTTCTATTTCCCGATTATCCAGACCACATGGCCCGACTGGATGCCTATGTGCGGAGGTCAGGAATTTGTGTTCTTCTCGCCCGTGTTCAACTTTGCCGATGCTTGCATAAGCGTTGGCGTCGTGCTGCTCCTCATCTTCTATCGCGCAGAACTGGAGGTGATGGGTAAGGTGTGGAAAAATCAGGAGTAAAACGTATATTAATGAAACATATTCTCATCATTCTTGCCTTCGTGGCATCCGTCCTTGCTACGGTCGGATGTAAGCCCTCCATTCCGAGGCAATACATCCAGCCAGATGTAATGGCGGAGATACTTTACGACTATCATCTTGCAGATGGCGTTACCACCATCTCCACTCCAGGCGACACCATAGCCTTGAGGGCGTATAAGGCCAATATCCTTGCCAAGTATAAGGTGACGGAGGCGGAGTTCGACTCGTCGCTTGTATATTATGAGCGTCACACACAGATGTTCGAGGATGTATATAAGCGCCTTACCGAACGCCTTAACGACCGTCTGGCTTCGCTTGGCGGAGGAGGATATGGAGGCTTTGCTGACCTCTCAGGCTCTGACACCACCAATCTTTGGCACGAGGCTTCACACTTCATCCTTACGCCATACGTGGCTGCCAATACCTACGATTTCGCTTTGAAGGCAGATACGTCATATTATGCCGGAGACCGACTTATGCTCGACTTCGACGCTCAGTATATCTTCCAGGACGGTATGCGTGACGCTTGCGCCGTAATGGCTGTCACATACGAAGGCGACAGCGTGGAGTATGCCACCAATCAGATAACGTCATCCTCGCATTATCATCTTCAGATTAACAACACGTCACACAAGCGCATCAAGTCTGTTCGCGGATTCTGGCTTATCAATAAGGGTACGTCGTCGAACGCCACATCAGCTTCCACTCTCAAACTTCTTATCGTGAGCAACATCAGACTCGTCAGAATGCATGTGGCAGAGCCTGCTCCAACGCAGGGAGCAAGTGGCGATTCGCTTCTTAAGGTTAATCCTGACAGCATAAAGCCAGTACAGAATCGCCTACGAAGACCAGGCGCAAATCCTTAGGCTTCATGAGACACGTAGCAGCAAGCATAGTTGTACTCACGGACGGTAAGGAGATGCGTCAGGCATGCGTAGACGTACAAGGAGAGGAGGTGACAGCCATACGTCCCTTGACACACGAGACACCCTTTACGGAGTGGTTCGGTGGCATCATCGAGTTACGCCAAGAAAATGGTATCCTTATGGCATATCGCGATGGTGAAATCATAAAAGAATAAAAATACTAAACCATTAATTTTAATACATTCATATTATTATGCTTAGTGTAAACGAACTTGAAGATCGCCTTATCGACCTCGCTTTTGCTGAGGATATCGGCGATGGTGACCACACCACATTATGTTGCATTCCCGAGACAGCCATGGGCAAGTCTCATCTCCTAATCAAGGAGGACGGCATCCTTGCCGGAGTGGAAGTGGCAAAGCGTGTATTCGCACGCTTCGACCCTGAGATGAAGGTGGAAGTGCTCATCGGCGACGGAGCACACGTTCGTAAGGGCGACATCGCCATGGTGGTTAGCGGTAAGGTGCGCTCGCTCCTTCAGACAGAGCGCCTTATGCTCAACATCATGCAGCGCATGAGTGGCATCGCCACTATGACCAACAAGTACGTGGAGCGTCTCAAGGGCACCAACACTCACGTCCTCGACACTCGTAAGACCACTCCTGGTATGCGCATGCTCGAGAAGCAGGCTGTGAAGATTGGCGGCGGCATGAACCATCGTATCGGACTTTTCGACATGATTCTTCTCAAGGACAACCACGTCGATTTCGCAGGAGGCATCGCAAACGCCATCAACCGTTGCCACGAATATCTGCGTGAGAAGGGACTTGACCTCAAGATTGAGATTGAGGTGCGCAACTTCGACGAGCTTCGTCAGGCTATGGAATGCGGTGGCATCAACCGTATCATGCTCGACAACTTCTCTGTTGCCGACACACGCAAGGCCGTAGAGATGGTGGCTGGACGCTTCGAGACAGAATCAAGCGGCGGCATCACTTTCAACACAATCCGCGACTATGCAGAATGTGGCGTCGACTTTATTAGCGTGGGTGCCCTCACACACTCTGTGAAGGGACTTGATATGAGCTTCAAGGCTTGCTAATAACCTCTTCCTACCCCCAACAACAAAATCTTATAATCATGAAAATTCTTAATAAGATACTTCGCGTGGCGCTTCCTTCGCTCCTCGCGCTTTCGTTTGCCGAGGCAGAGGCTTGTACAAACCTTATTGTAGGCAAGAAGGCGAGTGTTGACGGCTCCGTAATGGTGTCGTATAATGCTGACGATTATGGCATGTTTTCCGGACTTTGTCATTATCCTGCCGGCGTACATGCCAAGGGCGAGATGCGCAAGATATTCGATTGGGATTCTGGCGTCTATCATGGTGAAATTCCTGAGGCTCCCGTCACCTATAACGTCATCGGCAACATCAACGAGTATCAGCTCTCCATCGCCGAGACCACGTATGGCGGACGCGAGGAAATGATTGATACTACCGGTATTCTCGACTACGGATCGCTCATCTACGTTGCTCTCCAGCGTGCCAAGACAGCACGTGAGGCGATAAGCGTAATGACTTCTCTCGTTGAGAAATATGGTTATTGCTCAAGTGGCGAGACATTCTCCATCTGCGACCCTAACGAGGCGTGGATAATGGAGATGATGGGTACGGGTCCTGGCAGCAAGGGCGTAGTTTGGGTGGCTATGCGTATTCCTGACGATGCCATCTGCGCTCACGCCAATCAGAGCCGTATCGGCAAGTTCGATATGAAGGACAAGAAGAACGTGCTCCATTCGAAGAACGTCATTTCTTACGCACGTAAGATGGGATGGTTCAGCGGTAAGGATGCCGACTTCTCTTGGAAGAACACATATGCTTTCCCTGACTTCTCAGGTCGTCGTGCATGTGACGCTCGTGCATGGAGCTTCTTCAATCGCTTCAAGAAGGGCTTCGATCGTTATCTGCCTTGGGCTCTTGGCAAGGACCCCAACGCTGAGGACATGCCGCTTTGGGTGGTTCCTGACCGCAAGCTTAGCGTTCACGACGTAGAGATGGCCATGCGCGACCATTATGAGAACACACCTATGGCGCTCGATTCTGCCAATATAGGTGGTGGTGTCTATCAGATGCCTTATCGTCCTACGCCTCTTTCTTTCAAGGTGGACGGCAAGACCTACTTCAATGAGCGTCCTATCTCTACCCAGCAGACTGCTTTCACTTTCGTGTCGCAGCTACGCTCGTGGCTCCCGAGAGAGATTGGTGGCATCACATGGTTCGGCAACGACGACGCCAACATGGTGGCTTACACTCCGGTATATTGCAACAATACGGTAGTGCCCGAGTGCTATAACACTCCTGGTGCAGACGCCGTGACTTTCTCAGACAAGAACGCTTTCTGGGTGTGCAATTGGGTGAGCAATATGGTTTATCCGCGTTACTCGCAGCTCTTCCCTGAGCTTCAGGCTGTTCGCGACAGCCTTGAGGCAGACTATTTCGCTCGTCAGGGCGAGGTGGAGAAGCACGCTCTCGAACTTTATGGTTCAGATAAAGCTGCTGCTGTGGCTTACCTCAACGCTTACAGCAACGACAAGGCTCAGCAGATGCTTGCTCATTGGCGCGACCTTGCTACTCTCATCATCGTCAAGTATAACGATATGGCTGTGAAGCGCACCAAGGACGGAAAGCTCACACGTTATGTTGACCGCCCCGGATATCCTGAAGCTTTCGCAAAGAAGCTCGTAAAGGAAACGGGTGACTGGTACGAGTCGAAGTAATAAGAAAATAAAAAGAAACATTTATAAACAAAAACAGCATAATCAAGTATTCGGTCTGTAAATGAATACTGATTATGCTGTTTTTGTTTTTTTGATATTGGCCTGACCGTTGTAAACCTTCACAACATTAGAATGGCGCTACGTCTACTGGACCTCCTAATGGAGCATCAGTATTGATATCGTTAAAATCGTTGAATGATGTCAAGTCTGAACCGTTAAGCTTGCTGCCTATAATTTCAGAACTGTCTGCAGCATCGGGTATTTCGGGTGAGTTTCGTTCTGGATCTTGGAAGCGCGTGAACTGTCCCTTGAAAGTGAGTAGAACGTCACCTGTGGCTCCCTTACGGTGCTTGGCTATGATGATCTGAGCCATTCCTCTAAGGTCGTTTCCTTTCTCGTCTGTAAGAATGTGATAGTACTCGGGACGATGTACGAAGAGTACCATGTCGGCATCCTGCTCGATGGCTCCAGACTCGCGGAGGTCAGACAGCTGTGGACGTTTACCTTCAAGTCCTTCACGGTTCTCAACAGTACGATTGAGCTGTGATAGGGCAAGGATGGGAATGTCAAGCTCTTTGGCGAGTCCCTTCAGCGACTGCGAAATCTTCGATACCTCCTCCTGACGGCTACCGAACTTCATGCCGTTGGCATTCATGAGCTGTAGGTAGTCAATCATAATTATCTTTACGTTCTTCTCTCTTACCAGACGTCTTGCCTTTGTGCGTAGCTCGAAGATGGAGAGACCAGGTGTGTCGTCCACATAGAGTGGGGCACGCTGGAGCTGTTGTATGTTCTTGTCGAGACGTTCCCATTCGTCTTTCGTGAGCTGTCCGTTAAGCATCTTGCTACCCGGAATCTCGCATACGTTAGATATGAGACGGTTGACGAGCTGTACGTTGTTCATCTCGAGGGAGAAGAAAGCGATGGGGGTGTTATAGTCCACGGCGATGTTCTTGGCGAGGGAGAGGGCGAATGACGTCTTACCCATGGCAGGACGTCCTGCGATTATGACAAGGTCGGAACTCTGCCATCCGCTCGTCTTCTCGTCCAGCTTGGTATAGCCAGTCGGTACGCCCGTGAGACCTCCTGAATTGGCGGATGCTTTCTGAAGAATGTCGATGGCTTTGGTGATAACCGGACTAACCTGTGTGTAGTCCTTCTTCATATTGCGCTGCGAGAGTTCGAAAAGGCTTCCCTCAGCCTCTTGCATCAATTCTTCTACATCGACGGTCTCGTCGAACGCCTTTGTCTCCACCACGCTGGCATATGAGATTAGCTGACGGGCAAGAAACTTCTGTGCGAGGATGTGGGCATGATACTCAATATGTGCGGATGACGCCACGTGAGAGCTGAGTTCCACGATGTAAGGAGCACCGCCTACGGCCTCAAGAGTTCCCTCACGCTGAAGCTCGTCCACCACCGTCATAATGTCAACGGGGTGCTCGTTCATGCTGAGGGTTTGGATGGCATTATAAATCTTCTGATGTCGGGGCTCGTAGAATGTTTCTGGACGTAGAGTCTCCGAAATCATGGAGAAGGCATCCTTGTCAATCATAAGAGCGCCGAGCACCACCTTCTCGATGTCGACAGCCTGCGGTTGCTTGTGTCCGTACGAGCTGTCGAAAGCCTTTGAAGTGTTCTTGCTGCGCGGCTTGTCAGATGGTGTGTTTGGCATAGGCATCATGGTGTGTTTAGACGTTCAACTTGTTTTTTTCGGGGAATACCACGGTAGGGCGAAAATGTTTGGCTTCCTCGAAATCCATCAGAGCGTAGGAGATAATGATGACTGTATCGCCGATTGCCACTTTACGTGCTGCAGCTCCGTTAAGGCAGATACATCCTGATCCGCGCTCGCCCTTGATGATGTATGTCTCGAAGCGTTCGCCGTTGTTGTTGTTGACAATCTGGACTTTCTCTCCTTCTATCATATTGGCGGCGTCCATCAGATCTTCGTCGATGGTTATGCTTCCCATATAGTTTAAGTTGGCCTGTGTCACCTGCACACAATGCAACTTAGACTTTAATACTTCAATCATCATATTGGTTGTGTATGTGTCGTGTGTTGTCTGTTATTATTTCTTATATGTGATATGGTCGATGAGTCGGATTGGTGTGGCTCCGCAATATACTGTTATGCAGCCTACTATGTAGGGGCTTTCGTTCCAGTCGGTTACGTCCTGAAGAGTGTTGCCGTCAACGATGGAGAAGTATTCAACTTCCAGTCCGTCCACAGCATTGATTTGCTCCACCACCCAGTCATGTGTCTGGCTGACGTTGTGGTCTTCAGCGTACTTTTTGCTGGCTGTAAGTGCCTCGTAGATTTTTGGGGCAATGGCACGCTCGTCGTCCTTGAGAAGTGTGTTACGTGAACTCTTCGCCAGGCCGTCCGCTTCACGGATAGTAGGACACTCTACAATGTGGACATTAAGTCCGAGATCAGCCACCATGGCCTTGATGACTGCAATCTGCTGCCAATCTTTTTCGCCGAAATATGCATTGTCTGGGCGAACGATGTAGAAAAGACGTGACACAACCTGGCATACTCCATTGAAATGTCCGGGTCGGTGTGCTCCCTCCATTACTGACATAACGGAAGGATAAGAGAACGTACGGCGGTCTTCCTGAGGGTACATCTCGCTTACGGATGGTGCGAAGACGTAGTCGGCGCCGCAGCTCTCGAGCAATTCGCAGTCTGCGTCAAGTGTGCGCGGATAGCGGTCGAGATCGTTCTTGTCGTTAAACTGTGTTGGGTTGAGGAATACGGACACCACGGTTACTCCGTTTTCGGCTACACTACGCTTTACAAGTGAAGCGTGTCCGCCATGAAGGGCGCCCATCGTAGGTACCAGACCAACTGTCTTACCTTGTTTACGAACCTCAAACAACTCATTCTGAAGTTCAACAATACTTCTGAATAGTTTCATCCTATTTCTTATTTTTTATATGATAACCAAACCGGTTATCTGTGGTTATAACTCAATACCTAAAGTTGCGCAAAGTTAGTAAATCCCTTTCATATGACAAACTTGGCAACTTTCGTTAACTTATTTTAATAGACTCAAGAAAGTCAGCTACGATGTAGCTACTGCCTCCCACGAAGACAAAATCGTCCGGTTGGGCATCGTCTAAGGCTGCACGATAGGCTTCAGTTACACTACCGTATGTCTTGCCTTTCAGTCCATGTTCTGCGCCGTATTCAATAACTTTGGTTTCGGGGATGGCGCGGTGTGTGGTGGCTTTGGTGAAGTAATATGTGGCGTTCTTGGGAAGGAGCGTCATGACGGTTTGTATGTCCTTGTCGTCCACCATGCCGAAGACCATACGTAGCTGACGGCATGGTACGCCTGCTATCTGGCGTGAGAGATATTGCCATCCTCCTACGTTGTGTCCTGTGTCGCAAACCACGAGTGGGGAGCGTTGGCAGATCTGCCATCTTCCCATGATGTGGGTATTGGGGCAGACATCGGCAAAGCCTTGGGGAATGCTGTCCGCATGACGAATGACGCCGTCTTGGAGCAGACAGGTTACGGCATGGAGAACCGTGTTGGCGTTTTTTGCCTGATAATATCCTCCAAGACCGTAATGTATGTGACCATAGTGAGATGATAGGAACGACATAGTTCCGTCCGACTCTGTCTGTGCTTTTGTCACTTCTGGAGTGTCCTCGGCAAAGGTAATAGGAGAGGAGAGTTGTTCTGCCTTTTGTGTGAATACTGGGCGTGTCTCGGGATGATTCTCTCCTATAACTACTGGAACGTTAGGCTTTATAATTCCTGCTTTCTCGCCGGCTATCTTTGCGAGTGTATTACCAAGGAACTGTGTGTGGTCAAGGCTGATGTTGGTGATGACAGAAAGGATGGGGGTTATGATGTTGGTACAATCGAGTCGTCCTCCAAGTCCAACTTCGATAACAGCAATATCAACCTCCATGTCGGCGAAATACTTGAATGCCATGGCTGTAGTCAGTTCGAAGAAGGATGGATGGAGAGGCTCGAAGAATGAGCGTTCCTCCTCTACAAAGCGTACCACGTAGTCTTCGCTGATGGGTTCCCCGTTTACGCGGATTCGTTCACGGAAGTCTACGAGATGTGGAGATGTATAAAGTCCAACCTTATAGCCATCCGTCTGAAGAATGGATGCTATTGTGTGTGAGCATGATCCTTTGCCATTGGTGCCGGCTATATGGATGGTCATGAAATGACGATGAGGATGATGGAAGTGACGGTCGAGTTCTTCTGAATTGAAGAGGCCTTCCTTGTATGCTGATGCTCCAACCTTCTCAAACACGGGTGTAGCGTTGAAAAGGTATTCCACGGTTTGCTGATAATTCATCATAAATACTTAATTGCTAAAAAAAGGTCTCTTGCTTCTACTTGCTTGAGAGTAGCAACAAGAGACCCTTGGGTGGTATGTAAAGGTTTGCCCTTTAGTTGAAATAATTCTTGAATCGGTCGAATATAGACTTCTTCGTCTCCTTGTCGCCCTTGAAGTTGTCGCTATTCTTGAAAGACTCGATGGCCTTCTTTTCATCACGTGACAATTCTTTTGGAACGTAGACGCTTATGTTGACAACGAGGTCGCCCTTGCCGCTGCCGTATCCTTCAACAGCTGGCAGACCCTTTCCTCTGAGACGGAGTGTCTTGCCTGGCTGTGTTCCGGGCTCAATCTTAATCTTTACCTTGCCGCCATCTATGGTAGGTATCTCTACGCTGTCGCCAAGAACGGCTGTAGGGAAGTCGAGCAGGAGATTATATATAAGGTCGTTGCCGTCACGTACAAAGGTGTCGTTAGGGAGTTCGGTAATATATACCTGAATGTTTCCTGTAATACCGTTATGTTGTCCTGCGTTACCCTTACCTGGAACATTAACCACCATGCCTTCAGCTACGCCTGCAGGAATCTTTATCTCGACAACTTCCTCGCCCTTAACGACTCCGCTACCGCCGCATTCCTTACACTTGTTCTTGATAATGGTGCCTTCGCCATTGCATGTGGGACATTCAGACTGTGTCTGCATCATGCCCAACATGGTGCGTACGGTACGTGTAACGACGCCGCTTCCATGACATGTCGGACATGTTTCAGAACCGCTGCCGCCCTCTGCACCCGTGCCTTTGCAATGTGTGCATGTGACATCTTTCTTGACTTTGAATTTCTTGGTTGTACCTGTGGCGATTTCTTCCAATGTGAGCGCCACCTTGATACGAAGGTCTGCTCCGCGATACTGCGGTTTCTGACGTTGACCGCCACCGAAGCCGCCACCAAATCCTCCAAATCCGCCGTGTCCTCCGAATACGTCGCCGAACATCGAGAAGATGTCGTCCATGGAGAATCCGCCTCCGCCGAATCCTCCGCCTCCGAATCCTCCGCCAGGAGCGTCAAATCCGAACTGGTCGTACTGTTGACGTTTTTGTGGATCGTGTAATACGTCATATGCTTCGGCAGCTTCCTTAAACTTCTCTTCTGCCTCTGCGTTACCAGGATTTCTGTCGGGATGGTATTTGATGGCAATTTTTCGGTAAGCCTTCTTTATTTCGTCGTCTGTTGCCGTCTTGCTGACGCCAAGCACTTCATAATAATCTCTTTTAGCCATTGTCTGAAATGATGTCGTTAAAAACGATGTTGGTGATTTATTGTCCTACTGCCACTTTTGCGTGACGGATTACTTTCTCGTTAAGCTGGTATCCTGTCTGAAGACAATCTATCACTTTGCCTTTCTTGTCGTCACCCATGCCCGGAACCATTGCCACAGCTTCGTGAAAGTCGACGTCGAAGTCTTTCCCTTCTGTCTCGATTTTCTTTACGCCCAACGACTCAAGAGTCTTGCGGAACTTGTTGAAGATAAGCTGCATTCCGTCTTTTACTGCTTGTGCATCGTCAGTATTGTTGGCGAGAGCACGTTCAAAGTCATCAAGTATGGGGAGTACGGCGCAAACTGCTTTTTCGCTGCCGTTGAGCACCAACTCTGTCTTTTCCTTAAGTGTGCGCTTCTTGTAATTGTCGAACTCTGCCACAGTACGCAGATACTTGTCTTTGAGCAGCTCTATCTGCTTGTTGGCAACATCGAGCTGTTCCTCAAGTGTAAGTTCTTCCTTTGTGTCGTTATGTTTCGCTTCGTTGTTTATGTTTTCGGAAGTTTCCTTCTCATTAATGTTCTTGTCATTAATTTCGATTTCCTTTTCTTCGTTCTTGTTACTCATAATAATATATTTTTTTCTTAGCAATCAGCAAATATCTTGCCAATTGATAAATATAGCCTTAATATGGGTATTTGTTATGGTGCGTATGGTCGCAAATAAGGAGGCTATGACAAAATGCCATAGCCTCCCCATGCGATTTGGAGCATTCATAGTGTAAATGAATATGCTGCTTACTTGTTATACATCTTCTCCTTGAGGGCCTTGATCTCGTCGCTGTAGATATAGTCGTCGTAATCCATGAGCTTGTCAATGGTTCCGTTCGGAGTAAGTTCTATGATGCGGTTGGCGACGGTCTGTATGAACTCGTGGTCATGGCTGGAGAAGAGAATGTTGCCCTTGAATGCCACCAAATTGTTGTTGAAAGCCTGGATGCTCTCAAGATCGAGGTGGTTCGTTGGTGTGTCGAGAATCAGACAGTTTGCGTTCTTTAGCTGCATTCTTGCTATCATGCATCGCATCTTCTCGCCTCCTGAGAGCACGTTCACCTTCTTCATTACTTCCTCACCAGAGAAGAGCATGCGGCCAAGGAATCCCTTCATTACAACTTCATTACCTGGTCCGTACTGTGAAAGCCAGTCAACGAGGTTCTTATCACTTTTGAAGAATTCGGTGTTGTCAAGCGGAAGATAAGCTGTTGTGATTGTAACACCCCACTTGTATGTTCCGGCGGCAGCCTCTCTGTTGCCGTTGATTATCTCGAACAAGGCTGTCATAGCCTTAGGATTGTGGCTGAGGAATACTACCTTCTCGCCCTTCTCGATATTAAAGCTTACATTGTCGAATAGTACGGTTCCGTCTTCGTCTGTAGCCTTAAGTCCTTCCACTTCAAGTATCTGGTTGCCCGGCTCTCTCTCCATGGTGAAGATGATGCCCGGATACTTACGGCTTGAAGGACGGATTTCTTCAACATTAAGCTTCTCCAACATCTTCTTACGTGATGTGGTCTGCTTACTCTTGGCAACGTTTGCTGAGAATCGGCGAATAAACTCTTCCAATTCCTTACGCTTTTCTTCTGCTTTCTGTCGCTGGTTTTGAGCCTGACGGAGAGCCAACTGTGAACTCTCGTACCAGAATGAGTAGTTGCCTGCAAATACAGTAACCTTACCGAAATCGATGTCGACGGTCTGTGTGCTGACAGAATCAAGAAAGTGACGGTCGTGGCTGACAACGAGAACTGTCTGCTCTACGTTGCTGAGATATTCCTCAAGCCATTGTACTGTGTCGAGGTCAAGGTCGTTGGTGGGCTCGTCAAGAAGGAGGTTGTCGGGATTGCCGAAGAGAGCCTTGGCAAGCATGACGCGTACCTTCTCGTTATTTGAGAGTTCGCTCATCTGTTTCTCGTGCAGTGACTCCGGAATACCAAGGTTTGAAAGCATCTGGGCAGCGTTGCTCTCAGCCTCCCATCCGTCCATCTCTGCAAACTTAAGCTCAAGCTCTGCGGCACGGTTGCCGTCTTCTTCTGTCATTTCCGGCTTAGCATAGAGCTCCTCGCGCTCCTTCATATTCTTCCATAATGGTTCGTGTCCCATGAGTACCGTGTCAAGCACCCTATACTCATCAAACTTGAAGTGGTCCTGCTCCAATACAGACAAGCGTTCGCCTGGTCCAAGTTCGATGGAACCCTTGCTGGGCTCGAGGTCTCCGCTGATGGCTCTGAGGAGTGTTGATTTACCGGCTCCGTTAGCACCGATTACACCATAGATGTTGCCTGCTGTGAACTTCAGGTTTACATCCTTGTAGAGAACTCTTTTACCGAACTGAATGGCCAGATTCGTTACTGTTATCATTTTGTATTTGTATGATTAAATTTATAATTTCGAGTGTGTTGTGCCTTTTAGAGTGCAAAATTACGACTTTTTAGCAACATATCAAAATGTAAGTGATAAAACTTGATTAAACGCAAGAAAGGGTGTGCCAAGCTTTATAAATGGAAGGAAAGACAATTCCTCATTTTTTGTATAGCTTGGCACACCCTTTCGTTCATGTACGTGTCATTTTGTGATTACAAGTTGTCAAAGTTGACAGCTTCTTCTTTTGCTTTCTTATGCGTTGCAGCCGGCTCAGACTTCTCTTCGTTGGAAGAGGATTTTGTCGGATGCTGGCGCTCTACGGGATTGCCATCCTCATCAAGGATAATCTCTTCCTCTATAGAGATGCTGTCTCTTCTCAAAGTGTCAGCCTTGGCACGTGGAGCATAACTTGAACAGTTATACATCGAAGAGGTGATGTCTGCATCCTTCGGCTTTCCAAACTTTACTCTGTATTTAGAGAATGCAGGGTCTTTAAGAACTGCTTCAAGGAAATAACCGCATATAGGAAGGGCTGTACGTGAACCTTGTCCGAGAGCACCGGTACGGAAGTGGATACATCTGTATTCTCCTCCTACCCATGCGCCTACAACAAGGTTAGGACTGACACCCATAAACCATGCATCGGAGTGGTTGTTAGAAGTTCCTGTTTTGCCTCCCCAGTCTGTATCGCGGAAGTTTCCTACGTAACCGTTAAGGCTCATGGATGTACCGCCTGGTTCGTGTGTACCGCCCATTAGCAACTGCTGCATGAGGAAGGCACTCTTGTAGGGGATGACCTGCTCTTCGCTAATGCTCGACTTGTAAACCTCTTTGCCATTTCTGTCAAGGATTCGTGTGACGAGCTGGCGCTTCACGTACTTTCCGTCGTTTGCGATTGTGGAGTAGGCATTTGCGAGTTCCAGCAGATTGATGTCGCTCGAGCCGAGAGCAAGTGCAGGAGTTTCGTCAAGTGGACTTTCTATACCCATCTTGTGAGCTGTTTCGGCAATTCTGTTGATACCCATTTCCTGACCCAATCGCACGGCAACGGAATTGATACTTCTTGCAAATGCCGCCTTCAATGGTATGGAGTCGCCTGTAAAATAACCGTTTGCATTTGTTGGTGCCCATGTCACTTCCTTGTTTTGGGTCTTGTCGAACACCTGCATAGAGAAATATTCGTCGCGACGCTTGTCACAAGGAGTAAGTCCCTGATTCATTGCCTCGGTATAGACAAACAGCTTGAATGTTGATCCAGGCTGTCTCATAGCTGTAACCTTGTCGTATTTCCATGACTTGAAATCGATGTCGCCCACCCAAGCCTTTACAGCACCTGTCTGTGGCTCCATGGCAACAAAGGCACAATGCATAAAGTGAACCATATAGCGGATGGAGTCCATAGTAGACATCTCTTTCTCTATGGTGCCCTTCTCATAATCGAAGAGCTTCACTTTGTGCGGTCGGTTGAGATAGTACTCAATGGAGTCGGGATTATTCGGGAAGCGTGCCAGCAAGTTTTTATATACAGGCTGTTTCTGTGCTATTCCTTCTATGAAGTTTGGTATGACTTTGTGATTCTCGTCCTGCCACGGATCTTGGTTCCCCCAATGGTTGTTAAAGTTGCGCTGTACCTGCTTCATCTGCTTGATTGCAGCTTCCTCGGCATACTTCTGCATACGGGAGTCGATGGTGGTGTAAATCTTCAGACCTGATGTGTATAAATCATAGCCATTATCTTTACACCATGTCTTGAGTTCTGCCGATAATGCTTCGCGGAAATACAAAGCTGCACCATCATAATTGCTTTCCACACTATAGCTCAACTTGATAGGTATTTGGCTTAGCGAGTCGGTTTCAGCTTTTGTAAGGTGTCCATGATTGCGCATATTGTTAAGCACAACGTTTCGACGACGGAGTGAGTTCTCGGGATTAGAGATGGGGTTGTAGTAAGTGGTTGCCTTCAGCATACCTACGAGTACTGCAGCCTGCTCTGTTGTGAGTTCTTTTGGAGTGGTATTGAAGTATGTCTTTGAAGCAGTTTTGATGCCGAATGCGTTAGAACCGAAATCCACGGTATTAGCATACATTGTGATGATTTCCTTCTTGTCATGCGTCATCTCCAGCTTTGTGGCAATAATCCATTCCTTGCTCTTCATTATCAGCATGCGAACGCCAGGAATCTTACCTAAGAGTCCTGTTGAATAGTCGGTACGCACTCGGAACATGTTCTTTGCTAACTGCTGTGTAATAGTAGACGCGCCTCGTGCGTCGTGATGAAGGACGGCATCTTTGGCTGCACCGAATAGTCCCCTAAAGTCAATACCCATATGGTTGTAGAATCGTTCATCCTCTGTATCGATAAGAGCATCCCAAAAAGCGGGATTCACTTCATCGTACTTCACCGGTGTGCGATTCTCGTTAAAGAACTTTCCTATCAGTACGCCGTCTTCGCTGTATATCTCAGACGCTTCGTGTGTTTCGGGGTTCATGATGGTGTAGAATCCTGGTGACTTGCCAAATAGCCACAGGAAGTTCATGTCCACCATTCCTAAATAAATAAAAAATGCTGCTATACACGATACTATTCCAATAGCGGTCTTAGTGTACCATGCCCGTCCACGATATAAACTGCGATACCATGGAAAGAAAGCTTTGGCTTTGTTTAGGCACCAGATGAGAATTTGCTTGATTTTTTTCATCTTTTAAATGTGTTATTATGCAAATTAAGATTATTGACTTATGCAAATTAAGAATATTATCTACAAAAGTAATAAAATACTTTAGTCTGATAAGCGGTCGTCTATATAATTTATGATTTCTTTAATGTTGTCGGGATGGAACCATCTGATTGTGTCGTCTCGCTTAAACCAAGTCTGTTGCTTACGGCAATACTTTCTGGAATTGCTCTGAATCTTGAATATGGCTTGGTCTATGGTGGTGAGTCCGTCAAGAAACTCAAATGTTTCCTTGAAACCAACGGTGTTTAAGGAATTAAGATTGCGTTTGTCGTATACAGACATGGCTTCTTCTATAAGTCCTTGATCCATCATTGTTAACACTCGCTCGTTAATGCGTGAGTAAAGTTCCTCACGGTCTCGTGTGAGTCCTATCTTTATTACGTCAAATGGTCGTGTTTTCTTCTTGTTTGTACGAAATGATGTATATGTCTTACCAGTCATGTAGCATATCTCCAATGCGTGAACAACACGGCGATAATTCTTTTTGTCTACGATTGCCCAATGCTCAGGATCTAACATTTTTAGTTCTTCCTGCAATCTCTCAAGTCCTTCGTTTTCGAGTCTTTGCTTCATTAATGTGCGTGTCTGATCGTCAATAGTCGGTATATCGTCTATACCATTACATACGGCATCAATATACATCATCGAACCGCCACTCATAAGTGCTATATGCGAATCTATGAAGAGCTTATTGGTCAGCAAATTCATAACGTCGCTTTCAAACATCGAAGCGCTGTAATAATCATCAATGGAATGATTGCCGACAAAATAGTGTTTCACCCGCTTTTGCTGCTCCTTAGTGGGCGCGGCTGTACCTATCGGAATCTCCTTGAAAATCTGTCTTGAGTCCGAGTTTATGATAGGTGTTGCGAGGTGTTCTGCTATACGGAGTGTCAGTTCTGTTTTTCCGACACCTGTCGGACCGACAATAACAATGAGTTTTTTTTCCATCAAAATAGTTGCGGATGTCTGTAATGTGATGGTTGGGATATTTATAAAAGATGTGGGTGTGTCAAAACAAATAATTATAGTGTTTTGACACACCCATCATCAATTGTCATTTAGAAAGGAATTTAGCGAATAATACCTCTCTTTGAATTCTCAACGAAATCAAGAATGTAGCTTATCTCCTTTGTCATTTGCAGGTTGTTCTTCACTTCCTGAATGCCTTCCGAGAGTATTCCCTTAGAATAAAGCAAGCGGTAGGCGTTGTGGATATGGTCAATCAGCTCGTTGGAGAATCCGCGACGTCTGAGACCTACAAGGTTAAGACCGCAATACTTGGTCGGTTCCTTGCCTGCAATGATGTACGGAGGAATGTCCTGACTGAAGCGTGAACCTCCCTGAATCATTACATAACCACCAATATGGCAGAACTGATGGCACAATACACTTGCCGAAACAATGGCATTGTCATCAACCACAACTTCACCTGCAAACTTTGTTGAGTTGCCGATAATAAGACCGTTTCCAAGAACGCAGTCATGACCGACGTGCATACTCTCCATAAGTAGATTGTTGCTGCCGATAACAGTCTTGCCCTTTGATGCAGTACCGCGCGAGAGTGTGACATTCTCACGGATGCTGTTGTTGTCGCCTACACAACAAAGTGTGTCTTCACCACGGAACTTAAGGTCCTGAGGCTTTGTGGAGATGCTTGCTCCAGGAAAGAACTCGTTGTTGTTTCCAATACGAGCACCATAATGGACAGTCACTCCGTTAAGAAATGTGTTATTGTCACCAATCTCTACATTTTTGTCGATGTAGCAGAACGGTCCAATTTGGTTGTTGTCACCCAACTTTGCTTCAGGGTGAACAAATGCAAGGGGGCTTATATTATTCATCTTTTCTTGACTTCTATATTCTTCTTACTTGTTTTTAACTATCTGAGCCGTAAACGTAGCCTCCGAAACCACATGGTCTCCGACAAAGACGTATCCCTTCATTGAGGATATTCCGTGACGTAGAGGAGCGAGCAGTTCCACCTTGAAGAGCAATGTGTCGCCAGGTACTACCTTCTTGCGGAATTTTACGTCGTCTATCTTCATAAAGTATGTAGACCAACGCTCTGGTTCTTCCAATGTATTAAGAACAAGAAGACCTCCACATTGTGCCATTGCCTCAATCTGAAGTACGCCAGGCATTACAGGTTCCTGCGGAAAATGACCAGTGAAGAAAGGCTCGTTGGCTGTGATGTTCTTCACGCCGACGATGCTTGTAGCGCCAAGTGAGATAACCTTGTCGACAAGTTGCATCGGATAGCGGTGGGGGAGAAGTTCGCGAATCTTGATATTGTCAAATACTGGTTCCTCATTGGGATCGTATATTGGCGCCTGAATTTCGTGCTTGCGAATCTCGCGACGCATAAGTCTTGCGAACTTATTGTTGATGGTATGACCCGGTCTGGTGGCTATGATACGTCCCTTGATTGGTTTGCCGATGAGAGCCATATCACCAATAATATCAAGAAGTTTATGACGTGTACACTCGTTTTCCCAAACCAAAGGCTTGTGCTGTATATATCCGAGTTCTTCTGCATCGCGACGCTCCACCTTAATCATGTCTGCCAAAGCGTCAAGGCGCTCCTGAGTGGTCTGCTGTTCGTAAATCACTATGGCATTGTCCAAGTCGCCACCCTTGATAAGGTTGGCCTTAAGCAAGGGTTCGATATCACGAACGAAAACGAAGGTACGTGCAGGAGCAATCTCTTTTGCAAAGTCGTCCGTCTTCTCCAAAGAGGCAAACTGTGAGTTGATGAATTTGGAGTTGAATGAACACATCGCTGTCAGAGAGAAATCCTCATCAGGAAGAATGGTGATGCACGATCCTGTCTTCTCGTCCTTTACCTCTATTTTGTGGCGTATGATATACCAGTCCTTAGGTGCATTCTGTTCTTCAAAACCAACCTCATTGATCTTATCCACATACATGGCGGCACTTCCGTCAAGAATAGGGAATTCGGGGCCGTTTACCTGAATAAGACAGTTGTCGATGCCCATAGCGTAAAGGGCTGACATACCATGTTCTATGGTTGATACGCGGATGTCACCCTTTCCAAGTACCGTTCCACGCTGTGTGTCTACAACATTCTCGGCAATAGCTTGAATGACGGGCATTCCTTCAAGGTCAATTCTTTGTATCTTATATCCTGAGTTTTCGGGTGCGGGGTTGAAAGTAACCGTAAGGCTTAAACCTGTGTGAAGTCCTTTTCCGCAGAGCGAAAAACTGCCTTTCAGAGTCTTTTGTTTAGACATGGTCTTATTTTGTTAATTAGTTTATTGTTTTAAAGTCGAGATGCTTATTCCTGGGGCATTATCTTCTGCAGGTCTTTCTTGATATTCTGCAAATCCTTATACATTTCCGGTAAGCGACGGAAGATGGCTTGTGACTTGAAGTAGCTACGTGGAGACATTGGTGGTGTACCGATAAGCTCTTCGCCTCCCTTCAGACTGCCTGGTACGCCAGACTGTGCACCAAGGAATGTCTTGTCACCAATGGTAATGTGTCCTGCGAGGCCAACCTGACCACCGAACATACACCAAGAACCCACTTTTGTGCTGCCAGCAATACCCACCTGAGCGGACATGACTGTATTTTCGCCAATCTCCACGTTGTGAGCCACCTGCACCAAATTGTCGAGCTTAACGCCCTTCTTGATGAGAGTTGTGCCCATTGTTGAGCGGTCAACACAGGTGTTGGCTCCGATTTCCACATTGTCTTCTATTGTTACGATGCCAATTTGTGGAATCTTGTCGTATCCGTCTGCATTGGGAGCGAAACCGAAACCATCAGCGCCAATAACACTACCTGCATGAAGTGTGACATTATTGCCTATCTTGACACCTTGATAGATGGTAGTATTAGGATAGATGATACAGTTGTTGCCGATATGTACGTTGTCGCCTATTACAGCATGCGGGTAAATTTGACAACCGTCACCGATTACACTTCCCTCGCCAATGCAGGCGAATGGTCCGACATAACAGTCCTTACCAATCTTTGCTGTTTCTGCGATGTATGCCTGAGACGCTATACCTGTCTTCTTTGGTTTGCTGGCTTCATATATCTGAAGAAGCTGGGCAATACTCTCATACGCATTCTTTACACGTATGAGAGTGGCTTTGGCCGGCTTCTCCAGTTCCACGTCTTCGTTTATTATAACAATAGACGATTCTGTGTCATATATATAGTGCGTATACTTTGGATTAGACAAGAATGATATTGCGCCTTTCTTTCCTTCTTCTATCTTTGCGAAAGTAAAGACGGAGGCATTGGCGTCGCCTTCAACCTTGCCGCCAATAACGCCAGCTATTTGTTCTGCTGTAAATTCCATTATTCTGAATATTATAATTACTTAATTCTGAAATGTAGATACGTCAGTTACGTCCGTTATTATTCATTTTAGAGCCGTTACCAATATCTAACTTGCAAAAATAAGCAATTTTATCCATATAAAGAATTTTAACCAAACATATTTCGTCTTTTTGGTGAAATATGGTTGTAATACAACTGTCAAATGGTTTAAATACCGTATTTTTTAAGCTCGGCATCCATCTGCTCCATCAGTTCCTTTGCCTTTTCGGCTGCAGTCTGAGCGAAAGTCTCGTCATTTGCAGCATATATGATGCCGCGTGAACTGTTGACCAGGAGTCCGCACTCCTTGTTCATACCGTACTTGCATACCTCTTCCAGGGAACCGCCCTGAGCGCCGACACCAGGAACGAGTAGGAAATGATCGGGCACGATGCGACGGATATCCTCAAACATCTTACCTTGAGTGGCACCCACAACGTACATCATGTTGTCCTTGTTGCCCCAGTTGGCTGAGGTCTTGAGCACTTTCTCGAACAGGCGCTCGCCGTCCTTGTCTTCTGTGAGCTGGAAGTCATGGCTTCCCTTGTTGCTTGTAAGAGCCAGTACGATAACCCACTTTCCGTCGTAGCCGAGGAAAGGTGTAACGCTGTCCTCGCCCATATATGGAGCAACGGTCAATGAGTCAACGTCATACTCCTCAAAAAATGTACGAGCATACATAGCACTTGTGTTGCCGATGTCACCTCTCTTGGCATCTGCTACGATGAAGTGGTTGGGATAGTTTTCCTTGAGGTACTTTACAGTCTTTTCGAAAGCCATGAGTCCCTTTACGCCGAATGCCTCGTAGAAAGCGAGGTTCGGCTTATATGCTACGCAATAGTCGGCTGTGGCGTCGATGATGGCCTTGTTGAAGCTGAAAATAGGATCTTCCTCTTTAAGGATGTGCTGCGGCACCTTCTTAAGGTCTGTGTCCAAACCCACGCAAAGGAATGTACGCTTAGTCTTTATCTGATTTACTAATTCTGATCTGTTCATAATGATTAGTATTTTATAAAATTACAATTCGTTTTCTTTCATCTTTTCCGCATTCTCTGCTACAGTAAGTGCATCAATCATCTGCTGGATGTTGCCTCCCATGAAACCGGGCAGGTCATATACGGTCATGCCGATACGATGGTCGGTGACACGCCCCTGCGGGAAGTTGTATGTACGGATCTTTGCGGAGCGGTCGCCAGTTGAGACGAGTGTTTTGCGACGGTTTGCTATATCGTCAACATACTTCTGGTGCTCCTTATCATATATATATGTACGCAGGCGCGCAAGAGCTCTTTCCTTATTCTTTGGCTGGTCGCGGGTCTCGGTACATTCTATGAGGATTTCCTCCACCTCGCCTGTATTAGGATTCTTCCACATATAGCGGGCACGCACACCTGACTCCACCTTGTTTACGTTCTGACCACCAGCACCTGAAGAGCGGAATGTATCCCACTTGATTTCGCCCTCATTGATGTTTACCTCGAACGGATCTGCCTCGGGAAGAACAGCTACGGTAGCAGCAGAAGTCTGCATACGACCATTTGATTCTGTTACAGGAACACGCTGTACGCGGTGAACACCAGACTCATACTTCAAAGTTCCGTATACGTTGTCGCCACTTACAGCAAAGCAGATTTCCTTGAAGCCGCCTACGGCACCTTCACTCTCGCTTGTGACAGATACGGTCCAACCCTTCGACTCGCAATACTTCTTATACATCATGAATATCTCGCCTGCAAAGAGACAAGCCTCGTCACCACCCGTACCGGCACGAATCTCCATCTGAACGTTCTTGGCGTCCTCTGGGTCTTTCGGCACAAGTGCAATCTTTATCTCTTCCTCGAGTTTGGGCTGAAGCTCTTCGTTTATAGCAAGTTCTTCACGTGCCATCTCTTTCATATCCGCATCCTGTTCGTTCATGATGATATCCTTTGCCTCTGAGATACCGTTAAGACAATTGATATACTTCTGACGAAGTTTCATGATGTCCTCAAGATCCTTATATTCCTTTGTCAGTTTCACGTAACGCTGCTGGTCGGCAATTACAGAAGGGTCGGTTATGAGGGTCGATACTTCCTCATAACGTGCCTCCAGTCCGTCAAGTTTCTCTAATATATTATTGTTTTCTGCCATTTGTCAAATTAATGTTGATATTTTGCAGGGGTGATATATGTAGAAGTGTTTTATTAATATTCAAATTCTCCGTACTCGGACTTGATGAGCAACGAGCGCTTGCCTTCTTCTATATGGCCGACAATCTGAGCGTCTATATTGAAGCTCTTACTGAGGGCGATAACCTTCTCTGCCACTTCCGGACGTACGTAGATTTCCATGCGATGACCCATGTTGAACACCTTGTACATCTCCTTCCAGTCTGTGCCACTCTGCTCCTGAATGGTCTTGAAGAGTGGGGGAACGGGGAACATGTTGTCCTTGATAACGCGGCAGTTATCGCCTACGAAATGGAGCACCTTTGTCTGAGCACCACCCGTGCAATGAACCATACCGTGAATATCCTCGCGCATTTCATCCAAAAGCTTCTTGATAACAGGAGCGTAAGTACGGGTGGGGGAGAGCACCAGCTGGCCTGCGTTGATGGGCGAGCCTTCCACCTTGTCGTCCAAACGGAGCTTTCCGCTGTAAACCAATTCTTCGGGTACAGCATGATCGTAGCTCTCGGGATATTTCTCAGCGAGGTACTTTGAGAATACATCGTGGCGTGCACTTGTCAGACCGTTCGATCCCATACCGCCGTTATACTGCTTCTCGTATGTAGCCTGGCCGAAGGAAGCGAGTCCTACGATTACGTCACCAGGACGGATATTGGCGTTGTTGATAACGTCCTTACGCTTCATGCGGCAGGTAACTGTAGAGTCAACGATGATGGTACGTACAAGGTCGCCGACATCAGCTGTCTCACCACCGGTGGCATACACACCTACGCCCATCTTGCGGAGGTCTTCCAAAAGTTCGTCTGTACCGTTTATGATGGCAGAGATAACCTCTCCAGGGACGAGCATCTTGTTTCTGCCGATGGTGCTTGATACGAGAATGTTGTCAACAGCTCCTACGCAGAGCAGGTCGTCGGTATTCATCACGATGGCGTCCTGTGCTACACCTTTCCATACGCTCAAATCGCCAGTCTCTTTCCAGTACATATATGCAAGTGACGATTTTGTTCCAGCACCGTCAGCGTGCATGATGTTGCAGTATTCTGGGTCACCGCCGAGAATGTCGGGGATTATTTTGCAGAAGGCTTGTGGGTACAGACCCTTGTCAATGTTCTTAATGGCATTGTGCACATCTTCTTTTGCCGCGCTTACGCCGCGCATCATGTATCTGTTCGAATTGTCCATCATGTTGTTATGTTTGTTTATATAAACTTTTCTGTTATCAATTATTGTATTTACATATTGTCTGTATCGTTCCAGAATTCCCAGCTTGCGAATGCTTGAAGGAGCAACATCTCCAATCCGTTCTTCGTTGTGGCGCCGTACTTGGCTCCCTTTGTCAGGAATAATGTTTCGTCGGGGTTGTATATAAGGTCGTACAGAATGGTGTGTCCGTCCATCGCCTCGTATGGTATGTCTGGGCAGGTGTCTGCTTTAGGGTACATTCCGAGCGGGGTGCAATTGACAATGACGTTATATTCCTTTATAATTTCAGGTGTAACCTCTTCGTACGTTATCGTGTTCTCTTTTTTTGTGCGGCTTACGAACAGCGTTTCAAGGCCGAGTGTCTTCAGACCGTACTCTATGGCTTTTGACGCGCCGCCGGTGCCTAATATCAGGGCTTTCTTGTGTGCAGGTTCAAGCATCGGTTCAATACTTCTTGTGAAGCCAATCACGTCGCTGTTAAATCCTTTCAGCACCACATCCTTACCCTTGTGGCTCACTCTTATGACATTCACGGCACCAATGGCTTTTGCCTCCGGACTCAGTTCGTCAAGGTATGCCATAACCTTCTGCTTGTAAGGTATGGTCACGTTCAGTCCTTTCAACTCTGGATTTGAGGCGAGAATCTCAGGAAGATCCTCTATCTGCGGAATCTCAAAGTTGATGTATTTGGCTTTAATGCCTTCATTCTCAAACTTCTCGTTAAAGAAATTTCTGGAGAACGAGTGTCCCAAAGGAAATCCGATAAGTCCGTATTTGTCCATAATGAGCCTTGTTAAAATGTTATAATGTTATTTCTCCGCTATGTACATCGTACATATTCCGAATGTCATCCTGCGGAAGGTCGCTTTAGAATAGCCAATCTTCTTCAGGATTTTAACCATTGTTTCTCCCTGCGGAAAGGCTTCTATAGTAGCTGTTAGATAGTTGTATGCTGTCTTGTCTTTTGATATCAGTCTGCCATATATTGGCAGAACTGTATGTGAGTAAATCTTAAACAACTGTCGCATTGGGAATCTTACGGGAGTGGTCAGTTCCACAATACACAGATGTCCACCGGTCTTGAGCACTCTCAGCATTTCTGCCAGACCCTTCTCCAGGTCGCCGAAGTTTCTGATGCCAAAGGCTGCTGTCACAGCGTCAAAACTCTCGTCCTCGAACGAAAGATTCATACAGTCGTCTCTCTTGAACGACACCACACCATCCATTCCCAGTTGGGCAATCTTCTTTCTTCCCACCTCCATCATGCCTTCGCTTATGTCCACGCCGACAAGTTCCTTGGGATTCAGCGTCTTGGTTGCCTGAATGGCGAAGTCGCCTGTTCCCGTTGCGATGTCGAGCATTCTTTGCGGACTGTATGGCTTCAGTCTTTTAAGGGCTTTGTTTCTCCAAAGCTTGTCGATGTTCCATGACAGTCTGTGGTTCAGTTTGTCGTATGAGTGGGCGATATTGTCAAACATTTGCTCCACCTGGACGCCCTTTTCCTCTTCATTGTTATAGGGCTTTATCTCTTCTTGTTTGTATGGCATTTCCGGTGCTATATATACAACATACGGGATATGCCGGATCAACAGTAGTTATTCGGCATACCCCTTGTGTTTTATTGTTTTATTTTCTTGTAGCCAGATATTCTGACACGTTCTTCTCTATGCGCTTGGCGATGTCACCTTCCTCAGCAGTCTTGTCAAACTTCTCGCCTGTGATGTGTTCATACAGCTCTATGTATCTTTCGCTTACGCTTTCTGCGTACTCGTCTGTAATCTCCGGCATAGTCTGTCCAGGCTCGTTCATAAAGTCATGCTCGATAAGCCACTGGCGGACAAACTCCTTTGAGAGCTGCTTCTGCGGCAGACCCTTCTCAAACTTCTCTTCATAGCCGTCAGCATAGAAGTAGCGTGATGAGTCGGGAGTATGAATCTCATCGATGAGGTATACCTTGCCGTCACGCTTGCCGAACTCGTACTTGGTGTCTACGAGAATCAGACCGCGCTTTGCTGCCATCTCCTGACCACGTGCAAAGATCTTGCGTGTATAGTCTTCCATAACAGCATAGTCCTCAGCGCTTACAATGCCCTGTGCGATGATTTCTTCCTTTGAGATGTTCATGTCATGGCCTTCGTCAGCCTTTGTTGTCGGAGTGATGATGGGTTCGGGGAAGCGCTGGTTCTCCTTCATGCCTTCAGGAAGCTTCACGCCGCAGAGTTCGCGGCATCCTTCCTTGTAAGCACGCCATGCTGATCCTGTAAGTATGGAGCGAATGATCATCTCCACACGGAATCCTTCACATTTTAAGCCTACCGTAACCATAGGGTCTGGAGTGGCAAGTTTCCAGTTGGGGCATATGTCCGTAGTTGCATCCAGGAACTTGGCTGCAATCTGGTTCAACACTTGTCCCTTGAATGGGATGCCCTTTGGCAGAATAACGTCGAATGCTGATATTCTGTCTGTTGCCACCATGACGATTACGTCGTCGTTGATGTCATACACGTCGCGTACCTTGCCATGGTATACGCTTTTCTGCCCTTCAAAATGAAAATCGGTCTTTGTAAGTGCTTTCATATTAATAATATGTTATTTTTGTTTGTGAATCCGTCAATCTTTCTCCTTGTTTTCTTTCTCTTTGTCGTCGTGTGACTCGTAGGCGTTTACGATACGTGTAACGAGTTTGTGTCGTACTATGTCCTTTTTGTTAAGTTCCACGAAACCTATGCCTTCCACGTCTTTCAGTATTTGCAGCGCCTCTGACAGTCCGCTTCGTTGTCCTCTTGGAAGGTCAATCTGGGTCATGTCTCCGGTAATGATCATCTTCGTGTCCCATCCCATTCTTGTAAGGAACATGCGCAGCTGTGCTGGTGTTGTGTTTTGGGCCTCGTCCAGAATCACCACAGCATCGCTCAGCGTACGTCCTCGCATAAATGCCAATGGTGCAATTTGTATGATGTTCTTCTCCATCATGTCTTGCAGCTTTACGGCAGGGAGCATATCGCCGAGAGCATCATACAAAGGTTGCAGATACGGATCAATCTTTTCCTTCATGTCTCCTGGGAGAAATCCCAGTTTCTCTCCGGCTTCTACGGCAGGTCTTGACAGAATTATCTTTCTCGCTGTCTTCTCTTTGAGCGCTCTTACAGCCAGAGCTATGCTGAGGTATGTTTTTCCCGTTCCAGCAGGTCCTGTGGCAAACACCATGTCGTTTTTCTCGTACGCGTCCACCAGTTGCTGCTGGTTTTCGCTCTTGCATTTTATGGGCTTGCCTGATATGTTATACACGATTACGCCTTTCACGGCGTCGCGTTTTGTCTGTCGACTTTTTACTATGTCCAGGATATCCTCTTCGCCGATATTATTGTACTTCAGCACATGTAGGCGCATCTTCTCTATCTTTTCTTCGAATGATGCCATTTCTTCCTCGTCGCCCAGCACCCTTATCACGTTGTTACGTGCTACGATGCGAAGTTTCGGGAAAAGAGACCTTATCATCTGCAGATGTGAGTTGTTCACACCATAGAATACCATCGGGTCAATATCCTCTAATATAATATGCTTCTCAATCAAAATTCCTATAAGCTATGTTTTGGCTGCAAAGTTAGTGAAAATCGTGGACAACACAAACATTTCTTAACGCGAAAACAAAGAAAAGTGGCTTTATCTCCGTGTTTTTTCGAGATACTTTCTGTAACTTTGCACTCATTATGAATTTCAGACAAAAAAGATACTTACAATATTTATCCATTGGAGTGGTGGTTTTGGCTATGGTTCGATGCGTATTTCCTACCATCGCCGAAGGTCCTGAACTTACAACAAAGACCGATGCAGACTCTTCTATGATACAGAAAACTGACAGTATTCAGCTGGCTAATGATGTTGAGAGCCTGCCCGTTGTACAGTCATATAAGTATAATGGCAAGTCACGCTTCTTCAACGAGGATGGTTCGCTGGTGAAGAACCGCATTTATAGCGTTCCTCATTTTGGTAATACCTTTCCTGACCAGAATGACGTACAGTTGCTTGCTGCCAACAAGCATGGCGTTAAGGCTGTTATTGATCGTGCCGACGCAGAGAAACGCAAGTCAGAACTGGTGTATGTCGGCAGCAATCCTTTCTATCATGTCGACAAGTTGAAAAGCAGCATCCCGTACCTTGTACCGAGAGCAGCAGAACTTCTGCAGGACATAGGACATTCCTTCTTTGATAGTCTTCAGATCAAGGGCATTCCTTTACATAAGATTATCGTTACGTCTGTATTGCGTAGTAAGGCTGACGTTGCAAAACTTCGCAGTCATAACGGAAATGCCACCGAAAACTCATGCCATCTCTATGGCACCACCTTCGATATATGCTATAATCGTTACAAGACTGTTGAGGATCCCGAAGGTCCTGCACGACGCAAGGTTCGCAACGACTCTTTGAAGTGGATTCTAAGCGAGGTGCTAAACGATAAAAGGCGTGAAGAAAGATGTCTCGTTAAGTATGAGGTTAAGCAAGGCTGCTTCCATATTACCGTGAAGTAATATCGTTTAAGGGTCTCTGTTATAAGTCTTTTAATAGCACCTTTTTCTGTGTTTCCAGGTATTCTGCATACGAGGCAGCCACTGTCTTCCATGCTTCTGTCAGTTCTGTCTTGCAGTCTATGCCAGGTGTCCAGTTGCCTTCTCTTTCCATTCTTTCTATGAGCATTCCTACAGACAGTCTGCTCAGACATTCTGCTGGTTGGAAACTTACGATGTCGTCCTTGTCTCGGCAAGCCGTTTCGTTAAGTATTCCCACCTTTGTCATGCAGAACAGTAGTTCGTTCACAATTCTTATCGGCAGCCTTGTCTCCATCTTCAGCTTCAGGGCTGTATAAGGCTTCTTGCCTTCCGCAAATCTCTTGCATATCTTGCTTGCGAGGAGTATACACATTCCCAACATGTCCTTGTGACTGAGGTCGCTTGTCCGTGCCTTGAAGGCATAGTCTTCCATGTTCTGGTTGGCGTAGCATAGCTCGGCACCGAACAGGCAGATTAGCCATGATATTTGCACCCAAAGCATGAATAATGGCAAGGCGGCGAACGAACCGTAAATGGCGTTGTAGCTGCTCACCCATATCTGAGAATTGATGTATACGAGCTGCAATCCCTGCATTGCCACGCCCGAGATTATGCCTGGAGCTATGGCACAACTTATCTTTACCTTTGTGTTAGGCATAAATACATACAGGGCAGTGAATATTGCTGACATTATGGCGTAGGGGAGCACATGGAGCATACACTCCATGAGTGGACCTATAACCATAGTGTCTTCTATATTCTTGAATATAGTGGCGAAGAAGATGCTTATACCTGATGTCACCACTATTATTATTGGCATAAGCAGAAACATTGACGTATAGTCCGTTATGGTTCTGAATACGCTACGTGGCTTCTTTACCTGCCAGATGTCGTTGAATGTCTCCTCTATGTTGCGGATAAGCATTATCACAGTAAATAGCATAAAGACAAGTCCGACACCAAGGAAGACGCCACGTTGTGTATGCACCAGATATGAGTTGACGAACCCCACTATAATGTCAGCAACCTGAGGTTGGCTTGACAATGCATCTCTGAACCATATTTCTATGTATTTATTATATCCGAATCCTCTTGCTATTGCGAAAACCACGGCAAGGATGGGCACGATGGCGAGGAGGGTGGAGTAGGTTAGGGCGCATGCCGCACTTGTTATTCTGCGTTCCGTAGTAAACTCTATTGCGAGAATGAGTTTGCGTGCCACGTTAAGAGCAAAATATCCTATCGGTCCCACCTCGTTTCTCTCAACGTGCCATATGCCGTCCTTCAGAAACGAGCTTATCTTTTTAAACGAGAAATTCGATATCTTCATAGAATGGTTTTAGTATTGTGTTGTATTCGTTTTCGAAGTTGGGTGTGAATGTGCCGTTCCCAAGATTGTCGTTTATTTCGTTCATCGTCCAGAATCGTCCTCCGTCCAATTCGCCTTCCGAAGGACTCACTTTGCCGTTGTATACCGTATAGAAGACGTTCACCATCTCTTTCTCTCTTTGGCTTTCGAAGACGTATCTCTTTATGAATTTTGGCTCGTAATCAGTCATGCCTAATTCTTCCTTTACCTCGCGTTGCAGAGCTTTGTCCACGCTTTCACCATAGTCGATATGGCCTCCGCAGGCTGTGTCCCATTTGTCTGGCTGAATGTCCTTCCATGCAGGACGATGCTGAAGAAATAGCTCGCCCTTCGAGTTGAACACATGCAGATGAACAACGGGATGGAGTATTTTCGATCCGTTATGCGCTTCTGATCGCAATATAGATCCGATGACGTTTCCTTCCGTGTCCACTATGGGGAACAGTTCGTTCTTGTTGTCCATATGATAATATTTTTTTTATACAGTCATTACGTACGTGCGGCTACCTTCAAATATTTTCTCTGCGTCCTCTTTGCTTATCTTTGCGTTGGGGCTGAATATGCCGAATACCGAGCTGCCGCTACCGCTCATCTGAGCATAAAGTGCTCCTTCCTCATACAGGCGTTCTTTTATGGCTCCCACTTCAGGATATAGTCCGAACACGCTTTCTTCGAAGTCGTTTGTCAGCATTGTCTTCCATTCCTCCACAGGACGTGCCACAACGTCTCGGCAGCAATACTGTGGGCTATGTGGCTTGATACGTGAGAAAGCCTCTTTTGTGGAGACGGCTACAGTTGGCTTCACCACAACCATCTTATATCCCTTTATGTTGTCTCCGTAAATCTTTACTGGCGACAGTATTTCGCCTATGCCCTCTGCGTAAGCTGGTTCTGCCGTTATGAAGAAGGGACAGTCTGCTCCCAGTCTTGCTGCGTATGCCTCCATTACGGCGTTTCCCATGTCCAGGTTGAAGCGTTCGTCAAGGAGTCTGATCATGTAAGCGGCGTCGCTCGAACCGCCTCCCATTCCAGCTTGCATGGGGATATGCTTATAAAGGTGGGCATGTACACGTGGAATAGCTCGTTCCGAGGCTATAAGGTTGTACGCCTTTACCACAAGGTTGTCTGCTTCGTCGCAGTTTGCATTCTCTCCAGTTACCTTCAGATCGCAGTTGGATACGGAAGGAAACTTCGGGTCCATCAACTTTATCTCCAGAGCATCGCATATTGGGATAGGGAAAAAGACTGTCTGAAGGTTGTGATATCCGTCAGCACGTCGTTCCACTATGTTTAGTCCAAGGTTTATCTTGGCACAAGGAAAGTCTATCATGATTTGGTCGTAGGGTGAGGTTTTTTATATAATTTAATAAGAGGGTGTGTCAAAATATTTTGACACACCCTCTCTTGAATGTTTCGGATATTTTAAATAGTGTCCTGTTTCTTTATCTTATCCACGTAGGCGTCGATGGCTGCCACGGCTGTGATGTTCACGATGTCGCGTACGGAGCTCTCGAAGTCTGTAAAGTGGATAGGCTTGTTCAGACCCATCTGAATCGGGCCGATAATCTCGGCGTCCGGGTCAATGGCTTGCAGCAGCTTGTAGCTTGCCTGTGCACTGCTCATATTGGGGAATACGAGGGTGTTGACATCCTTGCCCTTGAGACGTGTGAAAGGATATTTGTCGTCACGCAGCTCCTTGTTCAGGGCGAAGTTCACCTGCATCTCACCGTCGATGATAAGGTCAGGATACTGGTTCTGCAGCTGCTCCACAGCCTCATGCACACAGACTGGGCTTCCCACCTCGTCGGTTCCGAAGTTAGAGTAGCTTATCATTGCCATGCGCGGTTCCTCGTTGAAGAACTTCACGGTATGGGCTGTCAGCTTGGCGATGTCCACGAGTACGCTCTTGTCCGGATGGCGGTTGATGAGTGTGTCGGCAAGGTAGAATACGCCCTTGCTGGTGTTCAGGATGTGCATAGTGGCGAAGGTGTTATACTCCTTGCGGATGCCAATCACTTCTTTAGCCACCTTGATGGTGTTCGAGTATTTCGTGTAAAGACCAGTGATGAATGCGTCAGCATCACCCGTCTCCACCATCATCATGCCGAAGTAGTTACGCTCGTACATCTTGTCGTATGCCTCCTCGAAGGTATAGCCCTGACGTGCACGCTTCTTGGCAAGGTGCTTGGCGTAAGTGGCGCGGCGTCCCTGCTCTTGGTCTGCACGCATGTCTATCAGCTCTATGCCGTCAAGATTGAGCTTCAGACGCTCAGCCACACGACGTAGACGGTCGGGATTTCCAAGCAGGATAGGGAAGCAGATACCCTCTGTCTTTGCCTGTACTGCAGCCTTCATCATTGACGGGTGAGCACCCTCTGCGAAGACGATGCGCTGTGGATGCATGCGGGCTGTGTTGTGTAGGTTGCGTGTCAGCTTTGTCTCCTGACCGAGCAGCACCATAAGGTTCTTCTTGTATGCGTCCCAATCTGTAATGGTCTTGCGTGCCACGCCGCTCTCGATGGCAGCCTTGGCAACTGCGGCACTCACCTCTGTGATGAGTCGCGGATCCACGGGTTTCGGTATGAAATATTTCGGTCCGAAAGCGAGGTCGTTAACATGATAAACCTCATTAACGATATCGGGTACGGGCTGCTTTGCAAGGTCAGCGATAGCGTGCACGGCTGCCATCTTCATCTCCTCGTTGATAGCCTTGGCATGTACGTCAAGCGCACCTCTGAAGATGTAAGGGAAACCGATGACGTTGTTTATCTGGTTGGGATAGTCACTACGTCCGGTAGACATCAGTACGTCGGGGCGGCTTGCCATGGCATCCTCATAGCTAATCTCTGGAACAGGATTGGCGAGTGCGAAGACAATAGGGTTTTCTGCCATTGAGCGAATCATAGCCTGCGACAGCACGTTGCCCTTCGAGAGTCCTACGAAGACATCAGCGCCGTTAATAGCCTCCTCCAGGGTGTGTACGTCTGTACGAGTCGTAGCGAACATCTTCTTCTGTTCGGTAAGATTGGGACGGTCGGCTGTTATTACGCCCTTTGAGTCGAGCATGATGATGTTCTCCACTTTGGCTCCAAGTGCCACGTACAGCTTGGTGCAGCTGATGGCAGCGGCTCCTGCGCCGTTCACAACAATCTTTACCTTTTCAATGTCTTTTCCGGCAACCTCTAGTGCGTTCTTCAGTCCAGCTGCCGAGATAATAGCTGTGCCGTGCTGATCGTCGTGCATGACGGGAATGTCGAGGGTGCGCTTCAGACGCTCCTCTATGTAGAAACACTCAGGGGCTTTGATGTCCTCAAGGTTGATGCCGCCGAATGTCGGGGCAATCTTCTCCACGGTCTCGCAGAACTTCTCGGGGTCTTTCTCAGCCACCTCTATGTCGAAGACGTCAATGCCTCCGTAAATCTTGAAGAGCAGGCCTTTGCCCTCCATTACGGGCTTGCCGCTCATCGCGCCGATGTCGCCAAGTCCTAAAACAGCCGTACCGTTGGAGATTACGGCCACGAGGTTGCCCTTATCCGTGTATTTATACACGTCGTCCGGATTCTGCTGAATCTCCAGGCATGGGAATGCCACGCCAGGCGAGTAAGCCAGACTGAGGTCGGTTTGTGTTTGGTAAGGCTTTGTCGGCTTCACCTCAATTTTTCCGGGGCGTCCGCTCTGATGATAATGGAGAGCGTTTTCTTTTGTTATCTTTACCATTTCTTCGAGATTATATAGGTTTCTTCTGAATTGCTCATTATTAGGGGATGTTTGTATATGTCTCGCAAAGTTACTCTTTTTCGTTTAAATATTTCATAAATTCACGAAAAACTATTGCAGACTCATTAGTTTTTTGTACTTTTGCGTTCAGTATAGAAGTCACGAAAGTTAAAAGAAGTTTAGAATTAATATATAGAAGTTTATAATATATAAATGTATAAGGACAATCCCCAAACCGCATACAAGCAGGAACTCAAGGAAAAGATTCTTACGAGTTCCATGCATGAGTTTCTCATCCACGGTGTCAAGTCGGTGAGAATGGACGATATTGCCAATTCTCTCGGTATCTCCAAGCGCACTCTTTATGAGATTTATAGTAATAAAGAAGAACTGCTTTTGGAAGGAGTTCGTCTCAAGGAAGAGGAGTATGACTGTCATATGACTGCTTACTCTCTTGACTCTTCACACACCGTCATCGACATCATTATCGAGTTCTACAAGCGCCAGGTGGGTTATCTTTCCAGCGCTTCCCCTATGTTCTTCACAGATCTTCACAAATATGCACAGGTGATGGCTTATCTTGACAGGCTGCATGCCGTACGTCGTTCATATGCTCTCGACTTCTTCACGAGAGGCGTACGTGAGGGATATTTCCGTGCTGATGTCGACTATAATATAATGCTGCGTCTTGGAAGTGCCGCTATGGAGACGGTTATGAAGGAGCAGATGTATAATGAGTATGACCTCAAGCATATCTTCCATAACGTCATTCTCCTCAACATCCGTGGTTTGTGTACCGCGGAGGGCATTAAGCTCCTTGATCACTTCCTTGACCACGAAACTCTGCCTCAATAAAGGCATCTTTGTTTTTTTATTTTTATGTTCTGATGTAATAAAAGCTGTATTGTTACGTTAAGAATATATAATGGAAAAACCAAACGTTTATTCACATATACTCAAGTCTACCATCGTCTTTGGTGGAATGCAGGGCTTCAACGTGCTGATAGGACTTTTGCGCAACAAGTTTGTGGCGCTCTTTATAGGTCCTGCCGGCATGGGACTCGTGGCTCTTTTCACATCCACCATAAAGCTCCTTGGCGATATCACCAATCTCGGACTGCCCGTCAGCGCCGTTCGCGAACTCTCTAAGGCGTACGAGGATACAGACCGTTCTGTTCTTGAACGTCTTGTTTCCGTGTTTCGTCGTTGGACGCTCTGTACGGCTTTGGTGGGCATGGTGCTGTGTGTTGTCCTCAGTTCGTTCATCAGCCAGTTGGCTTTTTCTTCCAGCGACTATACGTGGCACATTGTTCTGCTTTCGCCTGCCGTGGCGTTCGCCACTCTTGCTGCGGGCGAGACAGCTCTTCTTAAAGCCACGCGTAAGATTCACAAGCTCGTCAAGTCGTCTGTCTACAGCCTTATAGCCTCGCTTGTCATCACTGTTCCGCTATATTATTTTTATGGCATACGTGGCGTCGTTCCCGTGCTTGTGCTTGTGGCATTGGCTCAGGCAGCCATCGTGCTCTTCTATTCTTTCCGTGAATATCCCTGGCGCTTTCGTGGTATGTTCTGCGAGGGCTATCGATTCGTGCGTCTTGGCATCGCCTTTATAGCGGGTGGTGTCATCGGTAGTATTACGGAGTTTGCCATCCGTTCCAGCCTTAGTGCTATGTCTGACGTCGAGACCGTTGGTCTCTATAATGCCGCGTACATGATTCTTGTCACCTATGCCGGCACCGTCTTCACGTCCATGGAGACCGATTATTATCCTCGTCTCTCGGCAGTTCCTGACGTAGGTCGTCAGTTCAATGCCGTCGTAAACCGTCAGATAGAGGTTTCGGTTCTGCTTCTTGCCCCGTTGCTTGTAGCTTTCATCGTCTTTGTGCCAGTTCTGCTTCCGCTTCTTTTCAGCTCCAAGTTCCTCCCGGTTCTTCGTATGCTGCAGGTGGCTGTGCTGTCGCTTTATGCTCGTGCACTCTTCCTTCCCGTTGAGTACATCTCGTTGTCACGTAAAGACTCGTTTGCCTACATTACTGTTGAGACGCTCAGTTACGTTATGCTTTTCGCCTCTGTGGTCATAGGCTATATTCTTGGAGGGCTTTTCGGTATCGGCGTAGGCATGACAGTTGCCAACTTTTCCGAGTTACTTCTCGTTGTCGGCTTTTATCGTGCACGTTTCCGTTACGCCTTCTCACATAAGGTTGTAAGGATTGTCTCCGTGCAGGTGCTATTTGGTGTTTTGGCATACGCTTGCACATGGATTGACAATCCTTTGGGTTATTGGGCGTCAGGCCTCATTCTTTTCGCCCTCTCAGCCATATTCTCCATGCGACTTTTAAGGAAAAAGTCTGACATTATCGAAGGACTGAGAAGGCGATTCAAGAGATAGGCTTCTCCTTGTGTGTTATTTCTTTTCCAATTCCTGGAGACTTTCCATTTTCTTCGATTCGAGGAACTCGTATATGCCGCATAGATGTTCGCGCACTTTGCCATGACCGAACTCATACACTTTGCTCACCAGCCCGTCCAGGAAGTCGCGGTCGTGGCTCACTACGATGAGCGTTCCGTCAAAGTCCTGTAGAGCCTGCTTCAGCACATCCTTGGTTTTGAGGTCCAGGTGATTGGTGGGCTCGTCGAGGATGAGGAGATTCACCGGCTCCAGCAGCAACTTCAGGATGGCGAGACGTGTGCGTTCGCCGCCCGAGAGCACCTTCACCTTCTTTGTCGATTCTTCTCCTCCGAACATGAAAGCACCGAGCAGATCGCGTATCTTGTTGCGTATCTCACCCTTTGCCACGTCGTCAATAGTCTGAAATACGGTCAGCTCGCCGTCGAGAAGCGAAGCCTGATTCTGGGCAAAGTAGCCTATCTGTACGTTATGTCCCAACTCCAGCTTGCCCTCGTTATGCAACTGTCCCATGATGCATTTCACGAGTGTCGACTTACCTTCGCCGTTACGTCCCACGAAGGCTATCTTGTCACCGCGCTCCACCGTAAGGTTCACGCCGCTGAACACGGTCTTCTCGCCGAAACTCATAGCCACGTCGCTCATCTGTACGGGGTAAGCGCCGCTGCGGGGACTTGGCGGAAACTTCAGTCGCAGGTGGCTTGTGTCTTCCTCGTCCACCTCTATAAGCTCCAGCTTCTCCAACATCTTTACACGGCTCTGCACCTGAAACGTCTTCGAGTAGGTGCCCTTGAAACGCTCGATGAAGTCCTTCGTCTCGGCTATCATCTTCTGCTGTTCCTCATACTTCTTCATCTGCTGTTCGCGGCGTTCCTTGCGCAGTTCCAGATATTGGCTGTATGTGGTCTTATAGTCGTAGATGCGTCCCATTGTCACCTCTATTGTACGTGTGGTGATGTTGTCCACAAACTTTCGGTCATGGCTGATTACCACCACTGCTTTCGAGCTGTTGATGATAAAGTCTTCCAGCCATCCTATTGATTCGATGTCAAGGTGGTTGGTAGGCTCGTCGAGGAGCAGCACATCGGGCGATTTGAGCAGCAGCTTTGCCAGTTCAATGCGCATACGCCATCCTCCTGAAAACTCGCTCGTTGGTCTGTCGAAGTCCTTGCGTTCGAAGCCAAGACCGAGCAGCGTCTTCTCCACATCCTCCTCGAAGTGCGTCATGTCAATGGCATAAAATTTCTCCGAGAGAGTCGACACCTTCTCAATGAGCTGCATATATTCGTCACTCTCATAGTCCGTACGCGTCGTCAGTTCGTTGTTGATGCGGTCTATCTCTGCCTGTATATCATGCAGATGAGCGAAGGCCTGGCAAGTTTCGTCAAAGACGGTACGTCCGTCCTCTGTCATCAGGTGTTGCGGAAGGTAAGCCACTACGCAGTCCTTGGGAGCCGAAACCGAGCCTCGTGTGGGTTTTCTTACACCGGCTATTATCTTGAGCAGCGTGCTCTTGCCAGCGCCGTTCTTGCCCATAAGTGCTATACGGTCTTTCTCGTTTATCTGGAAGGAGATATCCTTGAATAGGGTGGTGCCGCCGAACTCGACGGTCAGTCCATCTACTGTAATCATATATGTTTTGTGTGATTATTGTGTTATGAACTGCAAAATTAGCTATTTTTCTTCTATGTTTCATCAACATTGCTGTTTTGTGGTTTCTTTTTTATAATTTTGAATGAAAAAGCTATGAAATCCCAATAAAAACATTATCTTTGCATCGTATTTGCCACTTTCTATATGGAAGTGGACGTAATATGATAGTAAATAAAGGTTCTTCAGGGACTTTACGATAAGACATTTTTGATATGAAGGTTCGATTGATTAAGACTTCTCGGCCATCTCGCATGGTTGAATCAATGAACATAAAGTAGAAAGAGATGACGACGCAGGATTGCTTGGAATCACTTCCTACAGCCGACGTAGACCACCGTTTACCAAAGGGCACCCACGTTACCAAGGCTGATGAAAAATCGGACTTGGGTATAGAGAGAACACCCCGTCGTGAAGAGGGTCTGCCGTGGGGATATTTGTTCATTCATAACATGACGGTTCCTGCCTTTGAGAGGCGGATGAAGGAATACAACAAGAACCATCCCGACTCAGCCCATGCATGTTTTGTTCATCGCACCTATACTTATAAGGAGAAGAACGAGAGGGGAGGAGTGAAGAAAGAGAATACACCCACCATTAGTGGAATGGTATTCTTGCAAGGCAGAACAAGGGACCTTCAGAAATTCCTGAAACTCAATTATTCAACATACCATCTCGTTATCGACAAGTGCAAAGGCAAGCCAGCCTCCATCCCCGACAAGATAATGCAACCTTTCATGATGGTATTGAAGGACAATCCGGAACGAGTGACCTTCCTCAGCGACCCCTTCGAAAAGTTCGCCCGTAACCACGTAAAGCTTAGAGTCATCACAGGCATCTTCGCCGGCTGCGAAGGCTACATCATCCGCATAGACCGCGACCGCCAATTAGTCTTCGACTTCGGCGGCTACGCCGTAGCCATCCGAGGCGTCCACAAGGAAGACTTCGAGGAAGTGAAAGAATAATAGTTGTTATTTAGTAGTTATCATTAATAATTAATAATAATGAGAAGTAACCAAGTCATCATTATGGCTGGTGGCATCGGTAGCCGCTTCTGGCCCATGTCCACCCCCGACCACCCCAAGCAGTTCATCGACGTGATGGGCGTGGGACGTTCGCTCATCCAGCTCACCGTCGACCGCTTGAAGCCCATCTGCCCCGTGGAGAATATGTGGGTGGTCACCAACGAGAAATACATCAGCATTGTCAAGGAGCAGATCCCTGACATGCCCGTTGACAATATCCTCGCCGAACCCGAGGCACGCAACACTGCCCCCTGCATCGCCTACGCTTGCTGGAAGATACAGAAGCAGCACCCAAATGCCAACATCGTGGTAACCCCATCCGATGCTCTGGTCATCAACACATCAGAATATCAGCGTGTCCTCAGCAAGGCACTCTGCTATACAGCCGACAAGGAAGTCATCGTCACCATCGGTATCAAGCCCAGTCGCCCCGAGACCGGCTACGGCTACATCGCCGCTGCCGAGCCCACGGACGTTGACGAGATATATAAGGTGGAAGCTTTCAAGGAAAAGCCCGACCTCACCACCGCAGAGCAGTACCTCTCTGCTGGCAACTACTACTGGAACGCCGGTATCTTCGTGTGGAACATCGACACCATCAGCCGAGCCATCCGCACCTTCCAACCCAACCTCGCAGCCATCATGGACGAAATGTCCGATTCCTTCTATACCGACAAGGAGAAAGAGGTGGTAGGCAGACTCTTTCCCACCTGCGAAAAGATAAGCATCGACTACGCCGTAATGGAGAAGTCGAAAGACATCTTCACCCTCCCCGCCGAGTTCGGCTGGAGCGACTTAGGCAGCTGGGGTAGCCTCCGCACCCTCCTCCCGCAGGACGATAACGGCAACGCTAAGGTAGGCAAAGACATCCGCCTCTACGACTGCAAGAACTGCGTAGTCCACGCCGCCGACGAAACCAAGGTTGTAGTCCAAGGCTTAGATGGCTACATCATAGCCGAAAAGCACGGCCAACTCTTAGTCTGCCAGCTAAAGGAAGAACAAAGAATCAAAGAGTTCGGCAAATAGTATACTATTGATTATTGAGTAGTGATTAGTAGATAGTGATTATTGAGTAGTGATTAGTAGATAGTGATTATTGAGTAGTGATTAGTGGATAGTAATTTCTCTCAAGCATCCAATACAAACCTGGGAGGCTATGGCGTCTCGCCGTAGCCCCGCACCCACGTACAGCCAAGAAACCATGATTATTTGACATGAAGACATGTGGTGTAGGGTGTGCAGGCAAAGCCAAGAATAACTCAAAACTCAAAATTCCTAATTCTTCGGTGGTTCCGCCGAAGACAATATTTGCATTTCTGATGCTCAATACTATGAGTTGAGCGCACAACAAAATCTTTGGCGCGAAATTCTTGAGTTTTGAGCGTTTGGCGCTATAACGCTGGTATACAGCTGGTTATGCGTTTTCTGGAAAAAGTACAGGTACAAACGGGTTGTCAAAGTGGCACTTTTACGGTGTAATAGTGCCGCTTTTACCACCCTATACCTCTACTATTGCGTTGTAATAGCGCCACTTTTAGACTGTGAAAGCGGCGCAATGAGGGCACTTTGTGTTTTTGAAGGTTGACAAGAGAGGCTTTGATGCTGTAAAAACCCATAAAAACAGCTTTTTGATTCTCTAGAATCAATTTTTATTTTGTAACATGTTTTTACTCTTTGTACGATATTTGCATCCCAGATAATAATTACCAAATACTCACTAATAATTATATTAGGCCTCGCACCCACGAATACAAGCAGATTGAGTATGAGCAGCAGGGTTCCGCAAAGCGGGACCTACAATCCGAAACCCACTGCAAGCTGCGAAGCAGCGCCGCTGTGGGCAAGTAACCCTCTCTTTTTATTTTGTTCCGCGAAGCGGGACAAACGTATAAAGTTAAAGGAATCTGAAAAAAACTTGGTGGTTTAGTGATAAAGTTGTATCTTTGTCAAATTCAAGAAGAATAAGATAATGAAGACAATAGATCAAATATTAAAGATTAAGGCAGTGGTGCTTTACATTCTTAAGGCATTTCCTGAAGGAGTGGATTACATCCACCTCTTCAAGGTGATGTATTTTGCCCAGCAGAATCAGTTAAAAGAGTACGGCTTGCCAATCGTCTATGATACTTTTGTGGCAAGAAAGCATGGCCCTGTTCCAACGTTAACCTATAAGGTTTTACGTGGGGTAGAAGGAAAGACTGATATTTCTTCTCCTGAATTGAAAGACTTTGCAGATTCTTTGGATGTTCAGTTATCTCAAGATGGACATCAGGTTATCCTTGCTTCAAAGAATGCAAAATGTGATATGGATGAACTCTCTGTTGCAGATGTCAAAATGCTTGATAAGTGGATTGACAAATGCAAAAATGTAGATCCATTTGACCTGTCTGATAAGTCCCACGAGGATAAAGCTTGGAAGCGAGCAAAGCGTCAAGCTGACAAGACAGGTGAGGACACTAAGATTACAATGTATGACATGGCAGAAGCAGCAGGTGCCAGCAAGGCTATGTTGACAGTTATCCGTGAGCGCCAGTCTTTCCAAAAGGCTTTGGCATGGATTTAAGGGAACTACAAAAGGCTTATCTTGACAATCTCCGTAAAGTTACAGAAGAGAAGTTGGAGATAGGTTCATTAATCAGAACCATTATTTCTATAGATGAGGGCTTGGTGTTTAAGGATGGAAGAAATCAGAAGCCAAAGAAGTTGGTAATCATAGGAGTCGATAAGGTAAAGAAGGTTTGCTATGGGTCGGTATTGGTAAATACCAAGATGAGTCCTAAATCAGCCTATTCTGCCGCATTCCTCTCTGCCCAGTATCTACTTCATCAGACCGATTACCCTGAATTCTTGAAGTATGACAGCTATGTAGATTGTGGTATGCTCTTCTCTATTCCATTGGAGAAACTCATGGAAGGAGAGTACTTCGGTACGCTTATAGACTCTGACCTTCAAGGTATTTTTGATATTCTCAAAACAACTGAGACTCTTACTAATAAGGACAAGAAGAGATTCGGCATAATTTAGTAAGGTCTTTGTCATGGCGAGGATAAGATGCATGTTGAGCACAAACATCCGAAACCCACTGCAAGCTGCGAAGCAGCGCCGCTGTGGGCAAAGTGAGAACATAACGCTACGTCCTAAGTTATTTATCGTAATCATTATAAAAAAGATATGGTTGATAATGTATTATATATAATAGGTAATGGTTTCGATTTACATCATGGTGTAGCAAGTTCATACGCATCATTTTGTGAATGGCTAAAGAAGCATGACTTTGAGTTGTTTAATATATACGAAACAGTATGTTCGTATGATGCTCTTTGGTCAGATTTTGAGACAAGTATGGCTTATGTAAATCGAGATTATTTCTTGGCGGCAGGTGAGGCAATGTTACCAGATTCTAAATCTGATCCAGATGATTGGACAATGGCTGACTTTTTACTAGGTGGAGACACGGCAAGATGTATGGTTGAAAATCTTATTGATGATCTTAAGAAGGATTTTCATAAGTGGGTATGTTCTTTACATGCTCCACGAGATTACAATCAGAAAATGTTTTATATAGATGATTATGCACGGTTTCTATCGTTCAACTATACCACATTCCTTGAAAGTCATTATGGTATACCTTCTTCTCAGGTGAATCATATACATGGAGTTAAAACTCAGCAATGGGGTAGCTTAGTTGTTGGTCACGCAGAAGATAATGATAAGATATTTGACCAATGGTGGAAATCAAGAGGCTATGATCGTCCACATTATAATAAGAAAGGTAAAAAATACTTTAAGCGCGACAATATCTATCGAATGTATCAAGGTGATACACAGTATCTTCCCGAATACGAATCCATTACAGAATCTGTAGAATCATATTATTATGATTCTCAAAAGCCGGTAGAAAAGATTATTTCCTCAAACGTGTCGTATTTTGCATCTTTGCATGAGGTGAAAACAATATATGTATGGGGATTTTCCTTCTCAAAAGTAGACCAACCATATATACGGAAAATAATATCCTCAAACGATAATCCTCAGGCAATTCAATGGTATGTGAGCATATTTTCAGAGGCGGATAAAACCAAGGCTCTGGATACGCTTTTGCCGTTAAGTATACCTGTTGATAATATACATTTTAAGCCAATGTCTGATTTCTTGATAAACCCCAATTTTCACCATTAAGTATTAATGCTATGCTTACAAAAGATAATATAAAACAACTTGTGCGAGAATTTCTGCGTGAAGCATGTGGATATTTAGGAATCAATGCTTCTCAGATAAGCATTAGTTATATGCCAATACCAGTTCCGACGATGATGGTGATGCTACTGAAAGAATCGGATGATATCGTCATTAATACAAACTTGCTTAAGAAAGTTGTAGAATGTAATACATATACAATCTTGCGTAACGATATATACCGTACAGCAAGAGAGATTTACCAGCGCAGAAAGCGTCAAGCAGAAGGAACTCAAGATGACATAAAAGCTGATGAAATTGATGCCTATGCCTTTGCTTACGCCTTATGTTTCTTAAATGGATTGAGCATAATTATACCTCATCAGTTTGTTGATGCTTGGCATCCAAGGATTCTTCACATTCTCAACAATGAGTTTCATGAGAATTGTGTATTGCATTCTGTCCCCGATCCAAAATTCATAGGCGAATTTTGGCTCACCTGAAAAAGTGTGTGGATTAAGCATACAATCTTGTTAGTCTGAAGAGAAAGAATTTCTTGTCAATGATACCCCGAAGTTGTGCTCTGAAATGCTTGACTTTTGCATTGAAAGATTCTGCA
>NZ_NOVE01000019.1 GCF_002265625.1 Prevotella sp. 885
ACGAATATCGGTTCTGTCACCTGGTCTCAGCTCGTTTTCGTCAAGGTATATGTGAACAAGCTTTGTTTCTTTCTTTTGCTCTACAAACACGTCTTTAAGGTCGAACCAATCCAGCATGTGTTCGGGCAAAAGACATTCTGCAAGGAGTCTATACTTTTCCATATTTATCCGTTCTTTGACTTTATAAACGGACAATATAGTGTTTTTATTGTACTACGATATCCACACACTTTTTCCAGTGGTCCCTTTCTACCTGTAATTTACCCTATCAATTCAAAACTAAATAATTCACCGCTCGGCTTTGCCGCTTACCTAAGCAAGAACTCAAAATTCCAAACTCCTAATTCGGGTGCAACCCGATTGTATAATCTTTGTTAAAAGAACAGCTTCCCGCTTACACTCTATACATAATTTCATTAAATTCGTGATATGTAAAGCCTAATCCATACCTTATGAAAAAAGCGGTTGACATTTTCATGTATATATTGTTGGGATTATCATTTTGTTCGATGATAATCAGCTGGGTCGTGGCAATTGAAAGCCAAATACAAGATGCCTTACGAACGAATATTCGATGAGAAGAAAAAAAATTAGTCTATTGATAGAGTTGTTGGTATAGTGCTCAGTACTGAGATGCAACTTTTATTTAAAGCTAATGGCTGTTATCCCACACTTTTTTACTAATTTTGCAAATTAAAAGAAACATAACACATAACACACAATATGGAATTAGCATCAAAGTATGATCCACAAGCAGTGGAATCGAAATGGTACCAGTACTGGCTGGACAACAAGCTGTTCAGCAGCAAGCCGGACGGACGTCAGCCTTACACAATAGTAATACCCCCGCCAAACGTAACGGGTGTGCTACACATGGGCCACATGCTCAACAATACTATACAGGACATTCTCGTGCGTCGTGCTCGCATGGAGGGCAAGAACGCATGCTGGGTGCCGGGCACCGACCATGCTTCCATCGCTACCGAGGCTAAGGTGGTGAACCGCCTCGCTGAGCAGGGCATCAAGAAGCGCGACCTCACACGCGAGCAGTTCCTCGAGCATGCATGGAACTGGACCAACGAGCACGGTGGCATCATCCTCAAGCAGCTCCGTCGTCTCGGTGCCAGCTGCGACTGGGACCGCACATCGTTCACTATGGACGAGAAGCGTTCGGAGAGCGTGCTCAAGGTATTCGTTGACCTCTACAAGAAGGGACTCATCTATCGCGGACTCCGCATGGTGAACTGGGATCCGAAGGCACAGACCGTGCTCTCTACAGAGGAGGTTATCTATCGCGACGAGAAGAGCCATCTCTTCAACCTGCGCTATTACGTGGCTGACGCCGACACCAACCCCGTCGTACCTACCGGTTGCGAGGGCGAGGTGCTTCATCAGGACGCTGACGGACGCTACTACGCTGTCGTAGCCACAACCCGTCCTGAGACCATCATGGGCGACACCGCTATGTGTATCAACCCGAAGGACCCGAAGAACCAGTGGCTCCGCGGTCATAAGGTAATCGTGCCGCTCGTAGGCCGCGTCATCCCCGTTATCGAGGACCGCTACGTAGACATCGAGTTCGGTACGGGCTGTCTGAAGGTTACTCCTGCACACGACGTCAACGACTACGCTCTCGGCAAGACTCACAACCTCGAGACCATCGACATCTTCAATCCTGACGGCACAATCTCTGAGACTGCCGGCATGTACGTAGGCATGGACCGCATGGACGTACGCAAGCAGATTGTTGAAGACCTGAAGGCTGCCGGCCTGATGGAGAAGATTGAGGACTACGACAACAAGGTGGGCTATTCGGAGCGCAATCAGGACACAGCCGTAGAGCCGCGCCTCTGCAAGCAGTGGTTCCTTTCTATGCAACACTTCGCTGACATCGCTCTGCCTCCAGTACTCGAGGGCAAGATCAAGTTCCACCCGACAAAATACGTCACCACATACCGCAACTGGCTGGAGAACATCCAGGACTGGTGTATCTCACGTCAGCTCTGGTGGGGACACCGCATCCCGGCTTACTTCCTCCCCACTGCCGAAGGCGAAGAGGAGAAGTTCGTCGTAGCGCTCACAAAGGAAGAGGCTCTTGAGGAGGCTCGCAAGATGGAGGGCTATGAGAACATCACAGCCGACCAGCTCGTCCACGATGAGGACGCTCTCGACACATGGTTCTCTTCATGGCTCTGGCCTATCTCGCTGTTCGACGGCATCAACAATCCTGGCAACGAGGAGATAAAGTACTATTATCCGACAAGCGACCTTGTAACCGGTCCGGACATCATCTTCTTCTGGGTGGCCCGTATGATTATGGCTGGCGAGGAGTATATGAAGGACGTGCCTTTCCGCAATGTTTACTTCACAGGTATCGTTCGCGACAAGTTGGGCCGCAAGATGTCGAAGAGTCTTGGCAATTCGCCCGACCCGATTGCCCTTATCGAGAAGTATGGCGCCGACGGCGTGCGTATGGGTATGATGCTCTCGGCTCCCGCAGGCAACGACATTCTCTTCGACGAGAGCCTCTGCGAGCAGGGACGCAACTTCAACAACAAGATATGGAACGCCTTCCGCCTTGTCAAGGGCTGGCAGGTGGCTGAAGGTGAGCAGCCTGAGGCTAACGCCATCGCAGCAAAGTGGTTTGAGGCCAAGCTGAAGCAGACCAACGAGGAGGTGAACGACCTCTTCTCGAAGTATCGTCTGTCAGAGGCGCTGATGGCAGTATACAAGCTGTTCTGGGACGAGTTCTCAAGCTGGTATCTTGAGATGGTGAAGCCGGCATACGGACAGCCAATCGACGCCACATCATACAATCAGACTCTCGCCTTCTTTGAGAACCTCCTGAAGATGCTCCATCCGTTTATGCCGTTCATCACCGAGGAACTCTGGCAGCACATCTACGACCGCAAGGACGGCGAGTCGATCATGCGTGCCGAGCTGAAGCTGGACGCTCCCACAGAGGAGGACAACGCCCTTGCTGCTGCCATTGAGAACGTTAAGCAGATTGTAGCTGGCGTGCGTACAGTACGCAACCAGAAGAACATCCCCAACAAGGACGCACTCACACTGCAGGCTGTAGGAAAGAACGCATACGAGGACTTTGCGGCTGTAATCACAAAGATGGCAAATCTCTCTGCCATCAACGTAGTAGCAGAGAAGGACGCCACAGCTGCCGCCTTCATGGTAGGCACAGACGAGTTTGCAGTACCCCTCGGCGACATGATTGACGTGGAGGCAGAGATTGCAAAGCAGGAGGCACAGCTCAAGCACCTCGAAGGTTTCCTCGCCGGTGTAAAGAAGAAGCTCTCTAACGAGAAGTTCGTGGCACACGCTCCGGAGGCTGTCGTAGCTATGGAGCGCAAGAAGCAGAGCGACTCGGAAGAGAAGATTGCTGCCTTGAAGGAGTCTATCGCGGCTCTGAAGGGAAAGTAAGCAAGGGTCTTTAAAGAAGACTAAACTGACACATTCAGAATAACAAAAAACAATATGGAGGGTGCTGCAGGACGGCGGAAACAACGCAGACCTGTAACACCCTCCATGCTTTTTTTACAGACTATATGAAAAAACTATTATCAGCCATTCTCATTGCCATAGCTGTCATTACGATGGCATCGTGCGGAAAGGCAGAAAACTCCGACAACCCCAAGCCTCCCGTTACGGCAGAGAAAACCATCTTCGTCTTCATGCCATACAGCGGTAATTCAGGAAGCCTCTACTATAACTTCCTCACCAACATCGGGGATATGGAGAGAGCAATAGCGGAAAACGGCGGTCTCGGCAACACACACCTTATCGTATTCATTGCCAAGAACGGCAATGTGGGCAATCTTATCAACATCACTTACAACGGAAAAAGATGCGTGCGCGACACCGTTGCCACATACACATCCCCGACATATCTCACCACTGAGGGACGCACTGCCCTGCTGGGACAGGTGAAGGTGTATGCCCCTGCCAAGACATACGCCATGATTGTTGGATGCCACGGAGAGGGATGGTTGCCGTCTAACGGAAAGAAGAACGTTGCCACAAGATTCTTCGGAGGAACATCGCCCGAATACCAGATAGAGATACCCGACTTTGCAAAGTCGATAACCAATGCAGGAATGAAGATGCAGTTTATACTCTTTGACGACTGCTATCTCTCTACCATAGAAGTGGCGTACGACCTGCGCACCGTTACTGACCACGTGATAGCGTCCACATCGGAGATTATGGCTTTCGGCATGCCTTATCAGAACATCTTCAAATATCTGATGCAGACGCAGCCCGACTATAAAAGTGTATGCACAGAATTTCATGATTTCTACTCGAAGTACGACATGCCATACGGTGCCATTGGCGTGACAGACTGCGCCTACATTGACCAGATGGCGGCTCTTATGAAGAACATCAATGCGCTTCACACTATTAACGATGCCGACATCGACAAGATTCAGGACCTCGACGCAGACCACTTCACCCCCACAGTCTATTACGACTTCGGCGACTACGTGAAGCATCTGTGCGCGGATGACGGGGCAAGTCTCACCGAATTCAACACGCTACTCAGTCAGCTCGTGCCCTATAAGGCTTGCACGGAAAAGATTTACTCTTACACTGGAAGAAAAGCCATAGCCGTAAACGCTTTCTCCGGCATGACCACCTCAGACCCGTCAAAGCACGAACGCGTGGTGGAGACAAAGACGCAGACGGCTTGGTGGAAAGCCACACACTGAAACGTGTGAAGCGGAAACAATAAAAACGACAACATAGAAAAAGGTTGACAATCTCTGAACAATTAAAATCCTGTTCAGCAAGATTGTCAACCTTTTTCTTTATTATCGTATCCTATTATCTTTAACGCATTCTATAAAACTAAATGACATTAACTTCCGGATGAATGTCAATGCCGAACTTAGCCTTGACGTCTTCTATTATGCGCTTATAAAGACAGACAACGTCATTGCCAGTAGCTCCTCCCTTATTGACGAGGACAAGAGCCTGACGGTCATGCACTCCGGCACGTCCCAACGAACGTCCCTTCCATCCACATTGCTCTATCATCCATCCTGCAGGAATCTTAACGCCGGCTTCACCCATATCGTAATGCGGCATCCCGGGATATTGCGCTGCCAAACGTTCGTAAACGTCGCGAACGACAATCGGATTCATAAAGAAGCTGCCTGCATTGCCCGTAACACGCGGGTCAGGCAACTTCGCCTCGCGAATCTTCACGATGGTCTGGCGCAGCTGGCTGGCTGTAGGCACGGCAATGCCCTCTGCCTCAAGCGAGGAACGGATGTTGCCGTAGTCGAGGTCGGGAGTGAATGAGGATGAAAGACGATAAGTGACATAGGTGACCAGATAGCGGTTCTTCCATTCGTGCTTGAAACGGCTATCACGATAAGCATAGCGACATTCCTTATTGGAGAACTCAACGACGCGTCCTGTGGCTATCTCAACAGCCTCCACCTTATATATAAGGTCCTTCGCCTCCACGCCATAAGCTCCGATGTTCTGCACAGCACTCGCACCTACTTCTCCCGGGATGAGCGACAGATTCTCCGAACCATACCACCCTTTCTCCACGCAATACGCCACAATGTCGTCCCAAGTCTCGCCGGAACCGCAACGAAGCATAATGTTGCCGTCAGCCTGTTTTGTGGCTTCGCGTCCCTTTATGGCAGAATGGAGCACGATGCCGGAAAAGTCGCGCGTTAGCAACAGATTGCTGCCCTCGCCTACGATGAGGAGAGGAAGACCAGCTTCACGCACAATGCCAGCAGCAGCCTGCGCCTCTTCAATGTTGTAGAACTCAATAAAGCGGTGGCATCTTGCTTCGATGCCGAAAGTGTTGTGAGCCAAGAGGCTATGATCAAGGAAGTCTTTCATCATCACATTAAAAGTTTCATTAGTTTCCAATGTCCACCCTTACGGCGGAACGTCAGCTCGGTCTCAAGACCGTTGGCAATGCCACGGATAACGAAAATCTTCTGATTGCTCTCCGTATAGCGTTGTCCGTAAATGACATTGTAAATGGTGCCGGATGGCAGTTCAGGCGCGAACGACAGCCACTGCTCAGGCGCAAGTATGCCCGACATGCTGCTGAAGTCGTCGTCAGGATTAGGTCCGGTAAACTCAAGGGGGTCGTTTACGCTTCTCACCTGGAAAGCCGTATCGCGTACGAACTTATGGTAGAAAGAAAGGAAAGAGGCGTTCTTGCTGGCCTTCAGACTCGTCTTGACAATGGACGTCATCTTCCATTCGCCACGAATACGATTGAAGACATATCCCTTGACATAACGGCGCGGAAGGTTTATGCGCTCCACCACGACATGATTGATGGTGGTGTCCTTCACGACATTCATCTGCTTCATGTTGTCGAAAATAAGCGTGTAGAAATCCTGATGCATGAAGAAGTGGTCCATCTTCCAGCGTTTCTTGGGCAGAAACGTAGTGTCCTTACCCGCAATGACGGGCAAGGGGAAAACGATTCGCTTCATCTGAAGCTTTCTGTTGGCGGCGAAATTGAAGAAGAAATCGTCGAACAACTCGTCTGCAGCCGATGGCATCGGAGTCTCCGCGATAATCTGGTCGAGAGTGTCTGCAGCCGTCGTGTCAGAAATGGCACTGATGCTGTCGGAGTCAACTGGCTCAGGTTTCTTACCCAAACAACCTACAGAAGAAAAACATACCATGCCGACGAAAACGCCCAGCACAATAAACACAATTACTTTTTTCATACTATATTGTAGGACATTAGCCTACCCCTCAAATTTTGACTGCAAAAGTACAACTTTATTTCGATATAGTTCTTTTTTAAATCAAAAAATATTACCTTTGCATTGTTTTTTAACGAGCCACTGTCGGCGCATACAATTTAAAGGCGGTGACACGCATAAAACATACAAGAACATACATTAAAAAATACTTTATTTTTCAAGATATGATTTTAGAAAAGATAGATCAGCTTCTCAAAGAAGTGAGCAATCTCCAGGCAAGCAACGCCGAAGAGATAGAACAGCTCCGACTGAAGTATCTCAGCAAGAAAGGTGAAATCACAGCGCTTATGGCTGACTTCCGTAACGTTGCTGCAGACCAGAAGAAGGCTGTCGGAATAAAGATCAATGAGCTCAAGCAGCTCGCATTGCAGAAAATCAACGAGCTCAAGGAGCAGAACGCAGAGGCAGAGGAGTCGTCTGACGACTTCGACCTTACCTGCTCAGCTTACCCAATACAGCTTGGCACACGCCATCCGCTCACTATCGTAAAGAATCAGATTATCGACATCTTCCAGCGCATGGGCTTCACCCTCGCCGAAGGACCGGAGATTGACGACGACCTTCATGTCTTTACAAAGCTGAACTTCGCCGCTGACCATCCCGCACGCGACATGCAGGACACGTTCTTCATTGAGCAGAGCGGCTTGGATGTCACAAAGAATATCCTCCTTCGCTCACACACCTCCAACGACCAGAGCCGCATCATGGAGCATCAGGAACCGCCCATCCGCGTAATCTGCCCGGGTCGTGTATATCGTAACGAGGCCATCTCGGCACGCGCCCACTGCTTCTTCCATCAGCTCGAAGGTCTGTACGTCGACAAGAACGTATCGTTCACCGACCTCAAGCAGGTGTTGCTGACATTCGCACGCGAGCTTTTCGGTCCGGACACAAAGATTCGTCTGCGTCCAAGCTACTTCCCCTTCACAGAGCCAAGCGCTGAGATGGACATCTCATGCCACATCTGCGGCGGCAAGGGCTGCGGCTTCTGCAAGCACACCGGATGGGTGGAGATTCTCGGTTGTGGCATGGTGGACCCGAACGTCCTCGAGGCTTGCGGCATAGACAGCAAGGTATACACTGGCTACGCTTTCGGTCTCGGCATCGAGCGTATCACCAATCTGAAGTATCGTGTGGCTGACCTCCGTATGTTCTCTGAGAACGACACACGCTTCCTCGACGAGTTTGTCTCAGCAGAATAAGACACATTATCTTAAGACATACATTCATCCTACTTTAGGGTTAAGACAATACATTTAGAAAGCTTTACTGCAAGATTCCAAGGGCAATACACCCGGCAATCTACAGTAAAGCTTTTTTTTATTATTTATTTTATTAATGATGTGTAGAATGTAATTGTATAGAAAATTTATTACCTTTGCATTGTTATACTATAGAAACGCAATTGTAAAACTAAAAAACGATATAACCCTTCATATGCAACCACTATTCATCGCCGGTCCATGCGTCATCGAATCGCAGGAGCTGCTCAACACCGTCGCCGAAGAAATTGTGCGCATCAATGCCAAGCTCGGCACCGACATCATATTCAAGGCCTCCTTCGATAAGGCCAACCGCACATCCATCCACTCATTCCGCGGTCCGGGACTCGACAAAGGACTGCAGATGCTCGCAGACATCAAGGAGCGCTACGGACTACGCGTCCTTACGGACATACACGAGAGCTATCAGGCTGAACCTGCCGGCGAGGTGTGTGACGTGCTGCAGATTCCTGCTTTCCTCTGCCGACAGACCGACCTGCTCGTGGCAGCAGCCAAGACAGGAAAGACCATTAACATAAAGAAAGCACAGTTTCTCAGCGGTATGGACATGCGTTATCCGGTGGAGAAAGCCATGAAAGCCGGAGCAAAGGAGGTGTGGCTCACTGAACGCGGCAACATGTACGGATATAACAACCTCGTTGTGGACTTCAGAAATATCGCAGATATGCTCGACATCACGCCACGCGTGGTGATGGACTGCACACACAGCGTGCAGCGACCAGGAGCTGGCGGAGGCAAGACATCCGGCGACCGCCGCTTCGTGCCGTCAATGGCATTGGCAGCAAAGGCATTCGGTGCCAACGGCTACTTCTTTGAGGTGCATCCCGACCCTGACCATGCGCTTAGCGACGGACCCAACATGCTCTTCCTCGACAAGCTGGAAGGACTGGTGGGAAAGCTTCTTGAATAGAATCTCACTAAATCAGATTCCAAACCGGATTCAAATAAAACGACAAACAATAAAATAATCAACATGAACGATATAGCTTCAGAACGACTAAAGCATGTGAACGAATATGCCGCCCATTGCATAAAAGACGAGGCAGAAGCAATGCTCAATCTCATACCACGACTGGACGAGAACTTCGAGAAAGCAGTGGAACTGATGTTCAACTGCCACGGAAAGGTAATCGTTACTGGCGTGGGAAAGAGCGGACACATCGGAGCCAAGATAGCAGCCACGCTTTCCAGCACGGGTACGCCGTCCTTCTTTATCAATCCTCTTGACGTCTATCACGGCGACCTTGGCGTTATGACCAAGGACGATGTCGTTCTCGCCATCAGCAACTCAGGTCAGACAGACGAGTTGCTGAGATTCATCCCCATGGTGCTGCACATGCAAATCCCCATCATCGGCATGAGCGGCAATCCCGATTCGCTCCTTGCAAAATACAGCACGGCGCATATCAATGTGCGTGTGGAAAAGGAAGCCTGCCCGCTCAACCTCGCCCCGACAAGCAGCACCACGGCTACTCTCGCTATGGGCGACGCCCTTGCTGTGGCGCTGATGAAGGTGCGCGACTTCAAGCCGCGCGACTTCGCACAGTTCCATCCCGGCGGATCACTCGGCAAGCGACTCCTTACAACGGCTGAAGACGTTATGCGCTCTGACGACCTACCCGTGCTGACACGCGATATGAATCTCGGCGACGCCATCATTCTCGTCAGCAAAGGAAAGCTCGGACTGGGCGTGGCTATGGAAGACAACCGCGTGGTCGGTCTTATTACGGACGGCGACATCAGACGTGCCATGGAGAAATGGAAAGAGCATTTCTTCGTCAAGCACGTGGAGGACATCATGACCACAACGCCTAAGATGGTGCTTCCGACTACCAAGATCAGCGAGATACAAAAGATAATGAACAAATATAAAATCCACTCTGTACTTGTCGTAGACGACAAGCAACACTTACTCGGAGTGGTAGACCATTACCGTTGCATGGTATAAAGAAATACGTTGCAAGGTATAAAGAAAGCAAAAGCAAGAATGACATTCAGGACATTAATCGTAACCATTATCGCCAACTTCTGCCTCCTCTCCGCAGCCAACGCCCAGAGAAGCGACTCAACCATCGTAAGACAGCTGCGTGAAGAAGGCATCCGATTCTCTGACAACAACAGCGTGACGCTGCTTATGAGCGGGCAGGAGAAGTTCGACGACATGTTCTGCGCAATAAGACAAGCACGCAGCAGCGTGCACCTCGAATACTTCAATTTTCGAAACGACTCGATAGCCTCCCTACTCTTTGATCTGCTTGCAGAGAAAGCGAAGGAAGGCGTTGAAGTGCGTGCCCTCTTCGACGGATTCGGGAACGACTCAAACAATCAGCCGCTTCTCAAGAAGCACATAAAGGCAATACGCAAGCGTGGCATCGAGATTTATGAATTCGACCCCATACGCTTCCCTTGGATTAATCATGTGCTACATCGCGACCACCGTAAGATTGTGGTAATAGACGGACAAATAGCCTATACTGGCGGCATGAACGTGGCTGACTATTACATCAAGGGAACACCGCAGGTGGGAGAATGGCGAGACATGCACTGCCGTATTGACGGCGACGAGGTGAACACGCTGCAGGCCATCTTCCTCAGAATATGGAACAAGACGGCACGACAAAACGTTCACGGAGCTAAATACTTTCGAGGCATACGCGGAGGCTATTACTTCCACGACCTCAAGCCTGACACCTGCTGCACAGCGGGACACAAGATGGTGGGTATTATCAATCGCGAACCGCGTACATCCAACAAGATTATACGCCAGTTCTACATCAATGCCATCAACGATGCCAAGGACAGCATAAAGCTCGTCAACCCCTACCTCACCCTAACCGGCAAGCTGAAACGCGCTCTTAAGCGTGCCGTAAAGCGCGGCGTAAAGGTGGAGGTGATGGTATCGGCAAAGAGCGACATCCCATTGACTCCCGACTGCGTGTTCTACAACGTACACAAGCTGATGAAGCACGGCGTGGACGTATATATTTACGAACTGGGATTCCATCACACTAAGATAATAATGGTGGACGGAATGTTCTGTACAGTGGGCAGCGCAAACCTCAATTCACGCAGCCTGCGCTTCGATTATGAGGAGAACGCCGTAATCATCGACCCCTGCACAACGGCAGAACTGTCGCACATGTTCGACCACGACAAGACGCGCAGCTTTAAGCTTACACCAGAAAAGTGGAAAGAATTCCGCACTGGATGGCAGAAGTTCGTAGGATGGTTCGCCCATTTCCTCGCTCCAGTGCTGTAGTAGAAATCAGCCAAAAGCATACAAAAAAGCGGTATAGGAACTCAATAGCAAGATTCCTATACCGCTTTTTTCTTTTATATGTCTAAACAGACAATACAATCTTTATATCTCATTCACATCCACAAGACCGTGCATGACGGCGTATATGGTCAGGGCAGACACTGAATGAATGCCGAGCTTTGACATTACGTTCTTACGATGCGACACCACTGTAGGCAGACTCAGACTGAGCCGTTCGGCTATCTCCTTGTTGATGTTTCCCTTCACCACCAGCGCCATCACTTCCATTTCACGCGCCGACAGCGGACACGCCATGCTTCGGTCGTCTGCCGTTGGCGCGTCTTCTTTCAGCACAGATGGAAGATTCTTTCCATGGGCATGGGCGTGCTGTTCGAGCATGAGCAGCGAACGGAGCAGCTGCTTCTCTGACTGACTCACGCATATAGTGTGGAACGAACCTACGGACGCGTCCTCATCGGCAAGCGAATTGACGAGGACAATGGTCTTGTGGCGCTGCGCCTGAAAGAAAGCCATATGCGAAAGGACAATACGAACGTCCACAAAGAAATGGAAATAACGCTCGGGATGGTTTGCCTCAAGTTCTGCAAACGACCCGTAAGCGTCTACGGTGATTTTCGGCATTACCGACTCTAATAAATGCGACAACCCCAACACGGCGAGCGTGTTGGGGTCGATGATTGCTATACTTGGTTTGTGAATTGTCTCACTCATTGCCAAAGTTCATGTTTTCTTACACTCTTATTTCTTCCAGAAACGCGACGTGATATCCGTAAAGTCATCACCAACGGCACGCTTATAGAGGCGTTGGTTGGTGGTGCGCTCCTTGAGACATCCGAGATGCTCGATGTACGGACCGAGCTTGATGTAGTCGAAGTCGCGCTTGCGTATTGACTTCGGGAAAGTCTGACGACCGCTATACCAAGCCACCTTCAGCCCTTCGTGCTCACGATGCAGATACTGCGCCAGCTGGCTGACATACTTCGGGTCAGCGTCGCCACCCATAAAGCAGATGCACGTAATGTCGCCGCCATACTGTCTCATAAACTTATCGAGCACCATTGGCGTAAGCGGTTCGCCAATGTTCTCCCACAGATACTGGCTGTGACAGCCCGGACAGCGGCACGGACATCCCGTGATGTTGATGGACAATGTCACCTCATCCGGGATTTCCTGAAAGACAATTCCTGTATTGAGATAATTAAGCATAATTACTATAATTATAATATTAGGGGTTTCTGACTCTTAGTCCTGCAGCGACTGATTGGCTCCTGCATAGAAACGACGCTCTGCCTCCTGCTGACGAGCCTGCGAGAAGTTGCTTACGCGCTTCAGATAGCCGATGATACGTGTCATATAGTCGACGTTCTCACTGCCGCAATGCGGACACTTCTTCAGGTAACGCTTGTCGATATGACCACAATCGTTGCAGATGGTGTTGGGGATATTGAACGTGAAGTAGTTGCATCCCTCCTTCGCCGCTACGCGCAGAAGCTGACGATACTGAGCCTTTGAGAGATGTTCCTCAAGGTTCATGTGCAACGCTGAGCCACCTGTGAGGTGCTCGATGTAAGGAGCGCCATGCATCTTAAACTTGTCCACGATGTTCAATGAGTCGTCCTCCACTACATAGAAGTAGCTGTTATAGCAGTCGCGCGGAACGAAATAGCCGTCCTCACGGTCCCACTTGGCATGCTTCACGCCCACGTTCTCGGCAGGAATCATCTCGCAGTTGAACATCACTTCCTTAGTGCGATACTGCTTGTTGAACTTCTCCACCAGTCCGAGCACCTTCTGCACGAAGTGGAGATAGTCAGGATTGTCACTGATCTTCAAGCCCATAAACTCGGCAGCCTCAACCAAACCGTTCACGCCGATGGTGAGATACTGACGGCTCATATTGATGTATCCGGCATCAAAGAGCGGCAGCATACCCTGCTTCTGCAGTTCCTTGAGGTTTTCGTTGTAAGCCAACTGCACCTTGTGGCAGAGGTCGATAACCTCTGAAAGATAGTCAGCATAGTCGAGTCCGTTCTTCACGGCGTACTGAATGCAGCGGTTCAGGTTGATAGTGAGCACGCTCTTCGAACCTGTTGAAACGCCACCAGCTCCGAGCGTATAGCTGAAGCCGTTGTCCTGAATCTCGTTGCGCAGACGGCAGCAAGAGCTGAGCGAGTCAGCGTTGTCGCTCATGTATGTGAAGAAAGAGTGACCCTCTGAATACATCTCCGCAGTGAAGTCGCCCCACTCCTTGTCAATGACGTCGCCGTCCTTGGCGAGGAGCGCCATTGTCTCCACGGGGAAGGTCAACACGGTCTTGGTGCGTTCCTTGTTAAACCACTTCATGAAGCGCTTCTGCAACCATGAGAGACCGTTCCAGTCGGGCTTCGATCCGTCGGGGAACATAAAGTCGCCGAAGAGACTCTCGAAGTATGGTTTGTCATAATAAGCCACGTTCCAGAACACAGCCTGATAATTGCGTGCGCCGGTAGGCTGGTTGATGGAATAGACAATCTGCTCGAAGCAGTCTGTGATGATCTTGTCAATGGTGCGCTGCTTAACGGAAAGGTCCACCACCTTGTCGGCTTCCTTCCAGTAGTCGATGCCATATTCCTTACCGATGAAGTAATTAAGGTACATCAAGAACTCCGGTGTGGCACACGCACCGCTGAGCATACTTGACACCATGAACACCATATTGACGAAGCCTCCACAGAACGACTTGAGGTTGGTCGGAGCAGTAGAGTTGCCGCCGATAGGACCGGTGCCGTTCATAAGCCACGGATACATCGTTATGGATGCGCAGTAGTTGGCAAGCGATGTCTCGTCGTTCTTATATATGAAGTGGTGGTTGAGCTTGTCGATATACTCCTCAGCCACGTCCTTTCCGAACATCTGCTTGATGCGGTCGACGAGCAGACGGCGGTTCAGACGGATGAAGCTTGCCTTGGGTAATTCTCCGATAAGAGTGGCGATGTTTTTGTGTTCAACGTTTGCATTTGCGTCAAACTTTGAACCAGTGGCAGCATTCGATGCCTTGCAATAATCTGTAAGGAACTTAAGCTTCTCCAACGTCTCGCGATCCTCGTTATGACGCTGACGATAGAGCATGAAAGACTTAGCTACCTTATAATAACCCTCGCGCATAAGAGCCTCCTCCACCTGGTTCTGAATGTCCTCTACGGTGATACCCTCAGAAATGCTTAAGTGACTGAGAATCTTAGAGACTGCATTCAAGTCGACGTCTTCACCGACCGACTGGAATGCCTTAATTATGGCGTTCATTATCTTGTCCAAAGAAAACCTATCGTGAGATCCATCACGCTTGGTAATTATAAAATCTTTCATATCGCTTAGTTTAATATTTTTAGTAAATTATATTATGTCGCAGTCTTAAAAAGTTACCCCTTTTGGAAAACTTTTTCAATTCGAAGTTTCCAAAAGTTGTCCGTTTTGGAAAACTTTTCGGATAATCATTGCCGCAAAAGTTTCAACTTTCATCTCCTCGAAACGTTTGCAAAGATACTATAAAAAAGTGACTCCTGTACCTATTGGACATAAAAAAAGCGGAAAAATTTTCCGCCTTAAAACTTGTTAAAAGAATGCCGATTTTATAGCTTCACCGTAGAGATATCCACGAGGTTGTTAACTATTGCGTAAATGGTAAGCCCTGCCGGGCTGTGTATCTGCAACTTACGCGCAATGTTGCGTCTGTGGGTGATGACCGTATTGACGGCAATGCACAGATGATCGGCTATTTCCTTGTTGGTCATACCCTGCACGAGCGCCACAATGACGTCCTTTTCGCGCTCGCCGAGAGCCTCCGTTCCTTCCTGATTCTTGCTTATCATATTGGATATCTTGGCTGTCACGTCGCTCTGCTTCGATTTCTGTTCCAGTCGTCTTACAGCAGGAATAAATATGTTGTCCTCCACCTGGGCGTGCAACGCAAGCCATTCCTCATTATTATATATATCATAAAGAGTGGCTGAGAGCTGATTGTTATGCAGCCCGTCGCTGGGCAGATACTTGATGATGATGCTCTTCAGCTCGCGCAACTTCGTGCTTTCCTGGCTGTGATGCTTCGAGTACATATCAATCTCGAAGCTTCCAGCCACCTTACCTTCGAGCAGCGCCTCCACGTACGGATAGACGTTACGCTCCTCATACTTCATGTGCGTAGTGACGGAACGAGCGTATTCGTCATACAGTTTCATTATGAGCTTGGCGAGGTTGTCATTCTCGTCAAGGGCGTCCATAAGCTCGCGGCGTATAAACGGTAGCTGGAACTCTATGTAGTAAGCATGGCTTGCTCTGAGATACTGAAGGAGCGTAGGTACTGACAATTTAGAGACATCCTCAAGATAGCTGTTGCCGTTAATGGTGAAATTCACAACCGCAAGGAACGTATATGTGTCCACCTTCTGCTCCTCGCACACCTGCTTTACGGTCTTATCGCCGAAGCCGAGACTTATGCCGAAGCTTCCAAGGCTCTGCAGCAGGTTATAGTTGTCCCTGATAAGAGAAATCATCTTGTCATCGGGCTCGTACATTTTCTGATGCTTCATATTTGAGTTGCTTATACCTAATTGTGACTAATAGCGAAGGACGAAAGCCAAAATTCGCTTACCTTTTGTCACATTAATTATTATTACGGCTGCAAAATAACAAAAAAAACACGAAATTACCAATCACTATATGTAGGTATTTTCCGTAATAATGTATTTTTTAAAGCTTCTCATTACCTAAAAATGGTCAAATATCCCAACTTTCGACAATAACGAAAACGCCAAAACAACCATTAAGGAATTTTACCAAAATTTAGGTATTGTCTACCTTTTCGGATATAAATACCTTTGCAGAAAAAATTAAGCACCAAGACAAAATCCTATCAAGGACACTTTGTGTTATAATTTTCATCAAACAGATAAGCAATAATAACAATATTATAATAACGAAAAAGATGAAGAAATCTGAAATCCTTTCAATGACTTGTGCGGTTCTTGCCCTTTCGCCGCTCGCCATGCAGGCACAGACAGTGGCTGCCGACAGCGTCATGCAGCACTCGAAGGGCAACCGTCTTAGCGTAGGCGGATATGGCGAGGTGGCGCTGAGCCGCAACTTCTACAGCGATTCCGGCAACCGATACAGCTCGGCAAGCTCACGCAAGAACGACCCGAGCCACGGACGCTTCGACATACCGCATGCCGTTATCTATCTCGGTTACGACTTCGGCAAGGGCTGGACTCTCGGTACGGAGATTGAGTTTGAGCACGGCGGCACTGGTTCTGCCATCGAATACGAGGCAGAGGAATCCATCGAGTTTGAGCAGGAGCAGGAGCGCGGTGGCGAAGTTGAGCTGGAGCAGTTCTGGATTCAGAAGTCGTTCGGACGATTCGCCAACATCCGCGCAGGTCATATCGTAGTGCCAGTGGGTTTGACCAACGCCTATCATGAGCCGCTCAATTTCTTCACCGTCTACCGTCCTGAGGGCGAAAACACCATCCTCCCATGCACATGGCACCAGACAGGCGTTTCGTTCTGGGGACTTTCAGGCGACTTCCGTTATGAGTTGCAGATGATTGCCGGCCTGGACGCATGGCAGTTCTCACGCGATAAATGGATAAATCCCGGCACTACGAAGCCGTTCGAGTTCGAGACAGCCAACAAGTACGGCTTCTCTGCCCGCATTGACAACTACACGCTGCCCGGACTCCGCGTCGGACTGAGCGGATATTACGGCCAGTCAATGCACAACGCCGTGCCTCACGACATGGAGAAGGGCAACAACAAGAAGGTGAAAGGCAACGTGTATCTCGGAGCCATCGACTTCACTTACAACGCCCACAACTGGGTGGCACGAGGCAATGCCGACTATGGCTACATGAGCGACGCCAATACCATCAGCGCCATGCGCAAGCCCAACACGCAGTATGTCAAGCCGTATCAGACCAATCAGGCGTTCGGATCGCACGCCATCGCCACAAGCATTGAGGTGGGCTACGACGTGTTCTCGCAGATAGCCAAGCTGCGTGCAGACCGTCAGAAGCTGTATGTCTTCGGCCACTTCGAATACTATAACTCTTATCTCGGAGGCTCGAAGGAATACACCTCAAAGAAGATTTTCGCCGGCGGCATCAACTATTACCCAATGCCACAGATATGCGTGAAGGCCGAATACAACTACCGCAAGTTCAAGGCACAGTATAACGACGAGCCAGCCATCAACATTGGCGTGGCTTATCAGGGACAGTTCCTTTAATAAAGAACAATAAAACCAATCATATAATTTAATAGTAACAAAACGATGAAAAAGATTCAGAAATTCGTGATGGCTTTCCTTCTCGGAGCCATGACACTCGGATTCAGTGCATGTAGTGACGACAACGGAGTCGACGAGAAGTTCGAGCTGCCCGAAATAGGACAGGCCACCACAAAGATAAACAGCTCCGACAAGGACATGGAGAAGGTTACAAAGAACTATGTCCAGAACGTAGTGTATCCCACTTATCAGGCTCTTGCCGCCAACGCACGCACTCTCTACAGTGCTTCGCAGACTCTCTATAAGGCTGCAGAGGCTGGCACTATGACACAGAGCCATATTGACGCAGCATGCGAGGCATTCAAGGACACACGTCGTGAGTGGGAGCGCAGCGAGGCATTCCTCTTCGGTTCGGCTTCTGACAACGAGCTCGACCCGCATATCGACTCATGGCCTCTCGACCGTGAAGAGCTGAAGAACGCTCTTAACAACCAGACTCTCATTGCAGGCTTCAAGGGCGACGACCCTGCAGAGTTCGTATCTAAGAACAACTCAAAATTCCAGTCTGTGCTCGGTTTCCACGGTATGGAGTTCGTGCTCTTCCGCAATGGAAAGAACCGCACAGTGGAAGCTCTCAAAGCTAACGATACAGAAGAGGAAATGACATCCGTAAAGGGCATCGACGAGCTGGCATTCCTCCAGGCTGTAGCCGCTGACGTGAAGAACATCACTGCTCTCCTTGAGTTTACATGGATGGGTAGTGCAGCAAGCAACGAGACAAAGAGCGTACTCAGCAACGCCAGCTACGTGTTCACTTCGCTCCGCTATAACGGACTGGCAGCCAACGGCACAATGTGCTACGGTCAGCATCTGCTCTCACCGTCTGCCACAACCGGTTATCACTCTTGGCAGGGCACAATGAACCAGATATTCATCGGCGGCTGCGACAACATCTGCGCTGAGGTTGCCGACCAGAAGCTGGGTCAGGCTTATCGTGTTGCCACAGGCAATGCCGGCGTAACAGAGGATGGCGAAAGAGAGTCAATTGACTATATCGAGTCGCCCTACAGCCACCGTTCGTTCATCGACTATCAGGACAACATCTACTCTATCAAGAACACGCTCTACGGCACTCGTGACGTGAACGCCACATCACCTGCCGAGAACTCAATGATGAACCTTCTCAAGAAGATGAACTATTCTGGTCTGAACGATCTGTCTACAGCTCTCAACAACGCCATCCAGACTCTCGAGACTGCCAAGAACAGCGGCAAGTCGTTCGTGGAGGAGCCGGGTGCACAGCGCGTAAAGGACTGCATCGACGCCGTATCTAACCTCAGCGACGAGCTAAAGAAAGCTGCCACTTGGATTAATCTGCAGGACGCTATCTAAAAGAATGTGATATAAACAAAATACATTATGAATAAGAGAATCTATCTTTTCGGATCTATGGCAATGTGCCTGTCGTTGTCATTGGTGTCATGTTCTGACGACGACCCGACACCAGGCGGCAACGGTGCCGATCCTATTGAGGCTGATGCCAAGTACGTAGGTCAGGCTGTCGGTAATTTCGACAAGTCGGAATGGTATCCTGGTGGCGAACTGGGAACTACAGACAACGTGGCTTCCGGCTGCTACGAGGACGAGACTCCAGCCGTGGAGCAGCAGGGACTGCTTGACGACTTCAACGCTGGAGAGAAATTCTTCGAGCGCCAGTTTACATCTGCAGCTTCAGGATTCGGTGGTTTAGGTCCGGCTTCTGTTCGCCGCTCATGCCTGGACTGCCACCCCAACTATGGTCATGGACGTCGCATGGACTCGTTCGTGACACAGTATGGCAACGGCAACGGTTATCTGCTCGCCGTCTATCATCCTACCGACGGTGCCAACAGCAACGACGGTGGTTACGTAGCAGAGGTGACCGGCATGCCTCAGACTCAGGCTACGGAGCCTTTCAAGGCTCCTATTGACGAGAGCCAGATAAAGATGCAGTGGCATCACGTCACTGCCATGGAGAGCGGACTGCCGATGAAGTTCCCTGACGGCGAATCGTATGACCTCATCTATCCTGAGATTTCCATACCGCGTTCTGCCTTCCGCACAACTCCGAATCCTTACGACACGGGCAACAAGGCCGTGGCTGTGCGTGTGGAGTCAACCATCGGCGTGATGGGTACGGGTCTGCTCGATGCCATAACGGAGGACGACATCAAGGCTCAGTATGCCTCAACCGCCAACTACTACAAGAACGTAGCCAAGGTGGCTAACGTCAGCGAATATGTCAATCCTAACTTCTGGGATGCCGATGCCAACGATTTCGCCACCGGCGCATGGTATACAGCCACCGTCGGAGCAGGCAAGACTGCTGACGGAGGTGAGGGAAAGAAGATGGTGAAGCGCTTCACATACGCTCTGACTCGCGCCACACTTCAGGACGGTCCCGGTGCCAACGCCATCTGGAACATCACTAACGTATCACGTCCGGACCGTCCGAAGCTCTACACCACTACGGCTTGGGCTGACGCTATGGCTGCTGACAAGGAAGTGATAGAGAAAATCAAGAAGGATCCCACATCGCCTTTCTGGGCAGACACCGACGATGCCATCAGCGACAAGGTGAAGAACCTGCTCTCGCCTGGCACCAATCAGTTTGACAACCAGTGGCATAACTTCTCACCGGAGATGTCGGCTGACAAGTTCTATGAGTTTATGGTATGGCACCGCGGACTTGCCATTCCTCGCGCTCGTAACCTCAACGACGCTCGTGTGCAGAGAGGCAAGGAACTGTTCACTCAGATGGGTTGTGCCGCCTGCCACCGTCCGTCATGGAAAACTGGCGATGACAACTACTGGACACCTAACATGATTGCCGACAAGAAGCTGCCGCGCTATAAGAATCAGACCATCTATCCTTACTCGGACATGATGCAGCACAAGCTCTACATGATTAACGACATCCACGGATCATGGTGTCGCACCACTCCGCTCTGGGGACGTGGACTGGCAGAAATCAATGGTTCTGGTGTGGAGCGCTTGCACGACTGCCGCGCACGTAACGAGGTGGAAGCCATCATGTGGCACGCCTACGACAAGCGCAGCCACGCTTACTCGTCAGCCGAGAAGTTCTATAACCTTTCGAAGGCCGATCGTGACGCAGTGGTAATGTTCCTCCGCTCCATCTAAGACAACCGATAACAATACGGACTATACGCAAAAAGGGCAAGACAGGTTTCTTTATCTGTCTTGCCCTTTTGCTTTTTCTAATTCGTAGTAAACTTTTATAATGCTTACTTATACTTTTCCTTATATTCGTCACCGCGCTTGTCGCCCAGTTCGCTTGCCTTGCGGAAGCACTCCATGCCTTCGTCCTTCTTCTTCAAATTGACAAGAGCCACACCCTTTATTATAAGGGCATCGGTGTTTTCAGGTGAAAGACTGAGACAGAGGTCGCTTGACTTCACTGCATCCTCAAGCATGTTCACTCTAAGCTGAAGCGAAGCCATCTCTGCAAGGTAGAACGGAGTGTTCTGACCGCCGATGTAGGCGGCGTGGGCGATGTCGTTAAGAGCCTGCTGATACTGGCGAACCTTAACCTCGCACTGGTAGCGGGCGAAATAGAACTCAGCGTTGGCACGTCCGTACATCAACGTATCGTAGACATTATAGTCGGCGATGGCTTTCTTATACTGACTGAGTTCGGCATTCATCTGACCACGTGCAAGGACGTACGGCGCTGCTGTTGCATCGAGAGGATGATTGCAAGCTGCCACGGCACTGTCCAACAATACCACCACTTCGTCCTTTGAAGCTCCAAGCTGGGTCTTGCATTGAGCAGCCTCAAAGTACACCTCGCCGGTGCGCATCGTTGTGGAAGTAAGCTCCTTAAACATATCGTATGCCTTGGCATACTCGCCCTTCGAGAAGAGTATCTGTGCCGTACGATGACGATAACTGGGCTGAGGATCCATAGAGTAAGCCTTCTCCGACTCCTCAAGCGCCTTGTCAAGAGTCCAAGCAGTGAAGAGCGTGTCGGCAGAATAGAGTATCTTCTGATACATAACGCGTGAATACTCGGCATGTGCCTCAGCCTTGTTGGTGGCTTGGCGCAGAGCTGTCTTCATGTCAGCGTCAGCTCCAGCGTAATCGCCGCGTCCCACCTTGTTCATCGCACGTGTGGCATAGCCGTCCACCTCATGCGGAAACGCCTCCAGATAGTCATTTACATAACCCTCATACTTGGCAGAATCGCGCATCTCTGCTGCAAGCATCAACATCAGAAGGGCGTCCTTATGATCTGCGGGCAACTGAAGACGAAGACCCGTCTTGGCAAACATTACGTTGCTGACCGCCATCGGATTGGAGGTCAACTGGGCAGCAAAGCGTGCGTCAACGGCGTTTGAGCCAAGCGAAGACGACGATGCCTGATAGAGTCCCACCACCTGACCGGCAGCGTTTACGAACGGACAGCCAGACACACCGGTCTTGGGATTATAAGCAAACACATAGTAAGCATACTTGTCCATGAATGTCTCCTCACGCTCCACTTCAAATTCGTCTGCAATGGTCTTCTTTGCTTCGCTGCGCACAAGCCAAGCCTTTGCGTCTTTCTGCAACGGTGATGTGGCAAGAACAGCGGGGTGAACCTTATTAGCGCCAACCTTGAAGCGGCAAACATCATAAAGTTCGTTGGCACCGATGAGCTTTGTCACGGGATAAGTCTTGCCGTTAAGGTCGGTCACTTCCGCACGTGCTGCATTTGCAAGTGCGCTCCAAGCTCCGACAGCCTCTCCGTCCGCTGACGTAAAGACGCCGTATGACGTAGCCACAACGCCACCATTGGCGTTATAGGCTGTAAGAAGAAATGCGGAACGGCTGGAGTTCTTCACAGCCGAGGGTTGTGCCACCACAGCTGTGAAAGCCGTGACGGCAAGGAAAAATGTAGTTAGTATTGTTCTGATCTTCATCTGTTTCTTTATATACATTAATATATATACATTATAAATATGTGGTGCTATGCTTCAAGCAGCGAACGGGCATTGTCGATGGCTGCCTGCGATACGTCGCTGCCGCTCAACATCTGCGCTATCTCAGCCACACGCTGCTCGTGTGTAAGGTGAGTCATCGTAGACACAGTGCCTTCTGCCGTCTCAGCTTTCGCCACCTTGTAGTGGTTGGTTCCGGCTGCTGCAATCTGAGGCAAGTGGGTTATGCAGATTACCTGTCTGTGGGCATCGCCCATATCGCGCATAATGTGCGCCATCTGCTCCGCCACACGACCGCTTACACCCGTATCAATCTCGTCGAAGATGATGGTTGGCAGTCCGATAGCCTTCGATATCATAGCCTTCAGCGACAGCATAACACGGGCAATCTCGCCTCCCGATGCCACCTGCGATACAGGACTCATCTCTGTGCTGGAGTTGGCGCTGAAGAGGAACACCACCTTGTCAATACCCGTTGCCGACAGTTCGCCTGCTGATATGTCCACCTTGAAGCGGACCTTCGGGATGCCGAGCGGCACAAGAAGCTTCGAAATGTCGTCCTCCACAAGCGCTGCTGCCTTACGACGCAGCGACGTGAGGACATCAGCCTTCTTAAGACAAACCTCACGCAGAGCCTCCACACGCTCCTCAAGAGCGTGCAGTTCCTCATCGCCATTATCTATGTTGGAGAGCAAAGCGTCAATGTCAGCAAGCTTTTCGAGCAGCTGGCTGTTATTCGACACATGATATTTCTGCTGCAATGAATAGATGGTGTCAAGGCGCGACGTCACTTCGTCCATCAAAGCTGGGTCGAACTCCACGTCGTCCATTCTTGCAGCCACGTCCTGCGAGATGTCTTTCATCTCAATGAAGCAGTTGTCCAGACGTTCCGCAAGGCTGCGTGCCTCGGGGAAAACATCCTCTATGCCATGCAGCTGCGACGCCACTTGGCGTGTCTGACTTACTACACCACCCTCGTCGCCTGACAGACAAGCGTCCGTCTCATGCAGCACACGCTTTATGTCTTCGGCGTGACTCATGGTCTCCGCCTTCTGTTCCAGCTCCTCCTGCTCGTCTGGAAGCAGCTGTGCCTCGGACAGTTCCTTCTGCTGGAAGCGCAGGAAATCCTCGTTATCGCGGTTGCGGCTAATCTGTTCACGAAGCTCGTCGAGCTGTCGTATGGCAGCACGATATTCATCATACGAAGCCTTATAGTCAGCCACTTGAACCTTATCACGTGCCATGATGTCCACAACATTAAGCTGGAAGTCCTCCTTACTGAGGAGAAGATTCTGGTGCTGGCTGTGCACATCTATGAGTTGTTCGCCAAGCTCGCGCATCGTGGCAAGCGTAACGGGAGTGTCATTGACGAACGCCCTACTCTTTCCGCTTGCGTTAATCTCACGGCGCAGAAGACACTCTTGCGGGTCGTAGTCGAGGTCGTTGTCCATAAAGAAATCCTTCAGCACATCGGAGTGATAGACACTCAGGTCGAAGGTGGCCTCAATGACACACTTGTCGCATCCTCGCTTCACCTGTCTGACGTCAGCCCTATTGCCGAGCAAGAGGCCGATGGCACCGATGATGATGCTCTTTCCTGCTCCTGTCTCTCCGGTAATAACGGAGAAACCGGGATAGAACTGCATGGTCAGATGACCAATGAGCGTAAAGTTTCTTATGTCAAGTATCTTTAGCATAGTGTAAAAAATCCGTATTATTCCTTTATTTTCTCCCAAGCAGAATTCTGGCTTGCGTTGATGGCAAAGAGCAGGTCGTAGACGGTCTGCTTCTCCTTCTGCGTGCCTTTACCCTTATAAATATTGGCAAGTTCGTCACGCTTAAAGTCAGTCCATATCTGCGGGAGCAGACTTAGCGGTCTGTCCTCATGACTCTTTTTCAGCCCTGTCTCAAGAGCAGTGGTGATGTTGGCACGTCCGCGCTCAGCATTAGTGACCATCTCGTCCAGTCCGTTACGATAATAGTCGTACTGTAATTGGCGGAACGGCTTCATCGCTCCGTCGAGGTAATCGTTGATGATGGCGAAGCGGTTGCGACTGTTGTCGAACGCTTTCCATCCCGGGAAACCAAGGTTCTGGGCGTTATTGGCAAGATTCATGCAGCGCTGCAACACATCCTCTCCTCCCATCGGCGCAAACGAATCGAGGTCAATACCTATAATAAGGTAGGCGTAATACGCGAAGAGAGCGGTCAGCTGGTTGTCCACCTGTTCCTCATTGAACTGTATCTGATCGAACTGTGCGTACTCGAAGTTGAAGTCGTTGTCGGTGTTGTTGTATAACGTCGTCGTGTAAGAGGCGTTATATACGGGACGCGTGGCCTGTATGACAGCCTTGCACGTAAATGTGTTGGTGGAGTTGTCATACTTGGTCACGGTGATATTGAAGTTGCAGTTTATGCGTTCGTTGCGCTGAAACTGCAGATTGGTCCACTGCCGCTCGTTGACGAACTGCGTCAGTGTCTGCGTCAGCTCGTCAAAGATGCTTGCGTCTGTGCCCTGCACCTGGTTGTGATTGATGGTCACCTTGGCGTTCAGCTCCTGGGCACGGGCTGTCATGCCCGCACCACCCAGCAACAGCGACAGCGCCACAACGGACGTTTTCAAAAATCTTGCTGTCATAACTCTTTGTTTGTTGGCGTGTTCTTAGCTTTGTCCCTGCTTTGTGAGCACCACCTTCTCCAGGTAGTCCACAATGTCGGACGCTGTATCCGCCTTTGATTTCTTCTCGTAAGATGTCTTTCCGTCCCTTGACACAATCTCGATCTGATTCTGGTCTGTACGGAAGCACGTTCCCTCGTTGCGCAGACTGTTGAGCACCACGAAGTCAGCGTTCTTCTTTTCCAGCTTTCGCATGGCGTTGGCTTCCTCGTCGTTGGTCTCAAGAGCGAATGCCACGAGTGTCTGACCGGCTTTCTTCGACGCTCCAAGTGCGGCGGCAATGTCGTGCGTGGGGCATAGCGTGATGACCATATCGTCCTTGCCGCGCTTTATCTTGCGGTCTGCCACAAGGGCAGGACGGAAGTCTGCCACGGCTGCGGCGAGTATGGCTACGTCAGCATCGGCAAACTCCGATGTGGCTGCATCATACATATCCTGGCAACTCTCCACATCCAAACGGCGAATGCCACTTGAGCACGTGAGGCTTACCGGACCTGCCACCAACGTCACATCGGCACCTCTTCTGAGACATTCCTCGGCGATGGCAAATCCCATCTTGCCGCTCGAATAGTTGCCGATGAAGCGCACGGGGTCAATCTTCTCGTACGTAGGACCTGCCGTTATCACCACCTTCTTACCGGCGATGGGCGACGGCTGGCTGTTCTCGCTGAAGAATTGGTCCAGACGGTCAGCTATAACTTCGGGTTCTTCCATGCGTCCCTTTCCCTCCAGACCGCTGGCAAGGAATCCGCTCTCCGGCTCGATGATATGATTGCCGTAAGAAAGGAGCGTCTTCATGTTAGCCTGTGTAGACGGGTGACGATACATATCGAGGTCCATAGCCGGGGCAATGAACACGGGAGCCTTCATTGAGAGATATGTGGTGATGAGCATATTGTCGGCAATGCCGTGCGCCATCTTTCCGAGCGTGCTTGCCGTACAAGGCGCCACCACCATGGCGTCAGCCCACAAACCGAGGTCGACGTGTGAGTTCCACGTGCCGTCACGCTGCGAGAAAAACTCGCTGATGACGGGCTTGTGGGTCAGGGCGGAGAGTGTGATTGGCGTTATAAACTCCTTGCCTGCCGGTGTGATGACCACCTGCACCTCCGCTCCGCGCTTTATGAGCTGACGTATGAGGAGGCAAGCCTTGTAAGCGGCAATGGAGCCTGTAATGCCAAGCACAATTTTCTTTCCTTTTAACATACTGTTATTATGTTATTGTCTTTTAAGTCTTTTGTTTTTACTTATTGAATCCCTTCAGACGGATGCGTGTGAGCACCTGCTTGGTGTTGAAGGTGAAGTCACCTGCCATCATCCAGCTGTAATAGCCGGGATCGGTGCGCAGCACGTCAGCAACGGAGCGTCCGCGATACTTGCCGAAATTGAACGCCTCGAAGCGGCGCTCCTTTCCGTCAGCGTCCAGCAGGGGCTTTCCGTCGGCACCAAGCAGCGGTCTCCATACGATGCGTCCAGCAAAGTCAACGTTGTCGTTCTGCTTAGAGAAGTCGGCAAGGAAGTCCATGTCGTTCTCCAGCACGCGGTCAGGCTCGTCCTGTACGCCGGGTGCATACATGTCGAGCTCGCCCATCAGCACACGGTATGTGGCTTCGGTGTCCTCGTCGGCGCGGTGAGCCGTGAAGTCGTCCTCCATCTTGCGTCCGCAGAAGAACTTGTATGCGGCAGCCAGATTGCGGCGCTCCATCTTGTGGAAGATGGTCTGAGCGTCAATAAGTCGGCACTTCGAGAAGTCGAAGTTGATGCCGGCACGCAGAAATTCCTCTGCGAGCATCGGCACGTCAAAGTGGTTTGAGTTGTATCCGGCAAAATCGCAGCCCGTCATTACCTCGTTGAGCTGCGGAGCCAGTTCCTTGAACGACTTGGCGTCCTTCACATCGTCGTCAGAGATGCCGGTAAGCTCGGTCACTTCCTTAGGGATGGGTTGACCAGGATTGACGAGGAGATTACCACGAATCTCCTCCCCTTCCGGCATTACCTTAATATACGAGATCTGGATGATACGGTCACGAACAAGGTCGAGACCCGTTGTCTCAAGATCGAAAACTATAAGGGGGCGTGTAAGATTCAGTTTCATTATAATGTAACTCCTAATTCCTAATTATCTTTATTAGTCGTTGAGCAACATTGGCATGATGAGCATGAGGATATCCTGACCCTCGGGCTGAACAGCCGGCTCAAGGATGCCTGCACGACTCGGGTCGGCAAGCTTGATGATCACCTCGTCGCTGATAAGATTGTTGAGCATGTCGTAGATGGTGGAACCGTTGAAACCGATGTCCATCTTCACGCCTGTATATTCGCAGGTGAGCGTTTCCTTAGCACTTGTAGCGAAATCCACGTCCTCAGCCGAAACGAGGAGTGAGCCTTCCTCCACGTGGAAGCGCACGAGCGAGCTGCTCTCGCTTGCGAAAGGCAGTACGCGCTTGATGGCTCCGAGGAGCGACTTGCGGTCAATGGTGGCGCAGTTGGTGTTGACAGTCGGGATTACGGAGTTGTAGTTGGGGTAACGTCCCTCGATAAGGCGGCAGTAGAGCTTGCCACCGGGGAATTCCACCTCAGCGCTGTTGTCGCAATAGCTTATCACGGTGTCGTCATCGGTCTTGGCAAGCACCTGCTTGAGAAGAGTTGCCGGCTTCTGGGGAAGGATGAATGAAGAGGGAGTGTCGGCGCTTAATGTGAGCACGCGGTTGCGGACGAGCTTGCGACCGTCAGTAGCGACAATCGTGAGGTTGTCAGCATTAAAGTCGAAGTAGACGCCGTTCATTACGGGATGCAGATCGTCCGATGCCACAGCGAAGAGCGAGCGAGAAAGGTCTTCAGCGAAGAGCTGTGAGGGAATCTGAAGCTCAGCCATCTCCTTGCCTGACTCCACAATCATGGGATAGTCCTCGGCGCTTACGGCAGTAAGATTGAACGTACCGTTCTGATAGTCAATCTCCACTGTATATGCGCTCTCGTCAATAGAGAAACGAAGGGGCTGCTCAGCCAGCTCCTTAACGGCGTTGAGCACCTTGAGGTTAGGGATGGCAAAGCGTCCGTCGCCTGAGCATTCGTCCAGCTCCACAGTCATCTGCATGACATTCTCGCTGTCACTGGCTGTTATGGTGAGCATGCCGTCTGCCACTTCAAAAAGGAAGCATTCCAGAATGCTTATAGTGTTCTTGTTGCTGATAACTCTCTGAAGAGTCTGCAAGCGCGATGTAAGCGCTCCACTTGAAACTGTAAATTGCATTGCTATTGGGTTTTTACGTTGTTATTATTTTGGTACAAAAATAGCAAAAAAAGTTCGAGTAAGAGAAAAACTCATCTAAAAGTTTCTTATTTCACGACAATTTTATTAATTTCGCAAATGGTTTGGTTTTGAGAACGAAAATCAAACAACAAAGCCAGTAAAAATACAAATAACATATAAATCAACAATAAAAACATGGAATTACAAGGTAAAGTTATAGCTGTTCTGCCTGAAAGAAGCGGAGTGTCTCAGCGTGGTGAGTGGAAGTCGCAGGACTATGTCATTGAGACCCACGATGCTTATCCCCGCAAGATGGTCTTCGGCGTATTCGGTGCAGACCGCATCAGCCGTTTCAATATCCAGATCGGTCAGGAAGTGACCGTATCTTTCGACATTGACGCACACGAGTATCAGGGTCGCTGGTTCAACAACATCCGCGCCTTCGACGTACGTCAGGTTGATCCGGCATCTGTAGGCATGCAGCCCGGCGTAGTGCCTGGTGCAGCATTCGGCGCAGCTCCAGCAGCCGCTCCCACTCAGCCTGCTGCTCCTGCACAGCCCGCAGCTCCCGTAGCTGAGGACAAGGTAGACGACCTGCCGTTCTAAGCGGACAGTGCACCAGCGTCTGAATAAGACATAAGAGCCACAAAGTATGGCAAAACAATAATAGCTGTGTTATAGGGAACAGCCCCTAAAACACAGCTATTATTGTTTTGCTACTTCATGTATGAAAAACATGTTCTTCATGTCTTCTTGTCTGAAAAAACGTCTCCATGTCCGCAAATGCAAATATCGTACAAAGAGTAAAAACATGTTACAAAATAAAAATTGATTCTAGAGTTCTGGATTGCTGTTTTTACGGTGTTTTGCTGTGCAAACAGCACCAATGCTTAACAATAGCGCCACTTTTATCATACAATAGTGCCACTTTTACAGTCTAATAGTGGCACTATTGTATGATAAAAGTGGCGCTATTAGAGTGTAAAAGTGGCGCTATTGCAGCAAAAATAGGCATCTTGCTGCTTTCTTTTTTTGCACATTCTCCTCGCAAACTTTCTAATCCATTGTGTATAAACCGATTATCCTTGCACGCTCAAAACTCACGAATTTCGCACCAAAGATTTTGTTGTGCGCTCAACTGGGAGTATTGAGCATTAGAAATGCAAATATTGTGTCGGACGACATACCATCCGAATTTTGAATTGATAGGATAAAACCTGTCTTTATGTCAAAGCAGACCAATCAGTAATCCAAGTCAATGGCTGCCGGATATATTCGGCATGGGTCGAAGTATTCTGCGCAACTATTCACCATTGCTCGTAGGTTTGCCTTGACAACGCCGCGGAACACTTGCTTTCCGTTTACTTTTACAGTTACCGGCTTGCTAAGGTTAACCAATTGGTCGTTGAGATAAACTCGCAACTTACCACCGGTTGCCATTGTATAGCTACGACTGAACTTCAGGTCAATACCCCACTGCTTATCCTTCAGAGTCGTGACATAATCCACGTCACTGACCTTGATAGAGACCACGTTCTTGTCGATATCCATCTCGTAGTAGGTACGTTTCTCGGACGGACGAACCAATACCTGCAGATTATAGAAGCCTGAACGATGTCTGCCGTCCATCTCGAAATCCTCCCAAAGCACGGTCTTAGGATATGGATTGCGCACGAACTGCTTCAGCCAAGGAGTGGTCAGTCCATAATTGATGGCATGCTGCATGCCCGGCAAGAGATTGATGCGGTGGCGGAAGAGGGGCGTATTGTCCACTGCCAAGGGACGGGCAAGCTGCGCAGAATCGAAAGCCACCTGTGTGTACCAGGTAAGGTCGTTGCGATAAAAGCCCGTATCGTCGGCACCTGTCAGAAAGGAGAAACCGATGTTGGCACAGTTTTCCACCGGCGCATTCTTCAAAGGTTCGCCACCTGCCATCGGTCCTGCTGCAGCCCAATAGTCTGCATAGAAGGATGCGAGGCGCTGGCTGCCATAACCGCCCTCGCTTATTCCGAACACATAGAGGCGATTGGCGTCAACATCGCCGTTCACCATGCTCTGACGGATAAGCTTCTCGAAAGCATACTGCTTGGACAAATGCCACCAACGATAGTATTCGCCTTCGTTAGGTATCTGAGGTATGAAATAAATGGAAGGGCTATCCTTGAATCGCAATCCCAGCTGTATGCCGTTCTCCCATTCGTGGTCCTTAGGTCCCGAACCGTGGACATACAGAAAGAGCGGATACTTGCCGTCCGCAGCCACGCCCTTCTTACCATAATAATATGGCATTACGGCATCAGGCTCAAGACAAGCCGGAATGTTCCACGAACTGTGCTTGGCAAGCTTCAGGTCTTCCGCTTTCATGAGCTTTTCTTCCTTCAGGCTCTTGTTGGCCTCGCACCATGCAGCCCAAACCATCTTCTGATAGCCGGTGACGTCCTTGCCTTTTAGCGCAAGCTGAAGCTTGGTGTCGGAAGGCTTATTCTGAGAGAATGCCTCACGGTCAGCTTTCTCCAATACTGTCTGCTGCGCTTTCAGCGTTTCCGTGAAATAAGCATTCACCTTTGTCTGCAAATCCTGTGATTGTGCCATTGCGGGAGCAGAATAGCTCATTGAGACAACTGCCATCGCAGCATAAATCATCTTCTTCATTTTGTACATTAGTTTTTAGGTTATGAGGTATTTAGTTTTTCTTTATTCCACTTCCACCACAGTCAGCACGTCGCCTTCCACTCTGAACTTCACATCTTTTCCGGCGTACATCATACCATACACCTTCTCAGGGTTGTCCTGATAGTGCGGACGTGGATCGAGGGACAACACCTTGCGCAAGGCGGCAAGTTCGTCTGACGAGTAATGGGCTGCTACGGCGTCTGGCACCACCACTTCCAACCAGCGGATGGCGTTCTTATCCACAAATCCGCTGCGGGCTTCGGGATGTGAGTCGGCATAGACGACGTAAGGTTTAATGTCGTAGATGGGAGTGCCGTCCATGAGGTCTGCGCCAAGAACATGTATCAGAGGTCCACGTGTCGCATCAATTTCTATCTCCGATATGCGCACCGAAGAGAGTCCGAGGCGGTTAGGGCGAAACGGCGAACGCGAGGCGAACACTCCCACTTTGCGGTTGCGCCAAGCAGCGGCGGACGCACAACGGGACTGGTGGCAGCGTGGCGGTTGGCTGAGAATTCCCATATAAGCCAGAGATAATCAAAGTCCTCCATGCCACGCAGCGCATCAGCATTACGATGTTGGGGCACAAACTCTATGGTGCCCATAAGGTTCTCCACAAGGCCGCTCTGCTTCGGAACGCCGAACTTGGTGGCGAACGGCGATCGGAAATATGCTATAGGTTCAATCTGCATAAACTATTCTCAATCTGAACAATGTTGTTAGAAGCCGTAATTAAATCCTAACGATATATACTCCTTCATCTGCCAGAATCCGTGATGGTCGTCACGCTTGGCAGAGTCGTCGAAGCGTGGATAGAGGAAAAGGTTGCTCGAGATATACTTGTTCACCACGAACGTCAACGTATTCTCCCACTCCATCAGCATTCGCTTGTATGTGGTGTAGGCATACATACGGGTTTTCCATCGTATGTCCTTCGTAATCTGCCATTTAAGGTCAATGGTAATTTCCGAACCGAAGTCGCTCTTCGTGCGTCTGCCCTCCTCAATGCCGTAGCGCGTAGCCATCGCCAACTTGCGCACGTACGTATAATTGTAGGCTATCGGGGCGAGATGCACGGATCCAGTAAGATTGCCCTTCAGCCCGTTGACGTTATAGTCCATACCGACAGAGGGATTGACGGTTAGCGGAGAAAGGAAAGCCGAATAGATGGTGTGGTCGTTGCTCTTCAGACCATGCATAAACTGAGTGCTGGCGATAAGCTGAAATGTGTAATACCAACGCTTAGAAGCCTGCAGTCCCACCTTGCCTGTATAGCGCAGAAGGTCCTCCGAAGCACGCACGGCATGCAGCGTGTCGCCTCGCGAGCTCTGCAGTCCGAGTCGCATCTCCAGCTTGTTGTCCCAACGGAAGCGCTGCTTGTTGTTATAGTTGGCTTGCAGCGTCACGGTTCCAAGCACCGAGTAGTTGCTCTCGCCGCCCTTATACCAGTTACTTGAGACGAAGTTCTGGAAGAGCTGCAGCGAGTAGTCGCCCGAGACTGTCCAGAAGTTCGGCTTTTCCACATATATATTAATGGGCATATCCATGTCGGGATACACCGGGTCTGGCTTCGCCATTTCTATGACATCCACCATGTCTGCGTCGGGCTTCATCTTGTCCGGCTCAGGATTGATGATGCCTCCGGTGTGCTCCAGCTGGCTCTGCGTGGAAGCCACGAGGTCCGGTCGGCGCAGATATAGGTCCATCATGCTCTGGTCTTCCATGCCCATTACGGTGTCCGCACCTATCGTAAACGCCCTTCTCACCACGTCATGATAAAACGTGGGAGGAACGAAAAGCCGGTAGTATGTGCCGTCAAGATTGTCCTCATCAGCCTCGCGTCGCATCAATGAGAGCGAGTCGATGCGCTCACGGCAAGCCGAAAGCGAATCTGTATATTGCTTGACAATCACTGGAACGGTGTCCGTAGGGTGTGTGCGGTGGAGGCGGTAGCGGCTTTGCGCATATGACGAAAAGGCCATGAAGAAGCCTAATACTATAAGAAGATTTCGTAAACTCATATATTATAATGTTGTTTTCTGTGTTATGTATACATATTCATTTGCCCGACAAAGGTAACAATAAAATATTGAATCGTTTGTGTGTTTCGCAATTTTATGTTAACTTTGCACCTTGTATTTTTGTACGTATTTAATAGAATATTAATTCTTATATATATAATCACCGTGGCTGAAACAAAGTACATATTTGTCACTGGCGGCGTAGTATCTTCATTAGGTAAAGGAATCATTTCGTCGTCAATCGGTAAGCTCTTGCAGGCAAGAGGTTACAACATCACTATCCAAAAGTTCGACCCATACATCAACATCGATCCGGGTACGCTAAACCCTTACGAGCACGGCGAGTGCTACGTTACTGTTGACGGAATGGAGACAGACCTCGACCTCGGCCACTACGAACGCTTCACTGGCATACAGACCACTAAGGCGAACTCGCTCACTACGGGACGCATCTATAAGGCTGTTATCGACAAGGAGCGCCGTGGCGACTATCTCGGAAAAACCATCCAGGTGGTGCCGCACATAACCGACGAGATTAAGCGAAACGTAAAATCGCTCGGACAGAAATACCATTACGACTTCGTAATAACGGAGATCGGAGGAACCATCGGCGACATCGAGAGTGCGCCGTTCATGGAGGCCATCCGACAGCTCAAGTGGGAGCTGGGCAAGAATGCCATAAACATCCACCTCACCTACGTGCCCTATCTGAGAGCCGCCGGTGAGCTGAAGACAAAGCCGACGCAGCATTCCGTGAAGGAACTGCAGAGCGTGGGCATACAGCCAGACGTGCTTATCCTCCGTACGGAGAAGCACCTTGAGGAGCCTGTCCTCAAGAAAGTGGCAAACTTCTGCAACGTCGACCTCGACTGTGTCATTCAGAGCGAAGACCTTCCGAGCATCTATGAGGTGCCCATCAACATGCAGAACCAGGGTCTTGACACTGCCATTCTTCGCAAGATGGGCGAGCCTATCGGCGAGAAGCCGTCGCTCGGACCTTGGCGTGCTTTCCTCGAGCGTCGCAACAACGCCAAGGACACCGTCAACATCGGACTCGTTGGCAAGTACGACCTGCAGGACGCATACAAGTCAATACGTGAGAGCCTCTCTCACGCCGGAACATACAACGACCGCAAGGTGAACATCACCTTCATCAATTCCGAATACCTCACAGATGACAACGTGGCAGAGAAGCTCGATGGCCAGGACGGCATCCTCATCTGCCCGGGATTCGGACAGCGTGGCATCGAGGGAAAGATTGTGGCAGCCCACTACTGCCGCACACACAATATCCCCACCTTCGGCATCTGCCTCGGCATGCAGATGATGGTCATTGAGTTCGCTCGCAACGTGCTCGGTTACGCCGACGCCAACAGTCGCGAGATGGACGAGAAGACGCCGCATAACGTCATCGACATCATGGAGGAGCAGAAGAACATCACCAATATGGGTGGCACAATGCGTCTCGGCGCATACGAATGTGTGCTCAGACAGGGATCGCGCGTCTTCGACATATATAAGAAGGAGCACATCCAGGAGCGCCATCGCCACCGCTATGAGTTCAACAACGACTTCCAGAAGGAGTATGAGCGTGCCGGCATGCAATGCGTGGGACGCAATCCTGAGAGCGACCTCGTAGAGATTGTGGAGATACCGGGAATGAAGTGGTATATCGGAACACAGTTCCATCCCGAATACCAGAGCACCGTCCTCCATCCGCATCCCCTCTTCGTCGATTTCATTAAAGCAGCAATAGCGCAAAAAAGCAACAAATAAAAATTAATAAATAATAATTAAAACAGATCGTGGACAAAAACAACATCATCGGCATTACTCTTATAGCCGCCGTCATCATCGGATATGGCATCTGGAGCCGGCCATCTGCAGAGCAGGTGGCAGCACAGAAGCAGAAGGATTCCATTGAGAACGTGGCAAGGATGAAAGCCGAAAATGCTGCAAAACTGGCAGCACAGCAGAAGACTGCACAAGCCAAGGCTGCTGCAGAAGCCGACACCACAGCTCTCTTCTATGCAGCTCTGCAGGGCAAAGCACAGGACGTAACGCTGAAGAACAAGGACCTCAGCCTTACCCTCAACACCAAGGGAGGCATGGTGACGAAGGCTGTCATCAAGAACTTTGAGGACCGCAACGACAACAAGGACGTGACGCTCTTCGACGGCAAGACGCAGAGCCTTAACTTCGCCCTCGCTGCCAAAAGTGTGAACATAAACACGGCTGACCTCTATTTCACACCGTCTGAACGTACCGACTCCACTGTGACGATGACCGCAGAAGCCGGCAAGGGCAAGGCGCTCATCATCAGGTATCGTCTCGGAAGCGACTATATGCTCCACACTCAGCTTCAGGCTGTAGGACTGGGTGGCGACTTCGCTCCCTCTGCCACACAGATGGACGTACAGTGGAAGGACCTTATCCGCCAGCAGGAGCGCGGCTTCACCTTCGAGAACCGCTACTCTTCGCTCACATATCACAAGGCGGACGGCGGCACCGACTATCTCTCTGAGGCTAAGGAGGTGAAGGACGAGACCATAGAGAAGAAGATTGACTGGGTGGCTTTCAAGAACCAGTTCTTCTCTGCCGTGATGATTGCCAAAAACGACTTCGCCGAGAACGCCGTTATGACCAGCATCCCGCAGGAGAAGGGTTCGGGCTACCTGAAGCAGTACGAGGCTAAGATGAAGACTTTCTTCGACCCCACCGGAGCCACACCGTCAGAGTTCGACTTCTATTTCGGACCTAACGACTTCCGTCTCCTCAAGCGCATCGAGAAGGAATGCTCATTCAATAAGGACCTCGAGATGCAGCGCCTCGTCTACCTCGGATGGCCGCTCTTCCGCATCATCAACCGTTGGTTCACCATCTACGTCTTCGACTTCCTTACAGGACTCAACATCAACATGGGTATCGTCCTGATTCTCATTACGCTGCTCCTGAAGCTCATCACCTATCCGATGGTGAAGAAGAGCTACATGTCGTCTGCAAAGATGCGTGTGCTGAAGCCGAAACTTGAGGAAGCCACAAAGCACCTCAATAAGCCCGAGGACCAGATGCAGAAACAGCAGGCCATGATGGCGGAATACTCCAAGTACGGCGTGTCGCCTCTCTCTGGCTGTCTGCCGATGCTCATACAGATGCCTATCTGGATTGCAATGTTCAACTTCGTGCCGAACGCCATCCAGCTCCGAGGCGAGAGCTTCCTTTGGATAAAGGATCTCTCTACGTATGACCCCATCATCGAGTGGAACACCAATCTCTGGCTTATCGGCGACCACCTCTCGCTCACATGTATTCTCTTCTGCGTGGCAAACATCCTCTACTCGCTGATGACCATGCGCCAGCAGCGCGACCAGATGGTCGGACAGCAGGCTGAGCAGATGAAGATGATGCAGTGGATGATGTTCCTCATGCCGGTGATGTTCTTCTTCATGTTCAACGACTACTCGGCTGGTCTTAACTTCTATTACTTCATCTCGCTGTTCTTCAGCGCCGCCATCATGTGGACGCTCCGCAAGACCACCAATGACGAGAAGCTCCTCGCCATCCTCGAGAAGAAGTATGAGGAAAACAAGAACAATCCTAAGAAGCTCAGCGGACTGGCTGCACGTCTCCAGGCCATGCAGGAGCAGCAGCAGGAACTCCAGCGTAAGCGTGAGGAACTCGAGCGCAAGCGCAAGGGACTTCAGTAATACATAATAGTAGCGGAGGTTTCCAGCCTCCGCAGCATCCAAAAAAGAAGATTAGTTTCTTTCAGGCTTTAGATAAATGGGGCTGTTTGCTGCGGAGGTTTGATACCTTAGCTACTTTTTTTATTTCTTCAGAAAACACCAGAAAAATACGCCTAACTAAAACAAACTATGAACAAGACATTATCAACCATCGCTGTCGCCGCCGCAATCGGTTGCGCCAGCATCAATGCCGAAGCACAGACCATGATCGGTAAGACCACGGACGTGGCTGCCATCAGCAAGGGCGACCGCATGACGCCGGAGACACTCTGGGCAATGGGACGCATCGGAGGAGCAGCTGCTTCTCCCGACGGCAAGACAGTAGCTTACCAGGTGGGCTATTACAGCGTGAAGCAGAACAAGAGCCACCAGATGCTCTACACCGTCAGCGCTGACGGAAAGCTACAGCGTACGCTCACCACTACGGCTGCCAGCGAAACTGACGCTGCATGGATTGACGGTGGAAAGCGCATCGCATTCCTCACCAAGGGTCAGCTCTGGAGCATGAACGCCGACGGATCTGACCGCCGACAGCTCACCAAGAGTGACATCGACATCGAAGGATTCCGCTTCTCGCCCGACGAGAAGAAGGTCATCCTCATCAAGTCGCTCCCCTATCACGAAAGCATCAAGAAGAATCCGGACGACCTGCCATTGGCTTCAGGCCGACTGGTGACCGACCTCAATTATCGCCACTGGGACCATTACGTTGAGTCCGTGGCTCATCCCTTTGTTGCCAATGTCACAGCCGAGGGCGTCGACAATGGCAAAGACATCATCGAAGGCGAACCGTATGAGTGCCCGATGGCTCCCTTCGGAGGCGTGGAGCAGCTCGCTTGGAGCCCCGACTCGAAGACCATCGCTTACACATGCCGCAAGAAGACAGGCGTCAATTACGCCACTTCCACCGACTCTGACATCTATCTTTATAATGTAGAGACCGGCTCTACCAAGAATATCTGCAAGCCCGAGGGATATAAGGACCCCGAGTATGACCCCACAAAGACCAAGAAAGACCAAGCCATCAACCATCAGCAGGGCGACCTCAATATGGGCTATGACATCAATCCCAAGTTCTCGCCCGACGGCAAGTTCGTGGCTTGGCAGTCAATGAAGCACGACGGATATGAGAGCGACCGCAACCGACTCTGCGTCTACAATCTCGCCACCGGTGAGAAGACATACGTGGCAGAGAAGTTCGACTCTAACGTGGACGACTACTGCTGGGCTGCCGACTCGCGCACGCTCTACTTCATCGGTTGCTGGCATGCCTGCGTCAATATGTATCAGACCAATCTCAACGGCGACGTACGTCAGCTTACTGACGACTGGATGGACTTCGGTTCGCTCCAGATGCTCGGCAACACAGGCAAGATTCTCGCCTCACGCCATAGTATCTCTCAGGGCGACGAGCTTTACGTCATCACTCCCGGAAAGGACGTCAAGAAAACCAAGATTAAGCAGATAACCTCAGAGAACAAGGCTTTCTACGATCAGCTTGAGATGGGCAAGGTGCAGCAGCGCTGGGTGGAGACCACCGACGGCAAGCAGATGCTCGTATGGGTAATCCTCCCGCCTCACTTCGATCCTAACAAGAAGTATCCTGCACTCCTCTTCTGCGAGGGTGGACCTCAAAGCCCCGTCAGCCAGTTCTGGAGCTACCGCTGGAACTTCCAGATTATGGCAGCCAACGACTACGTGGTCATCGCTCCCAACCGCCGCGGACTCCCCGGCTTCGGATCAGAATGGAACGAGGCTGTGTCAGGCGACTGGACCGGCCAGTGCATGGACGACTATCTCTCTGCCATTGACGACGCCGCCAACAATCTCCCCTACGTCGACAAGGACCGCCTCGGATGTGTAGGCGCCAGCTTCGGAGGCTTCTCGGTATATTATCTCGCCGGCCACCACAACAAGCGCTTCAAGGCATTCATCGCCCACGACGGAGCCTTCAACCTCGAGTCGATGTATACCGACACCGAGGAGGCATGGTTCTCCAACTGGGAGTACGACGACGCATACTGGAACAAGGACAAGACAGACCGTGCCCGCCGCACCTACGAAAACTCACCGCACAAGTTCGTAGACAAGTGGGACACACCAATCCTCTGCATCCACGGCGAAATGGACTATCGCATCAACGCCAACCAGGGCTTCGGCGCTTTCAACGCCGCCCGTCTCCGTGGCATCCCCGCCGAGCTCCTCATCTTCCCCGACGAAAACCACTGGGTGCTCAAACCTCAGAACGGCGTGCTCTGGCAGCGCACCTTCTTCGGATGGCTCGATAAGTGGCTCAAGTAACAAGTAATAAATAATAAATACTAAATAATAAATTAAGAAATGCAGAAATTAAGCGATTCTCCAGCTATGCGCTGGACAGCCCTTGTGCTCCTTGCGAGCGCAATGTTCTTCGCCTACATCTTCGTAGACGTACTTTCACCGCTTCAGGGACTGCTGCAGACACAGCGCGGATGGGATCCTGACGCCTATGGTCACTTTGCAGGTTCCGAGCCGTTCCTCAACGTGTTCGTGTTCTTCCTCATCTTCGCAGGAATTATCCTCGACAAGATGGGCGTACGCTTCACAGCCGTCCTCTCCGGAGTGGTAATGGTGCTTGGCGCAGCCATCAACTGGTATGCCGTCACCGACCTCTTCGATGCGTCTTCAGCAAAGACCTTCATGGACAACACACTCAATCTGCCGCAAGCATGGTGGAACGTCACACCTTGGTATGACGGAATGCCCGCTTCAGCCAAGCTCTCAGCCATCGGCTTCATGATATTCGGTTGCGGCGCAGAGATGGCAGGCATCACCGTCAGCCGTGGTATCGTCAAGTGGTTCACAGGCCACGAGATGGCACTCGCCATGGGCATCGAGATGGCCATAGCCCGTATCGGCGTAGCAGTCGTAATGCTCGGCTCACCCTTCCTGGCTTCCATCAATCCCATCAGCGTCAGCCGTCCTGTAGCAGCCTCTCTGCTCCTCGTCTGCATCGGCCTCATCTGCTTCATCTCTTACGGCTTCATGGACAAGAAGCTCGACGCACAGGGCGCCGAAGAAGAAAAGGACGATCCCTTCAAGGTGTCAGACATCGGCAAGATTCTCTCGCTCCGCATGTTCTGGGTAGTGGCATTGCTCTGCGTGCTCTATTATTCAGCCATCTTCCCCTTCCAGAAGTACGCTATCAACATGCTCCAGTGCAACCTCCACTTCACAGCCGAGCAGGCAGGACAGGTGTTCTTCATGTTCCCGCTTGGTGCAGCAGCCGTAACACCGTTCCTCGGCAACTTCCTCGACCGTAAGGGCAAGGGAGCTTCCATGCTCATCCTCGGAGCCGTGCTCATGATCGTGTGCCACCTGATTTTCGCTTTCGTTGTGCCCACCACACAAAGCGTCATCATCACCCTCGCCGCCATCATCGTTCTCGGCATCTCCTTCTCGCTCGTCCCTGCAGCCCTCTGGCCCTCTGTGCCCAAGCTCATCGACGGCAAGCTGCTCGGTTCTGCCTACGCCCTCATCTTCTGGATTCAGAACATCGGCCTCTACGCATTCCCGATGATCATCGGTAGCGTTCTGAAGGCAAGCAACCCCGGAGTGACCGACCCTCTCCAGTACAACTACACCGTACCTATGGTGGTCTTCGCCTCTCTCGGCGTAGCAGCCCTCTTCCTCGGACTCTATCTTAAGGCCATCGACCGCAAGGGCGGTTACGGACTGGAAGAGCCTAACATCAAGAAATAAGAAAACATTTATATATACAGTTTAGGAGTTAAGGAATTTCTTTAACTCCTAAACTGCTTTAATAACCCCATCAACTATAGACATGTCTAAACACATCGCCATTCTTGCCCTTGGCCTTCTTGCTTCGGCTGCCTCACACGCCGTTCCCGCCAAGCGCATCAAGACCGCCGTCAAGCAACCCGACGGCACGTCCCTCATCATCACCGTACGAGGCGACGAACACTTCCATTTCACATCCACCGAAGACGGCATGCCCCTCATCCAAGCCACAGACGGGGCTTACTGTTACGCCGTGCTCGATAAGGACGGACGCCTTGCGCCTTCCTCACAGATAGCTCACGCTCCCTCCGCACGCAGCGCCCAGGAGCTTAGCTTCCTCCGCACTTACACCTCTCAGGCTGAGAAGGTGAAGCAGATCGGATCAGAACGCCGCGCAGCACGCAATGCCTCACGCATAGCACGCCTCCAGAAACGCGCACCGCACAAGATGGTAGGAGCTGGCGGAGGCGAAGGCATCGGAGTGACCGGCAAGCGCAAGGGACTCGTCATCCTCGTCAACTTCCAGGACACGAAGATGATGCGCACACATACGCAGGCAGAATGGAACGACTACTTCAACCTCAAGGGCTATTCCAAGCTCAACAATTCAGGTTCCGTACACGACTATTTCTACAATCAGAGCTACGGTCTCTTCGACCTTGAGTTTGACGTCGTAGGACCCGTCACCGTATCGAAGAAGATGGCTGCCTACGGAGCCAACGACGCTTACGGCAATGATGTCGACCCCGCAGGAATGGTGTACGAGGCATGTCAGCTCGCTGCCGACCAGGTAAACTTCGCCGACTACGACTGGGACGGCGACGGCGAAGTAGATCAGGTTTATCTCATCTATGCCGGATACGGCGAGGCTGCCAACAGCAACACTCTCGCCAACACCATCTGGCAGCACGAATGGAATTTGGATGAAGCCGGATACAGCCTCACCATCGACGGCGTCAGAATCAACACCTACGGATGCTCCTCAGAGCTTAACGGCGACAGCGGAGGATCCATGGACGGCATCGGCACAGCATGCCACGAGTTCAGCCATTGCCTCGGCATTCCTGACCTCTACGACACCTCCGGCAACGGCAATTACGGCATGGACGAATGGGACCTCATGGACTACGGTTCGTACGCCGGCGACGGATATCGCCCCGTAGGCTACAATTCGTACGAGCGCTGGGTGAGCGGATGGCTGCAGCCCACCGAGCTTTCCTCGCCATGCTTCGTCAAGGACATGAAGGCACTCTCGGAAAGCCCTGAGGCTTACATCGTCTATAACGACGCCCACCCCACAGAATATTATCTGCTCGAGAACCGTCAGGGCACAGGCAACGACGAGGAGATACCATCAAGCGGAATGCTCGTTATCCATGTCGACTATGACTATAACGCTTGGGAGACCAACACCATCAACAACCGGTCTTACCATCAGCGCTTCACCATCATCCCAGCCGACAATCAGCGCACCTCTGCCACCAACTTCGCCGACACATATCCCGGCACCATGCGCAACACCTCGCTTACCGACACCTCCACGCCCGCTGCCGCACTCTATAACGCCAACAAGGACGGACGCAAGTTTATGGGCAAGCCCATTACCGAGATAAGCGAGAGCCTCCAGGGCCTCGTCTCGTTCACATTCATGGGTGGCGAGACGGTCAACACTCCCTCCGACCTCGCCTCGCAGGACATCACGGCAGACGCCTTCCGCGCCACATGGAGCGCCGTGGAGGAAGCCGATTCTTACAATGTGGAGCTGCGCGAAAGCTCGGCTGACGCCTCTCCCGAGGCATGCCAGCTCGTCAGCGAAGACCTCTCCGGATGGGGAGCCAATCTCAAGTCGGACGGCAACACCGACATCTCTTCCAAGCTGGACGACATGATGTCCACAGAGGGATGGACCGGCATAAAGGTGTTCGAGGGCATCGGCTGCGCAAAGCTCGGCAGCGCAAAGGTGCAGGGCGAGCTAACCTCTCCCCTCCTCACCAATCTCCAGTCGGACGCCATCACCGTGCGCATCCTCACCAAGCCTTACGGCGCTGACGAGGCACGCTTCACGCTCTATCTTACTGCCTCTGACGGATCGGACATCTCGTCATGCGACATCACTCCCGACGGCACTCTCACCACCGTTGTCCTCGACAACAAGGACGCCTCAGACTGTCGTCTGACCATCAAGCCCAAGAAGCGCGGCTACGTATGCAAGGTGGCTGTCTATGACGGCGACTTCACCGAGGACGACTTCACAGCCTCTCCCGCCACAGCACCACGTAAAGCCACACAGAAGATAAACGACATCAGCGAACCGCTCTACAGCTTCTCGGACCTCAACGCCGCCTCCACTTACCAGTGGCGCGTACAGGCTGTGAAGGGCACGGTCTTCTCTCCGTGGAGCCCGTGGCAGACAGTGGTCCTCAACGCTGCCTCTTCCATCTCCGGCACCGTAGCCACAGCCACGCTCACCCCCTCCACACCAGTCGACCTCTTCTCTGCCGACGGCACATGGCTACGCCACACCACCTACGGAGAGTTCCTTGACACCCCCGCCCACCACGGCGTCTTCATACTCAAAACCAAGGAAGGCGTAGCGAAAGTGGTGAGATAATAAGACGTGCAGATATTATAATCAATAAAAAAGGGAAGTCGTTATACACAGTAACGGCTTCCTTTTTTTATTATATATCTGCTATGGGAGGCTGCGTGGTTCCACCAACACAATATTTGCATTTCTGATGCTCAATACTATGAGTTCAGCGCACGAAGAAATCTTTGGTGCGAAATTCTTGAGTTTTGAGCGTGCAGCGACAACATACTGACACTCTGTAAATTACACTACTAAGAAGAGCAGTGTGCAATGAATGACTGAGCTAAACAAGCCTCATAGGGTTGCAATAGCGCCACTTTTACACTCCAATAGTGCCACTTTTACAGTACAATAGCGCCACTTTTACACTCTAATAGTGGCACTATTGTACTGTAAAAGTGGCACTATTGTTAAGCAGGGGTGCTGTTTGCTCAGCAGAACACCATAAAAACAGCTTTTTGATTCTCTAGAATTGATTTTTATTTTGTAACACATTTTTACTCTTTGTACGATATTTGCATAGTGGACATGAAGCCATGTTTAACAAGAGATTGAGTATGAGCTGCGGGTTCCGCAGAGCGGGACCTATATCATGAAACCTACTGCAAGCTGCGAAGCAGCGCAGCTGTAGGTAAATATGACACCCCCATAAAGAGTTCCCCGAAGGGGGACTAACGCATCCACTATGATGTTGAGGATGATAGTCGGTCCCGCTTCGCGGAACCAAGAGATGGTGAGGTGCTGCTTATTTGTCTGAAAGAAATGAAATGAAGGCTCGTACCTTATGACACGAGAGCGTGTATCAGTTGATTGACAATCTTAAGAACAAAAGTTTTGGGAAAGAAGAATAAAAGTTTGAGGAAATTTGTTTACATTTCCGAGTTTTTTATTACTTTTGTAAACAAAACCAAAATACTATGCCTAACGATTCATTTGCAATCAGACTACGGGAAGCAAGACGCATGCGAAAACTCAGCATGGATAAGCTCATCGAACTTGCCGACTTTGTTGTAACAAAGCAAAGTCTTTCAAGGTATGAGCGAGGCGTCATGCGTCCTCATGCCAACGTTCTTTCGGCGCTGGCAAAGGCCCTTGATATCAGCGAAGAATATTTTCTCGGCACCAACCTAAACATCAACATACCAATGCTACGCACCACATCTGGAGGCAAGCTGCAGGAAGATGTTCTCACGGCTATAGAGGCGCGCCTGTCCTTTTGGACAGAACGGCTTATCGCCAAAGAACGTGAGGCTGGCATCTCCGAAGAGTTTAAGAATCCCATCGAAAACGTTCAGGTATCCTCACTTGAAGATGCCATCCAAGCAGCCAACCTCCTCCGCCAGCTCTGGCATTGCGGCGACGGTCCCATCGCCAGTGTGCTTCGCCTGTTGGAACGCAAGGGCATCAGAATCATGGAGGATGAACTACCTGCCGAAGTTTACGGCCTCAGCACATGGGCAGACCATCGTCTGCCGCTCATAGTCGTTGACACCCGCCTTTCAAAGACCACAGCCGACCGTCTGCGTTTCACAGCCGCTCACGAACTCGCCCACCTTCTCCTCTCCTTTCCTCCCTCTTCAGACCTGTCAGAAGAAAAGCGTTGCCACAAGTTCGCCAGCTTCTTCCTCTTCCCCAAGTCCGCATTCATAGAAGAAATGGGCGGCGAGCATCGCGACGAACTGACGCTTGAGGAGATGATAGACCTAAAGGAACTGTACGGCGTCTCCATCGCAGCCCAAGTGCACGAAGCTTGGGATCTCCGCATGATTTCGCGCGAGCACTACGACTGGTGGTACGACAAGAACATAAATAAGAACCGACTGGAAAAAGGTTGGGGAGTATACGCCTTCCCCGAAACGGTCGGCAGAGAGAGGAGAGTGGACGCAAGGATAAAAAAGAACGTAAAATAGAAAATGAATATGACAGAAATTATATCACATATATATCAAGACAATGAAGGACATTGGGTTACACAATCCAATGAGGACCACTCTGTCGGTGTAGCAAGACTTGCATCACAATTTGCAGGAGAGTTTGGCATGAGCAAATGGGGTAAAGTATTGGGACTACTCCACGATAAGGGAAAAGAGACGGACGCCTTTCAGCAATACATTAAAAAGGAAAGCGGATATGCCCCCGACATTAAAATTTGTGGCAAACATCATCATGCCTACGTAGGAGGGATATTAGCTCAAAAATATTATGGAAAGTCTTCCTATAATTTATTTGTCAACCAGATTGTGTCTCATCATACCGGACTGCATGATTCTGACGAGATAAAAGAAATCATCAATCAAGAAATTCCTTCCGAAGTAAACATCTATCATACAAAGGAAAAGCTAAACCGACCAGAATTTAAAATACAAGAAAACGATTTTCATCATTTAGCTCGCATGCTATTCTCATGTTTAGTAGATGCAGACTTTCTTGATACGGAAGCATTTATGGACAGGGAATCTTATACGTTAAGACAAAACAAAGAAGCATTAAACAATTTACTGCCATTGCTTGAAAACAAGCTAAAGGACTTAAAGACTAAAGCAGACTCTTCCGAGATAAACATCATAAGGAACCAGATTCAGCAACAATGTTTGAAGATGGCTGATACTCCTACTGGTTTCTATAGCTTGACTGTACCCACTGGTGGAGGCAAGACATTGTCCTCACTGGTTTGGGCTATAAAACATGCAATAAAGAATGGACAGAAGAGAGTTATCATCGCTATACCTTACACAAGTATTATTGTTCAGACGGCATCAGTCCTGAGAAGCATCTTTGGAGAAGAGAATGTTCTGGAACATCATAGCTGTGTAGACCCCGAGCAGATAAAAGACGAGAAACTGAAAGAGAAGATGAAGTTGGCAACAGAGAATTGGGACTACCCTATTATCGTTACCACCAACGTGCAACTGTTCGTATCTATGTTCAGCAACAAGCCATCGGCTTGCAGAAAACTTCACAATATAGTAAACAGCGTGATAATCTTAGATGAGGTGCAGACTCTTCCTACGGATTATCTGCAGCCCATAGTAGATTCGCTGAAAACTTATAATAAACTTTTCAATGTATCCTTCTTGTTCACAACTGCAAGTCAGCCCGTGTTGAGCGGGCTCATTGAAGGGTGTAATCCGAAAGCCGCCTTCAACGGAATAGACCATATAACAGAAATAATACCGGATGATTTCAAGCTACATGACAAGTTACGTAGAGTGAAGCTGAGCATCAATAACGAAGGAAAAACCTATGATGAATTGGCAGAGATGCTGAGCCAGCACAAAAAAGTGCTCTGCATTGTCAACACACGTAGGGACGCTAAGGAAATATACGAACGTCTTCCGCAAGAGGGCATTACATTGCATCTTTCCAAGATGATGTGCCCTGACCATATCAGCGAAACAATAAAAGCTATAAAAACCGCTCTGAAAGACAATAAGAACGAAATAATCCGTGTTGTCTCCACTCAATTAATAGAAGCAGGAGTTGACATTGACTTTCCTTTTGTCTTCCGCCAAGAGGCAGGATTAGACTCTGTTCTGCAAGCAGCGGGCAGATGTAATCGTGAAGGAAAGAATGGCTTAAGTACCACTTACGTCTTTTCATTGTCTAAAGAGCACAACCTTACAAAGGGAGACATACAAGCTGCAAATAGCGCAAGACTAAGTCTTGGAAACGACCATGACTGGTTTGCTCCAGAAACAATGACTTCTTTCTTCAAGCAACTCTATTGCAGGAAAGAGTCTTTTGACAAGAAAGATATAAGACATTATCTTTATTATCCGACAAACAATTTGAGTTTTCAGACAGCAGCCAAGGAATTCCAGCTAATAGAAGACGATGGTGTAAATGTTGTTGTCTGCTGGAAGAACAGCATAGATCTTGTCCAGCAATTATTAGTTAACGGACCATCATACATGCTGATGAAAAAGCTGTCAAAGTATATGGTTAACATCAACAAGATAGACTTCAAAACATTAGCAGACATGGGGGTTGTCAGCGAAAAGAAAGAAGGGCTTTTTGTTGTCGATTACAAACAACAATATGATGAACATATTGGACTTAGAACCGACAATAATTGGGCAAATGAAATATTAATACAATAAAGATAAATAATAATATGGAACATACAGACAGAGAATATTGTTTGGAGGTGTGGGGCGATATGGCTTGCTTCATCCGCCCAGAACTTAAAGTGGAGCGCGTCAGCTATGATGTTATTACACCGTCGGCTGCACGCGCCATATTCGAGGCTATATTCTGGAAACCTGCCATACATTGGCAAATAACCAAAATAGAAGTACTAAATCCTGTCAAATGGACATCGGTGAGAAGAAATGAAGTTGGTGCTGTTGCCGGCAAGTCTGCCATTTATATAGAAGACAAACGTCAGCAAAAGAACTCTTTATTGCTTAAGGATGTCCGTTATAGGATTTGGGCAAAAATGGAATACCGTTCTGTTGCCAAACGAAAAATTGAGAAAGACTTGTTTTCGCACGAACCTGGCAGAGACGAGAACCCTATGAAATACTATCAAATGTTTGAACGGAGAGCAAGTAAAGGTCAATGTTTCAATCAGCCTTATCTTGGAACTCGTGAGTTCTCGGCAGCATTCCGCTTGGTTAATTCAGATGACGAAGCTTTGACTCCTCCTATATCCGAAGAGCAGGGAGGCACAAAAGATCTTGGCATCATGCTCTATGACATGGATTTCCAAGACCCGAAGAACATCCAGCCTATGTTCTATCGTCCACAAATGAAAGCAGGCGTTATTATTGTTCCACCAATAAATAGTGAGGAGATTTTAAGATGATACTAAAAGCATTATACGATTACTATAACAGATGCGGAAATCTTCCTGCTTCTGGCATGGAGGAAAAAGAAATCGGTTTCGTGATTGTTATTTCTAAAGAAGGAAAATTTGTTCGTTTTGAAGATTGTCGTATAGATAACAAACAGGCAAAGACCTATCTTGTTAAAAAGCATGTAGGCAGGTCAAGTGCTGTCGTTGCCAATTACCTATATGATAACAGCTCCTATGTGTTGGGATATGCCGAAAATGCAAAAGCTAAGAAAGATGTAGAAGAACAGACAACGAAACGTTCTGACAAGGAAAGCACTTGTCTTGAAGCCTTTAAAGAGAAAGTTGATTCTATCTACAAGGTTTATCCTGAAAATAATGATTTGGCTGCTATTTGTAAATTCTATCAGCAAAGCAAAGAAGAAATACTTGCATGTATTTCGCAAGATAGTTTATGGGAAGACATCAAGAAGAACTTATCAAAAAAGTACTCAACATTCTCGTTCAGAATCGACGGTGACCTAAAGATTGTAGCCGAGAAAAAAGAATTATTACAATTAGAAAACTCTGAAGACGACAATAAAGGAAACGGCTTTTGTCTGATAACAGGGAATAAAGGAACTACCGTTGATACAACAACGGCAACAATGATTCCAGGAAGTCAAGCGACAGCAAAGCTTGTAGCTTTCCAAGTTAATTCCGGCTACGATTCTTACGGCAAGAAAAAATGTGGGAATGCACCAATTTCAAAGGATGCAGAATTTGCCTATACCACAGCTCTTAATGCTATGCTGCAAAAAGGGTCGCATAACAAGTTTGGTGTAGGTAATCGTACCTTCGTTTTTTGGGCTTCTTCCAATGCCGAGGCAGCAGAACAGACGGAAGAGAGTCTGTTCGACCTATTAGGTTTTGCAGACGAAGAACAGGATGACCCAAATGCAAGAATAGAGCAAGTGCGTAAAGTCTTTACTTCCATTTATTCTGGAACTTTGAAGACTTCATTGGACGACCGCTTCTATATACTTGGACTCGCTCCAAACTCTGCCAGAATTGCCGTTGTGTATTGGTCTGAATGCTCTTTGAAAGAGTTTGCAGAAAAGATTCTTCGTCATTTTGACGACATGGAGATTATAGATACTCGTAAAGACGGGAAACCATATATGGGAATAAAGAGCATGCTTGCAGCTGTCACTCTTAACGGAGAGCTATCTAAAGCAACCCCTAACATACCCGAGGCTGTTGTCAAGAGCATCTTCCAAGGAACACCTTATCCGTTTACGTTGTTTTCTGCATGCATCCGCAGAATAAGAGCAGAGTCAGGAAATAAAGATAATAACGCTATTCGCATAGCTCGTATGGCAATCATTAAAGCTTATCTTAACAGAATAAATGATAACAATAAAAAGATAGACACTATGTTAGACAAGAGTAACACAAACCAAGGCTACCTCTGCGGTCGCCTCTTTGCAGTTCTTGACAAGATTCAAGAAGATGCAAATGGAATCAGAAGCATTTGTGAAAGATACATGAATGCTGCAAGTGCAACACCTGCTTCGGTGTTTGCCACTATCCTCAATCTTTCTTACCATCACATGGAGAAACTGACTAACGAAAGCAGAAAAATATTCTATGAGAAGATGAAGCAAGAAATCATCGACAAGATTCCTGCAACCGGCTTCCCTGCACATCTTGACCTTCAAGACCAAGGCAGATTCTTTATAGGATACTACCACCAAAGACAAGACTTCTTTACTAAAAAAGAAGATGAAAACAAGAACTAAAATAATAACATTTAAATTATAAACAATATGGCTGAAATTAATAACAGAATCGATTTCGTTTACCTGTTTGATGTACAGGACGGTAATCCCAACGGTGATCCTGATGCAGGAAACCTTCCTCGTGTTGATGCTGAGACCGGAATGGGCTTGGTAACAGACGTTTGCCTGAAGCGCAAAGTTCGCAACTACGTTCAAGTAGCAAAAGATTTGTCAGACGGTTATGATATCTTCATTAAGGAGAAGGCGGTTCTTAACAGCGAGATAGACAAGGCTCATGATGACGAAGATGTGAAGAAGGCAAAAGACAAGACTGCAGCAGCTCGTCTATTCATGTGTAAGAATTATTATGACATCCGTACATTCGGAGCGGTCATGTCCACGGGTAAGAATGCTGGTCAGGTAAGAGGCCCCATCCAGTTTACCTTTGCTCGTTCTATTGATCCAATAGCAACAGCAGAACATTCTATCACCCGAATGGCTGTGGCTACAGAAAAAGAAGCAGAAAAACAAAATGGCGACAACCGAACTATGGGTCGCAAGGCTACAGTTCCTTACGGGCTCTATGTCTGCCATGGCTTTATCTCAGCAAGTCTTGCCAAGCAAACGGGCTTCTCGGAGGAAGACTTGGAGCTATTCTTCGAGGCATTAAAGAACATGTTCGACGTGGACCGTTCTGCCGCACGTGGACTGATGAGCGCACAGAAACTCATCGTGTTCCGTCACGATTCGGTTCTTGGCAATGCTCCAGCCAACAAATTGTTCGACTTGGTGAAAATCAAGAAGAATACGGAAGCCGCACCAAGATCGTTCAGCGACTATGTTGTTTCGATAGACAAGGACTCTGTTCCTAACGGCGTTACCGTTGAAGAATTGATTTAGTATAACATCATGTATACTGAAGACGAAATGCTCATGTTGTCGGGGATACAGCACTTTATGTTCTGCCCCCGACAATGGGCTTTGATACATATCGAACAGCAATGGGCTGAAAACAAACTGACGACAGAAGGTCAGATTCTGCACAAGAACGTAGACAATCCCTTCTATCGTCAGAAAAATGGTGATGTCATCACGCTTCGCTCTCTTCTTATTGCCTCAAAAGAATTGGGACTATATGGCATAACGGATGCCGTAGAACTTGTTCCTACTGATTCAGCAGAAGATGCCATTACTCATAACCGATACGAAGGTTACTGGAAACCATACCCTGTGGAATATAAAAGAGGACATCATAAGCCAGATGAAAGGGACGAGGTGCAATTGGCTGCACAGGCAATGTGCATGGAAGAGATGTATGGCATCAACATCCCGTACGGAGCACTATATTACGATGAGGTGAAACGTAGAGAGATTATATCCATTTCTGAATCGTTGAGAAATACCACCATTCATTGTGCCCAGCAAATGCACGAGGTCTTCAAATCCGGTGAATTGCCAAAAGCCAACAAACAGCGTCATTGCAAGAACTGTTCGTTAATAAATATATGTATTCCGGAGATGAATGATTGCGTAAAAGTGTCAACCTATTTAAACAATAACCTATATGAGGATATTACTTAACACATTATACATAACCACACCTGAAGCCTATCTCAGCAAAGACGGACTTAATGTAGTAGTATCCGTTAAACAAAACGAGATATTCCGTATACCCATCCACAACATTGAACAAATTGTCACCTTTGGATATATGGGTGCAAGTCCTGGTCTTATGAAATTATGCGCTGACAACAATGTCGCCCTAACCTTCCTTTCACCGCAAGGAAGATACATAAGCCGTTCGCAAGGTCCGACTAAAGGTAATGTATTGCTAAGAAAAGCCCAATACAAGAATTCGGATGAACCAAACTATGCTTTGCATATCAGCAAACTGTTCATTGGAGGAAAAATACAAAACTATCATAACATCCTACGACGTTTCATCCGTGACAATGGTGAAGACCATGACGTAGAAAGCGTAGCTGAATACTTGCATAAATGCAAACACCGTGTCTTTAATGCGGACAATATAGAAACAGTAAGAGGCATTGAAGGAGAAGCGGCAACAAAGTATTTCGGAGTGTTCTCACACCTGTTGCTGAACCAAAAGGAAGACTTCAAGTTTGAAGGACGAAATCGCAGACCTCCCAAAGACGCGGTCAACGCTATGCTCTCTTTTGTATATACGTTAATATGCAACGACATAACAGCAGCCCTTGAAACAGTCGGGCTTGATCCTTACGTGGGATTTATGCACACTCTAAGACCTGGCAGACCGTCTCTTGCTTTGGATATGATGGAAGAGCTTAGAGCCTACCTGGGTGACAGGTTGGTATTGTCATTAATAAACAGAAAACAGATATCCATAAAAGACTTTGTCAAGCAAGGAGATGATGGTATAGTCATGACGGACTCTGCAAGAAAAACCATTCTGTCTGCTTGGCAAAACAGAAAAAAGGAACAAATCACACACCCATATTTAAACGAGAAGGTCAGCATTGGTCTTCTTCCATACATTCAGTCTATGTTATTGGCAAGGTTTATAAGAAAGGACATAGACGATTATCCCGTATTTTTAATCAAATAGCTTATGTTCGTACTGATTACCTATGACGTGAATATCACATCCCTGAACGGAGCCAAGCGTTTGCGCAATGTTGCAAAAGCCTGCCTAAATCATGGGAAGAGAGTTCAAAACTCAGTATTTGAATGCGTCTTGACCGAATCGCAATATATTATGCTTAAAAGTCAATTAGAGAACATTATTGACTCATCGCAAGACAGCATCAGATTCTATCTATTAGGCTCAAACTGGAAACGTAAAGTGGAGACTATCGGCAAGAATATGGGGATAGACGTCACTGGAGAACTGATAATCTGATATAAAGGGTGCGAACGTATAGTATTGCATAATATACAGCGACTTTCGCACTCTTTGAAAATCAAATAGATAGATTTATATACCCATAAGATTCACATAAGTATTCAAAAATTTGCATATTATTCGCAAATAATGTACTTTTGTAATATGATATTCAGACATTTGCTGAATATGCGGTCGCACCCTACGTGGGTGCGTGGATTGAAACAGCTCTGGTAATGGCGACTTGTAACGGCTCTCGGTCGCACCCTACGTGGGTGCGTGGATTGAAACTGCTTCATCATATTGCGATTGCCCTGCACAATGGGTCGCACCCTACGTGGGTGCGTGGATTGAAACTCTCCTCTGTCAATGACAGAACACGTTGTGCATGTCGCACCCTACGTGGGTGCGTGGATTGAAACTCCTGCTGCAAGGTTGTGACATTGCTCTCGATTGGTCGCACCCTACGTGGGTGCGTGGATTGAAACTCCAATGTAGCTTTGGTGCAAGCGTTTACTCTTGTCGCACCCTACGTGGGTGCGTGGATTGAAACCCAACTCGTCCATTGCCGTTTGCTCTGCGGCTCGTGTCGCACCCTACGTGGGTGCGTGGATTGAAACTGAAATAAAAGCAAATGCTTTATAAATAAAAAGCGTCGCACCCTACGTGGGTGCGTGGATTGAAACATACTATAAATGATTAATAAGTGTTTAGAAACGTCGCACCCTACGTGGGTGCGTGGATTGAAACCCACTTAACCGCCAGGTAAAGCCCGCCGA
>NZ_NOVE01000001.1 GCF_002265625.1 Prevotella sp. 885
CGATATCGAAATTGTCTAGTATTTCTTTGGGAAGAACTAGACGGGCTAATTGTTCAAGCATGTTCATAATGCAAAGATACAAAATACTATGAAATAAAAAACACCCCCAGTACTTTTCCGCTGACCCGGTTTCTGATGGTAACGTGTCCCCTCGGGACACGGCGCTGATTGACGATCAGCAATGGGAGGCTGCGTGGCTACGGCGAGACGCCATAGCCTCCTAAGTTAGCGTGAAACGAAAACTGGCCGTCGGGCTAACTTTTAGCTCTGACGACCAGCGATTCTTAGTATGTTATGAAAAATTTGAGAGAACCTGAAACTTCACAGTCTCAAGTTTGGGTTTATGAACTTGCGTCTTCCCCGACATCCTTTGTCCGGGACGTCGGTTCCTATCGGAGGGAAGCCGTCATGTCCAAATGTTGTTTTAACTAAACATGATTTTTATTGAGAAAGCATAGAAATTTTTGTCTTGTCTTACTTCATCAGCACGGCACCGTTCTCGATGAGGGGCTGCTGTACGGCGTCCACCGAGCTGCTCTTCTTGAGCGTGTCGATGCGGGCGGAGTCGTTCAGCGCCACTGAGCCTGCCGGACGCGATGTGCCGGTAGATACTGCCGGTGTCTGTTCGGACGTGCTCTGGAACGAGTATTGTGCCGCCTGGCTGAGTGTCAGGATTATGGCCACCATTGCAGCAGCCTTGAAGAATGGCGCAAAGCGTTCCTTCATGGTCACTCGGCGTGCCTTCACAGTCTCTGGCTCGTCGATAAGCGCCATCATGCGCTCGTCAAAGTCGTCACCAAGCGTGTTGGTGTGCTTCTCCGTCTGCTCGTAGATGAAGAGGCTGCGATACTTCTGAAGCTCTTCCGGGATGCACAGCTGGCTGAAGAACGAGCGGAGTATCTGCTCTTCTTCGAGAGTGGTCTCGCCTTGCCAGTAGCGGTCCAGGAGCTGACTGATGTATTTATAATCCATAATTGTCGTATTGCTGAAATTGTTGTTTAATTGTCTGCCGCGCTCTGAAGATGTTTATCTTCACCTGCTCCTCCGTTATGGAGAGGATGGCGGCAATCTCCTTGTAGGTCTTGCCTTCGATGTCGCGCAGCTGCATGCATGAGCGTTGCTTCTCGGGCAAGTTGTCGATGAGGGAGCGCACAATCTCCACTTTCTCGCGCTGCACTGTGCGCTCGTAGGGATTGGAGGCGGAGTCTGCCTTTTCGCCGCTTGTGCCGGCGTCGAGTGACGCGTTGTTGTTGGCATGCAGCCTGAGGCGGTCAAGAGCAATGTTACGGCAGATGGTGAGGCTGAACGCCTCTACAGACTCGATGGTGTCCCACGAGTCGCGCCGGTTCCATACTTTGATGAGCGTATCCTGCACGATGTCCTCTGCTTCTTCACGGCTCAGCGTGATGCGGAGGGCAAGTCTGAAAAGGGTGTCCTTCATCGGCAGGATGTCGCTACGAAAACTTATCTTTTTCATCTGTGCTCTGATAGGATGACGTTTGGAAGAATGATTTGTTACAACATAAGGCAATGTTTTAACATGCCTTAACGATTAACGGGGGCGTTGGGATATGCAAATATAAAGAAAAATATTGATATATGGAGGATAAATTGCAGTTTAGCGGTGAGATTATAAATGAGCTTGCAGTGCAAACATAGGAGGCTATGGCGTCTCGCCATAGTCACGCACCCACGAACACGAGCAAATGAAGTAATAGCTGATAGGTGTTCTGCTATGGGAGGCTGCGGGGCTACGGCGAGACGCCATAGCCTCCTAAGTTACAAAAAAAATCCCGGCTCCTTGATTAGGAACCGGGATTTTTTTATTTATCGTTTATCGCTTAGCTTACTTCACCACCTTGATGGTCTTGCCGTTAGCGAGGCGTACGATGTTGATGCCCTTCTGGAGAGTGTTAACCTTTGCACCACCTACAGTGTAGATAGATACGTTGCCGTTCTCCATCTCGGTCTGGATGCCGCTGATAGCGTCGGCTACTACACCGTAACGACCGCAATAGAAGATGCTCTCTGCGTCAGCATTCTCGTCGTCCACATCATTAGCGAATGAGTACTGGAATACGATGTTCTTGCTGTAGTCGTCCTTCTTATCGATGTTGATGTTGAGATAGAGAGTCTGACCGTTCAATGAACTTGCCTCGTCCTCTACCTTGCATACCATATTCTCACCGAATACCATAACGCCCATGCCATACTCGCTCATATCAACCTCTGAGATTGTGCCACGGAATGTGAGGTCGCAAGTCTCGTTCTCTGAAACCGGGAATGCCTTGAAGGTTACGGTCACGTCACCAGTAGAGTACTTGGTGAAGACAACGTCCTTATCCTTATAAAGCACCTCGTTCTGCAATGTTGCGTCGTGATCAACAGTAAGGTTAGCTGTGTAAGTCTTAGTGCCTACAACTTCCTCAGGCTTCTCAATCTCTACGCCGTACTGACCAACGTAGTAGATGCCATCTTCAGAACCGAACTCGTATGTGAACTCCATCTTGTCGGCTGAGTATGATGAGATGTTGATGAAGAGAGAAATCTCCTTGCCATAGAATGCGCTGGTCTCATCCTCAATAGGAGTCATTGCCAAGTCCTCACCGAAGGTTACGGTGCCCATACCATACTCGCTCATGTCAGTCTCTGAGATTGTACCACGGAATGTAAGGTCGCGTGTCTCTGTCTCAGAAATCGGATATTCCTTGAATGTTACTGAAGACTCGCCGTTAGCATACTTGGTGAATACCACCTGCTTGTCTGCATAACCGGTCACATCACCTGTCTGAGCATCGTGTCCGACAGTAAGGTTGTCAGTGTAAGTCTTTGTAGCAACCACCTCGTTCGGATCAACCGGCTCTGCCTCAACTGGGAGGATGTGGATGTAGTTATAGACTGCATAACCCATTGTGTAGCCCTGGATGGCACCGATCTGTACTGAGCTTACTGCCCAGAGAGAAGCGAATGCTGTAGCGGGATCGTCAAACTGCTCTGTTGAGCCATTCTTGTAGTTGCACTTCTCGCCGTTTACTACGAGACCATTCTTCTTAGAGATCTCAACGGTCACGGTTCCCTCGATGTTAGGAATGTCGTAGCGACCGATGTTGCCGGAAGCGTCGATGTAGTTATACTGCAGAGTTTTGGTAGCTGCGGTGTAATACAAGTGGAAGTTTGTAGCACCCCATGCTGTGATGTTGTTACCTACAGAAAGAACCACCTCGTTTTCGCTTGTGCAGTTTGTGAGGTCCATCTCAGCCTTGAGATACTGGTTGTCCCAGTTGATGTCCTTCACCTCCTGCCAGCCGAAGCCGTTGGCATTGAAGCCGTGCTCTACGACGTCGATTGTGCCTTCCGGATCTGGATTCGGCTCTACGTACTGCTCGCCGAATACGAGAGTGGCGTCAACGCCAGTCAGAGCTGTAACGACAGTCATGTTGAGCTTTTCGCCAGAGAGTGTGGCTGTGAAGCTCTTGAGTGTAGCGGGGCTGCCCTCAGAGATGCCGAGCATTGAGGCAAGGTCCTGGTTGATGTTGGTCCATGTGCCCTCAGTAGCTGTAGTGGTGTATGTAACGTTGCCGTCAGCGTCAGTTGTGGCTGTTACGTTAGGAATGTTAAGGTCGCCGATGCGGTTAGAAGAAACGGTGAGGTTCTTGTAAACCACATTGTATGTGCCGTCCTCAACTGTTGTGAACTCTACGGTGTTCTCGTCAAAGTTGGTGTTTGTACCAGCGAATGAAGAGTAAGCCACATCCTTGTATGTCTTTGTCTCAGGTACGAAAGGAGGAACAACCTCTACAAGCTTGACGCTCTTGTAGAGTGCGTTGCTGAACTGACTGTTCTCGCCTGAACCGAACTTCACCTCTGTAAGATCGAAGAGACCCTCGAGCTTGTCGGCAGCGATGACGCTTACGCCGTCAACGGTCAGACCGTCTGCCTTAGAAACCTCAACTGTGATGTTGGTCTTGTCAGTTATGTTGACGGTTGTATTGTTGTTGCCGTTAGAGCACTGATAGAATGCCTTGTAAGTGCCCTTGTCTGCATAGATATGGATGTTCTTCTCCCATACTGTAGCCTCAGGACCGAAGCCGAAGATTTCCTCAGTATTTGAAGAGTTGCAGTTGGTGGCGTCAATGACAGCCTGGAACTTCTGTGTCTCCCAGTCAATAGGTGTAGAGACCACGAAACCAGTGCCGTCAGCCTGATAGTTCTCCATCGGGATAGAAGGACCGTCAACTGGCTGTGTACCTACGATGTAAGTAACGCCTTCAGACTCAACACTCATATAAATCTTCTCTGTGCCATCAGCATCAGTATAGATTACAGCATAAACCTTATAAACTGTTCCCTGAACGTCAACGTCGCCAGAGTAAGTGGTGCGACCCTTAGCGTCAGTGCCCTTTGTAAGGCCGTTTGCCTCAATAACGCTCGAACCGAACGAGAAGTCGATGTTGTTTGAACCGTCAGACATCTCCTTTACAGTAACCTCTGCACTGTATGGCAAGTCATAGACACCTTCGCCCATCTTCATACCGAGCTTGTCAGTGAAAGACTTTGAGGAAACTACGGTAGGACCTTCGGGTTCGCCACCGCCGGTTTCGAAGTCGTCAGTGCCGAATTCTGCAGAAATTGTAGCAGAGCTCCAGCCTGTACTGATTGTAGCAGCAAACTTGGCATAAGCCTTTTCTGCATTGAACTTGACTGTCAACTCGCCTTCAGAAGCTGACTTAATGAACGAATAATCCGAATTCGGATTAGAATGAGTAGCTGCAGCGGTCAAACCACTTCCTGTGAATGTAGTTACACCATTCTCTGTAGTACAAGCCAGATTGCTGAATGTGTACGTACCATAATTGTCGCGGTACGGACCGTCAACGTTTATTACGTCAACAAACGACACATTGTACGTGCCGTCACCATTATCGACGATGGACACAACTGCGTTGTCAGACTCTGTAGGCTCATTAGAACCGTACGTCACGGTTCGATGTCCCGTATAGTCTGTTGCGAACGCTGTAAGCGTCATCACCAACAATGAAAGAAGGGATAGAATCTTTTTCATAATCCATTTCTTTTAGTTAATAAATTGTATAATAGAAAATCAAATGTTCTTTTTGTTATATAACGTCGTTAGTAATGTAATGCGTATTATTGTGAATATATATGTCTTGGTTTTTATTTTAAATTGTCAACAGGCATGCTTCTATTAAGGAGCTTTTGTTTGTCCTACGTGGACTTCGGCTACCAATCTGCTTATCTTTGTTTTGTGGTCTACCGATTGCAAAGATAGTGTAAAATATTATTATGGCAAAGTCTTGTCGTTGTTTTTTAATAATAAAAGTGAAAAAATGCTTTACGAGCTGCAGATTCCTCGGAGCGGGGACTGACACATCCCGTATGATGTTGAGGATAATTCGGACGGCTTGCCGAAGACGATATTTGCATTTCTAACGCTCAATACTATGAGCCCGGCGCACGAAGAAATCTTTGGTGCGAAATTCTTGAGTTTTGAGCGTGCAACGACAACATGCTAACATTCTGTAGATTACGTTACTCAGAAGAAAAGTGTGCAATGAATGACAGAGCTAAAAAGCCTCATAAGGTTGCAATAGCGCCACTTTTACACTCCAATAGTGCCACTTTTATCATACAATAGCGCCACTTTTGCACTCTAATAGTGCCACTATTGGACTGTAAAAGTGGCACTATTGTTAAGTATGGGTGCTGTTTGCACAGCGTAACACCATAAAAACAGCAATCCAGGACTCTATAATCAATTTTTATTTTGTAACAGCTTTTTACTCTTTGTACGATATTTGCATGGCATAGCCACGCACCCACGGACAACCAGCAGATTGAGTATGAGCTGCAGGTCCCGCTTCGCGGAACCAAGAGAGGGTGAGATGATGCTTATCCCACAGCTGCGCTCCTTCGGAGCTTGCAGTGGGTTTCTGACAGATACGTGTCCCCTCGGGACACGGCAGGACAAAGTTACGTATTACACGGCGCTGATTGATAATCTGCTATGGGAGGCTGCGTAAATTGCAGTTTAGCAGTTAGTCTGCTATAGTAGGCAGGGCTTTGACAAAAACCTTTATCCACAATCCGCTTATGGACGCAAATCCTATCGGATTTAAATAAAAGGCTTTACGTTAGGTCTTACGAGAACCAGTTCTCGACAACCTAATGTAAAGCCTTTTATTTGTGCACAGCACGCACCCATAAGCGGAAATAACAAAGAAAAACACAAGGTTATATAAAACAACAATATAATACACATATGATGTGTAATTCTTTAGTTTAGACACAATTTCTACTGTGTAACCTTGTGTTTTTTATGTTTTTCCTTTTGTTGGCACAGTGATGCCGAAGCATCACTCATGATATCGTTTGGAGGATGGGTGTCGAGAGCAACGCTCTCGTAAAGCCCATTCGCCAAACGATATCATGAACCCGTAGGGTGTGACAACAAAAGGCATGTGGAGAAAGGTTTTTGTCAAAGCCCTGCCTACTACAGCAGACTGTCTCGCAGATAAATTCCTGTTTATCGGTGAGATATATTACAAAAAAAAATGGTCCGGCTCTTGCACGTTTAATGCATGAGTCGGACCATAAAAAGATTTTTGCCTATGTCTTGTCATTCTGCGGCTACGCTGTGGTTAAGCGCAGCACACGGAATGTTGGGATTTAGAGCTGAGGACCAGCAGCAACGAGAGCCTTACCAGCCTCGTTGTTGGTGTACTTAGCGAAGTTCTTGATGAAGCGAGCAGCAAGATCCTTAGCCTTCTCCTCCCACTGAGCAGCCTCAGCGTAAGTGTCACGCGGATCGAGAATCTCTGTAGCTACACCAGGAAGCTCTGTCGGCACCTTGAAGTCGAACATCGGGATCTGCTTTGTAGGAGCCTTGTCGATGTCGCCGCTGAGGATAGCGTCGATGATACCACGTGTATCGCGGATAGAGATACGCTTGCCAGTACCGTTCCAACCTGTGTTAACGAGGTAAGCCTTAGCGTTGTTCTTCTCCATCTTCTTAACGAGCTCCTGAGCATACTTTGTCGGGTGCAGCTCGAGGAATGCCTGGCCGAAGCAAGCTGAGAATGTCGGAGTCGGCTCTGTGATGCCGCGCTCTGTACCAGCGAGCTTAGCTGTGAATCCTGAGAGGAAGTAGTACTGTGTCTGCTCCGGTGTCAGGATAGAAACGGGAGGCAGTACGCCGAATGCGTCAGCTGAGAGGAAGATAACCTGCTTAGCAGCTGGTGCAGAAGAACCCTCCTTGATGTTGTTGATGTGGAAGATCGGGTAAGAAACACGTGTGTTCTCTGTAACGCTCTTGTCAGCGAAGTCGATCTTGCCGTCAGCAGCAACTGTTACGTTCTCGAGGAGAGCGTCGCGGCGGATAGCGTTGTAGATATCGGGCTCTGACTCCTTGTCGAGGTTGATAACCTTAGCGTAGCAGCCACCCTCGAAGTTGAAGACGCCGTTGTCGTCCCATCCGTGCTCGTCGTCACCGATGAGGAGACGCTTCGGGTCGGTAGAAAGAGTGGTCTTACCTGTACCAGAGAGGCCGAAGAAGATGGCTGTGTTCTCGCCGTTCTTGTCGCAGTTAGCAGAGCAGTGCATAGAAGCGATGCCCTTGAGCGGGAGGAAGTAGTTCATCATAGAGAACATACCCTTCTTCATCTCACCACCGTACCATGTGTTGATGATAACCTGCTCCTTAGATGTTACGTTGAAGGCAACGCAAGTCTCTGAGTGGAGGCCGAGCTCCTGATAGTTCTCAACCTTAGCCTTTGATGCGTTGTAAACAACGAAGTCAGGCTCGAATGACTCGAGCTCCTCAGCTGTAGGACGGATGAACATGTTTGTTACGAAGTGAGCCTGCCATGCAACCTCAACGATGAAACGAACTGCCATACGTGTATCCTTGTTGGCTCCGCAGAAACCGTCTACTACGTAGAGGTTCTTGTTGCAAAGCTCCTTCTTGGCGATCTCCTTAACCGTTGCCCAAACCTCTTCAGACATCGGGTGGTTGTCGTTCTTATATTCCTCTGAAGTCCACCATACAGTGTTCTTAGAGTTCTCGTCCATTACGATGTACTTGTCCTTAGGAGAACGACCGGTGTAGATACCTGTCTTTACGTTGACAGCACCGAGCTCTGTCTGCTGACCTACCTCGAAACCTTCGAGACCTGCCTTTGTCTCCTCTTCAAACAACTTCTCGTAAGACGGATTGTGAGCGATTACTGTAGAACCAGTAATTCCGTACTGAGTCAAATCTAACTTTGCCATTTTTTTAAAAATATAATTTAGATGTGAATATAGATCAACTTCGGTTGGCCTGGCTCCACTATTGCCTGATCAGGGCCGTCGTTTCTGCGCAGGCGACTTTCGTCGTTCCTTTAATGTTGAAAAAAGACGGGGCTCGTGGGCGTCACTATCGGCCGTAAGCACGCTTCATCTTTTTTCAACCGCAAAGTTAGGCATTTTCCTGTACAATGACAATATTTGCCACCCATAAAAATATATTATGCAATGTCTTTTTAATGTTAATTTTCTTAAAATACATTACACATCACGCCGTTTGCCACTCATAGTTAGCAATTAGGCACGGCGTACTGTCCATCCTGCAATTTATAAAGCATAAAAAAGCGGGGGTCTTTCTCAGGCCTCCGCTTTTATCATATAGATATGGTTATGTTCTTTTATCCTACCTGGCTACCCGGCTTAACCTCACCGAGTACAGAGGTGACGTTGAGCTTGCCGTCGAAGTTTACGGCAGAGAGAATCATTCCCTGGCTCTCGATGCCCATCATCTTGCGCGGAGCGAAGTTGGCCACGAAGAGCACGTCCTTGCCGATGAGCTGTTCCGGCTCGTAGTAGGCGGCGATGCCGCTGAGGATGGTGCGGTCCGTGCCCGAACCGTCGTCGATGGTGAACTGGAGGAGCTTCTTGCTCTTCTTCACCTTCTGGCAGTCCTTGATGTGGCCCACGCGGATGTCGAGCTTCTCGAATGTGTCGAAGTCCACGTTCTCCTTCACTGGAGCAGCCACGTAAGAGGCAGCCTCGTTGGCCTTCTTCGTGTCCTCAAGCTTCTGGAGCTGAGCGTTGATGGCATCGTCCTCAATCTTCTCGAAGAGGAGAGCCGGTGTGCCAAGCTGGTGTCCGGGCTTGAGCAGTTCGGTGCTGCCGAGCTGTGCCCAGTCTGTCTCCTTGATGTTAAGCATCTCACGGAGCTTGGCAGAGCTGAACGGGAGGAACGGCTCGAAGGCAATCTCGAGGTTGGCAACGAGCTGGAGCGAGATGTAGAGGATGGTCTTCACGCGCTCCATGTCGGTCTTGGCCACGTGCCAAGGCTCGCAGTCGGTAATGTATTTGTTGCCGATGCGGGCGAGGTTCATAGCCTCCTTCTGTGCGTCGCGGAACTTGAAGGTGTCGAGCAGCGCCTCCACCTTCTGCTTAACGTCCTTAAACTCCTCGATGGCAGCGCGGTCTACATCCTGCAGCTCGCCACACTCGGGCACGATGCCGTTGAAGTATTTCTTTGTGAGCTGGAGGGCACGGTTGACGAAGTTGCCGTAAACGGCTACAAGCTCGTTGTTGTTGCGGTCCTGGAAGTCCTTCCAAGTGAAGTTGTTGTCCTTTGTCTCGGGAGCGTTGGCTGTGAGCACGTAGCGCAGCACGTCCTGCTTGCCGGGGAAATCAACGAGATATTCGTGGAGCCATACAGCCCAGTTGCGTGACGTAGAAATCTTGTCGTTCTCGAGGTTGAGGAACTCGTTGGCTGGTACGTTGTCGGGGAGGATATAGTCGCCGTGAGCCTTGAGCATTGTGGGGAACACGATGCAGTGGAACACGATGTTGTCTTTGCCGATGAAGTGAACGAGGCGTGACGAGGGATCCTGCCACCACTTCTGCCACGTTCCCCACTTCTCGGGCTGCGCGTCGCACAGCTCCTTGGTGTTGGAGATGTAGCCGATGGGAGCGTCAAACCACACGTAGAGCACCTTGCCGTCTGCTCCCTCCACGGGAACGGGGATGCCCCAGTCGAGGTCGCGGGTCATGGCGCGGGGCTGGAGGTCCATGTCGAGCCAAGACTTGCACTGTCCGTATACGTTAGGACGCCACTCCTTGTGGTCCTCAAGAATCCACTTCTTGAGCCAGTCCTGCCACTTGTTGAGCGGCAAGTACCAGTTCTTCGTGGCCTTCTTAATGAGTCCGTGACCAGGATTGTTCTTGTTGGTGGGGTTGATAAGCTCCTCGGGTGAGAGTGTGGCACCACACTTCTCGCACTGGTCGCCGTAAGCGCCCTCTGCACCGCAGCGCGGACATGTGCCTACGATGTTGCGGTCGGTAAGAAACTCACCCGTAACCTCGTCGCAGAACTGCTCCTCTGTCTTCTCCACAAGCTCGCCCTTGTCGTAGAGCGTGCGGAAGAAATCGGAAGCAAACTTATGGTGAATCTTGGAAGTTGTGCGGCTGTAGACGTCGAACGAAATGCCGAAGTCCTCGAACGACTTCTTGATAAGATTGTGATAGCGGTCGACCACCTCCTGAACGGTGATGCCCTCCTTGCGGGCGCGGATTGTCACGGGCACACCATGCTCGTCGCTGCCGCCGATGAACATCACTTCCTTCTTCTTTAGGCGCAGATAGCGAACGTAGATGTCAGCGGGGACATACACTCCGGCGAGGTGTCCGATGTGAACGCCACCGTTGGCATAAGGCAAAGCAGCTGTCACGGTGGTACGTTTAAAATTCTTCTCTTCCATTATATTATTGTGTTTTTTTGATTTCTGACTGCAAAGTTATGAAAAATCAATACAATAGACGATATTGTTGATAATAAAAACATCCAAGCTTGCTTGTTTTTTATTATTAAGACGCTGAGTAACTTATCAACCAAAACGAAAAAGGCGCAGCTCCTTGTGGGAACTGCGCCTTATACATTATATATTCTTAGCGAATGGTCTTTACTTTACCTCTACTACTTCTGCCTCAGCTACCGGCTCGTTCTTGATCTTGCGACCGAGGATAACGTATGCCAGAGGAGCGGCAATGAAGATAGAAGACAATGTACCGAAGATTACGCCGAGCAACATTGCGAACGAGAAGCTGCGAGTGCTCTCACCGCCGAAGCAGAAGATACAGAGCAGCACGATGAGTGTTGAGAGCGACGTATTGATAGTACGTGCGAGGGTCTCGTTGAGCGACTTGTTGAAGAGATCCTGAAGATCCATCTTCTTGTGAAGTCCGAGGTTCTCACGGATACGGTCGAATACCACCACCTTATCGTTGATAGAGTAACCGATAACGGTAAGGATGGCGCCGATGAACGTCTGGTCTACCTCAAGCGAGAAGGGCACGATGTCCCAAAGCAGCGAGAAGAAGCCGATGACGATGGTGGCGTCGATGGCAAGGGCGATGGTAGAACCGAACGAGAATGCCACGTTGCGGAAACGGATCAGGATGTAGACGAAGATGGCTGCGAGGGCGAAGATCACAGAGATGATGGCACCGTGTGTGATGTCCTTTGCCACTGCCGGACCTACCTTCGTAGACGATACGATAGAACCGCCTGCGCGTACGTCAGGATTCTTGAATGCCTCAACGCTCTTCTGGGTTACGAGGTTAGCACCGTGCAGACCCTTATAGAGGATGTTCTCCACCTCGTTGTCGATGGCGGGGCTGTTCGACTCAATCTTGTAGTTGGTTGAGATACGGATGGTCTTGCCGTCAGTACCGAGGGCGAGGGCGTTCACTGTAGCCCCCTTAAAGAGCGGTGTGAGGGCTGCCTTTACTTCCTCAGGCTCTACCTGCTTCTCGAGCACCACTACGTAGTTGCGACCACCGGTGAAGTCGATACCCTTGCTCAGACCGCGAACGAAGAAGCTGCCGATCATTACTAGGACGATAACGCCGAATATTGAAAACGACTTCTTTGACGACGACATGAAGCCATAGTTCTTGTTGGCCATGAAGTTGCGCGAAATCTTGGTAGAGAAGGTCTGCTTTGTCCACTTATCGTGTGCCATACGGTTCTCGTAAACGAGACGTGTGAGGAACACGGCTGTGAAGAATGAGCAGCAGATACCGATGATAAGCGTCGTGGCGAAGCCGCGGATAGGACCTGTACCGAAGACGTAGAGAATCACACCGGTGATGATAGATGTGAGGTTCGAGTCGAAGATGGCTGAGAAGGCGTTGCTGTAACCCAGTGAGAGAGCCTGACGTGTGCCGAGACCCTTCTTGAGTTCCTCCTTGGTGCGCTCGTAGATAAGCACGTTGGCGTCCACCGCCATACCGAGGGCAAGCACAATACCGGCGATACCAGGCATTGTAAGGGCAGCCTGGAAGGACGCCATGATACCCATGGTGAAGAAGAGGTTGAGCAAGAGTGCGCCGTTAGCAACCATACCCGGGATGAAGTCGTACATCACTACCATGTAGATCATCAGGATGATGAAGGCAACGATGAACGAGATGAAGCCCTGCTGGATTGACTGAGCACCGAGTGTCGGACCTACAACCTCCTCCTGCACGATGTGTGCTGGGGCAGGCATACGACCTGACTTAAGTGTGTTGGCCAAGTCCTTGGTGTCCTCAATGGTGAAGTTACCAGAGATTGAAGACTGACCGCCAGAGATCTCACCGTTTACGCGGGGAGCTGAATATACTGTTCCGTCGAGTACGATGGCGATGGCCTTGCCTACGTTAGCCTTTGTAAGGGCTGCCCAGCGGCGGGCACCGTCAGAGTTCATTGTCATCGAAACCTCAGGCGTACCGGTAAGGTTGTTGAACTGGTCCTTAGCGTCTGTCACTACGTCGCCCTCGATGGGAGCGCGGCCGTTGGTGGTTGTCACCTTGATGGCGTGAAGCTCGTAGATGTTCTTAGCCTGGATGCCGTCAGCAGGCTTTGCGCTCCAGAGGAGACGGCAGTCAGAAGGAAGAATCTGCTTAGCGAGTGCAGAATAGATGATCTTGTTAACCTCGGCAGTGTCGCGTGCAGAAGCGTAGCCTACGAGGCTGAGCGCACCGTTGCCTGTGGGCTGGAAGATAGAGAGAAGCGGATGCTCCTTCTTTGCCTGCTCCATCTGGCTGGCGCTTTCCTTCTCGGCAGCACCTGCCTTCTTCTTCATCTGGAACTTGGCAGTGGCCTTCTTTGCTGCGGGAGCAGCTGCTGTGTCTACAGCTGTGGTGTCTGCAGCCTCGTTCTTGCCAGAGCGTACGTTAGCCTCGCGCTGGTCGATCTGCTGGAGGAAAGGAATAATCTCGTCAGAGTTGTATGTCTCCCAGAACTCGAGGTTGGCGCTTCCCTGGAGGAGCTTGCGCACACGCTCAGGCTCGTTGATACCCGGCATCTCCACCATGATACGTCCCTGCTGGCCCTCCAGCTTCTGGATGTTGGGCTGTACTACGCCGAACTTGTCGATACGTGTGCGGACTACGAGGAAAGAGTTGTCGATGGCTGCCTGCACCTCAGCGCGGAGAACCTTCTCCACGTCCTTGTCTGAAGAGTTAGGCGACACCTTGCCCTGGAGCTGCTGTGTGGCGAAGATTTCAGAGAGGTGATGGCCCGGTGCATTCTTTTTGTATGCGTTGATGAAGAGAGTGATGAAGTCGCTCTGGCTTACCTCATGCTCGGCGCGTGCTTCCTTCATTGACTTTGTGAAAGCTACGTCGGTCTTGTGGTCGGCGAGGTTCTCCACTACGTCGGGAACACTCACTTCGAGGATGACGTTCATACCGCCCTTGAGGTCAAGACCGAGACCGATCTGTGTCTCAAGGCATTTCTGATAGGAGTACAGCCCGAGGAACTTCACGGAGTCCTTGTAGTCCTGCTGTGCGATGGGATCCTTTATCTTCGCAGCCTGACCGTCATAATACTTAGTGGCGGCAGAGAACGAGAGATAAAAGATACTTGCAAGCGTCAGAAGGACGGCTGTTACAATTACAATACCTTTGTTCTGCATTTTTGTTAGTTTTTATTTATTATTTATTTTTTCCTAAAGTACAGTTAGCGTGCAAAGTTACTTATTTTCTCTCGTTTTGCGAAATTTATAACTCTATTTCTTTTATTTAGTAATGTTTAGATTGTCGTTTGCTGGTTAAATCGCTATGGTTTAACGGTTTTTACGCTCACTGTTATTCCTTTTTACGCTCCAAAGAGCATATTATCGGATAGTGGTCGGACGCCTTTATGCCATTGTCGACTCGACAGGCGTATGGTTCCCAGTGCGATGAGCACATGATGTTGTCAATGCGCACGTAGAAGGCGTTGTAATGATAGGAGATGCCGGGACCGTTGGCGCTGGCAACGTAGCAGTCTGTCAGTACTGAAGCGAGACGATGGCGCACGTAGGATATGGGCGAATCGTTAAAGTCGCCCGTAAGGATGATGCTCTTACCTTTATGTCGCTCCACGTATGCGGCTACGGAGTCGGCTTGCGGGGCACGTATGGCAGATGCTTCAGCCAGTTTGCGCCAGATGTTTCGCGATTCGCTCTCGGCTTCCTTGCGTTCGATGTCACCCTTTAGCATAGCCTTGAAGCGACGACGGTCGTCCTTGGACAGTCCGGTAGACTCAAAGTGATTGACCACGACGATGGTGGTGTCGCCACCGGGGGTGAGCAGGTGGTAGGCAGCCGAATTGTTGGCACGCGACTCATAGTGGATGGTGTCGGTGCGGATGATGGGGAATCGGGAGAAGATGGCTATAGGGTCGCCGCCCTTCGGGTCGGTAATGCGATGGTGAGAATAGAGTTTGCCAAGGCGTTCCAAGATACGATCTTTCTTCCATCCGTCAGAGCAGAACTCCTGCATGCAGAGGATGTCAGGGCGCTGTGCCTCCACGTAGTCGAGTATAGGGCACGGTTCGTCGGGTGATGTCCATGTCGAGAAATTGAAGACATTGTATGACATCACCTTAAGACTGCCTTTCGGCGCTTCCTCGGGCATGTTGAGCGGCGTGTATGTACGGACCGGCACGAATGCCAAGATAAGTCCGGCGACGGGAATTATCGCCATCCTCTTCCTTACGATAAGCCAAAAGAAGAGGAAACCGACATTAATGGCGAGGAAGACGGGGAAGAAAAGACCGATGTTGGCAAGGAGCGGATGACTGACGGGATTGATGCGGTCACTGAAGCCTATAAGGAGCATGCAGACTATGGTGGCGATGTTCGCTCCCGCAATCAACCTTACTGTGAAGTCCTGTAGGTTTTTCATTGGCGCTTGCTATAATCAAAGAGTTTCTGCTTTTCCTCACGTGTAAGGCTATCGTAGCCAGAACGACGGATTTTGTCGAGGATGGCGTCTATCTCTGCCTGCTCACGCTGGCGGCGCTGATTATATTCCCAGTCGGTCTCGCGATGTGAAGAGCCACCGTATGTAGAGCCGCCGAACGACTGACCGCCTCCGTTTCCGGCGTTGCTGCCATGCTTTCGACGTTCCCATGAAGAGCGAAGCGAATCGAAGAAGCTCTGTCCTCCCCTACTGTTGTAGCCAACGCCGGGATGACGACGCCAGTAGCGGATGAGGAAGAAGCCGATGACCATACCGCCAAGGTGTGCGAGGTGAGCCACGCCATCGCCCGGTGTGGACAATGCCATGAACATCTCAACGGCTGCATAGCCTACAACAAACCACTTGGCCTTAATGGGCACGGGCAGCGGGAAGATAAACATACGCTCCTCGGGATAAAGCATTCCGAAAGCGAGAAGGATGCCATAGATGGCACCCGAAGCGCCCACTGTGGTCCACAGATTCAGGTAACGCGCATTGGCTGCGGCCACCTCATAGACCTGAGAGAAGCGGAAGTCGGGCAACTGGTCGGCTGCAAGCATATAGAACTGGGCGAACTGCGCCAGCTCCTGAAAGAGTCCGGCTCCGACACCGCAAGCTATGTAATAGAAGAGGAACTTACGCGGTCCCCATGTGCGCTCCACGATGCAACCGAACATCCACAAGGCGAACATATTGAAGAATATGTGGCTCCATCCTCCATGTGCGAACATGTAGGTGAAGAGCTGGTAAAAGTGGAAGTCAGGGGCAAGCATGAAGTGCAAGCCAAGGAGGTCGTTAAGGTCGATGCCAAGCCCGCGGAAAGCGTAGGTGGCAAGGAAGACAACGACATTTATTACGAGTAGGTTTCGTGTGATTGTTGGAATGTTGTTCATATCTTACATTGTGGTTGTTATATCATACGTAAATGCGGGGCGGGGGTGCTTTACGGATGGACAAAATTAATAAAAATCCCCGTAATATGGGTTAAAAAGACCTTTCAGCTACTTTTTTTTGAGTTATTTATGCACTTTTTCCGCTTTTTTGTTTGGATTGTGAAAGGAATAGCCTAAATTTGTCGTTGGAATACTGAAAGTTACGCCATTTTGGTAAAAAACAAACACACAATTTAAAATAATTCGAATTATGAACAAGACAGAACTTATCGAGAAGATAGCAGCAGGAGCTGAGTTGGACAAGGCAAAGGCAAAGAAGGCTTTGGAGGCAACTCTCGATGCTATCAAGAACGCACTTGTAGAGGGCGATAGCGTGCAGCTCATCGGCTTCGGCACATTCAGCGTAAACGAGCGCCCAGCCCGCGAGGGTATCAACCTCCACACTAAGGAGAAGATCACCATCGCAGCTAAGAAGGTGGCTAAGTTCAAGGCTGGTGCAGCTTTGGCAGACGCCCTCAACTAATAGGGCTCGACCTTATAAAGACAAATAGTCTGAAAGCAAAAAAGGAGACGTTCCCGAGGGAATGTCTCCTTTTTTGTTGTCCTAGGCGGATTCGAACCACCACAAACAGAACCAAAACCTGTTGTGCTACCATTACACCATAGGACAATTATGGCTGCAAAGGTAATGATTTTTTGCTTTGCAGCCAAATTTTTGCGTATTATTTCGCTGTAACGAGTATTACTTTACAGTGATGAGATAATAGTTCTTCTTACCGCGCTGTACGAGAAGATACTTGCCGTCGATGAGATCTTCCTCGCCTACTGGACGGTCGAAAGCTGCAAGCTTCTCCTTGTTGAGCGATACGCCACCACCCTGAACGAGCTTACGCATTTCGCCCTTAGAAGCGAAAATCTTAACGTCGTCACGTGTGAAGAGGTCAACAGCGGGCTGACCGAGTTGGTCCTTTGCAAGTGTGAAGTGAGGAACGCCCTCGAAGATGGAAAGCAATGTTGCCTCATCGAATTTCTGAAGGGTTTCCTTTGTTCCCTTACCGAAGAGGATGCTTGATGCCTCCTGCGCCAAAGCGAGATCGTCAGCTGAGTGTACCATTGTGGTAACCTCCTCAGCGAGTCGCTTCTGAAGAACACGACGACCCGGATCCTCTGTGTGCTCTGCAATGAGAGTGTCGATGGTCTCCTTGTCGAGGTCGGTGAATATCTTGATGTACTTCTCTGCCTCTGCGTCGCTGACGTTCAGCCAGAACTGATAGAAAGCATAAGGAGTGGTGCGCTGCGGGTCGAGCCATACGTTGCCGCTCTCTGTCTTGCCGAACTTCTTGCCGTCTGACTTTGTGATAAGCGGGCATGTAAGGCAGTAAGCCTCTGTCTCGTTGCCGAGTGTGCGGCGGATAAGCTCAGTACCGGTGGTCATGTTGCCCCACTGGTCGTTACCGCCGAGCTGCAGGCGTACGCCGTGATGCTGATAGAGATAAAGGAAGTCGTAACCCTGGAGCAACTGGTAGGTGAACTCGGTGAATGAGAGTCCGTCACGTGCCTCGCCGTTAAGACGCTTCTGCACGCTGTCCTTTGCCATCATGTAGTTTACGGTGATGTGCTTGCCCACCTCGCGAGCGAAGTCGAGGAAGGTGAAGTCCTTCATCCAGTCGTAGTTGTTAACGAGTTCTGCCTTGTTGGGTTCTGCGCCGTCGAAGTCAAGGAACTTAGACACTTGCTTCTTGATGGCCTCCTGGTTGTGGTAGAGAGTAGCTGAGTCGAGGAGATTACGCTCCTGGCTCTTTCCTGACGGGTCGCCAATCATACCTGTGGCACCGCCTACGAGAAGATAGGGCTTGTGTCCGCAGCGCTGCAGGTGACGCAGCATCATGATACCACAAAGATGGCCGATATGCAGAGAATCGGCAGTGGGGTCGGTGCCCAAATACGCAGACACCATGTGGGTATTGAGGTACTCCTCAGTACCGGGCATAATCTGCGCGAGCATGCCGCGCCAGCGCAGTTCTTCAACAAAGTTTTTTGCCATTGTGTTTTATTTAAGTTTAAGCTTAAGCCTTTCTTGGCCTCTTTGGACCTTTCTGAGCAATTGGGAAATCAAGACCGAGGGTAATTCCTAACTCCTAATTCCTAACTCCTAATTCTCTCGAGCATTGCTCGAGAGCTACGGCACCGGGTCGTAGCCGGAGCCTCCCCAGGGGTTGCATCTCAGGATGCGCCATATTGCCAGCGCCATTCCCTTGAAGAATCCGTGCTTTGCGAGGGCTTGCCTTGCATACTCGGAGCATGTCGGTGTGAAGCGGCATGAGGGCGGCGTATAGGGCGTTATGAATAGCTGATAGAAGCGTATGGGCTGTATCACGAGCCATGCGAGGAATCGCGAGACCTTTTTCATTCTGCAGGGGTATTTTTATGATTGCTCGCAATACGTTCCGCTATACGAGTAAGGAGATTTCGCACCTTATCTGCCACTACATCAGTGGACACAAGCTGATCCGACGTCCATATAAAGCAGAGCGACATCTTGCGACGGCTGTCCGCCACCTCGTCCGCTGCAAGCGCTTCAAGGAGGATATGCTTGTTAAGGCGATATGCCTCCCTTACCTGACGCTTCACGTGGTTACGCTTTACGGCGCGCTTGAAGTATCGCTTTGGCACGCTTACCATCATCTGTGCCACCGTGCTCTCATCCTCCCCCATCGGCTCAGCCAAGTAGACCACGCGGAGCGGATATGCAGACATGGCTTTAGCTCCGCCACCCTTGAAAAGGCGGTCAATCTGCTTCTTGCTCTTGATGCGTTCGTCCAGTGAAAGGGAGAATGTTTTGTTCATTTTCTTATCGGTAGGCTTGTTATATATAAGTATTATGCTTACTTTATATTCTCAAGATATCCTCTGAGGGCGCTCGTCATTGAAGGATGTTCCTTTGTGGGTGCCTCGAGGTCGAGTCTGAATCCTTCGTCAGCCACTGCCTTAGCGGTAGTAGGACCAAAGGTTGCGATGCGTACTTCGCCCTGCTTGAAGTCGGGGAAGTTCTTTGTGAACGCCTTGATGCCGGTGGGGCTGAAGAACACGAGCATGTCGCAGTCGAAATTCTTTGCCTCCTCTTCAGTAAAGTCGTTGCTGACGGTGCGGTACATCACGCATTCCTTGTGATTGAGCTTCTTGGCGTCGAGCTGCTTCTGCACGTCGTCGTTGTGAACCGAGCTCAGGGGCACGAGGAACTTCTCTGTCTTGTGCTTCACCATAGTGGGGATGAGCGAGTCAATCTTTCCTGTGTTGCCGAAGAACACCTTGCGCTTTCTGTACTGCACGTACTTCTGGATGTAGAGAGCGATTGTCTCTGTAACGCAGAAATACTTCATGTCCTCAGGAATAGTAATGCGCATCTCCTTTGCCAACTTGAAGTAGTTGTCGATGGCGTGGCGTGAAGTGAACACTACTGCGGTATAGTCAAGCAGTCCGATCTTCTGCTGACGGAATTCTTTAGGGCTGAGTCCTTCCACCTTGATGAAGGGGCGGAATACCAGCTCGACTCCGAAGTCTTTTGCAATGTCGTAGTACGGCGATTTCTCGCTTGACGGTTCTGGCTGGGATATCAGAATCTTCTTTATCATTTGTATTATTTTGAATAGCTTATTCTATTGTTGAACGTTCTTTTGTGTCTATACATTTATATGCGACAATACGCAGGATTCCTTAGGCGCTGACCTTCAAGAATCCTGTCAAAATGTCGAGCGATCCCATGAGCGCTACGAGCGGGATGGCTTCAAGCGTGCAAAAGTACAAAAAAATCTGCAAAGAATTGCCGCTGTGTCTGAAAAAGATGAGATACGACTTATACAATGCGAGTATTTTGAACACCACTAACACCGCCATTGTACAAATGAGGGTGGTCTGCACGGGCATCTCGAAGTATGCCTGAAGCATTACTATCGGGAATACACACACTCCTTCCATGGCAAGCAGGAAGAGGAACGACTTGAGCCATTCCTCGTTGCGCCGTCGGTCGAAGAACACCCATCCTGCCATTGAGAAAGCGGCTGTCTTGACGAGGACGTACACCAGCATCACCGCCACATATACGCCTATCACCTGTATCTGGTCGATAAGGAAAGTCCTCACTCCCTGCGTCTGCACGTAGAAGAAATAGACAAGGGAGAAGAGCAGACAGCTCTGCAGCACGAGGAAGAACTGGAAGCGGAACTCGCTGGAGGTCTCCGTCACGGCTGTCATGTTCTGGCTTACTGGCGGGCGGAAGAAGTTCTTCGCCTGCCTTACTATGAAGCGTTTGGTCTTGGCGAAGGCAAGCATGGCAAGGATGAAGCATCCGAGCAGCAGGGCGGTAATGATGTTGTCACGCGCTATGCTGTAGGGCACGGGGTCGCCAGCCACGCCGAGTCGTCCGCCGAAGAGGTCTGGATTGAAGAACGGCTTGCCGGTGAAGTACGACTCACGGTAATACTTCGGCATGTTCACGTCGCGCCAGGAGCGTCCTTTCGGCTGTCCCGGCAGGTGCAGCGTGTCGGGTTGCTCGCTCCACGTTATCTCCGACGGCTTGATATTTGCCTGTATGGCAGAGTCCTGCTGTTCTGGCGTGGCGTCCTTGGGCAGCCATCTCAGCACCTCAGCCGGCGTGGGCTGACGGTGCTGCTGTCCCTCGCGCCTCTGCATTGCCGAAATGGGCATGCCGTCCTCACCGAGGGTTATCTCCTCGGTATGTATAGAGTCGGAAGCGAGAATATTCATCTTTTTCTTTATTTAATTCTTAGTTGTTGATACCGAACTTCTTCTTGATATCGTTCACGCGGTCGAGCTTCTCCCATGTGAAGAGCTCCACGTCCATGGTCTTTGTCTCATGGTAACGCGATGAGAATGTCTTCTTCACAATCTCGTTCTTGCGTCCCATGTGACCGTAAGCGGCTGTCTCAAGGTACATAGGCTGACGGAGCTTCAGCGTCTGCTCGATGGCCTTCGGACGAAGATCGAAGAGCTCTGATATCTTCTGAGCTATCTCTGCGTCGCTGACGCCAACGCGTGAGCGTCCGTATGTATTAACATAGATGTTAACAGGCTTTGCCACACCGATGGCGTAGCTTATCTGGACGAGCATCTCGTCTGCCACACCTGCTGCCACCATGTTCTTGGCGATGTAGCGGGCTGCGTAAGCTGCGGAGCGGTCCACCTTGGAAGGATCCTTGCCTGAGAAGGCTCCGCCTCCGTGTGCTCCCTTGCCGCCGTATGTGTCGACGATGATCTTGCGTCCGGTCAGACCTGTGTCGCCGTGAGGACCACCGATTACGAACTTGCCTGTAGGATTGACGAAGTACTTGATGTCGTCACCAAAGAGTGCGAGCACCTTGTCGCTGTGTATCTGTGCCTTGACGCGCGGCATGAGGATGTTGATGACATCGTCCTTGATTTTCTGAAGCATGCGGGCATCATCGTCGTCAAACTCGTCGTGCTGTGTAGACACTACGATGGTGTCGATACGCTGCGGGATGCCTTCCTCAGAATATTCCACTGTCACCTGACTCTTCGAGTCGGGACGGAGATAAGTCATTTCCTTGCCTTCCTTGCGGATGTCAGCGAGTGTGCGCATGATGAGCTGGGCGAGGTCGAGCGTTACGGGCATGTAGTTCTCGGTCTCGTTGGTGGCGTAACCGAACATCATTCCCTGGTCGCCGGCACCCTGGTCTTCCTCCTTCTCCTGAGTAACGCCGCGGTCGATATCCTCCGACTGCTCGTGAATGGCAGTAAGGACGCCGCATGAGTTGCCGTCAAACTGATACTCTGACTTCGTGTAGCCAATCTTGTTGATGGTCTTACGGGCGATGGTCTGCAGGTCGATGTAGACGTTGCTGCGCACCTCTCCCATGACAACCACCTGACCGGTAGTTACGAACGACTCGATGGCACAATGTGCCTTTTCGTCGTAAGCGAGGAACTGATCGACAAGTGCGTCGGAGATTTGGTCAGCCACCTTATCGGGATGGCCTTCAGAAACTGATTCAGATGAAAAAAGATAATTCATTTTTTCCAATTTTTAAAAGTTAAAAAAATAGTGGAAAAACACCAATTACCGCTATCTAATTGTTATCCTTTAATGGGGTGAGCCACACGCCGCAAGGTTATCGCGAATGACGCGTTGCTGAATTAGAATTTGCAGTTTTAGCATTTTTTTGTGTGGTTGCAAGCAGCCAAATTCTTCCACATTATGTATACTGTCTAAATTTTCGGGTGCAAAGGTACTGAGAATTTTCGATTTGGCGAAGGAAAAGCCATATAAATAATGTTATAGGGCTATAGAAACCAAGAAGAGGAGGTGAAGTCCAAAGTATAGCAGCACGCCCTGTAATGGCAAAAGCATTGATAATTATCGCTTTTGCCTTTACAGGGCGCATTGTTTTTTATCTGTCCCTCATTTTAACGTACTACAAACTTTTTTCCGTTGGCAATATAGATGCCCGGACGTAGAGTGTAGGTTGAAGATTTGAGGTCGGACATTACAGCAACACATTCGCCATTGAGTGTGTATACCTTAACCATTGTCTTGGCTGCAGCGTTGATGCCGTTGATAGCTGTTGGAACTCTGATTGAACCATTAACGCCATTGAAGTCGTAGCACTTGCCGTTCTGATAGATAAGGTCGGCTGTCTGCTCACCACTGCCATTGTTGAAGATGATGTGTGTAGGCATCTCGGTCTTGTCGCCCTTATACTCCCACATCCAAATGGTCATGCCGTTGTATGTCTTTGAAGTCTTGACACAATCCTCGCCTGGCCAGGTGCCGCCAGTATAGTTGTCATTACCCAAGTTGCAGTTCCATACCCATGTCTTAACTGTTGTCCATGATGTAGGAGCTGCAAAGTATACATAGTACTTGCAAGTCGGTTCTGGGTTAGGTGTCGGGTCTGGTTCTGGATCAGGATTCGGATTCGGGTTAGGCTCAGGAGCAGCAATATCGCTAAGCACCTTGTATCCAGAGCCACCATCGTAAGAGAAGAATGTTGTAGCTGTGATGTTTGTAATGTCAGCAGTCTGTGCACTGCCACCATTGTTGAGAATCATGTTGAACGACTCTACGCCATCTACCACGAACATGTAATATTCTACACCCTCAACAGTGGCCGTTGCTGTCATCTTGTTTCCTGGCCAAGCGCCATTGAGAGTTTTTGCATTCTCACCGCCAGCTGTCCAAACATAGAGGTTAGGAGCTTTGTCTGCCTTAACATAAACGATGATAGAAGCGTTGGGGTCTACCTTCTTGTATGTTGCCGAACCAGTGTACTCTGTACCCTCGTCGTTGGTTGCACCCCATTTAACTGTCTTGGTGTCGCCAAACTTCATGTCTGAACCGATAGTGAATGTAGCACCCTCGCTTGAGATTTCCACCTTGTCCTCACCGTCAATCTGATACCAACCGCTTGTTGCGCCGTCGTTAAGAGAAGCCGTAACGGTAACGGTCTCTGTGCGGAAGCTGCCGCCATTAGGATCGAACACAACGGCTCCGTCCTGCTCGGCATCCTCGCTGCCATAATATATAGTTGTGCCAGCCTCTTCCTGACCGTCGTAAGCCTGACCGTCCTTGCTCTTTGCTGAAGAAGTGTAGATGAAAGGACCATCCTCGCCTACAATGCCACCCTTCCAGTCTTTTACCAGCACGCGCACCTGACCCTGTGTTGCAGGAGCGTCAACGGTGATGGTAGAACCAGAATATGTCTTACCGGTTACGATGTCGGTGTATGTGCCTGCGGGGCAACCTGTGAATGTGGCGCCGCCGTTGAGGGCAACGAGAGCATAGCTGTTCTCAGAAGCACGCTTGAAAGCGATACCTGTCGTTGACGTGCAACCCTCGTCGGTCCACTGACCCTTACGCAGGGCGGGAACAGCCTGACGAATCTTGTTCAGACGGATGAGGTGCTGAGCGAGGTCGTGGTTGAGAGTGGCGTTAACGTTGCCTGAAGCGGTGTACTGACCGAAGTCGGTAGCCTCAACGTCGCCTGTGATGTAGCCGCCGAAATAGGCACGGCCTGTGTTAGAGAGCGGACCGTTAGGACCGTCGTCAATAACCAGACCGCGACGGAAGCCAACCTCTGAACCATAATAGATACAAGGAATGCCACGGAATGTGAACATAAGCGAGAGGTTCTCTGCCCACTGTGCATCGCTGCCACCGAAGCGCACGCGGTCGTTAGGCTGAGGTCCGTAGTCGTGGCTGTCTACATAAACCACGTTATAAGTTGCGTCGTTATATTTAGCATCGCCATCCTTTGCAAGGCGGAATGCAGAACCTGCGTTTGAGAAGTTGTAGTGGAGGGGGAAGTCAATCACGTTGAAACCGCTGCTCTGTGTGTAGTCGGGCTTATGCCATGCGCCATTAAGCATGAAAGTGTTGTTGCTTGTGGGCGAATCGGCTACGTCCTTAAGGCAGAGATTCATGTTGCCAAGAGGAGCTGCACCTTCGGGCACCACCTGCTTGTCCCACCATGTGGCATCGCTGTTCCATGAATTCATGATGTCCTGGTCTGACTTCCATGTATAGAAGTAAGGAGAGAGACAGTCCTGACCACGATACTGTACGCTGCCGAAGCGTGCGCACACCTCGCCATACATAAAGAAAGGTGCCTGGTTCAGACGCTTGCTCTTATACTGCTCGCCAAGAGCTTTGAACTGAGGAATGAAAACCTTGTTGAATGTAAGACGTGAGATATGGCCAGATGTGTCGATACGGAAACCGTCAACACCCATCTTGATGAACTCGCCATAGCACTTTACGAGATACTCTGCCACGGCGTCGTTCTCGGTGTTAAGGTCTACGCAGTCGCCTGCAATCTGTCCCCACCAACGGTTAGGCTCGTCCCAGTTCCACTGTGTGGCCACATGGTGCCAGTAGTTGTGTGAGTCGTGGTTGGTTCCATCGGTGTTCTTCATCAGGGCCAGACGGCGCTGGTACTGTTTTCCACCAGGAATTGTGAGATAATCAGAACCAAGAACACTGGTGTTCGGAATCATACAAGCGTCGATTTCAGCCTGGTTGCGAAGCTTGGTGTTGCGCTCAAACTCCTTGCATAGATTCTCCTCGCCGAAGTTACCAGTGTGGTTGAGCACGATGTCGAGCACAATCTTGATGCCCTTGGCATGTGCCTTGTCTATGAGTTCCTGGAACATCACGTCACCGCTCTTCGAGCCGTCACCGCTCTGGTAGCGGCAATCAACGTGTGTGAAGTCCATGGCATGGTAGCCATGATAATCGTAACCCGATGCGTTCTGCACTACTGGAGTAATCCAGATAGCTGTGAAGCCAAGTGCCTTGATATAGTCGAGCTTATCGATAACGCCCTGGAAGTCGCCTCGCCAACATGGGTCGCCTGTATCAATCTGGCATTGTTTGTTATCCCAACACAATACATTATTCTGCGGATCTCCATCGTAGAAACGGGTGGTAATCATAAAGTAAATACTTTCGTCGCGAAAGTCCGTTCGCTGACTGTTGAAATCGTTCGCCATAACTGGCATGGCGATGAGCATAATCAGTAGAAATGCCCACATCTTAAGTTTGTAGTTAATCATAAAATAGGTTTTGGAAAAACGGTTATTAGTTATCTTTTCTGTTGCAAAAGTACAGATGCAAAGTAATAACTAACAACTTAATAAATGAAAAACAACAAAAGAGTTTGGGCAATCGTTTGCACAAAAACGTAAAAAAAGGCGTGTCAAAACTCAATCAGCCCGCGCTGATTAAGTTTTTGACACGCCCTCTCCTAATGTTTGCTTTATTTCGTCAGCTTCAGCGTCTTTGTTCCGACCTTCACGATGTAGACACCGTGGGCGGGAGCATTGAATGACACGCTGTTGGCGGCTGACTTTACTGTCGCTACACATGCGCCGGATGCTGTATGGAGCGAAACCTGCTCGCCAGCCACTCCAACAACAACGATATTGTCGCCTTCCACGCTTGCCTTTACAGCGCTGTCGGCTGTAACGTCCTTGATGGCTGTGGGTGCGGCATACACCTCATCGGGGTCGCTCAGGCGGCTGTAGAAGGTGTACTGGCGTGTTGCGAGATAAACGTCACGCTGCGAAACAGCCTGGGCACGCTGATAGTAGTTGTTTGCCTGATAACCCTCGGGAAGTGTCACGTCCACCTTCGGCTGCACCAATCCCGGATTGAAAATCACGGGACGTGAGAGGCTTTCGCCCTTCTCGTAACGCTGTGTCAGCTTGAGGTTGTCAACGAAGAGGAAGCCGGGACCGTCTGTAGCGTAAATCACTATCTTCGAGTTCTCCGTTCCCTTCGTAAAGTCCGCCGTGAACGTGTTCCATGCCTCGCTCAGAACGCAGTGCTTTGTCTCAGCCTCTACGTATCCGCCGAGCGTGAAGTCGTAGTTGCAGAGAGCCACAATGGCGTTCACCTGATAAGCAGGATAGTTGTTCTCCTTGTCAAGATTGTCCTCAGCGTATGTTCCCCAGAGGTCCACTGAGACGTGCATGCGACCCTCGTCCTTCGAGAGGTCGAACTCCGGCGTTTCCAGCTTAGCGTACTTCTTGATGTCATAAGTGACAAAGTCCACGTCATGCACGTTCTTCACTACGTCATAGAAGTAGTTCCATCCGTCGAGAGCCACATAGCCAGCCTGCAACGGTGCCTAGCATGTAGCCGTGAATCCGGTCTGGTTGACATTGGAGAGATAGCCGAGTTCCTGTTCGTTAGGATATGTAGGTTGCTGGTCTGCTGTCCAACCGAAGCTGCCGCCGCCCCAGTCTGTCACGTTGTCGAAGTTTTCGTCGATGACAGTTACGTCGCCGTCCTCGGTCACGGGTTTCTCCTCATATACATAATAGTTATAGTAAAGAGCGTTTGGCACCTTGTTCCATGTTGCCGTGAACTTTCCGTCCTCTACGCTCTCCACGGGGTCGAGCACAGGCGTTACGAGGTCGTAAAGCTCTGCGTTGTTGGTAGGCAGAGACAGACGGTCGCCGGCGACGGCTGTGACGTTATAGCGATAGATGTTGCCTGGGAGCAGTCCGCGCACCGTGCAAGTGGTGTCGGTGGTCTCCATATTCTCCACAAGGATGTCGCCAATATTGCCGTCGGTGTCTGAGTTGTATACGTTAACGAGATACTTGTCAGCTCCCTCCACCTTGTTCCATGCCGGCTTGAAGCTATTGCCTGTGTAAGCACGATGCGGGAGGAGATGCGGTGTCTCTACATACTGGTTCACCTGCTGCACACGCACATCGTCAATAAGCACCTTGCGGTTGTTCTCGTCGTTGATGTTGACGAGCATCTTGCTTGTACCATTATATATAATGTATTCAAACTCCTGCCATTCGGTCGTCACACCCTTCACCTGCTTGATGAGGAGGTAAGAGCCGTTGGTGGGGTTCTGCGAGAAGTCGATGACATGCAGTCCGAGTCCAGGATAGTTGCCCACGTTCTCGAGCAGACGCGCGCGGAAGCGGATGAATGTCAGTCCGCCATGTCCAGAAGCGTCAATGATGGGCGTATTGATGTGCGATACGTAGTCTTCATCGGTGGAATAAAGGCATACGGCTCCTCCTGCGGGATAGGCGAAGCTGGCGCCCCATCGTGGCTGAGAAGTGTACTTGGCGTCAACATTCTCGAAGTAAGGAATCTTCGAGTCTGAGTAAGTGGTGTTGATGTTGGCATTGAAGTCGGGGGCAGTCTCAGAACCCGCGCTGAACTTCGAGAAGTCCTCATTCACAATGTCAACCACCGTACCGTACTGGGTAAGGTCTGTGGCAGCGCGCATCTGTGTCTGCTGCGCCTGCGCCGTGCCGCTTACAGCAAGCGATGCGGCAACAAGAGCCGCCATAGTTAGCGATTTAAGCATGATTGTTTATGTTTTGTTTGTAGTTTGCCCTCTTATTCTTTCTCCGTCAGCTTTCTCACGGCGCCTCTTACCGGAATCCATGCGGCGCCCCAGCCTACTGCCACTACCGTGACGAGTATCCAGAAGACGTCCCAGTAATGCACGCTTACGGGATAGGCGTTCACCACGAAGGAGCCGCTGCTGTCGCCAAGATGCACGAAGCCGAACTCTTGCTGCAGCCAGCAGAGAAGCAGACCCAGCAGAATGCCTACCACGGCACCTATCGTTGAGATTATTCTTCCCTCGCAAAGGAAGATGCGGGTTATCTGGCTCTTTGTGGCTCCGAGATATGACAGCGTCACGGCGTCGTCCTTCTTCTCGATGATAAGCATTGAGAGGGAGGAGATGATATTGAAGCATGCCACCATAAGGATGAACGTCAGGAAGACGTAGGCGAGCACCTTCTCTATCTGCATGATGCGGAACGTGTCGGCATGCTGCTCGAAGCGGTCGAGCACGCGGAAGCGGTCGCCTGCTATTTCCTTCATCTGCGCCTTCACGTCAGCGATGTCGCTACCCGGCTTCAGTCTGAACTGCAGCGAGGTGAGCATGCCCTGCTGATCGAAGAGGGTGCGGGCGAAGTGGATGGAGGTGATTATTACGGAGGCGTCATACTTCATCTGGTTGACGGCAAAGACCACACCCGGCGACACCAACGAGTCAGCCACGAAGCCTTCCGTAGGGTCGTCCAGATTGACAAGCTGTCCCTTGCGGACGGGTGCATAAATCTTAAGGAATCCCTCCCAACGCGCACCCAGACCCATGTCCTGCGCTATGCGTATGCCGGGAATGCCATAATAAAGATTGGCGACGCGCAGCGTAAACTCGCCGTCACCGTAAAGAATGTCGTTAATGGATGTCAGACGGTCGAAGTTGTCGTCCACACCCTTCACCGTCACCATCATCTGACGGTCACCATACACCGCCATCGCCTGGTCTTCCACCACCTCCGTTGCCACCTCCACGGCTGACAGCTGCTTCATCTTCGTGAGCAGCGGGTCGTCGGCAGCCACAGCCTTACCCTTCGTCGGCACCACCTCTATCTGCGGGTCGAAGCTGGTGAAGAGCGAGGCTACGAGGTCATGAAATCCGTTGAAGACGCTCAGCACCACGACAAGGGCCATGGTTGCCACGGTCACTCCCACCACGGAAATGGCGGAGATGACGTTAATGGCGTTGGTGGATTTCTTCGAGAATACGTAGCGTCGCGCTATGTAGAATGGAAAGTTCATCGTCGGTTGCTCTGTTTATTTCTTGAGCAACTCGTCGATGCGCTCAATATAGTCGAGCGAGTCGTCCACGAAGAAGCGGAGTTCGGGGATGATACGCAGCTGGTTGCGTACGCGTGTGCCAAGCTCGTAGCGGATGGTCTTCTCGTTGGCTGTGATGTTGCGGAGAATCTCGTCAGCCTTCTCAGACGGGAATACGCTGAGGTAAGCGGTGAGAATGCTGAGGTCGGGCGACACGCGGCAACGCGTTACGCTGACCATGACGCCGTGCATGGCGCGAGTCTGCGACTGGAAGATAAGGCTCAGCTCCTTCTGGAGCAAGCGTGCTATACGGTTCTGTCTTGTTTCCTGCATAATTGTTGTTTGTATGAAAAATATAAATGATTGATATTAATAATATTGAATCAGCTTACAAAGTTACTGCTATTTTAATAATGTGACAAGCTATTGCGCCGCTTTTTGATGGTAACATTACCAAAAAGTTGAAAATCCGCCGCAGAACACCGTTGGCTTCATTTTGTTAGCGATACGTTGAAAATTATGAACAAAAGCATTAATCTTTTTGCACATAACGAAAAAATGCTTTAAATTTGCAGCCATCACACACAAATAGTGCAAAAACAATTATTAACCACATTTACAAAGAAAGGAAACAAGAGTATGAAGAAACTTTTATCTCTATTCACAATGTTACTTACTGCCGTAGCTGTAATGGCCACCGACTACACCGACAAGCTCAGCGTCACCAACAACGTCAGCGGAAATGTTCCTGAAGACTACGCCATCACCAAGACGTTAGACGCACAGACCATCAGCGTGGAGGAGGGAACGGACGGCGTATATACCTTCACTCTCGACCTTCGCTCTGATCCGGACGTGTCTGAGATTCTGGTATTCGCGGCTCCCGTGACGGAGAACGCCGACGGCACCATCTCGTTCGCTTGCGAGAAGGTGGCTTCGCCGCTCACCCAGGAGGGATGGACTTCATACAGCGCATACATCACAGCTCACGGCAAGATTTATGACGGCAAGCTTTACGCATACATCTTCGCCGACTGGGGCGGCTTCGCTGCCGACTATCCCGACTCTGGCTATGACTACACCTTCGTCTTCGGCACCGACCCAGACGGCGAGACTGCCATCAGCACGGTAAAGACCAACTCGGAAGTGACTGCCGTATATAACGCCAACGGCATGAAGGTAAAAGGCTTGCAGCGCGGCCTCAACATCGTGCGCACAGCCGACGGAAAGACCGTGAAAGTTTTGAATTAGGATTTTTGAGTTTTTGCTTAGGCAAGCGGCAAAGCCGAGCGGTGAATTATTCTCGGCTTCGCCTGCGATTTTGAATTATTCAGTTTACAGCAGACGAGGCAAACTTAGGAGGCTATGGCGTCTCGCCGTAGCCACGCACCCACGAACGACCAGCAGATTGAGTATGAGCTGCGGGTTCCGCGGAGCGGGACCTATATCATGAAACCCACTGCAAGCTGCGAAGCAGCGCAGCTGTGGGTACGTGCGATACTTCCAACCCATACAGTTCCCCGAAGGGGGACTGACGCTTCCCGTATGATGTTGAGGAGGATAGTCGGTCCCGCTTCGCGGAACCAAGAGAGGGTGAGGAGATGCTTATCCCACAGCGGCGCTCCTTCGGAGCTTGCAGTGGGTTTCTGATGGATACGTGTCCCTTCTGGACACGGCGGAACCAAGTTACATATTATATGGCGCTGATTGGCGTTCTGCTATGGGAGGCTGCGGGGCTACGGCGAGACGCCATAGCCTCCTAAGTTTGCCTCGTCTGCTTGTGAATTACAATGAGCTGCGGGTTCCGCGGAGCGGGACCTATATCATGAAACCCACTGCAAGCTGCGAAGCAGCGCAGCTGTGGGTACGTGCGATACTTCCACCCCATATAGTTCCCCGAAGGGGGACTGGCGCTTCCCGTATGATGTTGAGGAGGATAGTCGGTCCCGCTTCGCGGAACCAAGAGAGGGTGAGGAGATGCTTATCCCACAGCGGCGCTCCTTCGGAGCTTGCAGTGGGTTTCTGATGGATACGTGTCCCTTCTGGACACGGCGCAGTACAACAAAGTTACGTATTACACGGCTCTGATTGATGACCTGCTATGGGAGGCTGCGTGGCTACGGCGAGACGCCATAGCCTCCTAAGTTTGCCTTTCCCCCTCAAGTTGTATAGTTCACACATCCTCTATTTAACCTTGTGTTTTCTCTGTTTTTTCCGCTTGTGATTTTCGAGAGAGGCTCGAAAATCACAAGCGGACTGTGGATGAAGGTTTTTGTCAAAGCCCTGCCTATCATATCGGACAGCATACCGTCCGACACAATATTTGCATTCCTAACGCTCAATACTCCTCGTTCAGCGCACTAAGAAATCTTTGGTGCGAAATTCTTGAGTTTTGAGCGTGCAGCGATAGCACGCTGACGCACAACCAATTACACGGTTAAGAGAAGAAATGTGCAATGAATAAGGGAACAAAACAAGCGCAATAGTGCCACTTTTACACTCCAATAGTGCCACTATTATCATGCAATAGCGCCACTTTTACACTCTAATAGTGCCACTATTGCACCACAAAAGTGGCTCTTTTATAAATTATGGGGCCTACAGCGAAGCAAAAAACCCACAAAAACAGCCTTTTGATTCTCTATAATTGATTTTTATTTTGTAACAACTTTTTACCACTTGTACGATATTTGCATAGCGGACGCCGTCCGAATTAGGAGTTACTACTTTTCATGAAAATCATAAAGATAGGTAAATAATCGGCTGCAATGTCTTGTCTTTTCACAATAATTCGTATATTTGCCAAAAGAAAGCCCACGAAGGGCTATATCTAAAACCAAACAAAGAAAAGACATTCATTATGGAAAAGAAATCATTCAGCAAGAGCACGATGATATTCATCGGCGTCATTGTCGTTATCGTCCTTTGGGCAATCAGCGGATATAACTCGCTCGTAAACATGGACGAGGGCGTCACCAACAAATGGTCGAACGTGGAGACTCAGTATCAGCGCCGCGCTGACCTCATCCCTAACCTCGTCAACACCGTCAAGGGATATGCCAAGCACGAGTCGCAGACTCTTGAGGCTGTGATGCAGGCACGTTCGCAAGCCACTCAGGTGAAGATTGACCCGTCTAACTGCACACCGGAGCAGCTGGCTGCTTACCAGAAGGCTCAGGGCGACGTCACTTCAGCACTCGGAAAGCTTCTCGCCATCACCGAGAACTATCCTGACCTCAAAGCCAACCAGAACTTCCTGGAGCTGCAGTCGCAGCTGGAGGGCACCGAGAACCGCATAACCGTGGCACGCAAGGACTTCAACGACGCTGCCAACGTATACAACGCGTCCATCCGTCGCTTCCCGAAGAACATCCTCGCCGGAATCTTCGGCTTCGAGAAGCACGCCTACTTCGAGGCTGAAGCAGGTGCAGAAAAGGCACCGAAGGTGGAATTCTAAGAACAATAAAACATACGTAAATTGATGATAAGACGTCTCCAGACCATACTTATTGCCTGCCTCATCGCCGTCACGGCATGGGCGGCAGGCGACAGCGTCAAGGAGTATAAATCCGTAGACGACGTTCCCAACGTGCGCCTTACTGACGTGCGTCGGTACGTCTCCGACCCTACCAGCATCCTATCCCCTGCCGCCACAGACACGATAAACGCCATCCTCGGACGGCTCGAGAAATCCACGGGCATCGAGACGGCGGTGGTTATGCTACCGTCCATCGGCGAGAACGACATCTTCGACTTCTCCACATCCCTGTTCCGAAAGTGGGGCATCGGAAAGAAGAAGAGCGACAACGGACTGCTCATCCTCTTCGTGATGGACCAGCATAAGGTGCGCTTCGCCACGGGATACGGCATAGAGGGCACCATGACCGACGCCATGTCGAAGCGCATACAGATGCAGTATATGGTGCCGGCGTTCAAGCGCTCGGACTGGAACAAGGGTATGGTGGACGGCGTACGCGCCACGGCTAAGGTGCTCGACGGGTCGATGGAGCCGGAAGCGGCTGACAGCGACACCGACACCAGCGACATTCTCTTCAGCATAGGCATCATCGTCGGCGTCATTCTGCTCGCCATGTTCGTAAGCAGCATCAAGCAGCGCTGCCCCAAATGCCGCAAGCGTTCGGCAATGAAGCAGATGGGCGTGGAGGTTCTGCGCGTCTCCACGGGTAAAGGAAGGCGCAAGCGCATCAGACGAACCACATACGTCTGCCAGTACTGCGGACACATAATGACGAAGGACGAGGACATCGACGACAACAGCGGAAGCGCTGCTGCAGGAGGAGCCATACTCGGATCAATGCTCGGAAGCGGCGGCGGAGGAGGTGGCGGAAGCTTCGGAGGCTCGTTCGGAGGAGGAAGTACCGGTGGAGGCGGATCCACATCCGACTGGTAAGACGCCCACCCCAAAGGACATTCTAAAAAATCAGAGAGCAAAAGATGACAATACATATTATTAACGGGCCCAACCTCAACCTGCTCGGAACCCGTGAACCGGGGATATACGGCAGCAGCACCTTCGAGGACTATCTCCTGAAGCTGCGCCAACGCTATCCCTCCATCAACATCCAGTATTACCAGAGCAATGTGGAAGGACTGCTCATCGACCGCCTGCAGCAAGTGGGCTTCAGCGCCGACGGCATCATCCTCAATGCAGGAGCATACACACACACCAGCATAGCATTGCAGGACTGCATCCGTTCGCTGACAGCGCCCGTCATTGAGGTGCACATCAGCAACGTACACAAGCGTGAGGAGTTCAGACACCACTCCATGATTTCGTGCGTCTGCAAGGGCGTGATATGCGGTTTCGGACTCGACTCGTACCGCCTCGCCATCGAGGCTCTTATCTAAAACACACATCATGACACCAGAACTCGAGAAATACGTACTCTCACACACACAGCCGGAAGGCGACTATCTGTACCGACTATATCGCGCCACCAACATCCACACCATACACGGACGCATGGCGTCAGGACACCTGCAGGGACAACTCCTCAAGATGCTCGTCAGTATGGTCCGACCGAAGAACATCCTCGAAGTGGGAACCTTCTCCGGATATAGCGCCATCTGCATGGCTATGGGACTGGAGGAAGGCGGCAAGCTGTGGACCTTCGAGATAAACGACGAGATGGAAGACTTCACGCGTCCCTGGATAGAGGGTTCGGAAGTGGCGGACAAGATAAACTTCATCATCGGCGACGCCAACGAGCTGGCGCCCAAGTTGGGCGTAATGTTCGACATGGCTTTCGTCGACGGCGACAAGCGCACGTACGTGGAGACATACGAGAACATCCTGCCGCTCATGAACAAGGGAGCCTTCATCCTTGCCGACAACACGCTATGGGACGGACATGTCACCGACCCCGCCTACGACCACGACCATCAGACCGTAGGCATACGTCGCTTCAACGACCACATCGCCGAGGACAAGCGCGTGGAGCAGGTAATACTGCCGCTCCGTGACGGCCTTACCATCATAAGAAAACTCTGATATCTGCGCACACAAGCACACAATAAGACGAAAGGCACAAAAAAACAACGCTTTTCCTTGGCTATTCCAAGGTTTTGTTCTACATTTGTAAAATCTAAAAACCCGAACAACACCCTTAAATCAAATATTAAAATAAAAACAACGAATATGACTTTCTCAGAACTTTGCAACAACATCTTCAATCAAGCCATCCGTGACTATCATATCAAGGACAACATCGAGACACCTATCAATAATCCTTACGAGCGTGAGGAGATAGAGAACCGTCTCTACCTGAAATGCTGGATTGACACCGTACAGTGGCACTTTGAGGATATCATCCGCGATCCGCACATCGATCCTGTGGAGGCTCTCTCGCTGAAGCGCCGCATCGACCGCTCCAACCAGGACCGCACGGACCTCGTAGAGCAGATCGACTCATACTTCCGCCTGAAATACAGCGACGTACAGATTCTGCCCGACGCACGCCTCAACACAGAGAGCCCGGCATGGGCCGTTGACCGCCTCTCCATCCTCGCACTCAAGATTTATCACATGCGCGAGCAGGCTGAGCGCACCGACGCCACGCCAGAGCACCGCGAGAAGTGCGGAGCCAAGCTGCAGGTGCTCCTCGAGCAGCAGAAAGACCTCTCGCTCGCCATCGACCAGCTCCTTGACGACATCCAGGCTGGACGCAAGTATATGAAGGTGTATCGCCAGATGAAGATGTATAACGACCCGTCAACGAATCCCGTACTCTACAAGAAATAATAAGAAATGAAAACTGAGCATCTCCTGATAATGCGCTTCTCGGCGCTCGGCGACGTGGCAATGCTCGTGCCCGTCGTCAGCTCCCTGGCAAGACAATATCCAGACCTGCGCATAACGGTTCTGAGCCGACCCTTCGCCAGGACGTTCTTCGAAGAGATGGCTCCCAACGTGGGATTCATGGAGGCAGACCTCAAGGGGGAATATCACGGCGTAAAGGGACTCAACGCTCTCTACCGCCGTCTCATTGCGAAGAACTTCACTGCCATTGCCGACATGCACAACATCCTGCGGTCTTCATATCTGCGCATGCGATTCAATCTCGCCAACTACCGCGTGGAACATCTCAACAAGCACCGCTCGGAACGACGTCAGCTGACAGCACCGCAGAACAAGAAGACGATGCGCCAGCTGCCCACGTCCTTCGAGGGTTATGCTGACGTGCTCAGCCGACTCGGCTATCCCGTGAAACTGGAGTTTACGTCCATCTTCCCGCCCGAGGGAGGCAATCTGCGTCCGCTCTCCGATGTCATCGGGGAGAAGAAGAACTTCCAGCAATGGATTGGCATAGCGCCGTTCGCCGCCCATGAGGGCAAGATTCTGCCCACGGAGAAGACGGAAGAACTAATCAAGGAGATATCGCGCCGCCATCCCTCTTGCCGCATATTCCTCTTCGGAGGCGGCGAAAAAGAGCATGCCGTCCTCAACGCATGGTGCGAACGCTATAACAACTGCACCAACGCTTCGCAGGCTCTTCACTCGCTGAAGGAAGAGATGGTGGTGATGTCGCACCTCGACGTCATGGTGTCGATGGACAGCGGCAACATGCACCTCGCTGCCATATCGGGCACACGCGTCATCAGCGTCTGGGGCGAGACGCATCCTTACGCCGGCTTCCTCGGATGGAACCAGCGACCGGAAGACTGCATACAGGCTGACCTTCCCTGCCGCCCCTGCTCCATCTACGGCAACAAGCCTTGCCAACGCGGCGACTACGCCTGCCTAACGTCCATCGATCCTATCACCATCGCTGACAAGGTGGACTGGATATTGAATTAAAAATGAGGAAAATCAAAACTAATAAAAAGAGAAGAAAAGACTAAACTTAGGAGGCTATGGCGAGACGCCATAGCCTCCTAAGTTTGTTACGTTTGCATGTAATTCCGTAGGCAGGAACTGAAAGTCAGCGGCGCGAAGCGGAAAGCTAATGCCCACAGCTCCTATTATATGTCCACGAGTCCTTATAGTTTTTATAAAAAAATAAGCAGAAATTCTTTTTTTATCTTAATGATATTTTATATCTTTGCATCAATATAAGCAAAGTATACACTAAATAAGCAGAAATATACTAAATCACACAAGTAATCATTAACCAAACAAAAAGAAAGGATTCATTATGAAGAAAATTTTATCTCTTTTATCTTTCTTAATGCTTGCTGTCGTTGCAATGGCAGCAGACCTCACCACGGGTGTCACATTCAAGGGCACATGGGGTGACAAGTTGGGCGACTATCCCACCGCAGAGGGTGAGATAACAGTCACCAAGGTGGACGAAGGTCTTAAGTTCGAGGTGAAGAGCAATGGCTTTAACGGCTATGCTTTCCCTGCCTACACAGTGGTTTACAAGAGTGATGTGGCAGAAGACGGTAGCTTCAACACTGGCGACTACTACTTTGGCGAAATCACCGGAGACGCTACAATGGACGGTCTTCCAGTACAGAGCCTCTACTGGCAGCAGATCAAGGGTACTGTTACCAACGAGTCAATCGACCTCTACATCCGCTATATGGGTGTGAACATGACAGAGTTGGAGCACATCACCTTCAAGGGTGAGGCAGTTGCTTCTCCTGATCCAGAGCCCGATCCAGAGCCTACAGTAGTAAGCACAAAGGACTTCACTGATACATTCACAATGTCTTACATTGAAAACGGAGAACTCCAGTCTTCATCATTCAAGGACTTCCCCGCTTCTTTCGTTGAGATGTCTGACGGCACATTCAACGTAGAATTCCCCGAGGTTAACCACAAGTTCACCGGTCTCCTCCAGAAGTATGATCCCGCTACAGAGAGAACATACTATGAGGGCACATACACAGAGAACGACGGCATGCAGGTTTACAACTTCGACGTTACTGCTTACCTCTATACTAAGGACGACGTAGAACACATCTATTTCATCGCAAAGAGCGACAACGCTGACCAGCTTACCTACGCATACGGTTCTGACCCGTACGCAGAGCCCGTAGTAGAGGACGTAGTGCTCAAGGAGAACTATCAGGCTGACGGAACAGGCTTCTCATTCACCACTCCGATTGACTGGGAGACTCAGAAGTTCCAGGCTGTACTTGACGTTACTGGCTGCAGCACATCAGCAGTAGAGGACATCTTCGGCCTTGGCCCGGATGTATCAAGCTTCGCTAACAACATCCACGTATATTCAGAGCAGAACTCTACATTCAAGGCTTACTACCAGTGCTCTAACGGTAACAACAACACTACTGTTAGCATCGCTGACAAGCAGAACGTTACTATCGAGGTTTCTAAGGCTGAGGGTCTGACCGTCGATGGCAATGTTATCATCCCTGCTGAGAAGCTTGAGGGCTTCTTCGACCTTACTGAGGTAATGTTCGGCTCACTCGAGAACAGCCAGTTCACCAACGCTCTCTATAAGAGCATCAAGCTCATCAACCTCAACAAGAAGGAAGAGCCGGTATTCGTAACTTACACAGCTCCTGCTATGTATACATACGCAAGCATGGACGAGGAGACTCCGGGCGCAAAGCGTTTCGTAGAGGCTCAGGAAATCCAGCTCTCTGACAACGGCGACGGCACATACACTGTCATCATCAAGAACCTCAGCGACAGCGAAGGCGATCCTGCAGGTGACATCCAGTTCACTGCTACAGCTACAGAGGCTGAGGACGGCACAATCTCTCTCACAGCTGACACACAGGCTGAGATCGGTGGCTTCTATGAGGGTTGCGGCAAAGTTGCTGTTAAGTTCAACGGTACTCTCAACGGTGAGGACCTCACAGCTACATACGACATCGACATCCCGAGTGGTGCAGCTCACGCAGAGTTCGGCAATGGCGTTACAAACGGCATCAACACCGTTAACAACACCACCAACAACATCACAAGCATCTACACTGTAGGTGGTGCAAAGGTTAACTCTCTCCAGAAGGGCGTCAACATCGTTCGCCTCGCTAACGGCAAGACTGTTAAGGTGATCAAGTAAGAAATAAACGATAATTACAAAAAAAATCCCGGCTCCAAAAAGGAGTCGGGATTTTTTTGTGTAACTTAGGAGGCTATGGCGTCTCGCCGTAGCCTCCTATGTTTGTCCCATTTCCTAAAAAACATGTCTTCATGTCTTCTTGTCTAAAAAATCATGTCTTCCTGTCTAAAAATCATGTCTACATGTCTTCTTGTCTGATAATCATGTCTCCATGTCTAAGGGATGTCTGCTTGTCTTAATATGTAAACGAGCTGCCTCCCAAGAACTCTCTCAGCAGCGACGTCGGTGGCAGAACACTGTGGTCGATGGCTTTGAAGTAGCTAAGGAACTTTCTCAGACGGTAAGCCTCAGCATACTCCTCGCAGTTCTCCGGCACACGCTCCAAGAGCGGTTCTGCTTGCGTCTTGATGGCAGCCAACTCGTATATCATAGCCGTATTGAACATGGCGTCAGCATTCTCCTGATACGGGAAAATCCACTTGTTCTCACCGTTTCTTACCGACTGCCAACGACTGATGGTGTCGCGGGCAGAGCAGCCACGCTGCTTGTCGTCGCGGATGATGCGGCGCAGCAGACGGTTGTCGGTGGTTGGGATGTAGTTGTGTTCGTCCAGAAGGATGGTGGTCAGCGCAGAAGCGTAGACACGATACTTCAGAGCGTCAGGTATCTGCGCCGTCAGCTCAGGGTTGAGAGCGTGGATGCCCTCCACCACGAGGATGTCGCCCTCACGCATCTTCATCTTCTGACCGCTCGGTTTGCTCTTGCCCGTGATGAAGTCGTAACGCGGCAACTCCACCTCCTCGCCACGGAACAGCTGCGCAAGCTGACGGTTGAGAAGCTCAAGGTTGAGAGCGTGCAGCGACTCATAGTCGTACGCACCATTGGCGTCCAGCGGTGTCAGTTCGCGGTCCACGAAGTAGTCGTCCAGCGAGATGGGCACGGGACGAATGCCGTTGCATACCAGCTGTATGCTCAGACGCTTGCACGTCGTGGTCTTTCCCGACGACGAAGGTCCGGCGATGAGCACCATCTTAACCTCAGGACGTGAGGCTATCTCCTCCGCGATGTGCGCAATTTTCTTCTCCTGCAACGCCTCCGACACGTTTATAATCTCCGTGGCGTGTCCGCTTGCCACCGCCTCGTTAAACTCGCCCACCGTCGACATGTCGAGCAGACGCTGCCAGCGGTGATGCTCCTGGAATATCTCGAACATCTTGTCCTGACGTATAAGGTCGCCGAGGCGTGAGGGGTCGGAGAGCGAGGGGATGCGCAGCAGCAAGCCATCGTAATACTTCTCCAGTCCGAAGAGCGTCAGCTGCGCCGTGTTGGTGAGCATCGTGCCGTAGAAGTAGTCCACGAAGCCACCGATATCATAATAATATGTATAGAGCTTGCCCGTAGTGCGGAGCAGCAGAGCCTTCGAGTGATATCCCATACTCTCGAACAGCGTTATAGCCTCCTCCGTAGGAACCTCATGGCGTCGGATGGGCATGGCGCGAGAAATGATGCTCTGCATCTCCGTTCGGATGGCGTCAGCGTCCTCCTTGGTGACGGGACGACCGATGCGCAGGTCGCAGTAATATCCGTTAGACACGGGGATGTCTATTATCACCGAGCTTTGGGGGAAAAGCTTGTGTACAGCCTTGCACAGCACGAAGAAGAGCGAGCGGGTGTAAGCACGCGAACCGGAGGGAGTGGTGAGGTCAAGGAACTCTACATCCTTCGAGTTATACACGCGATAGTGCATACCCTCCACCTTGTTGTTCACTTTGGCACTGATGGGCGGATATGTCATATTGAGATTTAAATGATTAAAAATGTCAGAAAGTGTACTTCCCGTTTCCACTTTTAAAGATTTTTTATTATTTTTGCAACGGATTTGTATTAACTGTTTCATTTTCATATAATGTTTATAGGTTAACTTTCCAAAGATACTCCGTTTTCTCGACACAATGCGCCTACAGACACATAAATAAAATTAAAAATATGTCGATTTGGATTTTTTTTAAAATTATTGGTTCACTTGCCCTCCTCATCTATGGTATGAAGGTGATGAGTGAGGCACTCCAGAAGATGGCAGGCTCGCAGCTGCGCCATATCCTGGGAGCCATGACTACCAACCGCTTCACCGGTCTGTTGACCGGTATGTTCGTAACTACATCTGTGCAATCGTCCACAGCCACGACGGTGATGACCGTATCGTTTGTCAACGCCGGACTGCTCACACTGGCACAGGCCATCTCCGTAATCATGGGAGCCAACATCGGCACTACATTCACGGCATGGATTATGACACTGGGCTTCAATTTCAACATGGCGAACATCGTGTTCCCCGTTTTCTTCATTGCCCTGCTGCTCATCTATCGTAAGAAACAACGCTACGTAGGCGACTTCCTCTTCGGCGTCGCATTCATGTTCTTTGCCATTTCCACACTCGGCGCTACGGGAAAGGAAATGGACCTCAGTCATAACCAGACGGTTATCGACTTCTTCTCGTCTTTCGACAAGGACAGCTACCTGACCGTCTTCTCGTTCCTCATCATCGGTACGATTCTGACTTTCTGCATGCAGTCGTCAGCGGCTCTCATGGCCATCACCATGGTGCTCTGCTCTTCAGGCGTGCTCCCCATCTATATGGGTATAGCCCTCGTGCTCGGTGAGAACATCGGCACCACCATCACCTCCAACATCGCTGCCATGGGAGCCAATACGCAGGCTCGACGTGCCGCTCTCGCCCACCTCTCGTTTAACGTTTTCGGCGTTATCTGGGTGTTGTGCTGATTCTATCCCTTCATTGACATGGTTTGCGGCTTCGTGGGTGTCGACCCGCACGCTGACCACATCGACGTATCGCGCCTCTCCGTGGTTCTCGCTGCCTTCCACACCACCTTCAACGTCTGCAACACCGCCGTGCTTATCTGGCTCATCCCGCAGATGGAGCGTCTGGTATGCTACATCATCAAGCCGAAAGCCACAAAGAACGAGGACGACTTCCGTCTGCGCTACATCGGCAACACGTCTATCATGAAGACTCCGGAGCTTTCCGTACTGGAGGCACAGAAGGAGATCAAGTCGTTCGCAGAGCGCATCCACCGTATGTTCGGCATGGTAAGAGAGTTGCTCGGCGTGAAGGACGAAACGGCTTTCACGAAGCTATTCACACGTATAGAAAAGTATGAGAGCATCTCGGACAACATGGAGATTGAGATTGCCAATTACCTCGACAACGTATCGGACGCCCACCTCTCTGACGAAACTAAGGCGAAGATTCGTGCTATGCTCCGCGAGATATCAGAACTGGAATCAATCGGCGACTCTTGCTATAACATCGCACGCACCATGAGCCGCAAGTTTAAGGGCAAGGAGGACTTCACAGATAAGCAGTATGAGCACCTCCATCAGATGTTCGAGCTTACTGACGACTCGCTCACCCAGATGGACATCATGCTGACCGGACGCAAGGACTCGCTCGATGTCAACCGTTCGTTTAACGTGGAGAACGAGATAAACAACTATCGCAACCAGCTCCGCTCACAGAACATCAACGACGTAAACGACCATAAGTACACCTACGCCATGGGCACAATGTATATGGACATCGTGTCAGAATGCGAAAAGCTCGGCGATTACGTGGTGAACGTTGTGGAAGCCCGCATGGGAACAAGACAGCGCGAAGCGTAATATTTAATTATTAATTGGTAATTATTAATTATTATTTATAGGCTAATACGGATTAGGCTGATTTATTTTGATTCATTAAACAGGAATCAGAAAAATCAACCTAATCCGTATCTGCTTTTTGTAATTTGCAAAAAAAAGCGTTATCTTTGCAGATAATTCTACTAAAAACCATCTTGACAAACTCAGCAACATCATACCCATAAGGCTATTAGTGTATACACCTATATCAATAAACCTATTAAGAAAACATACATATATCTATACTCGTATAACTACATCTATTATATAACGATATGAACAAAACCTTACTTACTGTCCTTGCGCTTTCATGCACCATGACAGCCAATGTCGCGGCGCAGGAATACAAGGGCTCGGCACCCGTATCGGGAGCCACGTACAACCTTTACAATGTGGGCACGAAGCAGTTTCTCGGCATTGAGAACGGACGCCTCGTACTCGGAGGAGAAAAGGTGGACGTTACGCTGGAAGCCGTCAACGACACCAACACACCCGGTTTCTTCCGTCTTACATCACCTGACGGAACATGGCATGCCGACCTCTACGGCACACCTTCTCTCGAAACGGACAAGTTCAGCCAGTGGCGCATCGAGCCAGTCAACGGCAAGAAGGACGTTTACGCCATAGCAAGCCGCAACACGGAGGCAAGCGCATCGCTCTATCTTTATCAGAACGAAGCGCTCGGACGTATCGCTGCCGTACCACAGCAGCCATCAGCACAGTTTGAGGCAGCTCAATGGAAGCTCGTATACACAGGAGAAGACACTCCCCCACTCTACGGCTTCGACGAGAACAGCAAGACATACGAGAATCCGCGCGACGGATATGCCGTAGTCAGCATCACCCGCACCTTCCAGCCCGGTCAGTGGGCCACCTTCTGCTCGCCCGTCGATCTTACCGAAACACAGCTCAAGCAGCTCTTCGGCGACGACGTGCAGGTGGCAGAGCTCAAGGCTCAGAACGCCAACGAACTGCAGTTCGTCACATCGCACAGCCTCAAGGCTGGCGTGCCCTGCATCATAAAGGTGATGAAGCCGACAGAGAACAATGAATATCTGCTTGAGGACAACTTCACCTTCGCTTCTCAGGCAGAGACGGTTCCCGTCAACGGCGGCACATTCTACGGCACACTTTCCGTCACCAAACCTAACTTCGGCTACGCCCTCAACCCCAACACTTCAGCCGTAGAGCCGATAGATAATGGCTATGTAGTGGACGCCATGAGTGCATACTATGTATCTTACCTTGACGTCGTCATCGACTGCTGGAGCCTTGACGGAACCACCGGCATCGGCACCATCACCACAACAACTCCAGAAGGCGACATCTACACCATCGGCGGACAGAAGGTAGGCAGCGGCGAGAAGGCAGCGAAGCGTCTCCAGCACGGTGTCTACGTGGTTGGCGGAAAGAAGCATGCCAAGTAACTAATCTAACAAATCCATAATCATACACTTATGATACACATATTCAGACAGCGATTCGCCACCGTCATAGCGCTCATCTGCCTTCTCTCCGGCATGACGCTATCAATGTCGGCACGCACGTCGCTACTAAAAGACTATACTCCCAACGGCGAGTCGTTCACACGAAGCACCGCCATTAACTTCCAGAAGCAGACGTTCAAGGCGGTGCTCAACCTCAGCACTTGCCAGTCGTCCACACAGCACGAGAACGTGCTCTCCATCGGCGAGGACCTGCAAGGCGCCAACGGATGGGGCGGCGTTTACGTCATACATCTCTTCTATACCAAGAGTTCGTCATCGCTCCAGATCAACTGCTTCAACACTTCGCAGACTCACCGCGAGGATATCTCAGGCATCTCCGGCGAAACCACCATCGAGCTGAAGAGCGACGGTCTGTACGTCAACGGCACAAAGCGCTGCGACGCGACCACCATCAGCGGCGTTCTCAACCTCTCCAACATCCTCTACGGCAGCACGCAGGGCTACACTCGCTCATGGGCTACATACAAGGAGGTGTCGCTTGAGGACGTTGAAGGCGGATCCGGCGGTGGCGGCGGAGGCGGCGGAACTGCCACCGAACGTAAGTTTGACGCGTCATGGATAAGCAATCAGAACAAGTATGCTGACTATAAAGAGGACGGTCACGCCACTTTCATCCCCTACGCCAGCGTAGCGGACATGAAGGCGGACGCCAACTACGCCAAGCCTTGGCTTACTCCGGAGAAGGCGCAGACACAGCTGCTCAACGGCACATGGAAGTTCAAGTACGTCCCCGGCACCACTTCAGGTCCCGGCGCATCCGACTTCTTCGACGCTGACCTCGACGACTCTGCATGGGACGACATCCGCGTGCCGCTGTCATGGGAGATGGCTGGCTACGGCAAGCCCGTCTACACCAACGTGGGCTATCCCTTCAGCAACAATCCTCCTAACGCCAATCAGGGTATTTCTTACTACGGTGTGGAGGACAATAACGCCACGGGCTTCTATCGCCGATCGTTCAACATTCCCCAGTCGTGGGACGGCAAGCGCCTCTTCGTCCACTTCGACGGCATATACAGCGCTGCCGTGGTATGGGTGAACGGCAAATATGTAGGATATTCGCAAGGCTCGAACAACGACGCGGAGTTCGATATCACCGAGTTTGCGAAGATTGGCGACAACCAGCTTTCGGTTCGCGTATATCGCTGGTGCGACGGTTCGTACCTCGAAGGTCAGGACATGTGGCACCTCTCAGGCATCCATCGCGACGTCTATCTCGTAGCCACTCCGAAGGTGTTCGTCTCAGACCATTACATCACTTCTTCGCTCAGCAACGACGCCACAAGCGGACAGCTCAACGTGAAGCTTACCGTGGACAACCGTGACGCTGTGCAGACTGAGAAGCAGCTCAACGTGGAGCTTCTTGACGCTGACGGCAAGACCGTAGCCACCGGCTCGGCTTCTTACCAGGGCAGCGCCAACGAATCGCTCGACGTGAAGCTCTCTAACCTTTCCGCTCTCCATCCCTGGAGCGCAGAAGATCCTTATCTCTACACCGTCGTGGTGCGTCAGGCTGATGCCGATGGCGCAGACGAGATGGTGTTCTCCACAAAGTACGGCTTCCGCAAGATCACAAAGTCGGGCAACCTTATATATATCAACGGCAAGCGCGTGTTCTTCAAGGGTGTCAACACGCAGGACACACATCCCGAATACGGACGTGCCATCGACACCGAGACAATGCTCCGCGACATTACTTTGATGAAGCAGGCTAACGTCAACACGGTCCGCACATCTCACTATCCGCGCCAGCCTAAGATGTACGCCATGTTTGACGCCTTCGGCATCTACACGATGGACGAGGCTGACGTGGAGTGCCACTACAATCAGAACCTTTCTTCCAACTACTCTTGGAACGGTGCCATCCTCGACCGCGAGGTTCGCATGGTGATGCGCGACCGCAACCATCCGAGCGTCATCTTCTGGTCGATGGGCAACGAGTGCGGTTCGGCAAGCAACTTCTCAACAGCTTACTCTGAGATGAAGAGCCTCGACGACCGTCTTATCCATTATGAGGGCAACATGTCGTACTCTGATCTCGGTTCGAGCATGTATCCCACCGTATCTAACGTATCGGGCAGCAGCAACGGTTACAGCGGCAAGCCTTACTTCATCTGCGAGTATGCACACGCAATGGGTCAGGCTGTCGGCAACCTTAAGGAATACTGGGACATCATCGAGAAGAGCTCAGGCATCACCGGCGGATGTATCTGGGACTGGGTTGACCAGTCTTTATACGACCCCGAGCGTCTGCTTAAGGGCGAGAAGAAGGATGTCAACGGAATGAACTACTGGGTTTCGGGCTACGACTATAACTCGCCGTCGGGCGTAGGTCAGGGCTTCCAGGGCAACTTCCTCAACAACGGCATCATCACTCCGGACCGTGCTTGGACCGGAAAGCTTACTGAGGTGAAGCATGTCTATCAGAACATAAGCTTCTCAAGCTACGACGGAAAGATCGTAACCATAAAGAACAAGAACTCCTTCGCGTCGCTCGACGCTTATCGCCTCGTTTATCGCGTGCTGCGTGACGGACGCCTCGTGGAGGAAGGAACGGCTCAGATGCCTAACATAGCAGCCGGATTGTCAGCCGATGTCACTCTCCCCATCAAGGCAGAGACCGACAACGACGCCGAATGGCTCGTCAACGTGCAGCTGCAGCTCAAGGAGCAGACACTGTGGGCAGAGGAAGGTTACGCCGTGGCAGAAGACCAGTTTGAGCTGGTTAAACGCCCGTCACTCGCCAGCCACAACGCTGAGGGCGGACAGCTAAGCGTAAGCGGACAGACCGTAAGCGGAACAACGGCTGACGGCAAGGCGTTCGCAATGAGCTTCGCCAACGGCAAGATGACATCGTGGACATTCGACGGCGAGAACATCATCGCTCAAGGTCCCGACTTCAACAGCTACCGCAAGGTGGACAACGACCGCAACTTCTCGCCCGACTTCACCAACTCCACCAGCGTTTCCGTAACCGGAGCCTTGGCTAAAAGCGGCAACAACGCCACAATGTCAGTAAGCGGCTACGCATATTCATGCTCATACACCATCGACTATACGTTCTATGCGGACGCCACCATTGACATGAAGGTGACCTTCTCGCCCAGCGGCAACCTCGCACGTATGGGCCTGGGAATGCAGTTTGCAGAGGGAATGGAGGACGTGGAGTATTACGGACGCGGCCCGTGGTCGAACTATTCTGACCGCAAAACCGGCTCGTTCCTCGGACGTTACCAAACCACCGTGGACGACATGGTGGACGAGATGATTCATCCGCAGACTTACGGCGACCATCAGGACCTGCGCGACCTCACGCTCCGCAACCTCACCAACGGACTCAGCCTCAACGTGCAGACGGAGGGACAGGTGAGCTTCTCGCTCGGTCATTATGACGAAACACGCTGGTGTACGTACGGCGACTCAATGTGGAACTCACAGCTCCACTGGTACGACCTCTCTCGTGACCCGCAGATTTACGCCCACTTCGACTATTTCCAGCGCGGACTCGGCAACAACTCATGCGGCGGCGACAGCTGTCTGAGCGAGTACACCTGCCCGTCATGGGGATCATATTCTTACACCCTGCGTTTCACACCTACAAAGTAAAGAAGTTTTATAACTTCTAATATACCTTTCAAGCCGTGGACAAGAACTGAAAGACAGCGACGCTGACTTTCGGTTCATGCCCACGGCTTTTGTTTTCGCTTAAGGGAAAAGCATAAAATTGTACTTAAATATTATACTATTTTTATTGTGTATTCAGACAAAATGCACTAAATTTGCAATGCGAAATATAAGATAAGATTAAGATACGCCTATTATTTGATTCATACACATATTGCTTAATATAAAATCTATAATGAACTTATGAACAAAGGTATCAACAAATCCAGAATTGTTGCCTGTATGCTTGCAGCCGGCTTCTTAGCCGTTGGCTCGGGCTGTACGGACAGCGACTTCGACTTGTCGAACATTGATCAGACCATCGGAATCGGTGGCGACGGCCTGCAGCTTCCCACCAACAGCACGGAGAACATCGTGCTTGACGACCTCCTGGATCTGAACAACAGTGACTTCATCTCCATAGCAGAGAACGGTGACTATATGTTCTCCAAGCAGAGCGACGACGTAAAGCCATCGCATCCGAGCATTGACGAGGTGCTGGTGAAAGAGGCTAAGGTTAACAACAACTTCAAGATTGAGATTCCCGAAAGCTCTCTGATGCAGACCAGGCGCAAGTCGGCTGGACACACCAAGCTAAGCAAGACAGCAAGCGTGGAGGGTGAGGCTTCCGAATTCCAGTATCGTGGCAACGTGCCCTACGAAATCCGTGAGCTTATCTCTGCAAAGACAGCGTCTGACATCAACATCCACGTGAACGTGACAGCAGAACTGAAGAAGGTCATCCCCACCTTCAAGACCATGACCGTAACCATCCCGTCATACCTTAAACTCAACATCGGCAAGTGCTCGCCTTCGCAGCCCGAATACGATGCAGAGATGGGCATCATCACATTCCGCAACATCTCCAGCTCAGCCAATATCAATATCAAGGCCACTGTTGGCAGCATCGACTTCACCACCAAGCCGACAAAGCAGAACAGCGTAGTACTCACACCGGGCGTAGGCGAAGCTGACGGAAGCATCGACCTTAACGGCGTGGCGCTCCTCGGCATCACTTTTGATGAGGTGAACAAGGAGGGAAACTCGCTGCAGAACCTCTATATGTCTGCCAAGATGACCATGGGAGCCATCAGAGTTACGGAGACTACGGGTAAGTTCAACCCGAACCTTGACCTTGAAGACCTCGGCAACGTGAACATCAACGACGTGCCCGACTTCCTTACCGACAAGGACGTGACCATCAATCTCTATAACCCCGTCATCGAACTGACCGCCACAAGCGACATCGACGTGGCTGGCGTCGCCAAAGCCACCCTCATAGCTGAGGACGAACGCGGCAACGAGATGGCCAAGGTGGTAATTGACGGACTCAACGTCAAGCCAAATGCCGTAACACGCGTATGCATCTGCAAGCACAAGGAAGGCATTGACGAGACTAAGTATGACCAGGTGAAGGTGGTAAGCAACCTCTCTGACATCGTAAAGAAGATTCCGCACCGCATCAACTGCGAGGCTGAGGTGCATGCTGACAGCAAGCGTGTGAGCACCGTGAAGCTCGGCAAGGAATACACCATCGACGCTGACGTATATATGTCAGCACCGCTTGCCTTCGACGAAGGCGCACAGATTGTCTACACCGACTCCATAGACGGATGGAACGAGGACATCGACAAGTTCAGCTTTGCTGAGGGCGCATACATCGAGATGACAACGGAGGTGGAGAACAAGATGCCGGCTTACCTTAACGTAAGCGCATTCGCCATCGACGTCAACGGCAAGGAGATTCCGCAACATCGCATCCGCGTGGACGTATCCAACTCCGTGAAGGCTTCTGAGGACGGCGAGAAAGCCGTGGTGACACCCGTGACCATCAAGCTGAGCGAGAACGAGAAGGGCGCTCTGAAGACCGTGGACGGCATCGTCTTCCGCGTAACGGCTGCAGCTGGCGAGAAGGACGCACAGACCATCGTCGGCAAGACCATCAACGCTTACAAGCACACGCTCACCGCACGAAACATCAAGGTGAGACTCGTAGGTAAGATTATCGCAGACTTCAACTAATAACGACAATTCCACAGATTAAATGAAAAGAATAGGAAAATACATACTTGCCGCCTCACTTGCTGCCGTGGGCTGCAACGCAATGGCGCAGGGACTCAATTCGGGCTACTTCGTAGAGGAATATAAGTTCCGCCATAACATGAACCCTGCCTTCGGCAATGAGCAGAACTACGTTTCGCTGCCGGCTCTCGGCAACATAAACGTACGTACGCAGGGCAACTTCGGACTGGGCGACGTGCTCTTCGACAATCCCCGTTACGGCGTGGACAGCGACAAGAAGAAGACCACGTTTATGAACCCCTACATCTCCACATCGGACGCTCTGTCGGGTTTCGCTTCAGGCACCAACCGCATCAACGCTGACGTAGACATCACGCTGCTGTCGGCTGGATTTAAGGCATTCGGCGGTTACAACACCATCTCTATCGACTCGCGTACCAACGTAGGAACCTCTCTGCCCTACTCTCTCTTCGAGTTTGCCAAGAACACAGGCAACAAGACCTACAAGATGGACGACATCAACGTGCATGCACAGTCGTTCGTGCAGCTGGCTTTCGGACATTCGCGCAAGATTGACGACAAGCTGCGCGTGGGCGGCAAGCTGAAGGTGCTGCTCGGTGTGGCTCGCGGCGACGTGCAGATCACCAACCTACGTGCTGACCTTACCGGCGAAAACAAGTGGACAATGTCAGGAAAAGCCGAGGCTAACATCTCTATGAAGGGATTCGCTTACCAGCAGGAGGAGAAGGAATATAAGCAGGAAGGCAAGGGCACATACCGCTACGTCAACGACATCGACATCGACGGACCGGGCATCGGAGGCTTCGGTCTGGCTCTCGACCTCGGTGGCGTCTACAAGATCAACGATGACTGGCAGGTGAGCGCCTCACTTCTCGACCTCGGTTTCATCAGCTGGAGCAACAATATGACGGCTGTGAACAAGCAGGAGAGCTTCGAGTTCGGCGGTTTCCACGACATCTCTTACAATAAGTATGACGACAACGGCAACCTCAAGGACAACTCGTTCAAGGGTCAGGGCGACAAGTATTCGGACCAGATAGCCGACTTCGCCAACCTTACTGACCAGGGCGACAAGGGCGGACGTACCACCGGCATCGGTGCCACGCTGAACCTCGGCGCAGAATACGTGTTCCCGCTCTATCGTCAGCTGAAGTTCGGTGCGCTCAGCACCACACGCTTCAACGGCAAATACACATGGACCGAGGGCCGTGTGAGTGCCAACGTGGCTCCGCTTGACTGGCTCGACGGTGGCATGAGCTTCGCCGTTAACAGCTTCACAGCCAGCTGCGGATGGGTGATCAACGCTCACCCCAAGGGCTTCAACGTCTTCATCGGCATGGACCACATCTTGGGCAAGGTGAGCAAGGAGTTTATCCCGCTCAGCTCCAACGCCAGCGTTAACGTAGGTTTCAACGTAGCGTTCTAACATAACATAGGGAGAAAAGGCTCCAACAGTTAGCCTTTTCTCCCTATTTTTTTAGTTTTGATAAAATAATATAATTGCGTTTGTTATCCAAAACCGCCACTTTAATAACCTCACATCGAACGAAGTGAATGCTCACACCGAACGAAGTGAATGCTCACAACGGACGAAGTAAATGCTCACAACGAACGAAGTAAATGCTCGTATCGGACGAAGTGAGACAACATTGACAATTGAATGATGTCACTAAAGTAGCGGTTTTGTAAGAGAATAGGGCTTGTTTGACTTTTTTAGACGTCCCGCCGTAGCCACGCACCCACGAACGACCAGCAGATTGAGTATGAGCTGCGGGTTCCGCGGAGCGGGACCTATATAATGAAACCCACAGCTGCGCTGCTTCGCAGCTTGCAGTGGGTTTCAGATGGATGCGTGTCCCCTCGGGACACGGCGCTGATTGGTGTGTAATACGTAATTCTAAATTCCTAATTCTTATACTTAATCTTCACCAGCACGGGATAATGGTCGCTGGGGGTGCGGAGCGTGCTCTTTCGGAACGATGTCTCGCCGGGAGCCTGCGTGCTCTTCAGCTCGGGCTGCTCGGCAGCCGTCTCTGTCCAATACATGTTGGTGAGGAGAGCGTAGCGGTCCACCTCGAAGTTGGGCGAGAGGAACACGTGGTCAATGCGGGAAGTGGTGGTGTATTCGGGATGGAAATCGTTGAACGAACCGTTCTCGCAGAAGCGGTGACGAGCCTTAAGGTACGAGTCCTCGAGAATGCCCGACGACGTGAAGATGCCGTAAATCTCGTCCGTCTGGTCCACGTTGAAGTCGCCCGTCAGCACCGAAGGCGCACCCTTGGCTATCTCCTTAATCTTCTTCACCACCAGCTTGGCAGCCTCGCGGCGAGCCACAATGCCGATGTGGTCCATGTGGAGATTGAAGTAATAGAAGCGGAAGCCCGTCTCTTTCTGGCGGAACTCGCCCCACGAGCAGATGCGCACGCAGGCAGCGTCCCAGCCGAGCACCGGCTTGTCAGGAGTCTCGTTAAGCCAGAAGTTGCCCTTCTGGAGCAGCTCCAGGCGGTCCTTCTTGTAGAAGATGGCAGAATACTCACCGTCCTCCTTACCGTCGTCGCGTCCAACGCCCACGTAGCCGTAGCCGTCAAGACCCTTCAGCAGGTCGTGGAGCTGACCCACAAGCACCTCCTGCGTACCGAAGATGTCGGGATCCTCAAAGTTGATCTGGTCACAGATAACCTGGCAGCGCTTTGTCCACACATTACCCTTGCTGTCGTCAGAAGAGTTATGGTTGCGGATGTTGTACGTACCTACGAATAAGTTTTGTGCGCTGAGCGCCATGCAGAAGCAGAAGGCGAGCGCAAAGGTAAAGTAGCGTTTCATAGTTGATTGGTTTTTATATTGTTCTTTCATACAAAGTTATGCAAAAATTTTGGCACATAGACGTATTATGTGTAATTTTGCATAATTTGAAACAAAATACTTACCAAATAAACTTATTATTTTATTATATGGAAATCATAGACTTCAGCAAGCGTAATTCTATCATCAACAAGTATATGGCAGAAATGCGCGACAAGAACTATCAGAACAACCGTCTCCTCTTCCGCAACAATATCATGCGCGTGGGCGAGCTTATCGCTTACGAGCTCAGCAAGACTCTCGACTATGAGGAGCGCGACGTGCAGACTCCGCTGGGCACGGCAAAGGTGAACGTACCCACAGACAAGGTGGTACTCGGCACCATCTTCCGCGCAGGTCTGCCCTTCCACCAGGGTTTCCTCAACATCTTCGACCACGCCGGCAACGCTTTCGTTTCGGCATATCGCGAGTATGAGGACGCTGCTCACACTAAGGTGGGCATCCACGTGGAATATCTCGCCACTCCCGACCTCGACAACGCCACTCTCCTCATCGTCGACCCGATGCTTGCCACCGGCGGATCAATGGAGATGGGCTACAAGGCGCTCCTCACCAAGGGCACCCCGAAGCGCGTTCACGTGGTCTGCGTGATTGCTTCGCCTGAGGGCATCGAGCACGTCCGCCGCACCTTCCCCGAGGACACCACCATCTGGTGCGCCGCCGTAGACCCAGGTCTGAACGAGCATAAGTATATCGTGCCGGGATTCGGTGACGCCGGCGACCTCTGCTACGGAGGAAAAATATAATGAGCTGCGGGTTCCGCGGAGCGGGACCTATATCATGAAACCCACTGCAAGCTGCGAAGCAGCGCAGCTGTGGGTACGTGCGATACTTCCACCCCATATAGTTCCCCGAAGGGGGACTGACGCTTCCCCGATGAAGTTGAGGATGATGGTCGGTCCCGCTTCGCGGAACCAAGAGTGGGTGAGGGGATGCTTATCCCACAGCTGCGCTCCTTCGGAGCTTGCAGTGGGTTTCTGATGGATACGTGTCCCATCGGGACACGGCGTGGTACAAAGTTACGTATTACACGGCGATGATTGATAACCTACTATGGTAGGCTGCGTGGCTACGGCGGGACGCCATAGCCTCCTATGTTTGCACTGCAAGCTCAATATATAAAACTGCTTATACAAATAAAGGAGGCTATGACGTTTACCGCCGTAGCCTCCTTTATTTATCAATTCAAAATGCGCCTTGGCGCACAATTCAAAAATCAAAACTCAAAACTCCTAATTCTGACGGCGTATGCCGTCCGCCTTTGCATATCTGCGCACCGTCTTGCCGAAGAGCTTTGCGGGAGCCTTTACCATTGTGACGTCACTCAGACTGCCGTCCTTATTGACCGTTATCTGCGAGATGTCTGAGCAGATGGCAGCGTCGTCGTCAAGATAGGCAGCCACGATGTAATATTCGGTGCCATCCTTCGGATTGGTGTAAGTGATCTTGGTGTCACCCTTGAACGCATTGTTCTCGAAGAAGAGCGGCATCTCGTTGTTTACGAGATAGTCGTAGAGAGCGGAGCTGATGCCGGTCTGCATATAGTCGCGAGTGCCCTGCGGCTCACCCGTCATCTCGTCACGCATCTTCAATGTGGGGAAGAATCCGAGAGTGTAGTTCTTCGTCTTGTCGTCCGGCGTTGCCGTAACGTTGATACCTTCAGCGGTCTTTTCCGCAGTCAGCGTCACGGTGTTGGCAATGCGGTCCACGTTCTTTGTGCGGAACGCAATCTTCGTGACCGGAGTGGAGGAATTGGCTTGCTCGTCCATGCCGTGCATCCATACCACGTACTCACGACCCGGGAGAAGATTTGCCTGATAATCGTCGGAGTTGCCCGTGTAAGTAAAGCTGCTGACCATCTCAGACAAAGACATGCCGTACGACTTAGCCATCTCCTCCATCCACGTCTTGTCGTCGGCTACGAGAGCCTCGTCAGTGGGATATTCGGCATCGAAAACCTCCTTCTCAAGGTAAGACACGTAGTAATGCATGTTGGGATCGCTGCATGTCATAATCATCTTGACGTAAGTGGAATGGATATCGAGGTCGAGATTGAGCGGATTGCGCACAGCCTTCTCGAAGGTGAGGCTGTCAACTCCGGCAAGACTCACCGTCTTGGTGGTCTTGTCGGACATGTGGAACACAACATTGCGGTCCTGCTGCGCATAGGTTGCGATGGAGCATAGCGAAAACGCGCAGAGAGCCATGTTGCGTAGAATAGTTTTCATAATAAGTAGCGTAAAGGGATTATGCGGATGGGATTACTTGACAAACTTGAATGTCTTTCCGTCCACAGTGAGGACATACACGCCCTTTGCGAGTGAAGATACGTCGATGGTGCTGCCGTTGTCCACCTTCTGCATGCCTACCAAAGCACCTGAAACAGATGCGAGACGGGCTGTAGAGGTCTTGGCGAGTCCGTTTACGCGTACTGCATTGCCGTCAAACTGGAACGATACGCCAGCTGCGGGGTCATTCTTTGTGCTCTCGATGGCAGTGAAGTCGCCTGCGAAGCTGATCTTTCTAACTTCGTCAAGAGAGAAGCTCTGGCTTGCGCCGAGCTTGTCGAATACGTTCAGCATTCCCTCTTCAGAGAATGTTATCTTGCTCACATTGTCGAGTGAAAACGTAGCGTTCTTACCAGTCAGGTCGAGCGTCATCTTCGTCTGTGCCCCTGCTGCCATGCAGGCTACGAGGGCGAGTGATGTGATAATCTGTCTTTTCATATACGTAAAGGTATTAATGTTTATTTACTGAATTATTAAATTTCTTCATCCATCCGCCTCCCCTCATGCACATTATGCCGATGACGATGAACGGAATGCTGAGAATCTGCCCCATGTTGATGGGCAGAGCAGCCTCGAATGCCTCCTGTATCTCCTTCGTATACTCGATGAAGAAGCGTGCCGTGAAGATGTAGGCGAGGCAGAGTCCGAAGAAGAATCCGGTGCCTACGCGCTGCGGCTGCTTGCGATAGATAACCCATCCGATGATGAGGAGCACGGCGTAAGCGATGGCTTCATAGAGCTGTCCAGGATGGCGCGGCATCGAGTCGACGCGCTCGAAGATGAACGCCCAGGGCACATCGGTGGGCTTTCCGATTATCTCGGAGTTCATAAGGTTGCCCAGTCGGATGAAGCAAGCCGTGGCAGGGGTGGCAATAGCTATGTTGTCGAGCACCTGCCAGATGTTCATACGTGTCTTGCGAACGTACAGCCAGAGGGCAAGCATCAGACCGATGGTTCCGCCGTGCGACGCCAGTCCGCGGAAGCCGGTGAAGCTCCACGACCCGTCAGAGGCGATGTGGATGGGTAGGAACATCTCGATGAAGTGCGTAGGGCTGGTCAGGAAGTAGTCGGGCTGATAGAAGAGACAGTGGCCGAGTCGTGCTCCTGCGAGGATTCCCACGAAGCAATAGATGAAGAGCGGGTCGAAGAGTCCTTCCTTCACCTTCTCCTCCTTATAGAGCTTCTGCACGATGACGTAAGCAAGGCCAAGCCCCACGAGCCAGCACAACGAGTACCAGTGGAGCGCAAGGGGTCCGATTGTCACGGCTGTGTCGCTCGGATCCCATACGATGTAGTTAAGAAGTGAGTTCATTGTCCTTCTTTTATCTGTTTATGTCTTCCTTTTATATTGAAAACGCCTTACGGAGTTAGACGTTGAAGCGGAAGTGCATGATGTCGCCGTCCTGAACGACATAATCCTTACCCTCGATGGAGAGCTTGCCTGCCTCGCGGACGCAGCCTCAGATCCGTACTGGATGTAGTCGTCATACTTGATTACTTCGGCGCGGATGAATCCCTTCTCGAAGTCGGTGTGGATGACACCGGCGCACTGTGGAGCCTTCCATCCCTTGTGGTATGTCCATGCCTTCACCTCCATCTCACCGGCGGTGATGAATGTCTCGAGGTTGAGGAGCTGGTAAGCCTTCTTGATAAGGCGGTTTACGCCGCTCTCCTCCAGTCCGAGTTCCTCAAGGAACATCTGCTTGTCCTCGTAAGTCTCGAGCGAAGCGATGTCCTCCTCGGTCTTTGCAGCGATGACGAGCATCTCGGCTCCCTCGCTCTTGGCTATCTCAGCAATCTGCTGTGTGTATTCGTTGCCGTCCTTTGCAGAAGCCTCGTCCACGTTGCAGACGTAGAGCACGGGCTTAGAGGTGAGCAGGAAGAGGTCGTGAGCATAGCGAAGCTCCTCCTTTGTCTCGAACTCCACGGTGCGTGCGTTCTTGCCCTGCTCGAGCACTTCCTTGTAAGCCTCGAGCACAGACACTGCTATCTTGGCGTCCTTGTTGTTGCCGATGGAGGCAATCTTCGACTGCTTCTGGAGCTGAGCCTCTACGGTCTCGAGGTCCTTAAGCTGAAGCTCGGTGTCGATGACTTCCTTATCCTCTACGGGGTTTACGCTTGCGCCGCCCTCACGTACGATGTTTTCGTCGTCGAAGCAGCGGAGCACGTGGATGATGGCGTCAGTCTCACGGATGTTTCCGAGGAACTTATTGCCGAGACCCTCGCCCTTGGATGCACCCTTAACGAGTCCGGCGATGTCTACTATCTCGCAGGTGGCGGGAACGATGCGTCCCGGATGAACTATCTCGGCGAGTCGTGTGAGTCGCTCGTCGGGCACTGTGATAACGCCGACGTTAGGCTCGATTGTACAGAAAGGGAAGTTGGCTGCCTGTGCCTTTGCATTGGAGAGGCAGTTGAAGAGTGTGGACTTTCCCACGTTAGGGAGTCCTACGATACCGCATTTTAATGACATGTCGTTATTTTTGTTGTTTTTTTCTTTTTCCTAATTTATTGTGTCTTTTGTATAGTCTCAATGCAAAGTTACTGAAAGTATTGCATATAAGGGACATATAATGGCGTTATTTTTCAGTCGGTGAGGTCTACGTGGCTCACTGTTATATCCTCATGGAGAAATATTCGTGCTGTCTCGCTGAATCGTTCCTCGCTTTCGGTGGTGAGATATCGGCATTTGCCGCCCTTCGTGATGTTTTGTTCCATCTCGGGGTGGCGCTGCAGATAGTCGGCGAGCGAGTCTGCCACGTAGCTGCCCTGCGCCATGATGCGCACGCCGTCGGGGATGTTCTTCACCACTGACGACATCAGAAGCGGATAGTGTGTGCAGCCGAGGATGACTGTGTCGATAAGCGGGTCGAGACGCATGAGCTGGTCTATGCGCTTCTTCACGAAGTAGTCGGCACCGGGAGAGTCGGCTTCGCCCGCCTCCACGATGGCTGCCCACAGCGGACAAGCCACTCCGCTGACGGTGATGTCGGGGAAGAGCTTCTTTATCTCAAGGTTGTACGACTGGCTCTTTATGGTTCCTTCGGTGGCGAGTATGCCGACGTGACGCGACGTGGTGAGATTGCCGATGGTTTCGGCAGTGGGTCGGATGATGCCGAGGACGCGACGGTTGGGGTCGAGATGGGGGAGGTCGCGCTGCTGTATGGACCTCAGCGCTTTGGCGGAGGCGGTGTTACATCCGAGGATGACAAGGTGGCAACCCATTGAGAATAGCTTCATCACAGCCTGTCTCGTAAACTGGTAGACCACTTCAAAGGACCGCGAGCCGTAGGGCGCACGGGCGTTGTCGCCGAGGTACATATAGTCATACTGCGGCAGCAGTTGGCGGATGCCGTGAAGGACAGTCAGTCCGCCGTAGCCGGAGTCGAACACTCCGATGGGGCCTGGCGATTGTGGAAATGTCATTGCTGTTGTGTTTTTAGGGTTCCTTATTTTGTTAGCTGAGCCTTGATAAGCTCTGTGGCGTCTTCTCCCATTTCCGGGTTTATGTAGGGGCAGGCGTCGTTGTCGGTGTTCAGGATGAAGGCGTAGCCCTGGTCCTTTCCCACAGCTGCTACTGCTGCTGCGAGACGGCGGCGTACGGGGGAGAGGGCGTCAGTCTCTGCCTGCTTGAGAAGGCGTTCGGCGTCCTTGCGAAACTCCACGTTCTTCTCCATAAGGTCCTGCAGCTCGGTCTGACGCTTGCGGAGGATGGTGGGCACGAGGGTGCTCTGCACCTCAAGAAATTCCTCGTACTTCGAGTTGAACTCCATTTCGGCACGTCTCATCTCACTGTCGTATTTACGTCTGAGGTTGTCCACGTCGGCCTGTGCCTTTACATACTCCGGCATTTCCTTCAGCATCGCATCGAAGCTGAAATATCCGAATCGTATCTGTGCGCTTGCCAGCAACGGCATAGCAAGGAGGATGATAAACAGCAGTGTCTTCTTCATATTAATCTGTGGGATGAATGGTTAGAAAAAGTGTGTTGGGGTGAATGGTTAAAAAATAGGACAATGAGGTGCACTGTGTGTCATCTCATTGTCCGTTTACGCGAGGCAGGAAGCCAGTGCGCGAATCGAGCCTCGTCTGTGTTGTGTGTGTTTTTGTTTACTTCTTAGCAGGAGCAGTCTTGTTGAGCTCGGCCTTAACCTCTGCGGTAACGTCCTTGCTGAGAGTGTCGCTGATGTAGGGGATGCCAGAAGTGATGTCCATGATATAGACATAACCACCTGCCTTGCCCACTGCCTTGATGGCGTCAACGAGCTTGTTGGTGATCGGACCTATCTTGTCCTGCTGGAGCTTGCCGAGAGCCTGCTGGTTGTCCTGAGCAGTCTGCTGTATCTTCTGATACATCTGCTGGAGGCTTTCCTCTGTCTCCTTCTTCTTGGTCTCGTTCATTGTAGAGGAGTTCTTGTCATAGTCCTGAGCCTTGCGCTGGAGCTCGTCCTGCATAGCCTTGAGGTCGTTGTCGTACTGCTTTGCTGCAGCCTCTACCTCACCACGTGCCTTGATGAACTCAGGCATAGAAGCCATGATTTCCTGTGCGTTAACGTGACCGAACTTCTGTGCGAATGTTGCCAATGGCATGAACAACATAAGCATTAAAAATAGCTTTTTCATTCTTTCTCTTTATTTTGTTTTTTTGATTATTGTCTGAGCATTACTGGGCCTTTCTGGGCCTTCTTAATTATATCCCAGCTTCTGCAGCACTTCGTTGCTGATGTCTATCTTCGGCGAACCGAAGATGATGCCGGCGTCGGAGGCTCTGTCGAGTACTAAGGAGTAACCACGAAGCTCGGAGATTTCCTTTACGGCGGTGTAGACTTCCTCCTGGATGGGCGACATCAGACTCTCACGCTTCTTGAAGAGCTCGCCTTCCGGACCGAAATACTTGCGCTTCAGGTCGCTGGCTTCCTTCTCCTTCTTCATGATGGTCTCCTGACGCTCCTTCTTCTGCTCGGCAGAGAGGAACACCATCTCGTTCTGATAGTTCTTATACATTGTGGAAGCCTCTGTGTTGAGAGCCTCCACCTCAGCCTGCCACTTCTTCGACACCTGATTGAGCTGCTCGTTGGCACGCTCGTAGGCGGGGATGTTCTTCAGGATGTACTCCATGTCAAGAAGCGCAAACTTCTGTGCGCTTGCCGTCAATGCCGTAATGGCAAAGAGGCAGATTAACATTAATTTTCTCATATCTTCAAAAAATTATGTTAGCATTAGAATTCCTGTCCGAGGATGAAGTGGAACTGGCTGCCGCCCTTCTTTCCGTATACGGTGTCGAAACCGTAAGCCCAGTCGATACCCATCAAGCCTACCATCGGGAGGAAGATACGTACACCGACACCGGCGGAGCGCTTCATGTCGAAGGGATTGAACTTCTTGGTCTCTGTCCAGGCATTACCACCCTCAACGAATGTGAGGCCGTAGATGGTAGTGTTGCCGAGGAGGAGCGGATAGCGAAGCTCCAGCGACATACGGTCGTAGGCATAAGCCTCTGCGCCGTACGGGGTGAGCGAGCCGTTCTCGTAACCTCTAAGTCCGATGGTCTCCTCTGCATAGTTCGTAGAATATCCGGTCATACCGTCACCACCCATGTAGTAGGTCTCGAACGGCGACTTCTTCCACTTGTTGAAAGAGCCGAGCAAGCCGAGCTCTACGCGAGTCATGAGCACCAGACACTTCTGTCCGCTTGTGAGAGCGGTGTAGGTGCGAGCCTTGAACTTCCACTTGTGGTACTCCACCCAGCGGTATTTCTCCTGCTGCTCCTTGTTATAGTTGGGCGACTTGGGGTTCTGAGCGAGGTGCTCATAGTCCTTTCCGTCGAATGCTGACCAAGGCGGTGTGACTGTCACTGACGCCATAAACTCAGAACCGCGGCGCGGGAACAGCTGGTTGTCAGTAGACGTACGCGACAGCTGTATGCTGAGGTTAAGGTTGTTTGAGTTACCGTTGGTCATGAGGAAGTAAGCCCAGTTCTTCATCATATAGCGGGTATACTGCAGTGAGAGCGACAGCTGGAAGTAGTCATCAGGCCATCTCAGCTGCTTACCCCAACCGAGCGAAACGCCGAAGAGCTTAACATACTTGTCCGGATCGTAATAGTTCTCGTAGTTATTATATCCGTAGTTGCTACCGTAACCATACATATAGTTGTAATAGTTGTTGAAGTAGCCGTTGTTATAGTAGTTGCTCGATACGTCAGACTGCTTTGAGAAGTAAGCGCCTACAGAGAACTGAATGGGTCGCTTGCCACCGAACCAGTTGGTTGAGTACGACATGTTGTACGACTGATAGTACGTACCGTTGGTCTGTGCTCCGAGTGAAAGCACCTCACCGTCACCGATGGGGAGGAATCCTCTGTGCTCACTGTTCTTGCGGAAGAGGTTTCGCATAGAGAAGTTGTTGAGCTTAAGACCGATTCGTCCGATGACGCCGGTCTGACCCCAACCGAGTGAGAACTCCACCTGGTCGTTCGACTTCTGCTCAAGTTCCCAGTTGATGTTCACGGTTCCGTTCTCCGGATCGGGCTTTACGTCCGGATTTACCTTCTCTGGGTCGAAGTGTCCCATTGAGGCAATCTCACGTGCAGAACGCTGGAGAGCCTCCTTTGAGAAGAGGTCGCCCGGCTTTGTACGCAGCTCACGTCTGATGACGTTCTCGTAGAGACGGTCGTTACCCATAATACGTACGTGATTGATGTGCGCCTGGGGTCCCTCGAAGATACGCATCTCAAGGTCGATGGAGTCGCCCACGATGTTCACCTCCGTCGGGTGGAGCGAATAGAAGAGGTATCCGTTGTTCCAGTAGTTGTTGCCCACGGCGTCTTCGTCCTCAGAGAGGCGCTTGTTCATGAGCTTCTGGTTGTAGACGTCACCCTTCTGCATGCCGAGCACGCGTGAGAGATAGTCAGATGAATAGATGGTGTTGCCCACCCATGTGATGTTGCGGATGAAGTATTTCTTGCCCTCGTCCACCTTTATCTTTATGCTGACATGCTTGTCGTCGACGTTCCAAACCGAGTCGGAAACGATCATAGCGTCACGATATCCATACTCGTTATACTTGTCAATAAGCTTCTGCTTGTCCGCCTTCCAGCGTTCCGGCGTAAACTTCTTGGCTTTGAGGAACGAGCCCAGAGTGCCAGCCTCGTGCGTCTTCGCGAAAGCTCCCTTCTTGAGCAGACCGCCCTTTATCTTGGTGTTAGAAAGGGCGTGGTTGCCTTCGATGAATATCTTGCGCACCTTCATCTTCTCCTTCTTGTCGATGATGACGTCGAGGATAACCTGATTTTTCTGCGATACGTCGTCGCGCTGGACAATCTGGATGTCGGCGTTCTTGAATCCCTTGTCGTCGAAGTATTTCTTGGCAAGAATCTTCGCGCGGTCAATCATGTTAGGCGTAATCTGTGCGCCTTTGAGCAGTCCGAGTTTCTCCTCCATGTCCGTACGCTCCGACTTCTTCAGTCCCACGTAGTTGATGGTAGAGACACGCGGTCTCATCTGTAGGTGGATATGGAGGTAGGCCTTGTCCTGTACGAGCGAGTCAACGGCAATGGACACCTCTGAGAAGAGTCCGTACTTCCAGTAGTGCTTGATAGCGTCCGTTATCTCGTCGCCCGGCAGATCAATCTGCTGTCCCACGGACAGTCCTGAGATGCCGGTAAGCATATAGTCCTCATAGCCATCGGCTCCTGATACGGCGATGCCTCCGATGGTTACGGAGCGTGGTGTTCCGGCATACGATATGTCGGGATATTGAATCTTGTCCTGCGCCATTGCTGCCATTGTGCACGCCATGACGCATACAGTTGTCAAGACCTTCTTTATATTCATCTTTGTTTGCTTGGTTTCGGTTCTTTATCTTCTATGTTGTGGCGGGTGTCTTGTCTGATAAGGAGCTGTTCCTTATTCGCCGTCGTTACGGCTTCTGCTGCTTCTCCTCTTCCTCCACCTGCGCCTCGGTTTTTCCGAATCGGCGCTGTCGGCTCTGATAGTCAGCGATGGCACGATGCAGTCCTTCCTCGTCGAAGTCAGGCCAGTAGGTTTCGGTGAAGTAAAGTTCGGAGTAGGCTATCTGCCACAGCAGGTAGTTGCTGATGCGCTCTTCGCCACCGGTGCGTATGAGCAGCTCGGGGTCGGGCATGAAAGCCGTGGCCATGTGCTCGGAGAGCGTCTCTTCGCTGATGTCCTCTGCCTTCAGCTTTCCTTCAGCCACCTCCAAGGCGATGTCGTGCGCCGCCTTCGTTATCTCCCAGCGTGAGGAATAGCTAAGAGCTATGACCATTGTCATGGCAGAGTTGGCAGCGGTATGCTCCATCGTCTGCTGCAATTTCTGCTGCACCTCTACGGGCAGCCTTTCTATGTCGCCGATAACCTCGAATCGCACGTTGTTCTTCATAAATATCTCGTCCTCTAAGGAGGTGAGCACCAGTCCCATGAGAGCAGCCACTTCCGTGGCGGGTCGGTTCCAGTTTTCGGTGGAGAAGGTGTAGAGTGTGAGGTATTTCACGCCGAGACGTGTACATTCCGACGTAATCTTTCTCACAGCATCCACTCCAGCCTGATGGCCGAAGCTGCGTGGTTTTCCCCGCTCAGCCGCCCAGCGTCCGTTGCCGTCCATGATGATGGCAATGTGCTGTGGTATGCGGTTCATATCGAGTTGTTGGGTCATAGCTATAAATAATAATTAATAAATAACAATTAATAAATGTCACTCGTCCTCGTTGTGGCAAGTCCTGCATTTCGCCGAGAAGCTGTACGTCAGTGTTATCTGCAGTGTGGAGTAGCAGTCGGTGTTCTTGAACAGTCCGGTGCTCTCTATGCCGTACGGGTCTTTCTTTCCGTCAAGGTTGTCGCTGAGCGAGAAGTGCTCCGCCCACTCCACTCCGAGGTTGAGTCTTGGTCCTATCTTGTATTTCACGCCCAAGCCGAGTGGCATATTGGCGGTAAAGCAGTTGTCTGCGTCGCCTCCGGATGCGAACGTTGCACCCACTCCCACGAAGACGAAAGGTGTGAGGCGCTTTGCTCCGCGATAGTCGCGTCCGGTGCCGTAGGGCCAGAAGTTGTATTCGTATACGGCGCTGACGTCCACTAATGAACGGCTGAACTCATACGGATTGTCCTTCAGTTCGGGATAATACGTCTTGACGTCCTTCGACGTTCCCTTCAGCTTGCCGTACGAACCCGAGAACTTCAGTCCCATGTACGGGCTCCATATCCTTCGCAACACCAGCGAAGCCATCGGCTGCTGGTTTTTCATTATGCTGCCGTTGAAGTCGCCCTGATACGACATCAGGCCCGCTCCCACACCTATCTCCATGCGATACTGGTCGTCGGTCTGCGCATTAAGGGCAGAAGCGGCTGCAAGGATGCACATTGATAAGGTAAGGCGTTGCTTCATGATTATTCGTAATATTCGTATTGTTCTTTCTTCCATCCGAGGCGGTTGGTGCGTCCGCGCCATGTCTCGCCGGTATTGCCATTGACAACCCAAAGGAAGTTGTTGCTGTCTACGCAGGCAGTATAGGCTCCTGAGACGAAGAATCCGGTTGGTGCAGTCACCACTGAGTCGGTCTGCCATGTGATGCCTCCGTCGCATGAAGTATAGAACTTCGGCAGGAAGACACGCTCGTCGTTGCCCATTACCATTATCTTTCCGTCGTAAGCCACGGCAGAGATGTTCTGCAAGAGCGGCAGTTCATGACGGTTAAGCGAATTATGGTCGTAGAACATCCACGGCTGGTTCTCGCTGTATGCTGTGCCTTCGTCTATCTTGCCCCAGACGCTGAACGCCGTTGTGCTTGCTTCGGGCACGGAGCCTATGAGCAGTGTGCGGAAAGCATTGGGGTTGGTGGCGAGGGGAAGTGTGGCGTAAGCTATGTCGCCGTTGGGGAGAAGCGAAGCGCTCTCGTCAATGGAGGCTGTCTTCCATGTCTTTCCGCTGTCGTCGGAGCTGAGCATAACGCCCTCATTATTGTATGCGTAGAGGCGGATTGGGTTTGCAGCGATTATGCGTGCCACGCCAGCCTCGGCAGTTGTCTGTTGTGTCCATGTATTGCCGTCGGTGGTAGCCATCACCACGCCGTTGTCACAAACGAAGAGTGTGTCGTGCTTTACGGCTGCGGAACGGTAGGTTTCGGCAGCGAGAGGATGATTGAAGTTGGGTGTGGCGGCTGTCCATGCGTTGTCGCCGTCGGCTCTGTAGACTGTTGTCGTCGTGCCGTCGGAAGCGAGGAGGAAGCGGCGTGTGGTGCCTGACGCTGTGGTTACCACGAAGCTCTTCACGCCGCGGGCGCTGGTGAAGGCTGTGGGGTTAGGAAGCTTTGTCCAGTTGAACTTATCCGCCGGTTCCTGATGTACGTTTACGCGCACCTCATACTTGCGCACGGCGGCACCAGAGAGACTGTAAACCTGCAGCTCTCTGGGTTTAGAGAAGTCGAGTGAGTCGGTGGTGCTGAGATATGAGAGCGAGTCGCTGGTCATGCTCTTCAGTACCAGTGAACCGGAATTGACGCTGTTTGCGGATACGAGAATCTTGGTTGGGTCGACGCCGTAGGGCAGCGAGTCGGGATTGTAGATTACGCAGCGCTGCTGGTCGATGACAAACTTATATGCGCTGAGCTTCACCGATGTGGTGTAAACGCTGTCCGCACCGTTGCTTGCCTTGACATGTACCGTCTTCTTGGCTGAGGTAACCGAGAAAGCCGTCACGGCGCTGTCGTCGGTGTATACATAGTCGCCGTCGTTGGTGTCGAGGCACGAAACGAGTGAGAAGAGTGCCGCGAGGAGCACTGCTATGTTAATGGTCTTGCTTTTCATTCTACTCAAAATATTCCCAATCTATAGTTTTTAGCTGCAAATTTAATCAGAATTCTGCAAATAGTGTGGTATTTCGTCTCTTAATTATGCAATTTATTGATTAATAGTATGATTTTTAAGGTTGTTTAGGGTTTTAGGGCGGGTGTCCGAATTTTGAATTACAGCAGACAAGGCAAACATAGGAGGCTATGGCGTCTCGCCGTAGCCACGCACCCTCCCATAACATAACATCAATTAGCACCAGGTACAAAATTACGTATTACAGCCGTGTCCCGAGGGGACACGTATACATCAGAAACCCACTGCAAGCTGCGAAGCAGCGCAGCTGTGGGATAAGCATCCCCTCACCCTCTCTTGGTTCCGCAAAGCGGGACCGACCATCATCCTCAACATCATACGGGATGCGTCAGTCCCCCTTCGGGGAACTATATGGGTGGAGGTGTCGCACGTACCCACAGCTGCGCTGCTTCGCAGCTTGCAGTGGGTTTCATTATTATAGGTCCCGCTCCGCGGAACCCGCAGCTCATACGATTTGCATTATCTTCCTGTCTAAAAAAAACATGTCTTCATGTCTTCCTGTCTAAAGACCCTGTCTTCCCGGCTAAACACGAAAAAAGGGCTTCGCAATCTTAAATCGCGAAACCCTTTCTTATTATGTCAATGCTATGCGGCGATGCCGCTTACATTCTTTCGTCTTATTACTTAACGACAACCTTGCGTGTTGTACCGTCAGAGAGCTTGAGGATGTTGATGCCCTTAACAGGAGCAGAGATCTCTGAACCGTCAGCAGCGTAGCGAGCTACGACTGTAGCGTTCTCTGAAGTCTCAACGCCCTTGATGGCTGTTGCCTGACCCTTCGGGAGCTCGAGGAACTGGCACTGGTTAACCCATACGTTGTTGAGGTCAGCGTTGTAGTAGTTCTTGCCGTCAACTGTAACAACGAACGGAAGGCTTACGAAAGCCACTGCGTTAAGAGTGTTCTTGTTTTCGTTGTAGTTGTACTGCTTCTTAGGAATTGTAACCTCGTAAGTCATCTCGAAGTTGTCACCGTTCCAAGTGATCACATCACCCCAAGGAGCCTGAGTACCGATTACGCGGAGAACATTCTCGTGGTTGTATGTACCAATCCAGCCGTTGGGGCTGTACTGCTTTGACTTAACGCCGTTCTCAGTAACGTAGAGACCGAGAGTTGCGCCTTCAAGGATCTTGCCAGCACCCTTAACACCCTTACCCTTAACGGTGATGTTCAGAGTAGCGTCCTTAAGGTTGGGGTTGTCACCAACAGTGAGGTTGGTCTCCATCTGGAGGTTAACTACTGAAGGAGCAATCTCATCCTCCTGGTCGAGGAGGTTACCCATCTGTGTAGCGAAGCCGTCATAATCCTCAGTAGCGATGTTTGTAGCGAGCTGGTCGCCGCCCAAGTTGAAGCGGTTGAAGTTAGCTGAAGGATAGCCAGATGTAGAGTAGCCGATCAGAGGCTCTGCATTAGAGTTTGTGTAAGGATCCGGGTTGTTAGGATCGAGGTCACCATGGACAGCTACCCAAGCAACATCCTTACGGCTCTTAGCGAGAGCGCGGAGAGCTTCATAACCGTAGGGGCAGTAAACGCAGCTTGTGCTGGTGAACTGCTCTACGAGGTTATACTGACGAGGAGTAGTCTCAGTGTAAACACGGAACTGTGCAGCAGCAACGTCGTCGCTTGTGTCGCCAGAAGGATCCTCACCGTTAACTTTCTTCACCTTAACGCCAAGAACGTGTGCGCCGTTCTCGAGGTTGTACTCAGAGAGATCGAGGGTTGCACCCAACTTCACATACTCGTCGCTGATAGAACCATCCTTAGGCAATGTAAGCTCTGCTACTGCCTTGTTGTCGAGAAGAACGTCGAAGGAAGCGTTTGTACATGCCTTAGAACCAGAGTTGTTAACATAGAACTCGAACGGAAGCTTCTCGTCGGGCTTGAGCATCGGGTTGGTAGCAACCTGAGCAATGCTGAGGTCGTCGGGGAATCCGCCTTCCTTCTCAACGATGAGCTGGATACAGATAACGAACTCATTAGAAACCTGGTACCAACCAGTTCCCTGACCGAGGTCACCATAAGCGAGAACGCCTGATGTGCCCGAACCAGCTGCGATAGGATAGCACTCGTCTGTGTACTTACCACCGCTCTGGGTTGACTTCTGTGTGTATGTGTAACCAAGTACAAGACCATTTGTAACGTCGTTTACGTCAAGAGCCTTATCGAAGGTCACCTCGTTCCACTGCTGGTCGAACTCGCCAGTTGTCTGGTCCTGTTTAGAAACCTTCTGTGAAGAAGCTGCCTTGCTTGTATAGAGAGTAGGGGTAGATTTACCGTTCACTTGCTCGATAGTGTAGAGCTCTACGTTAGCAGAAGAGCCAAGAGAAGCGTAGATGAGGTAACGAGCACCAACAATCTTAGCGCCCTTGAATTTAGCGAGGTCGCTTGCGTCCATTGCGTTGTAAACGCCCTTAACCTTATTGCCTGCAGAAGGAAGACCGATACCGCCAGCCATTGTGCCTGATCCAGCAACACCTACTGTCTTCTGATTGGCGTTAAGCTTCTGGGGAGCAAGGCTCTTCTTAGCTACGTTAACCTGTGAAGGATCAACGACGTTGTGAAGCTTTACGTTGCCTGCCTTTGCTGTCACCATGTTGTGCTTGCTTAACTGAACCGAAGAGGTCAGATACTGCGCATTAGCTGCAGATGCACTGAGCATAAGCGCGCAAAGTGAAAGTAAAATTCTGTTCATAATAATAGAATTATTTGGTGAATAATAGTGAAAATTTTCTGTTTATATTGCTCTTTACTTGACAATCTTGACTGTCTTGCCGTTAGAGAGCTTCACGATGTTCAGACCCTTCTGTGTGGTCTGGATCTGCTTGCCAGTGGCGTCGTAGATGCCAGTAACCTCAACATTCTGACCGTCCTTGATGCCGTTGATGGCTGTAGCGCCCTTTACGAAGTGGATGGTGATGGAAGGCATCGGATTTTCAAGGTCCTCATCGTCTATGCGTTCGAACGACTCGATACCCCACATGTTCTTGTTAATGTTATAGTACTCGAGCTTAACGTATACTTCGCAAACACCGTCTGCCTCAGGGAACCATTCAGACTTCAATGGCTTCACCTGGTTGGCATCCATAGCACCTGCCTCAGTACGTGTCATGCCGCCCTTGATGCCTGACATACAGTTCATAGGGAAACAAATCTGATAGCTGCCACTGTCAATCTTCTTTACATTAACAAAAGCGCCTACACCTTGTCTCTCGTTAGTGTTGTTCTTTACGTATACTTCGTCAGCCACCTGAACAGCACCGAAGTCATCCTCCTCTACGTGGTTGGCTGTCCAAACTGTACCGCTCGGAATTTCCTTGCCGTCCTTGTCAATGAAAGAGAATGTTTTGTCCACCTGAGCGTATGAAGCTGTGGTGAACATTGCTGCTGCGATGAGCAGAAGTGATTTTATTGATTTCATAATAGTTTACTTTTTTTGAATGTGTTAAGTGTGTTTACTTTTCAGTTTCTCCCTCGTGCACCACGAGGTGCTTCTTGGCTACGTTCTCCACGCCGCCGTCGTTGTAGACGAATGCTACGATGGCGATGTTGTCTGCATTCCAAGCCTCGGGCAGAACATACTGATACTGCTTTGTTGTGGTCTCGCCTTCCTTTACGGTCACGTCCTCGCCCCATGTGCCGTTAACTGCAACACGGAATACGTGGTTGTGGATATACTCCTTATTGGCGCTTCCGTCCGGCATCATCTGCAAAGCCGGTACGCCGTCCTCCACAATCCATACCTGAAGCTTGCCGTTCACTGTTCCGTTAACGCCGTCAGCTCCCACAGTTGTGGTGAGTGTGCGTGTTGCGGCATCGTATGCGTTGGCGATTTTCACGGAGAGGTTAGCCTTTTCAGAGATGATGGTGCCCACCATAGCAGCCCAGTTGTTGTAGTGGCTGTCCGGCGAAGTCTTTCTGTTGAAGATCACCCAAGGCTGTCCCATCTTGTTCTCCTTGTCCCAACGTGTGTAATACTCGTTGCCGGTGTCGGTCATCAGACCCACAGTCTTCGAGTTGCCTGCGAATCCGAGCGGACCGCTGTGGATGCCCACTGCGATGACGTTGTCCTCGCCGTAAGTCTCCACGATGCTGTTGATGATTTCCGTACCGGTGGGGCAGTTAATGCAACGCTGTCCAGTGAAGTCCTCGATGAGGATGGCGCGTCCCACTTCCGCCGGCTTTACGTATATGAGTCGGTCTCCCTCGTCAATGTTGCTGCACGAAGCGGCAGCCATTGCCATAGCGGCTGTTGCCACGCCGAGGAATAAGTTCTTTATTTTCATGATGAGAATGATCAGAAGTTATAGTTGTAAGATACTGTCACGCCCTTGCTTGCGGGCACATAGCGGCAGACGCCACCCGAGCAGTTATATCCTGCACGTGTCTTGCCGTAGCCCACCTGCAGACGGTGTGCGCCAGCGGTGAAGGTCACAGAGCCGTTGATGTAGTGCTCCTTGTGTGTGCCCTTTGTCTCGTCGATGGCACCCGTAGCGTTATAGTAGTGCTCCGCACCGTTATACTGGTCGCTGATGGTGAACATGAAGTGCGGGAGGAACGAAAGCTCGAGCAGTCCGAAGTACCAGTCGCCCTGGTCTTGCTCAGTATGCAGATACTGTGCTTCTCCACGGAGTGTCAGTTTGTTGTTGATGCGATACTTTCCTTCTGCGATATAGATGTCAGAATGGATGAGTCCGCCCTCTCCCTCTACTACAGACTTGTTGTAGAACTGGTTCATGTACATGAGGTTGAGCTTGAACGACTTCGACAGCTTCTTCTCAATCTGGACGTTGAGGTCCTGATAGTATGTCTTGTCGCCCCACTTCCAGAAAGCCGAGCCATATCCGTCCGTACCCGGTCCGCCGGGCGATACGTTGTCGTAAGCCGGTCCGCCTCCCTTCTTCTTGTTCTGCTCGATGGAGTGAACGTGCGAGAAGTTGAGCTTGAGGCTTGTGCCATACTTGCCACCGAGCGCTGTGTGGCGCTTGAACTTATATCCGAACTCTGCCTGATAAGCCCACTCGCCGTTGAACTGTGTGGCGTAGGGATAAAGGGCTGCGAGAGCGTATGTCTGCTGGAAGGCGAATGCGGGAAGGTGGTTGATGAAAGCCGCCGTACCGTTCTCCGTGCGCTTGCTGCGGAAGCCCATGTTGTCCGAGCGCTTAGCCTGGAGCAGGAGGCTCATGCCGCTGCGCGAGTAAGATGTGGAGAGCATTGCCACGTAACCCTTGCGGTAGATGTATGGGAAGTTCTTGTCGAACGAAGGATCCTCTGTCTTCTGTGCGTATTCAGCGAGGACGCTGAAGTCGCCTGCCTGAAGGTTGGCTCTCACGTCGAAGGCGTTGGTGTTCTCCGGCAGACGCAGCTTGTGCGTCGGGTCTGCCATGATGTCGTCGTCAGCCTTCTCATGCTTGTTCACCCACGAACCGCCGAGGGTAAGGAATGTGCCCTTCTGCTGCATCTTCTCGAACCACTGGTCAACGCTTACCTCAAGGTCAGCACCAGAGACGAGCGATGTGTAGTCCCAGTAACGGCGCTGCTTACCTGTGAGTGCCTTCACCTGCACGCCCTTGAAAGGACGTACCACGAGGCGTCCGCCGAGCAGCGAGTTGTCGATGCCGAGTGAGCGCTCCTCATAGGTGCGGAGGATGAATCCCGAACCGAACTGCTCGTAGAAGTTACCGAGCGTGAGTTCAGCGTTCTTGATCTTACCTTTTACATAATAGAACGGTACGCCCCATCCCTTGAAGTCCTTTTCAAAACCTGGGAGCGGGTGTTCGAGATATTCGAGACGTGCGCCGGCATCCACATACTTCGAGAGTGCGTGCACTTCGGCATAGGTGTTGGTAAGCACCTTGTCGTCGTACGTGCCCGTACCGATGTTGTGGTCTTCCTGCGGCACGAGGATGTCGCTCTGTACGCTACCGGTGATGGTGACATCGTAGTCTTTCGTGAGCTTTATCTTCTGTGCGTTGACCGCAGCCGACGTCATCATGCCAGCGAGCATGAGCGCGAGAGTCTTGTTCATTTATTCCTTCTGTTGTTGATTGTCTTTACTTGTTAACGAGTTCTCTTACCTTCTCGATAAGTTCTTCCTCTGCACCCTCAGTGTAGCCGTTGTGCTTAGCTACGATGTTGCCCTCGCCGTCGCAAACGATTACGTAAGGAATGGTCTGGATGCCGAGTGCGCGCTTGAAGTCGCTGTTGGGGTCGAGGAGCACCTCATACTGCCAGCCGTGGTTGTCAACGAGGGGCTTCACCTTATTAATATTCTGTGCCTGGTCGATAGACACTGCGATGATCTTCACGCCGGTCTCCTTCTGCCAGTCCTCATACACCTCGCTGATGGCGGTGAGCTCGCGGTTGCAGGGCTTGCACCATGTAGCGAAGAAGTCGATGATGAACGGCTTACCGTCGTTGCGGAGTGTGTCTGTAGACACTGTCTTTCCGTCAATGCTCTTAAGGACTACCTTAGGAAGCTGTGCGCTTGCTGTGGTGAAAACTGCAAGCATCAAAAGAGTAGCAAGTATTAATTTCTTCATAGTTGTAAGTATTTTGTTGCAAAATTATATAAATATCTCATTGCTTGCACGATATTATGGTTAATTTTATCTAAAATGTATACACATCGCATTGATATACAGGAATGAATTTTCAAAATGCGCGATGTTTGCGAAAACAAATTGCTTTTTGATTTTTTTGACAGGAAGACAGGGAGGGTTGGACAGGAAGACAGGTTATTTAGACAGGAAGACATGAAGACATGATTTTTAGACAAGAAGACAGGAAGACAGGTTTTTTTAGACTGGAAGACAGGTTATTAGGGAATGGGACAAACATAGGAGGCTATGGCGTCTCGCCGTAGCCACGCACCCACGGACAGTTAATCAATAATATGCTGATTGGCGGTCTGCTATGGGAGGATGAAAGCAAATGAAGCATTAGCTGCAGGTTCCGCGGAGCGGGACCTATATCATGAAACCCACTGCAAGCTGCGAAGCAGCGCAGCTGTGGGGTACGTGCGATACCTCCACCTAAATATAGTTCCCCGAAGGGGGACTGACACATCCCGTATAATGTTGAGGATGATAGTCGGTCCCGCTTTGCGGAACCAAGAGAGGGTGAGGTGATGCTTGTCCCACAGCTGCGCTCCTTCGGAGCTTGCAGTGGGTTTCTGACGGATACGTGTCCCATCGGGACACGGCGCTGATTGATGCTATGGGAGGCTGCGGGGCTAACCGTTTGTGTTTTTCTTTGTTTTTTCCGTTTATGGGCGCGTGCTGTGCACAAATAAAAGGCTTTACATTAGGTTGTCGAGAACTGGTTCTCGTAAGACCTAATGTAAAGCCTTTTATTTAAATCCGATAGGATTTGCGCCCATAAACGGACTGTGGATAAAGGTTTTTGTCAAAGCCCTGCCTACCTATAATATAGCTTAGAAGTGATACTTCGTACCGATGCTCAGCCTTGCTTCGCCTTCCAGCGGATGGTGCTTCACCGGCTTGAACTCTACGTCCTTGCAGTAAATCACGGCTGACGGCTCTACGTAGACTTCCACTGCCTTGCTGACACGGAATCCGGCTTGGAGAGCCAGCTTGCCACCCATCGTCACCTTCATCTTCTTCTCCTCTCTGTTCACACCCACGAGGGAGAGGTCGGCGATGCCGGTGAGCTGGAAGAGGTCAGCGTCGGTCTGATCGCCCGTCATGGCAGCCTTCATATTCATCATATATCCGGCGCTGAGCGCTGTGATGTTCTGGTTGCCCTTGGTGTAGGCACGCTGTACGGTGGTGTTGGCTATGCTGGCGTGCACACCGCTCACTCCGTTAAGCCAGTGTCCGTAGCCCACCTCGCCTATGAAGGAGAGGCGGTTGCGGAAGGGATGCATCTCGCCGTAATTGCCGGTGTAGACACCGGTGCCGAAGGATGCCGATACGAAGTTGGCGCGTTCTGCCTTCTCCACCTTCTCGCCCTTGCCGTTTCCGTGCTGCATGCTATACTCTAAGCCCACCGAGAGCGACGGCATGAATCTGCCTACGCGTGCCGGGGTGAGACGCTTGGAGAGCTGGTATGACAGCTGCGGCTCAATGACGAAGTGTACGTCGTCCGCTATGCGCGTTGTCATCTGTCCGCCTACGTGAACGTCAGGTGAGAAATAGTTGGTCTTGCCGCCACTCTTGGCGTAGTCCAGACCGAGGCTGAAGCCAGCCACCGTCTTGAACGAGAGAGCGCGTGAGCGGTCGTAACCGCAGCTGAGCGCCGTCAGATCCGTCATCCAGTCGGCAAAGACCGCTGCCTGAGCGTAGTTATATCCCGTGGCTTTTCTGCCATGCACCATACCCTGGAAGCCCACTCGCCAGCCGAGAGCAGGGGCGTGCCACTGCGCGTAGCTGATACGTCCGATGGGCATAAGCGTGCCGCTCTTGTCCATGTTGTTGAGATAGTTGGCAAGTCCTCCTGTTACGGTGAGCGAACTGTGGCGGATGTCGTCCACGTCCTCTATCTCGTCCACGCGGCGATCGTTGTATGTATAGGTAAGACCGGCGAGGAACGACACGGGGATGTCATACTTGCGGAACGACCATGTGCGCGGAGCGTAGTCCTCGGTGTAGACATCGAAGCGCGGCTCAAAGGAGAGAGCCAGTCCGCGTGCCAGACGGATGTTAGCCTGCAGTCCGGCTCCCACGCCGAACGAGTCCTTCGGCTTGCGGAGGTCGTCGGACGAACGGTTGTAGCTGATGCCACCCACGAAGTCCACCCAGAACGGGCGCTGCTTCGGTCCGCCGAACACGTTGTTGAGGTTAGCCATATAGTCGAGCTGCAGTCCGAGCGCCTTGATGTGGTTCTTCGAGTCGTACTGATTGATGCTTGTGGCGTTGGCAGTGAGACGCAGAGCGTTATAGTCGTCAAACCACTTACCGATGCTTCCTGCCACTCTTCCTCCCAATCGTCCGTCCCACGTGGTGGGATGTTCGTTGGCAAGCATCGCAGGACCGCCCATCACGCTGAAGAACAGTCCGTCAGCGAAGGGATGGGCGACGCGTGGGGCGCTGAGACGCTGCTCGGGGAGACGATAGCCCATACCGAGGGTAACGCTTCCGAAGGGACGATAGCCGTGCCACGTGAAAGCCTGCGACACCTGGTCTTCCATCAGACCCACACGCGGCTCCAGATAAAGGTAAGCATAGCTGGCAAGCGCCAGCTGTCCGCGCATTCCGATGTGTACGCCCCATCCGTCCTGCTGATAGCCGTGGTTTCTGGACCAGGCGTGCTCAAAGCCGGCAATACCCATAAGTTCGAAGGTGTGCGGTGCATAATAAGTGCCCGGCGAGGCAATGGCTGTGATGTTGATGAGATAGTCGAGCGAGAGGTCGGCATACTTCACCTTCTTGCCATGCAGACGCCACATACCGGCGTCCACGTTGACGCGAAATCCGTGTTCGGGCGAAATCCAGTCGCCGATGCCCATCTCCGCCGTAGGACCGAGCTTGTATTTCTTCGTGCCCATGACATTAAGACCTGCTCCCATGTCGATGAAGAGATGGTCAAAGGGGCGCTTGTGCTTATATACCTTCATGACGCGCGGACGCTGGAGCATATAGTCGAGCGCGCTGCCCGGCACCTGAGCCTTGGCGAGTGAAGGGAATGCCACAGCCACAAGAGCGGCTGCCAGCTTGCTATATATATTATAATGTGTATTCATAATTGTCTGGTTACTTCTTGTACTTGTCCTTGTCGAGGAGGAGGTTGTTAACGTCACCGTCCACTTTTGCCACTTCCTCAAGTGACAGATCCAGCTCGAACGCCTTCATCAGTTCGTCATACGCACCCACTGCGTCGTCCTTTCTGTTAAGGCAGATGGCGCGGAGGTAATGAGTGAGTCCTTCGTCTTCCGGCAGCTTCTTAGCCAGAGCCATAGCCTCATCGTTGCGCTTCATGGCAAGGAGCAGACAGCATTCGTTGCGTTCTCCTGTGGCAGCCACCGTCTCGTAGTCGTCATAGCGTCCGTTGAGCACGTCGTTGACGGCGAGCAGGAGGCGGTTGTCCTCGCTCTTGTTGACGAAGGCAGCCACGGAGTCAGCCTTCGAGAAGTGTCCGGCGTTGAGCAGGGCGATGAGCTGGTTGGTGTTCACCTCCTGCGGAGCATCCTCGCCCACGAACTTCTCAAGGAGAGTCTCGTCAGACATGCCATGACCGAGCAGACTCACCTGCAGGTCGTTGGCGGCAGCGAGGAAAGAAGGATAGACCTCCAAGGCGCGGCGCTGATATTCCTCGCGGCGTGCCTGGTCAGGCTCGTTGGAGAACAGCTCATAAAACTCGAACTTCGAGAGCTGCTTGTAGTCCTTGTCGTAGAGCTGCTTTATCTCGTCGTGTGTGAGCGAGCGGAAGATAGAATAGTTGAGCGTATAGTCCACGCGGCGCAGCTGCGGCAGATACTTCGCCTCCAGCAGCGAGCGGAAGAACGGCAGACGACGGATGGCAACGCCCTGCGCGTCAATGTTCTTCGTGCGCTTAAGGATATTCTCCATCTGCTCTGTCTCCGCCTTGAGGCTGTCCGCCTTCATCAGGCTTACCACGGCAGACCACGGAGCCACCTTGGCGCTGCTCCTGAACGCAACTTCACGGCTGAGGTCGGAGGGGATGTGTGAGCGGATATATCTGGAGGCGAACGCCATACGCTTCTCCGCGAGGCGTAGGTTGGAGGCATACTTGCCGTCAGGCGACGACGTACCCTCAAGGGAGAGCGACTGTATGGAAGCGCCGTCCGAATGGGCGATGTCCTCTATCTGGCGGCGCAACTTGTCTATCTCAACTGCGTTCTGCGGGTCGGCAGAGTCAAAGGCAGCCTTGCCGATGGGGAAGCGCAGCTTCACCTCTCCGCGGCTGTCGCGCAACTGCTTCTCGGGCTTCGGCAAGAAGCGCGGGTCAGAGAGCTTCTGCGCAGCGAACGAATAGTCGAGCCAGCGGAGCGGATTGACGGTTCCGCGGGCGATGATGGTGGTGTCGCGATAGAGGATGTGCGTATAGTCCTCGATGGCCATATACACGTCGCACGAATATTCGTCCTTCACGTTGTCCACGTATACGGAGTCGTTATATCCGATGATGTCGTTGGTGCGTCCCTTCTCACGGAGGGAAGGGCTCTTAACGGTGACGTAGCTGGCAAGCGGGTCGCCGCTTACGGTGTCGTTCATATTGAAGTTGTAGAGTCGGTCCTGCGTGCGGTGGTATTCCTTGGCATCGTAAATCAGCGGGCGCATGAGCGACAGCTTGCCACGTGTGACGTTGTTGAGTATGGGCTGAACGACGAGGCGTGTGTCCTGACGGAACATCTCGCGCGGCACTCTCACACGTGTGGAGACATACAGATAGTTGCCCTTGATGTTGATGTCGGTCTGCTCCGGCATAATCTTGTCCGTGATGCGCTTAGTCTGGACAAGCACCTCGCCGAGCGCCACGTCGCTCTCCTCGAGTCTGACGTTCAGATTGGTCTGTCCGTTCTTCAGCTTCACGTTTCTCGGATTGAAGCCCACCATGCTGAATCGCAGCGTGGTGCCGTTGAATGCGTTGAATGCAAACTTGCCGTCCAGGTCGGTCACGGCGTATGCGTGCTTGGATGATGCGTCGGTGATGTTGACGCCGGAGAGCGGCTCGTTGTCGCCCTTGGCTATCACCTGACCGGTGACGCGCACCACGTTCTGTGCGCTCACGCCCGAAGCCAGCATCACGAACGCCAGCATAAAGGCGAGAGCCAGCCGGCGTGTATGAGTGGAAATGTATTTTGGTATCATGGAAGTAAAAATATAAAATCTCACTATTTAATAATGTATATGAAGCTAAGTCCGGCTTTCATCGGGAGGAACTGCCACTTGTTATAGTTGGGACGCTCCGGCTCGGTCTCAGTCTGCGTGTCATATTTCTTCTCCCTGCGATATCCGTATCCGGCACCGATGCTTGCCTCAAGGCTCCAGTGGCGGCTGAGCGGGAAGCTGTAGCCATACGTCAGACCCGCACCAAAGGCGTCGCCGATGTGACGTTCGTGGTCAAGACAAATATTGTAGTTGGTGGCAAGCCCCATGATGCCGAGGTAATGGCGGGCTTGCGGACGTGCGCTGAACCAATAGCGCACCTCAGGTGTAAGAATCTCGGCGCGGGTGTCAAGCTTATCTTTCCATTTAAGTCGGTGGAAAGTGGCGTCGAGATCGAATGTGATGTGGCGGTTTACCCTCAGCTCCAGTCCGAGGTTGGGGCTTGCCGCAGCCCAGTAGAGGGCATTGGTCTTCAGAGCAACTCGCTGCGAAAAGACCGTCAGGCTGCTTAACAGTAAAAGACCGACGCAAATGCTGCGTCTCATGCAGTTAAGCAATTGTTTAATTATGAAATTCATACTCTCTTTGTGTTATTTTTTTATCTTCGTAAAAAGCACGCTTCCGAGCAGCGATAATCGAATATGGCACAAAGTTACGTTTTTTTTCAAAAGTGAACAAATTTATATCATTAATGTGTTATTTCACATATCGAATTTTGATATATGAAGATTATTGTATACTTTTGCGGTCATAAATAATCAACATCAAAACACAAGAAGAATATGACAAAGAAGATTCTTTCCACATTGGCTCTCTCTCTCGCCATGCTTACAGCAAGCGCACAGAGCCAGCCCAACCGTCTCATTGTACACCAGAAGTCTGGTGGTTTCACAAGTTACCGCATCGGCAGTGTCGACTCATTGTCGTTCTACAACATCGAAGGTGAAGTTCGCGCTGACGTAAAGATCAACGACTATAAGACAGGCGACACAGGTGACACGCTGTGGGTGGCTGTAACAAAGACTCCCGCTTGCAGCAGCTATCGCATCGACGTACTGCCCTCAGTACGCGCCAACGCATACAACGACGAAGTCATCGCAAGCTACTTCAACCAGCAGAAGGGTTCGACAGCTTTCTATGACGACTTCACTAACGCACAGCTCACTGGCTTCTCCACAAGAATGGAGCCGGGCACGAAGTATACTGTCTTTACTCTCGGCTATGACCAATTAGGCACTCCCTGCGAGGTTTCGAGAGCAGAGATAGAGACTCCGCTTGCCGACGTGCTGGGCGACCCGAAGGTTGACTGCACCGTGGCAAACGCCGACTTCAAGGCGCTGACCTTCTCATTCGTGCCTAACGAGGACGTAAGCTGCTACTACATCACCATCTTCCCCGAGGGTGAGGGCGAGGCACAGTTCAACCAGTGGGGTCCGATGTTCGGCTTCGCCAACATGAGCCAGATGATACAGCAGTTCAGCGGACAAGCTTTCAAGGGCAAGCAGGAACACACCATCAACGGTCTGAACCCCGGCACCGACTATGAGCTTTACATCCTGCCGCTCGACCTCAACGGCAACTACGCTCCGCTGCAGAAGACATTGTGCAAGACCAAGGTAATGGGTGGCGAAGGCAAGTCTGTAATGACCATCACCGTCGGCGAGTTTACTGACTACGGAGAGAACGGTTGCGCACAGACCGTCACCTACACTCCGAACGACCAGACCAACCTCCACCGCGACATGGTAGTGGACAAGGCTAAGTTTGAGGACAAGAACGGCACATGGAAGGGTGACGAGAGCAAGATAGTAGAGTATCTCCAGGCTCCGAACCCGATGGATCCGAACTGGGACCAGTACGGTGAGGACGTTGCCACATGGGGCGTGGATGCCAACACCACATACATCGCCTACTCTATCGGTCAGAACGCCAAGGGCGAGTGGGGTGAGTTGGCAAAGAAGGAGTTCACCACTCCGGCTGCCGGCGCATCTGCTCCTGCATACGCTCCCGCAACAAGCACCGTCATGAAGCGCATCGCTTCTGCCAAGGCACAGAAGCCGGGCATGGCTCCTGCCAAGACTTTCATCCAGCTGCAGGAGAAGTAAGGGCTTTGACAAAAACCTGACTCCACAGTCCGTTTATGGGCGCAAAGCCTAACGGCTTTAAATAAAAGGCTTTACATTAGGTCTTACGAGAACCAGTTCTCGACCGACCTAACGTAAAGCCTTTTATTTGTGCACAGCACGCACCCATAATCGGAAAACATATAAAAACACAAACTGGAATTTATCGGTGAGACAACTCACTCCAACAAACAACAAATATATCATTACGCTCAGACGCGGAAACAACGAATTCAAACTAATTTACGAATTATTGTATGAGTAATAGAATATAGCAAAAATTTGTAAATTCGTTTTAATTCGTTGTTGCGCCGTCTAAGGCAATATGTTAGTCCCCCTTCGGGGAACTATATGGGGTGGAACTATCGCACGTACCCACAGCGGCGCTGCTTCGCAGCTTGCAGTGGGTTTCATAATATAGGTCCCGCTCCGCGGAACCAGCAGCTTATACTCAATCTGCTGTCGTCCGTGGGTGCGTGGCTACGGCCATGCAAATATCGTACAAAGAGTAAAAACATGTTACAAAATAAAAATTGATTATAGAGATTTAGATGGCTGTTTTTACGGTGTTTTGCTGTGCAAACGGCACCCATGCTTAACAATAGTGCCTCTTTTACACCCCAATAGTGCCACTATTAGACAGTAAAAGTGGCACTATTGCATGATAAAAGTGCCACTATTGGAGTGTAAAAGTGGCGCTATTGCAGCAAAAAACGGCTCGTTTGTGAGTCAGATTTCATAACGCTTCGTAAGAAAACCTCATAACATATTGTGTATAAGTACATTGGCTCCAAACGCTCAAAACTCAAGAATTTCGCACCAAAGATTTTGTTGTGCGCTCAGCTGGCAGTATTGAGCGTTAGGAATGCAAATATTGTGTCGGACGGCAAGGCGTCCGAATTAGGAGTTCTTGCTTAGGCAAGCGGCAGAGCCGAGCAGTGAATTTTGAATTAGGAATTATTCTCGGCTTCGCCTGCGATTTTGAATTATTCAGTTGTGAATTACAGCAGACAAGGCAAACTTAGGAGGCTATGGCGTCTCGCCGTAGCCACGCAGCCTCCTATAGCAGAACATCAATCAGAGCCGTGTAATACGTAACTTCGTACTGCGCCGTGTCCCGAGGGGACACGTATTCATCAGAAACCCACTGCAAGCTCCGAAGGAGCGCAGCTGTGGGATAAACAATCCTCCCCACCCTAACTTGGTTCCGCGAAGCGGGACCGACTATCATCCTCAACATCATACGGGATATGTCAGTCCCCCTTCGGGGAACTATATGGGGTGGAACTATCGCACGTACCCACAGCGGCGCTGCTTCGCAGCTTGCAGTGGGTTTCATGATATAGGTCCCGCTCCGCGGAACCCGCAGCTTATTGTAATTCACAAGCAGACGAGGCAAACATAGGAGGCTATGGCGGCTGGCGGTTGCCAGCCGCTATTTATCCTCTTACATAATGCGGCATGTCGGCTGGCGTCACCATTGAAATCTCAACGATACCCGCAACCTTTCCGTTCTTCTTCCATGCCGTCTGGTATATAACCTTGTGCACGCCCTGCTTCTCGATGGTGTAGCTGTTGCTGCCACCCGTTTCAAGCAGGTGGCGGATTATTTCGCGCGAACGCTCCGAGTGGCATCCCATGAGATTCTTGCCGATGAGGTCGCCCTCCTTCTTGTATGTCTCGCGCGACTTGTCGTTCATGTAGATGATAACGCCCTCAGCGTCGCAGACTGTCACGGCGCAATTCATTTCCTTAGCCCATTCGTAGTTTTCCATTGTAACGTTAGTTTTTAGATGAATACCTTACTGAACTTATGAAAGTTCAATACCTATTATATGCGCAAAGATAAAGATAATATTCCGTGCTGCAAGCAATTTCCACCCTGTTCGTTATCATTTTGTTATTCTGCCCCACTTTTATGTCTTGTTTAAGGCAGAAAAGAGGAATGGCAATATGACAGCAAAGATGATTGATGTATGTCAATTTATTACATTTATTGAAAAAAAAGTGCTGAAAAACTTGTGTCCTCGCACACAAATTATTAACTTTGCATCGTGTTCGAGAGAATGCAATGTTTTTTCATTAGGTTAGTAGTTTGATAGATTTTAAGGTAAAGATTATGTTATTAGATTTTGAAGCTATTGCAATTTTGCCGGAATCAAGTTGTTGATTCGAAATGGTAGCATTAGTTAAAATCAAACATTCTTAACATTATTCTTTGAGAGGCCGGTGCGAGTGATTCGTGTCGTCCTTTTTTTTGTACCTACCCGAACCGTCCCGCAAACGATACTAACCGAGACGCCATAGCGTTTTTTCGCTTCCCACCCTTGCCGCTTTCAACATAAAAGCCTTAACTTTGCAAAACGAAAAACATCAAGGGGTAAAAAGATTATGGATTTCAATTTCATCGGGACCATTTGGTCTCTTCTTCCTCCCGTCGTGGCCATTGGGCTGGCTCTGAAGACCAAGGAGGTGTATTCATCGTTGTTCATAGGCATCGTGCTCGGCGCTATACTATATAGCATGTCAATGGGTACTGGTCTTGAAGGATTCCTGACCCATCTGCTCAACGACACCGTCGGAACGGGGACTGACGCCAAGCATTATGGCCTTATCTCATGTCTGTCCGACCCTTGGAACGTGGGCATCATCGTGTTCCTCGTCGTTCTGGGTTCTATCGTGTCGCTAATGAACAAGGCTGGCGGATCAGCAGCCTTCGGACGCTGGGCTTCCAAGCACATCAAGACAAAGATAGGAGCACAGATTGCAACCATCATTCTCGGTCTGCTCATCTTCATCGACGACTATTTCAACTGCCTCACCGTAGGTTCGGTGATGCGTCCGATAACCGTGCGCCATGGCGTGACAAAAGAAAAACTGGCTTACCTTATCGACTCCACCGCAGCTCCGGTCTGCATCATATCGCCCATATCGAGCTGGGCGGCAGCCGTGTCGGGATTCGTGTCGGGCGGCGAGAATGGTCTGGCGTTGTTCTGCCAGGCTATACCGTTCAATTTCTACGCATTCTTCACAATCATCTTCATATTCATGATTGTGTTGTCCGGATTCGACTTCAAGGCAATGAGCAAGTACGACGCACGTCTGCAGGAATGGTACGAGCGCACTGGCGGTCAGGTGGACGAGGTGATTGACACCAAGCTGCAAATCGTAGAACATGGCGTCGGTGCAAAGCAAGCCAGCAATAAGCCGGCATCGACAAACGGTTCGGTTGCCGACCTTGTAGTGCCTATTCTTATGCTCATCGTGTTCTGCATGGCTGGCATGGTTTACTCGGGAGGCTATTTCGACGCAACAAGCACTTGCTACCACAACTTCGTGGATGCGTTCGCAGCAAGCAACGCTTCTGTCGGACTGGTTATCGGATCGCTTGCAGCGTTGATTCTCACCATAGCGATGTTCGTAGCACGCCACACACTGAAGTTCGACAATGCCATGAGCTGTCTTATCAAAGGTTTCGAAGCAATGGTTCCTGCCATACTGATTCTCACCCTTGCATGGACACTGAAGAGTATGACCGACTCTCTTGGCGCTGCCGAATACGTATCGGGCGTTGTGGCAAGCACTGCCTCTGGACTGCAGATGCTGCTGCCGGCAATCATATTCATCGTTGCAGCATTGCTCGCCTTTGCCACCGGCACCTCTTGGGGAACGTTCGGTATACTCATCCCTATCTGCATCGCCGTATTCCCTGCTGCCGCACCGCTCCGCATCATCTCCATCTCAGCCTGCATGGCAGGTGCAGTCTGCGGCGACCATGTGTCTCCGATTTCCGACACCACCATCATGGCATCGGCAGGCGCCGAATGCAAGCACGTTCACCACGTGTCTTCGCAGTTGCCATACGCCCTGACAGTAGCCGCAGTGTCGTTCCTGACATTCGTCGTAGCCGGTTTCACACAGCAACTCGGCATCATAGCCTGTGCTGCCATTTCCTGGGTTTCAGGCATAGCAATGCTTTTCTCAGCATTATGGGGGCTGAGAAGAATCAGTAGATAAAAAGTATCTTTAGACAAGAAGACATAATTTATCCTATCAATTTAATTAGGAGAGGATCGCCTTGCGTTTTTGTTAAGTATAACTAATAAAACAGTGCTTTGGCGTGTTTTTGTTTGGTATACTTAATAAAATCGGTATATTTGCATAAAGTTTTAAGTATAACTAATAAAAAACTGCCTTATGATAAAGCTTATTAACCGTCAAGACTATACGGAACAGATAACCCCGTTCATAGACAAGAACATAATAAAGGTGCTGACAGGTCAACGACGTGTCGGAAAGAGTTGCATACTTAGGCAGATACAAGAGCACATAGAGCATACACATAGCAAATGCAATACTATATGTATAAACAAAGAATTGGAGGAATTTGCCTTTATACGTACTAATGAGGAACTTACCGCTTATGTGACGGAACACCTGAAAGAGGGCTGTGCCAACTATCTTTTCATTGATGAGGTGCAGGACATAAATGGATTTGAGCACACGCTGCGCAGCCTTCAAGCCCAGGACGCTTGCGACATTTTCATTACAGGTAGCAATGCCACAATGTTGTCGAGCGAGCTCTCAACGTATCTTTCCGGCAGATACATCGAATTTCATATACACAGCCTTTCATATAAGGAGTTTATGGAGTTTAACCGTCTGACACCTTCCACACAGACCCTGCGCGACTTTCTTACTTTCGGCGGACTGCCTTATCTGAGCAACCTGCCATTGCAGCGCGACATCGTATTTGAATATCTGCGCAATGTCTACTCCACCATTATGCTCAAGGATGTGGTAAGGCGTGAGAACATACGCAATGTGGACTTTCTGGAAACACTCGCATTATATACAGCTGACAACGTGGGCAATCTTTTCTCAGCCAACAATATCAGCCGTTATCTCAAGTCGCAGCGCGTGAACATCTCTCCGCTGCAAGTGATAAATTACCTCAGATCACTGCAGAATGCGTATCTTATCAATAAGGTACGCCGAATAGATGTGAACGGGCTGAAGACATTTGAGATTGGTGACAAGTATTATTTCGAAGATCTCGGTCTGCGCAACTGTCATTTCGGATTCAACATGCAGAGTGACATTCATAAACTAATGGAGAATGCCATCTACCTGCATCTTGCCAATAAACAATACGAGGTGTTCACCGGGCAGCTGGCAGGTGGACGTGAAGTGGACTTCGTTGCTCGCAAGAACGATGAAGTGGTATACATCCAATCATCATATCTGATGAATGATGAAGCCACACGTCAGCGCGAATTCGGCAACCTGCAGAGTATAGCCGACAACTATCCGAAATATGTGGTTAGTCTTGACGAATGGACAAGCGGAAGCAATGTTGACGGGATAAAGCACATTCATCTCGGAGAGTTCCTGCAAATGTAACTAAAGATTTTAATAAAAGGCTTTACATTAGGTCTTACGAGAACCAGTTCTCGACAACCTAACGTAAAGCCTTTTATTTGTGCTCAGCACGCGCCCATAAGCGGAAAAAACAAAAAAAACACAAACTGCGTATCTACGGCGAGACGCCATAGCCTCATAGGTTTGCCTTGTCTGCTGTAATTCAAAACTCGAGCCTGAACGCCTGATGTCGGCATTTGCGGTCTTCGCAGTAACTGACGTGCAGCCAGCGGGTGCCCGACTTGCGGTTGCGCTCGAAGATTAGTTGGTCGAAGGGTAGGTTGGCTTGGATGTATGCGAACATCCTTTCGCCTACTTCGTTGGAGGGAATGAAGAGGTCGGCAGCCTCGCCGCGTACGTGCTGCGAGGTGGGGACGCCACCCACGAGGGCGTTCACCTTTGGCGAGCGATAGCCGCTCGTGATGAGAATCCTGCCAAAACGGCGGCGCAGAGGTTCCAGCACGTTGTCGCACAACGCCTTCAGACGGCGCTCCATGTCAGCGTCGGGAAGGTTTGGCAGATTGTGTCGTACGGCTGCTGCCGACATTACGAACTCGCGCAAAGAGAAATGTGCGCTGAGACGACGGTTAGGAACCGAGTCGTAATAAGTGGCTGCCACCGCAGTGGCAGCCTGATGTGTGTTTTTCATGGTTGTGTGTTTTAAGTGTTAACTGTAAAAGAATCAAGTATATATTAATCTGTATCGTATTATTATAATGTATATTCTTAATAGTTCTTGTGCCTTCTCTTAGGTTTCGACGGCAAAATTAGGAAGACTTATAGAAGCAACATTTCAAATAGAATCTTTCTTTGTTAAACAATGTTTATTCCGCACAAAACACTTGACATCGCTTCCGCTGGTTACTACCTTTGCAACCGTAATCAGAACCCAACCACTCTGAAGCGCTTCAAAATAAAAGAAAGAGTAATTTGTCAGACTGATCACAACCATGAAAAACATTAACAAATCTAATTACTAATTTTTAAAAAAGAAAGGAAAAACACATTATGGCACTTAACTACAAGATTTACCAGAGCAACGCTAACAACTCCACTAAGGGCAAGTTCTACGCTCGTGCTTCACACAAGGAAACCGTTGGTATCAAGGAGCTTGCTGCTGTCATGCAGGACAACTGCACCGTCAAGCACTCCGACATCGTAGCCGTACTCTCTGAGCTTTCAGAGGTGATGAAGCAGGAGCTCCAGCGTGGCAACCGCGTACGCATCGACGGACTCGGCATCTTCAAGGTGAACATCCGCAGCAAGGGAGCCAAGACCGCCCAGGAATTCAGCGCCGCCGAGAACATCCTCGGCACCCGCATCAACTTCCGCCCCGAGTCGTTTGTCAATACCAACGGCAGTCACATCACCAACATGCTCTCAGGTCTGAAGGTGAAGGAGGACGGAACCTATGAAAGCCCGCGTACTAAGGATAAGAACACTGAGAACGTATAACCAAACACACAAGACTAAGACTAACACACAAAAACGATAACATAATACGATAAGATGAGCAAAATGACAAAGATAAACTGGAGTACTATACTGAAGATCATCGTAGCCGTAGCCTCAGCCATCCTTGGCACACTCGGTGTGCAGGGCATGGTGGGATGAGCGCCGATGATGGAACAACGACAATAGACACTTAAGGAGGTCAGCCGAGCTGTTTTTGCCGCCCGTTGTTCGGGAGCAAGACAAAAAACAGCTTGGCTGACCTCTTTTTTTGACGAAAAAGATATATATTTGCAGAGCACTATCGCAAAAACAACCTTATATATACTTCACACACATTACAAACATATATGACAAGAAAAGCCATAAGGCGCATCGTATGCCTGATAATAATGCTCACGCTGTCAGTCAGCGCAGGAGCCGTCCTGAAAGAGAAGAACCTGAAGTCGACACTGTCCGTACTGTGCGCCGAACTGGAAACGGCATTTAACGAACAGCGTCAGAACATGGCGCGTTATAACATCTACAACCAGGCGCAGCACAAGCAGATGATTTCGCTTATGCAGCGCAGTGATCAGGTGGCGCTCATGCTCTACTCGCAGAAGCAGGACTTCACCTTTGACATGACATACGCCTGTCATGAAGCTACGGAGATGTACCGTGAGTTTACGCAGCGTAGCGTGCCGTACAACACTATTATGACACGTATGTCGTCGGAGATAAAGCGCTACGACTACCTGATAGAGACGCTGCAGAACATCCCGCCCTCGCTCGGACGCAAACCTGCCAAGGACGGCAAGGACGCTCCGAAGCAGCAGAAATACGTGACCGGCAAGGACGGCAAGCAGATGCCACTGCCGTTTATGCTCGACAAGGTGGGACAGGCCAATCGCAACGCCTGCCTTATATACGCCAAAACGCTCCGTGGCAATCTCGTCAAGATGCGGGCTTCCGTGGAGAAGGACTCGCAGCACTACAAGCGCATGGCAGAAAAGCTGAAGAAGGTGAACGACTATGCCCTGCTGCGATATAACGACATACAGCACAACATATTCGTGAACGGCGACCAGAACTATCTGGAGATCATCACCTCCATGCCGACGGCGTATCACAACGCCAAGGCGGACGTCAACGAGAAGTATAACACGGAGAAGGTGCGTACAGCCAACGGCGAGCGTCAGGTCTACTCGCAGTGGCGCGGTCCCATCGTGATGGGTCTGAGCATCTTCGTCATCATCTACGTGCTTTTGGCAGCCTTGCTCAGCAACGTGTTCGTGAGATGGCTGGTGCCGAAGCGTTTCCGCACCGAGAACTTCATGAAGAAGAAGGTGTGCCTGATACTGTTTGTGGCAATGTTTATCTTCGCCGTGTCGGTGATGATAGCCCGCATGTTCATGTATCACAACTTCTTCCTCATGGCGTCGAAGCTGCTCATCGAGTATGCCTGGCTGCTGTGTGCCATCTTCTTCTCCCTGCTTGTCCGTCTGCCGGGAGACCAGATAAAGAGCGGATTCAGGATTTACACGCCCATAATGCTGATGTCGTTCATCGTCATCACATTCCGCATAATCTTCATCCCCAACAATCTCGTAAGCCTTATCTTCCCGCCCATCCTGCTGGTGTTCACGCTATGGCAATGGAACGTCATCACAAGGCATAACGACAACATCCCCAAATCGGACATCTTCTATACGTGGGTGTCGCTTGTCATCATGGCTTTCTCAACAGCCTCTGCGCTGTACGGCTACGTGCTGCTCTCAGTGCAGCTGCTTATATGGTGGATGTTCCAGCTGAGCTGCATACAGACCATCACCTGCGTGTACGACTTCCTTGACGCCTACGAGCGCCGCTGGCTGTCGAAGAAGATACATACGGAGAAGGAGACGGCGAAAGTGAAGCGCGGTGCGCTGATGAGCATCATTACCAAGAACCACGAGAAGCACATCAACGTGACGTGGTTCTACGACTTCGTCTGCATGGCACTCCTGCCCGTGCTCAGCGTATTCTCCATCCTTGTGTCGATATGGTGGGCGGCAGACGTCTTCGACCTTACCGAGACGGTATGGAAAGTATTCATGTTCAACTTCCTGAACATACCGGGCGTGGTGCAGCTCTCTATTGGCAAGCTCGTGATGGTGGCGTCACAGTTCTTCGTGTTCCGCTATCTCAACTACCTCATCAAGGCACTCTATCATAAGTATCACAAGTCGAGAGTGGTGGTGAACGGCAAGCCAAACTTCACCCTTGCCAACAACGTCATAGCCATCTGCTGCTGGGGCATGTACGCCATCATCTCCGTGAAGATGCTCAAGATACCGTCAACGGCAGTGTCCGTTATATCGGCTGGTCTTGCCACCGGTGTGGGTTTCGCCATGAAGGACCTCCTCGAGAACTTCTTCTACGGCATCTCCCTTATGACGGGACGTGTGCGTGTGGGCGACTACATCGAGTGTGACGGCATACGCGGAAAGGTGGACAGCATCACGTATCAGAGCACGCAGGTGCTGACAGCGGACGGCTGCGTCATAGCCTTTCTCAACAGTTCGCTCTTCAGCAAGAACTTCAAGAACATCACCCGCAACCACTCGTACGAGATGGTGAAGATTCCGGTGGGCATCGCCTACGGCTCTAATGTGGACGAAGTGAGGAAGATGCTCATCAAGGCGGTTATGGATCTGGAGGAGAAGAGTGCCGACGGACGTGACATCATCGACCTGGACAAGCCCGTCAGCGTAGTGTTTGACGATTTCGGCGACAACTCCGTGAACCTCTTCGTCACCTACTGGGTGCTCGTGGAGGAGAAGTTCGGCAAGACAGGCCAGATAAAGGAAGCGATATACAATACCCTAAACGCCCACAACATCGAAATACCGTTCCCGCAAAGAGATATACATATTATAGAAAGTAAATAAAAAGAGAGACCGTCTGTCGGAATCTCAGATATTTATTTTACTTTTGCAGAATGTCCGTAACTAATATTAATAAGGCTGATATGAACCAACAACCTAACGACAAACAAACCATCTGCATTGTCATTCCCTGCTACAACGAGGAGGAAGTCCTGCCGTGGGCTATGGGGAAACTGCAGACCATGATAGGCAAGATGAAGGCTGAGACCGGCATCAAGGGACGTCTGCTGCTTGTGGATGACGGTAGCCGCGACCGTACATGGGAGCTTATAGAAGGCTTCGCAGCGGAGCACAGCAATGTGGCAGGCGTAAAGCTGTCGCACAATGAGGGCCATCAGAACGCTCTCTGGGCAGGCATGCAGGAAAGTCTCGGCATGTGCGACGCCATTGTCTCCATCGACGCCGACCTCCAGGACGACGAAATGGCTATCATTGATATGGCACGCCAGTTTGCCGAGGGCAAGGACATTGTCTATGGTGTGCGCAAGCAGCGCAAGACCGACACATGGTTCAAGAGATTCACAGCGCAGGCTTTCTACCGTCTTATGCAGACAGCCGACAAGGAGATAATATACAACCATGCCGACTTCCGTCTTATGAGTGAGCGTGCCGTGAGAGCCTTGATGGAATATCCTGAGCGCAATATGTTTCTGCGCGGTATGGTAAGACAGCTCGGATTCAGCGAAGGCTACGTCTATTATGACCGTACGGCACGCACGGCAGGCGAGTCGAAATACCCGCTCAGCAAAATGCTTGCCTTCTCCATTGACGGCATCACGTCGTTCTCTACGGCACCACTGAAATTCATAACATTCGCCGGCCTTACGATGACGCTGATATCCATGCTTATCATCATCTACGGACTGTACGAGCACTTCATCGGCAAGACCATAGAAGGATGGACATCACTGATGGTTTCGATGTGGTTTATAGGCGGCGTGATAACCACAGGAGTGGGCATCACAGGCACGTATATCGGCAAGATTTACAACGAAGTAAAGCGTCGTCCGCGTTACTTTGTAGACAAAAAAGTGGGCATAAAAGGCGGAAATTGAGCCAAAAACTTGCACACATATAGGGTGTTTGTGCACACAAAGTGGCTTTTTGGCTTAAAATATTTGTCTATATAAATAAAAATTTGTTCCTTTGCACCGGTTTTGAAACAAGAAATTAATATTATAAACACTTTAAAACATTAAAATTATGTCAGAAATCGAATCAAAAGTAAAGGCCATCATCGTAGACAAGCTCGGTGTTGACGAGGCAGACGTTAAGCCCGAAGCAAGCTTCACAAACGACCTTGGCGCAGACTCTCTCGATACTGTAGAGCTCATCATGGAGTTCGAGAAGGAGTTCGGCATCTCTATCCCCGACGACAAGGCTGAGAAGATCGGCACTGTAGGCGACGCTATTGCTTACATCGAGGAGAACGCAAAATAAATAAGGTTTATGGTTTATAGTTTATGGTGCACAAATATGGCAAGCAAGTTATAATTATATAACTCCTACTTGTGCCATAAACCATAAACCATTTTAACCATGAACTGATTTTTTATTAAATGGAATTAAAAAGAGTAGTAGTTACAGGCCTCGGAGCCGTTACCCCATTGGGCAACAACACAGAGGACACCTGGAACAACCTTGTTGCGGGCGTAAGCGGCGCAGCACCCATCACATTATTCGACGCATCACAGTTTAAGACTCAGTTCGCTTGCGAGGTGAAGAACCTTAAGGTCAATGACTATATCGACCGTAAGGAGGCACGCAAGATGGACCGCTATGCACAGCTCGCCATTATCTCGGCTATGCAGGCCATTCAGGATTCAGGCATGAATCTCGAGGAGATCGACAAGAACCGTGTAGGCGTCATCTACGGCGTAGGCATCGGTGGTATCAAGACTTTCGAGGAAGAAGTGGGCTACTGGGCACAGCACCAGGAGAACGGTCCTAAGTTTAATCCCTTCTTCATCCCGAAGATGATTGCGGATATCGCATCAGGCCATATCTCAATCATGTACGGATTCCATGGTCCTAACTACACCACAACATCAGCTTGCGCGTCTTCAACAAACGCCCTGGCTGACGCATTCAACCTCATACGTCTCGGCAAGGCAAACGTCATCGTAAGTGGCGGTGCAGAGGCTGCCATCACAGCAAGCGGCGTAGGCGGTTTCAACGCCATGCACGCTCTCTCTACACGCAATGACGATCCTGAGCACGCCTCACGTCCGTTCAGCGCAAGCCGCGACGGATTTATCATGGGCGAGGGCTCTGGCTGCCTCATCCTTGAGGAACTTGAGCACGCAAAGGCTCGCGGTGCCAAGATTTACGCCGAGATGGTCGGCGCTGGCATGTCTGCCGACGCTCACCACATCACTGCTTCACACCCGGAGGGACTCGGAGCATGTCTCGTAATGGAGAACGCACTCGAGGACGCTGGCATGAAGCCGGAAGACATTGACTATATCAACGTACACGGCACATCCACACACGTGGGCGACATCTCAGAGGCTAAGGCCATCAAGAAGGTGTTCGGCGACGCTGCATACAAGCTCAATATCAGCTCTACAAAATCAATGACAGGTCACCTTCTCGGTGCTGCCGGAGCTGTGGAGGCTCTCGCCTCTGTACTTGCAGTGAAGAACGACATCGTGCCCCCGACCATCAACCACGAGGACGACGACCGCGATCCGGAGATCGACTACGACCTCAACTACACCTTCAACAAGGCGCAGAAGCGTGAGGTGCGTGCAGCTCTGAGCAACACGTTCGGTTTCGGAGGACACAATGCTTGTGTAATCTTCAAGAAATATGCTGAGTAACATCATAGACAGAATAAGGCTCCCTTTCCGTAAGGACAAGGAGCTTTATTTGTCTTTACGCCAAATTATCGGCTTTTATCCTCACGACATAAGCTACTACAAGCTGGCGCTCATGCACAAGAGCATGTATAAGCGCAATGCTAAGGGAAAGCCAGTGAACAACGAAAGGTTGGAATTTCTTGGCGACGCCATTCTGGACGCCACGGTGGGCGACATCGTCTATCGTCACTTCCCCGGCAAGCGCGAGGGATTTCTCACCAACACACGCTCAAAGCTCGTACAGCGCGAGACGCTTAACCGCCTCGCTCAGGAACTGGGCATCAACCAGCTGATACTGTCAAGCGGACGTTCACAGTCGCACAATTCATACATGGGTGGCAACGCCTTCGAGGCGCTTGTAGGTGCCATTTACCTCGACCGTGGCTACGACGCATGCATGCAGTTCATGCGCAATCGCATTCTGGCACAAATGATTAACATCGATAAGGTTGCTTACAAGGAAGTGAACTTCAAGAGCAAGCTCATCGAATGGAGCCAGAAAAACCGTGTGCGCATTGACTTCAAGGTTCTCTCGCAGGAGAAGGACAAGACGGGATCGCCCGTCTTCAGCTATCAGGTAATGCTGGAAGGTGTGGAAGGATGCTCCGGAAAGGGATACAGCAAGAAGGAGAGCCAGCAGCTCGCCTCGAAGCTAACCCTTGAGAAGCTTCGCAAGGAGCCACAGTTCATCGACCAAGTGTTCGCCGCCAAGACAGAGCGGACGAAGATGGAGGAGGAACCCGTGGAGAACGTACCGAGCACGGAGGAGAACAACGACTTCATCATAGCCAATCCTGAGACAGAAGCCAATGCTGAGACTGCCGTACAGGCCTTGGAACGACAGAAGAGCAAGCGCGACAGACGCGCTCCGATGTACAGACAGACTGAAAAAGCACAGCCCGTGGCAGACAAAGAGGAAACCGATGCAGAAGAGTTCGACCTCAGCGACATATCCGCCAAGGAGAAGAGCCGCGAGGACATCATCGCTGCCGCAGAGGCAGCCGCTTTCGCTGAATAAGAAATAGCAGAACAGCCGTTTCGCTGAATAAGGAGAAAGAACATACATAACCCGTCGGGCATAGCCGGGAAAAGGCTGCTCCATAGGGGGATGACAAGACAAGTGCGTCGCTGACCAGTAACAAAATGGTCAGCGACGTAGTTTTTATATAGGTGCGTCACTGCTAATAAGTTAGGTGATTCACACTTTTTTTCAACTTATTGCTACATCTTATAAAGTAAAAATCGTAACTTTGCATAAATGTGCGGTTATATCCCCGAAATTATTAAGAATAACAAAAACATATAACGAAATAACGACAATGGAATACAATTTCAGAGAAATCGAAAAGAGATGGCAGAGCCAGTGGGTGAAGGACAATACCTATCACGTCACTGAGGACACCTCAAAGGAGAAATTCTACGTTCTCAACATGTTCCCTTATCCCTCAGGAGCAGGACTGCACGTGGGACATCCTCTCGGCTACATTGCCTCTGACATATATGCACGCTACAAGCGCCTTAAGGGATTTAACGTCCTTAATCCGATGGGATATGACGCTTACGGACTGCCCGCAGAGCAGTATGCCATCCAGACCGGACAGCACCCGGAGGTAACCACCGTGGCCAACATTGCACGCTATCGTCAGCAGCTCGACAACATCGGCTTCTCTTTCGACTGGGACCGCGAGATACGCACCTGCGACCCTAAGTATTACCATTGGACACAGTGGGCGTTCGAGAAGATGTTCGGATCGTTCTTCTGCAAGAAATGCCAGAAGGCACAGCCCATCGAGAAACTCATCGAGCACTTCGAGGAGAAGGGTTCGGAAGGAACCGAGAACATTGCTCAGAACGAGCAGCTGGAGTTCACCGCTGAAGAGTGGAAGGCTTATGACGACGTTAAGAAGCAGCAGGTATTGATGAACTACCGCATAGCTTATCTCGGCGAGACAATGGTGAACTGGTGTGCCGGTCTGGGCACAGTGCTTGCCAACGACGAGGTGGTAAACGGAGTCAGCGAGCGTGGCGGCTTCCCCGTTGTGCAGAAGAAGATGCAGCAGTGGTGTCTGCGTACATCCGCTTACTCACAGCGTCTGCTTGACGGACTGGAGACAGTAGACTGGAGTGATTCCATCAAGGAGACACAGCGCAACTGGATCGGTCGTTCGGAAGGAACTGAGATGCAGTTCAAGGTGGCAGGTCAGGACTTCGACTTCACCATCTTCACCACACGTGCCGACACTATCTTCGGCGTTACCTTCATGGTATTGGCACCGGAGAGCGAACTTGTGGAGAAGCTCACCACACCGGAGCAGAAGGCTGCTGTGGACGAATATCTCGCTTACGTGAAGAAGCGCACCGAGCTGGACCGTATGGCTAACCACTCAGTAACTGGCGTATTCTCAGGATCGTATGCCGTCAATCCGTTCACGGGCGAGAACATCCCCGTATGGATTTCGGAATACGTACTTGCCGGATATGGTACTGGTGCCATCATGGCTGTACCTGCACACGACTCACGTGACTATGCTTTTGCAAAGCACTTCAATCTTCCCATCATACCTCTTATCGAGGGCGCTGACGTCAGCGAGGAGAGCTTCGATGCCAAGGAAGGCATCGTTACCAACTCGCCTGCTGAGGGCAAGCAGACTCTCGACGGCTTCTCACTCAACGGACTGTCTGTGAAGGAAGCCATCGCTGCTACAAAGAAGTTCGTTACGGAGAAGGGTATGGGACGAGTAAAGGTGAACTATCGTCTGCGTGACGCCATCTTCTCTCGCCAGCGCTACTGGGGCGAACCGTTCCCCGTATACTATAAGGACGGCATGCCGCAGATGATTCCGGAGGAGTGTCTGCCGCTCGAACTGCCTGAAATCGAGACCTATAAGCCTACAGAGACAGGCGAACCGCCATTGGGACGCGCCAAGAAATGGGCTTGGGACGTAGAGAAGAAGGAAGTGGTGGACAAGAGTCTGGTGGACAACAAGACAGTGTTCCCGCTCGAGCTGAACACCATGCCGGGCTTTGCAGGTTCGTCTGCTTACTATCTCCGCTATATGGACCCGAAGGACGACAAGAGCCTCGTAAGCAAGAAAGCTGACGAGTACTGGAAGAACGTCGACCTCTATGTCGGCGGCTGCGAGCACGCCACCGGTCACCTTATCTATTCACGTTTCTGGAACAAGTTCCTCTTCGACCTTGGCGTAAGCTGCAAGGAAGAGCCGTTCCAGAAGCTTGTCAACCAGGGTATGATTCAGGGCCGCTCTAACTTCGTATATCGTATCAACTCTGACGACCACTCAAAGGCTCCCGTCTTTGTAAGTGCAGGTCTGAAGAAGGACTATGACGTTACTCCTATCCACGTAGACGTGAACATCGTTTCTGCTGACGTTCTCGACATCGACGCTTTCAAGGCATGGCGTCCAGAATATCAGAACGCTGAGTTTATCCTTGAGGACGGCAAGTATGTCTGCGGTTGGGCAGTAGAGAAGATGTCGAAGTCGATGTTCAACGTTGTCAACCCTGACATGATTGTTGAGAAGTATGGTGCTGATACACTCCGCCTTTACGAGATGTTCCTCGGTCCGGTGGAGGCAAGCAAGCCTTGGGATACCAACGGCATCGACGGATGCTTCCGCTTCCTCAAGAAGTTCTGGAACCTCTTCTATGAGAACCGTACCGACACATTCCTGCCCTGCGACGAGAAGCCATCGGCAGAAAGCCTCAAGAGTCTGCACAAGCTCATCAAGAAAGTAACTGAGGACATCGAGAAGTTCTCTTACAATACCAGCATCTCGGCGTTTATGATTGCCGTAGGCGAACTGCAGCAGCAGAAGTGTCGCTCCAAGGAAGTGCTTGAGCAGCTTGTTGTGCTCATCGCTCCGTTCGCTCCGCACATTGCAGAGGAACTGTGGCACACACTCGGTCATACCACCACTGTCTGTGACGCCGCATGGCCCGCTTTCGACGAGAAGTATCTCGTGGAGAGTGAGATGCAGCTTACGATTTCCTTCAACGGTAAGGCACGCTTCCAGAAGAAGTTCCCTGCCGACGCCACCAACGACGCCATCCAGACTGCAGTGCTCGAGGACGAGCAGAGCCAGAAATACATCGGCGACAAGAAGGTTGTGAAGGTAATCGTCGTACCTAAGAAGATTGTGAATGTCGTAGTGAAGTAATACGGCGACATCCCGAGAGAACATATAAAAATACCACAATAAAGGAAGTCGCCGCTTGCGCACGCCAGAGAACGGCGCGGGCGAGACGACGACTTCTTTTGCTTAGAAACATAAAAAAATAACGCTTTAACTATAAAATCCTATGACAATCGACCGCAAAATAATCTGGCAAGAAACGAAGGACTACTTTAACATCACTCTCGGTCTACTGCTTTACACCTTCGGATTCACCGTTTTCCTGCTACCCTACGAAATCGTAACCGGTGGTATCGCAGGTATCGGAGCCATCGTGTTCTATGCCACTAAATTCCCCGTTCAGTGGACATTCTTCATTATCAACGCCGTGCTTATCGTGGCGGCATTGAAGGAACTCGGAATAAAATTCCTTGCCAAGACCATCTATGCCACGCTGGCGATAACCGTAATGCTCGACTTGGCACAGAAGATAGTGGAAATGCCAGACGGCTCTTTCTATAAGCTGATGGGCGAAGGCAACGACTTTATGTCGCTTATAATCGGATGTATGCTCACCGGTACAGCGCTTGCTATAGTGTTCTTGAACAACGGCAGTACGGGTGGTACTGATATTATCGCCGCCGTAGTGAACAAGTACTATAACGTATCGCTCGGTAAGGGCCTCATCATGGTTGACCTCGTCATCATCGGCAGCTGTCTTGCCATCGACTCATTCGGTCCGTTCCCGCAGCGTTGTCAGATGGTGGTGTTCGGTCTGTGTACGATGTTCATAGAATGTAACATGCTCGACTATGTGATGAACGTCCAACGTCAGTCGGTGCAGTTCATGATATTCTCAAAGGAATACAAGAAGATTGCCGCTGCCATCACAAAGAAGACAGACCACACCCTTACCATTCTCGACGGACACGGATGGTATACGGGTAAGGAAATGAAGGTGATATGCCTCCTCGCCAAGAAGCGTGAGTCGGTGTTAATCTTCCGTCTTATCAAGATGCTTGACCCGCGTGCCTTCGTTTCGCAAAGCTCCGTTATCGGTGTGTACGGCGAGGGATTCGACCAGATAAAGGTGAAGGTGAAGAAACACCAGGAAGAACTGCATAAGCAGGAAATGGAGGAACACGGTCTACATGAACAAGAACAAATATTAGAAGTAAATGAAAATAGTATTCGCAACGAACAACAGCCATAAGCTCTCAGAGATTCGCTCCATCCTGGGCGACCGCTTCGAGGTGCTTTCGCTGTCAGACATAGGATGTCATGCCGACATCCCAGAAACCGCCAACACCCTTGAGGGCAACGCCATTCAGAAGGCACGTTATGTAGTGGAGCATTTCGGTTATGACTGCTTCGCCGACGACACGGGTCTGGAAGTGGCTGCATTGGGAGGCGAGCCGGGTGTCCACTCGGCACGTTACGCTGAAGGCACCGACCACGACTCGGAAGCCAATATGCGCAAGCTTCTCCAGCGCCTTGAGGGTAAGGAGGACAGAAACGCGCAGTTCAGAACAGTGATCTGTCTGGCACGTAAGGATGATGATGCCGACTATTCGCTCTTTGAGGGCACGGTGAAAGGCCGTATCGCTGAGGAGAAGAAGGGCACGGAAGGCTTCGGCTACGACCCCATCTTCGTGCCTGAAGGTCACGACCAGTCGTTCGCACAATTAGGATTGGACATCAAGAACTCCATCTCGCATCGTGCAAGGGCTGTGGAGAAGCTGGCTCGCTTCCTGAAGCGCTAAACACGCCGACACCCATCCATCAGTAATATTCAGAAACAATAACAATCCTACAATGAAGATATTCTCACTGAAGCAGACCATAAATGCCCTGACACGCTCGGTTGCTGTGTCTGTCTGCGCCGTAGTGCTCACGCTTTCGGCTATGATGACAGCGTCAACGGTAGCTGTGGCAAGCACACCCCCGATAGGCACATGGAAGACGTATATGGCTTATAGCGACATACGACATATCGTAAAGGTGGGCAACCGCGTTTACGTGGTGGCGTCCGGCGACCTGTATGTCTACGACACGTCAGACGAGAGCATCACAACGATGGACCGCAACAACGGACTGAGCGATACCGACATTAAGTTTATCTCTTGGAATGCTGCTGCCAAGCGTCTTGTCATTGTGTACAGCAACGGCAATATCGACCTGCTTAGTGAGAAACTCGACATCACCAACATCTCTGACTATTACGACAAGTCGCTCACGTACGACAAGACCATCAACAATGTCTTCACGAACGGCAATCTTACATACCTTGCCACCGGCTTCGGTATTGTGGTGGTGAACGTGTCGAACGCCACTATCGCCGATACATACGCATTGCAAGAGAAGGTGAATGCCTTGTGTATCAACAACGGTATGGTTTACGCCGCTACGGACAACGAAATCTTCAAGGGCGACATGCGCAAGAACCTTGCCGACCCGAACGAATGGGATAAGTTGGCATCAGAGGGATTCAGCTGGCTGTTCTGGATGGACGAAGGACTGGTGGGAGCAAAGAAATACAACATCTCCACCATAGCTTCTGACGGAACGGTGAAGAAGCAGGCAGGTCCTTATATGGACAATTGCGTGATGCAAAACGGACTTTTGTTTGCATGTGGAGGTAACGACACCTATTGTTACCATACAGCTTCCGACCGTGGAGGCATAGCCAAGCATCTCAATACTGTGGCTGCCGATCCGAAGGACGGATCTTTTTGGATTCACGATGACGACGGATCGCTTGCCAATATCACTTTGGCTGACGACCGCTCCTTTACCATAAACAAGACTGGCATAAAGGCAGACGGACCCGATTATAACACTTTCGGATTCATGCTTATGCGCAACGGAACCCTCTATACTTGTGGCGGACCCGGCAGTTCAACCAGCAGAGAAGGCTGCGTGCAGGTGCTCTCTCAGGATGGTACGTGGAAGATGTACAACACCAGCTTTGCCAAGGATCAGAAGTCGCCGTTTATTTCTGCATACGCCCTTGCCATTGACCCTAAGGACGAGAAGCACGTGTATGTGGCAGCCCGAACCGGACTGTACGAGTTTTACGACGGCGAGTTCCGTAAACTTTGGAACGAGGACAACAGCCCGATTACGCATGCCGATGTGAAAGAGGATGCATGGTATAAATACAATAAAGTGACGACGCTGTGTTTCCTTGACGACGGCTCGTTGCTCTGCTTCAACAGCGAGACAGCTGACGGAAAGACATCTCTGCTCTCACTCAAGGACGATAAGTGGACCGATCTCTCCAACTCCAACTTCATAGCCACGGCAGGCTTTTCCTTCCCATACGCCAAGGATATGTTCAGGGATAGCCGTGGACTGATTTGGTTCTGCAATAACAACTGGCAGACAGCATGTCTTGCCTGCTACCAGCCATCTTCCGGTGCTTCGAAGTCATACCGTTCCATTTTCAATCAGGACGGAAAGGAATACCAAATCTATTATGTCTCTTGCGTTACTGAGGACATCGAGGGTAATATATGGATAGGCACAGACGTGGGACCTCTTATGCTGCCCGCTTCGCAGATAGGAACAGACGACGACACGTTTACACAGGTTAAGATTCCGCGCAACGACGGCACCAATCTTGCTGACTACCTCCTCTCCAATGTGCCCATCTCTGCCATTTATGTGGATGGCGCCGGACGCAAGTGGTTCGGTACGTCAGGCAACGGAGTCTATCTTATAAGCGCTGACAACATACAGCAGCTTCAGCACTTCACATCCTCTAACTCTAATCTGCTTTCAGACGACATCGAGAGAATAACAGCCAACGAGCAGACGGGAGAGGTGTTCTTCGGAACAAGTGCCGGACTGTGCTCATATATGGCGGACGCCACCAAGCCGTCCGAGAAGATGACCAAGGACAATGTCTACGCATACCCCAACCCCGTCAAGCCCGACTATACAGGACTGATAACCGTCACGGGATTGACACTCAACGCTGACGTCAAAATAGTTACGTCCAACGGTACGCTTGTAGCTCAGGGACGATCCAATGGCGGAACATTCACATGGGACGGATGCGACGCAAAGGGCAAGCGTGTGGCAAGCGGCATCTACATGGTGGAGACTGCAACTGAGGACGGCGGTAAGGGCACGGTGTGCAAGATTGCCGTCATAAAATAACACCAACGAACATAACAACAAAAAAATATATGGCCAATAACAATCTTTGGACTGACAGCTACTGGCTGCTTCTGATGCAGGCCTGCAAGAAAAAGCCGGATGACATAAAGTCGCCATGGTCAAAGACTATGGTGGACCTCGCCATCGAGCTACATATTCATCCCAAGACTCTCTTCGAGAAGATGGAGCAACTGCTCGATCATAAGACTGCGTCGCTCCAGAAGATTTGGGACACATACGCCGACAATACGCGACGCCTCAACAAGGACGCCAAGCGTGTGAGGGAGATGAAAGGCTTCGGCGATGCCGACTCGTTCTTTATGGGTGTGGAAAGCATCGACTCGTTCGAGACTTTCTATCTGCCCGTCGCCGACGACACGAAGCTGACGCCAGCGTCGCTGACCATACTCATCGACCTCTACTTCATGCTTACCCCCAACACTATGGTGGAGGAAACGCCGGAGGTGGCTGACGTGGCACGCATGCTCATGCTGACCACAAAGGAGGTGGTGGAAGTGCTCGCCATATTCCAGACCTTCGACCCCATCCTTAAAAGAAAGGCTCTGCCTACGTCAGCACTCGTTGAGGCTGCACGAAGGACATGGGACGAATATGCCAACGACACACAGAATATGAACGATAAGAAGGAAAGGGCTTTGGCTTACTACCATAAGTAAAAACCTTATTGGCGTTAATAAGTCGAAGACTCTATATATAAATAACTCGCTTAAGATGGAACAAAGATTCATCCAGACACAAGAACAGAAACTCCAGCAGGTACAGCGTCTCTCACAACAGCAGATGCTGCAGGTTCATCTGCTTGAGATGCCCCTGACAGAGTTGGAAGAGAATGTCAATGCCGAACTCGACGACAATCCCGCTTTGGAGGTATCGTCTACGGAAGACGCTCTCGATAATCCCCATGACAGGGATACTGACGACAGAAGTCGCGACGACTATGGCTCCACAGACAGCAAGGCGGAAGGACGCGACGGCGATGACGACAATGGTACAGACATCGTCAGTGACGAATTCGACCGACAGAACGAACGCGAAGAACGCGAGTCGGCGCTGAATGCCGCCCTTGAGAGAATCGGAGAGGGCGACGACGACATGCCGACAGCCTCTTACCAGTACGGCGGCAACAACGAGTCTGCCGACTATGAGGAGATGGTCTATGGCAATACCACGTCGTTCTACGACCGCCTGAAGGAGCAGATGGGTGAGTTGGAGCTGACAGAGACCGACCGCGACATCATGGAGTACGTCATTGGTTCGCTTGACAGCGACGGACTGTTGCGCAAGGACAGCGAGTCTATAAGCGATGAACTTGCCATCTATCACGGCATCGACTGCACCACAGCTGATGTCGAACGCATTGTCGGAATCCTTCAGACCTTCGATCCTGCCGGAATCGGAGCACACACCTTGCAGGAGTGTCTGCTGCTCCAGATTGACAGACGCAACGACGACGAGCTGAAGCCGCTCATGAAGAAGGTGGTGACAACGCTCTTCGACGATTTCACGAAGAAACACTTCGACCGTATAAAGACCGCTCTCAACACCGATTCGTACACTGCGAAGCGCGTGATTGACGAGATTCGTCGCCTCAACCCCAAGCCGGGAGCCTCGCTTGGCGAGACCGAAGGCCGCAACATACAACAGATTACCCCCGACTTCATCATCGACACCGACGATGACGGCAACGTCACGTTCACGCTTAATGGCGGCAATATCCCCGAACTGAAGGTTTCGCCGTCGTTCACGGAGATGATGGAGACCTATCGCAACAACAGGTCGTCAATGTCGAAGCGCGATAAGGAAGCCCTGCTCTACGCCAAGGAGAAGGTGGAAAGGGCGAAGGGATATATCGATGCCATAAAGCAGCGCCGCCACACGCTCTCCGTGACGATGCGTGCCATCATCGACTGGCAGAAGAAGTTCTTCCAGGACGGCGATGAGGCAGATCTCAAACCGATGATTCTGAAGAACATCGCTGATCGCACGGGACTGGATATCAGTACCATATCGCGTGTCAGCAACGTGAAGTACGCCCAAACCAACTGGGGCACCTTCCCGCTGCGCTTCTTCTTCTCAGACGGCTACACCACAGGCGACGGAGAAGAGCTGTCCACCAGAAAGATAAAGCTTGCCCTTAAGGACCTTATCAGCAAGGAGGACAAGAAGAAGCCGCTTAGCGACGACGCCCTTACCAAGCAACTGGCAAAGCTCGGCTATCCCATCGCCCGACGCACCGTGGCAAAATACCGCGAGCAACTCGGACTGCCGATAGCCCGACTGAGGAAAGACTAAAGTCTTTAGCACAATATATTTAAGCATGAAAGAAAAGAACATTATCCTCGCAGCGCGAATACTGAGCATGGCATTCACGCCATTCTATCTGTCGCTCGTCGGACTGATAGCCCTCTTCACGTTCAGCTATCTCAGTCTGATGCCGTGGGCATACAAGCTCACCGTTCTGCTTCTTGTCTACGCCTTCACCATCCTCATGCCCTCTCTGCTCATCCATTTCTATCGTCATTACCACGGTTGGACGCTCATCGAGCTGGGCAAGAAGGAGCGTCGCGTCGTACCTTATCTTATCTCCATAATGTGCTACTTCGTGTGCTATTATGTGATGCATAAGATAAACATCCCGCACTTTATGAGCAACATTCTCATAGCGGCGCTGGTCATCCAGATTCTCTGTGCCATGATAAATATCTGGTGGAAGATATCCACACACACCGCAGCCATCGGAGGCGTGGCAGGAGCGCTGCTTGCGTTCTCCATCATCTTCGGATTCAATCCCTTGGGATGGTTCAGCGTGGTGCTTATCCTTGCAGGAATGGTTGGTTCCAGCCGAATGATTCTGCGCCAGCATTCTCTCCGTCAGGTATGTTACGGCTTCCTGCTCGGCACAGTTACGGCATACACCATAATATTGAGATTGTAAAAGCATAAACATAACATCTAAATAAACATAACAATGTCACCATTAGTCAGCATCATTATGGGCAGCACATCAGACCTGCCCGTCATGGAAAAGGCATGCAAGTTCTTGAACGACATGCAGATTCCTTTTGAAGTTAACGCTCTCTCTGCACATCGCACACCGGACGCAGTGGAAAGTTTCGCAAAAGGCGCTAAGGATCGCGGCGTCAAAGTCATCATCGCCGCAGCAGGAATGGCTGCCGCTCTGCCGGGAGTAATAGCTGCCAGCACCACGTTGCCCGTCATCGGAGTGCCCATCAAGGGTATGCTTGACGGACTGGACGCCATGTTGTCCATCATTCAGATGCCCCCGGGAATCCCCGTTGCCACGGTAGGCGTCAACGGCGCCATGAACGCTGCCATCCTCGCATGCGAGATGATAGCCCTCTGCGACGAGAATGTAGCCGCAAAGATGGCTGAATATAAGGCAGGACTGGGCAAGAAGATTGAGAATGCCAACAAGGAGCTGGCAGAAGTGAAGTTCGAGTATAAAGTAAACTAAACCATTAGGAGTTAGGAATTACGAATTAGGAGTTGGTCTTGATTCGTAATTCCTAATTCCTATTTTTTTTATTTCATCATTATGGTTGATCTCTTTAATTATCGCCGTCGTCAGTCGTCTCCCGTCAAGGTTGGCAGCATTCAGATTGGTGGCGATTCGCCTATACGCGTACAGTCGATGACCACCACCAATACCAACGATACGGAGGCATGTGTGGCGCAGGCTGAGCGCATCATCAAAGCTGGAGGCGAGCTGGTTCGCCTCACCACGCAGGGACGTCGCGAGGCAGAGAACCTCAAGAACATCAACGCCGGACTCCGTGCCGACGGTTATCTGACTCCGCTTGTTGCTGACGTTCACTTCAATGCCAACGTCGCCGACGTAGCAGCCTTGTACGCTGAGAAGGTCCGCATCAATCCCGGCAACTATGTCGACCCTGCCCGTGTCTTCAAGAAGATAGAATATACGGACGAGGAGTATGCCGAGGAACTCAAGAAGCTTGAGGACCGCTTCGTGCCGTTCCTCAATATCTGCCGCGAGCACCACACCGCCGTGCGCATCGGCGTTAATCATGGTTCGCTCTCAGACCGAATCATGTCGCGCTATGGCGACACGCCGGAGGGCATCGTTGAGAGCTGCATGGAGTTTCTGCGTATCTGCAAGAAGGAGCAGTTCGACAATGTGGTTATCTCCATCAAGGCTTCCAATACGGTCATAATGGTTCGCACCGTGCGTCTGCTCGTCAGCGAGATGGACAAGGCGGACATGCATTATCCGCTCCATCTTGGCGTAACCGAAGCTGGAGAAGGCGAGGACGGTCGCATAAAGAGCGCCGTGGGCATCGGAGCATTGCTTGCTGACGGCATCGGCGACACCATCCGCGTGAGCCTCAGCGAGGAGCCGGAGGCAGAGATTCCGGTGGCAAAGCATCTCGTCGACTATATCACGAAGCGCGAAGGACATCTCATGGTGCCCGCTACAGAGTCGGCTGAGTTCGACTGGCTCCGTCCGGAACGTCGTAAGACACGTGCCGCAGGTGGCATCGGAGGCAGCAATGTCCCCGTCGTTATTGCTTCCTACGGCAAGGACGAGAACGCCGATGACGTGGAGTTCAGCCCTGACACCACTCCCGACTACATCTATTGCGGAGCTTCTCTGCCCGCAGACCGCCGCGAGGGACAGAAATACATCGTAGACTTCAACGCCTACAAGGGCGAGCCTGACACCTTCCCCATCTTCCCATACAACGCCACACCGTTCATCGGCAGCGTTAAGGCTGACGTCAAGTTCCTCGTGCTTCAGCTCGGAGCACCCTCTGAGGAATATCTCGCCTGCCTCAAGGCCCATCCTGAAGTGGTGGTAGTGGCAGTCAGCAATCAGCAGAACCGTCTCGGCGAACAGCGTGCGCTGACCCATGAGTTGTGGACCAACGGCCTCTTCAATCCTGTTGTCTTCGCCCAGATGTATCGTCACAGCGCCGCAGAGAAAGCCGACTTCCAGCTTGAGGCAGCCGCCGACATGGGTGCGCTGATGATAGACGGACTGACGGACGGCATCTGGCTAATGAACGACGGCGACATCACCGTCCGCGACATCGCCGACACCTCTTTCGCCATCCTTCAGGCTGCCCGACTCCGCACCTCCAAGACGGAGTATATCTCATGTCCCGGTTGCGGTCGCACGCTCTACGACCTCCGCTCCACCATCGCCAAGATAAAGGCAGCGACTGCCCACATGAAGGGTCTGAAGATAGGCATCATGGGTTGCATTGTTAACGGACCTGGCGAAATGGCTGACGCCGACTACGGTTATGTAGGTGCCGGTCCCGGCAAGATTTCGCTCTACAAGCAGAAAACCTGCATAGAGAAAGCCATCCCCGAGAGTGAGGCAGTGGAACACCTCCTGCGCTTCATCGAGGAGGACAGAAAGAAGAAATAGAGTTTTTTTGAATTATTCAATTAAGTACTGAACTTGTGAAAGTTCAGTTAAGTAAAAGGCTTTATGTTAGGTCTTGCGCGAACAAGTTTCTCGCTGACCTGACATAAAGCCTTTTTCTGTTTATATATTGTCTGCTTGTGAATTACAATAAGCTGCGGGTTCCGCGGAGCGGGACCTATATCATGAAACCCACTGCAAGCTGCGAAGCAGCGCAGCTGTGGGGACATGAGATACTCCCACCCCATATAGTTCCCCGAAGGGGGACTGACGCATCCCGTATGATGTTGAGGATGATAGTCAGTCCCGCTTCGCGGAACCAAGTTAGGGTGGAGAGGATTGTTTATCCCACAGCTGCGCTCCTTCGGAGCTTGCAGTGGGTTTCTGATGAATACGTGTCCCCTCGGGACACGGCGCAGTACAAAGTTACGTATTACACGGCTCTGATTGATGTTCTCCTATGGGAGGCTGCGTGGCTACGGCGAGACGCCATAGCCTCCTATGTTTGCCTTTGCAGCTGTAAATTGCAGTTTATCGGTGAGATTATACATGAGCTTGCCGTAACTAACATAGGAGGCTGTAATTCACAACAGAATAATTCATAATCGCAGGCGAAGCCGAGAATAATTCCTAATTCAAAATTCACCGCTCGGCTCTGCCGCTTGCCTAAGCAAGAACTCCTAATTCGGACGCCTTGCCGTCCGACACAATATTTGCATTTCTAACGCTCAATACTGCCAGTTCAGCGCACAACAAAATCTTTGGTGCGAAATTCTTGAGTTTTGAGCGTTTGGAGCCAATATGCTTATACACAGCATGTTATGCGGTTTTCTGACGAAGCGTTATGAAATCAGACTCACAAACGAGCCGTTTTTTGCTGCAATAGCGCCACTTTTACACTCCAATAGTGGCACTTTTATCATGCAATAGTGCCACTTTTACTATCTAATAGTGGCACTATTGGAGTGTAAAAGAGGCTCTATTGTTAAGCATGGGTGCCGTTTGCACAGCAAAACATCGTAAAAACAGCAATCTAAATCTCTATAATCAATTTTTATTTTGTAACATGTTTTTACTCTTTGTACGATATTTGCATGGTGGATATGAAGACGTTTTTGACATGAATACGTGTGCTGAGTGGTTACTTCTATAGGGGTGCTGCTTGTAAGTTCCCCTAGAAAAGTGTTGTATTTGCTTAAAAGTTCCCCTAGAAAAGTGTATTGTTTGCTTGTAAGTTCCCCAAGAAAAGTGTACTTTTGCATTGTAAGTATCTATAAATCATTAATATAACAACAATGGAACGACATATCTATAAAAGTCTGAAGTCTTGGAAGGATTCGCCTAACCGTAAACCACTGATATTACAGGGTGCACGTCAGGTAGGAAAGACTTATATACTTAAGGAATTCGGGAAAAGAGAGTATGATGATGTTGTATATATCAACTGTGACGATAATGACGATATGAAGGATATGTTTTCTGACTACGACATAAAGCGTATTATCCGCACTCTCAGTGCCATATCCGGTATTTCAATAAAGCCATCTTCTACGCTAATAATTCTTGATGAGATACAGGAGATAAATCGCGGTCTTTCCTCATTGAAGTATTTCTGTGAGAAAGCTCCTGAATACCATATTGCTGTTGCAGGTTCATTGCTCGGAATAACACTGCATGAGGGAACGTCGTTCCCCGTAGGAAAAGTGGATATGCTATATATGTATCCTATGGATTTCGAGGAATATCTCATAGCGATGGGTAAGTCTCAACTTGTGGAGCTGCTACGCGAGAATGATTGGTCAAGTCTTTCGTCATTGCAGCAGATGCTGACAGAGCTGCTACGCCAGTACTATTTTGTAGGTGGTATGCCGGAGGCTGTCAAGGCATATATTGACCGTGGTGATATATGGGAAGTGCGCTCAATACATACAAAAATAATTGAGGCTTACCGGAATGATATGTCCAAACATGCGCCGCTACAGCAAGTACAACGTATAAACATGGTGTGGAATTCCATTCCATCACAACTTGCGCGTGATAACAAGAAATTCATATACGGCGCCCTTAAAAAGGGTGCTCGTGCCAATGATTTTGAGATAGCAATACAATGGCTCGTCGATTCAGGACTCGTACATAAGGTATATCGTATAAACAAGCCCTCCATACCGCTTAAGTTCTATGAGGATATGTCCGCTTTCAAGCTGTTTTTACTTGACTGTGGATTGTTAGGAGCATTATCAGAGACACCACCGCAACAGATTCTTATCGGTAACAATGTTTTCGAGGAATATAAAGGAGCTTTCACGGAAAACTATGTGTTGCAGCAGCTGAAGTCTGTTCCACGTACATTTGTCTACTATTACAGCAATGAAAATTCCACGATGGAGATCGACTTTGTTGTGCAGCATGACAATGAAGTAATACCCGTAGAGGTGAAGGCAGAAGAGAATCTTAGGGCAAAATCCTTACGTCAGTTTATTACGGATAACCCAGGTTTGCATGGTCTACGTTTCTCAATGTCAGGGTATCGTGAGCAGGAATGGATGACAAATGTGCCTCTATGGGCGGTTAAGTGGACGTTTCCTGAAAATCATAACTGATTTACATTAGTCTGATATGAACTTTACTTCCAATAAGATAAATCCGGCGGTTTGGGGCACTTACATTGTGCTGCTGATGCTGCCCGAGCTGCTGATGCTCAACACCAAGACGTGGTGGGATGCGCCGGTGGCTATAGTTTTTAATATTCTCTTCTATGGCGTTTTCGCTTGGCTGCTCTGCGGCTTGGCTTCGCTGACGGGACGAAGGACGGAGCGGGCATTGCATGTGGCGTTGCAGGCTGTCATGGCTGCATATAGCCTCAGCAATGTGTTTATGCTTGTAATGTTTAACCGTCATTGGGATGCCTATTCCTGGCAGTTCCTCTGCGAGACCAACAGACGCGAAAGCTCCGAGTTCGTTTCTTCCTACGTCCTCTCGCTCCCCACTCTCGTTATCCTCGCGGTATACGTGGCGCTGTTCGTGGCGGAGGTTATGGTGGGGCGCCGTGTGAAAGGCTGGCGTCTCTTTCCGAAGCGTAGGTTGTGGGCTGTGGCAGCTGGCTTCACAGGCGTGGTGATGATCGGGCAGACAGTATTCTTCGGTCCTGACGTTCAAGCCAACTACGACCGCGTGGCTAAATACCGTTCGCCGATAAAGCGTAATGCCATGTGGAACATCTGGCAGTCAGCGCTAACATACGCGGGCTTCCGCGACGAGTTTGCGCGTTGCGCACGGTCGCTGCAGGCTTATAAGGAGAAAGTGTGGTGCAGCGAGCGCGAGGCTGACTTCGTGATGATAGTAGGCGAATCGTTCAATCGGCACATGAGCAATCTCTACGACGGCAAGTACAACACCAACCCGCGGCTGAAGGCTCTCAGTAAGCAGGGCAGCCTCTTTCTGTTCAACGATGTGGTGGCGTCGGACAACGGCACCACGCAGAACTTCAAGCAGTTTCTCTCTCCCGTGGCTGTCGGCGACGGCCGCAGCTGGTGCGACGCCCCACTCTTCCCCTTCCTGCTCCGTCGCTGCGGATATAACGTGGTGTTCTACAGCAATCAGTATGCTGGTATGGAGATGGACAAGGAGTTTAATGCTTCGATGGGATTCTTCAACGCTCCGGGCATCGGTCCTTATCTCTTCGACCATCACAACACGTGCACTTACAAGTATGACATGCAGCTCGTCGATGCCTATCGTGCCAACCGCCACGACATAGAGGCTCCAAAGCGCAACTTCATAATCTTCCATCTTTACGGACAGCATGCCGCTTACGGCGAGCGCCATCCGGCTGACTTCGCCAAGTTCGGTGTGAGGAGCGTGAAGAGCAAGTTGAGGCTCAGCGACGAGCAGCGTGGCGTGGTGGCAGACTATCTGAACGCCACGCTTTACAACGACTACGTGGTGGACAGCATCATCCGCATGTTCTCGGACCGCAATGCCGTCGTGCTCTATTTCTCCGACCACGGCGAGGAGGTGTATGACTTTCGTCTGCAGCAGGGTCGCACCGACCTTAAGACGGACGTTCCTCGTGCCCTGCATTCGCAGCTCGACATCCCCTTCATGATATACGTCTCGCCGCGCTATGCCGCCACTCATCCGCAGCAGGTGGAGAGGATTAAACGCTCCCTCGACCGTCCCTTCATGACGGACAATCTCTCGCAAGTGATATTCGATTTGCTCGGGGTCCGCACATCTTACTACAGGCCGGCACGCAGCGTCATAAATGACGCGTATCGCCCGCAGAAGCAGCGTATACTGCAGGTGGGAAGGGTGTATGATTGAGAGAAGAGAGGGATGTGGTAAATGCAGTTTATTGCTGAGATGCATAAATGAGATAGCCTCCTATGTTAGCCTTGTCTGCTGTAATTTAACCCAAATCCTTCAATTTTTGTTGCAAAATTCTGTTTGCCAACTAAAGAAAATTCTCTAAATTTGCTTCTGTATAACTCATGCCAGATTATATGCTGGCATAACAACAGAAAAGAAATGAATACTCTACGATTATTTTTGCTGATGGCAGTCATGATGTGCTCACTTGCCGTCAACGCACAAGACGCTATCGCCAATGACGACAGCACAACCACTACTTCAACGGTATTGGAAAACTTTGGCTCTGAAACTATGTGCGAGAGTTTAACTTTTCAGCAACATAACGACAGCCTATTATCAGATGCTGAGTTGCTAAAAAGTATTGACAAAGGCTCTTCAGCTAAAAGGTTGAGGAAAGCAAAAATAATGAAGTGGACGGCTTGGATAGGCGGAAGCGTATTTTTTGTAGCCAGTGCATTTTGCTTACTTGGTACTGCTTACTTCTATGCATTAGATCCTACGGAAATTAATTATTATTTCGCCATAGGAGCAGCGGCATTCTTCGTAGCTAGTGTGGCATGGACCACATCTTTCCTTGTAGCAGCCCATCATCAAAAGAAAATGGCTCTTTCGGCCAACACCTCCACTCCACTCATGCAATTCAATATCACCAAAGGCAAGAATTCCGCTGTCTATGCCAACATCAACATGCTCAACGACAATATGACAAACAGAAAAGCATTAGGCCTCGGCTTTAACTTCAGATTCTAAACCCAAATCGCTGCTTTACCTCACAAAAAAACGGAGCTACAAGTCTGAAGCTTTTCCTTTAAGAAAAAACTCCTGACTTGTAGCTCCGTTATATGTTTTTTAGCCTATTCTGAGCCTACTTGAGCTTCATTTCTAGGTTCTTGCCCTCCACGAGCTGCTTGTGTGAGATGCGGAAAGAAGAGAGCTTCTTGCCTCCGATGGTCATCTCCTTGATGTAAGTCTGATCAGCCGACTTGCGGTCTGTGGTGATGGTTATGTCACCGTTAGGATAGAAGCGCGGGTCGAGATGGAGCGTCACCTTGTCGAACACCGGTGTGGTGAGCGTATAGTAAGGCGAACCGGGGTTGTCCGGATAGAGACCCATCATAGAGAAGATTGCCCATGACGACATTGTGCCGGTGTCCTCGTTGCCGGGAATGCCGTCCGGCTTGTCTGTGTAATACTTCTTGAGAAGGTCGCTGACGGTCTTCTGCGTGCGCCATTCCTCACCCTTGAAGTAAGAGAAGAGGTAGGGGTAAGCGATGTCAGGCTCGTTGGCAGGGTCGTACAGACCCTTGTCGAACACCATCTGCAGCTTATCCACGAACTTCTTCTGACCGCCCATCAGCTTGGCAAGTCCGGTTACGTCGTGGGGCACATAGAACGTATAGTTCCATGCCGAGCCTTCGTGGAAGCCTGGACAGTTCTCGAAGTTGGCGCCAGCCTCAGGATTGAAGGGAGTGAGGAACGATCCGTCCATGTTGATGGGACGCAGCGTGCCGCTCTCCTTTGAGTAGTAGTGGCGGTAGCCGAGCGAGCGCTGACGGAATAGCTTGGCGTCGCTCTTGTGTCCGAGTTCGCCAGCAAGGATAGAGAGGGCGTTGTCAGCGAGATAATATTCCAGAGCGTGCGACACGGAATTGTCGCCAGACATGTCGGCAGCATAGAAGCCGAGGGGTACGTATCCCTTGCTGACGTACGGGTCGATGTCGGGACGCATGCGGTTTTCCTTGCCCGGCAATGTGGCAGATGTGCGGAACGCCTTGTAAGCCGTCTCGATGTCGAATCCGCGCAGACCACGCATATAAGCGTCAGCTATATAAGGGATGGCAGGGTCGCCCTCCATTGTCCATGTCTCGCGAGAGAAAAGCTCCCATTTCGGCATCCATCCCCACTCACGATACATGTCAATCATTGAGTTGATCATCTCCACCTGACGGTCAGGATAGAGCAATGTCTCGAGCTGCGAGAGGTTGCGGTAAGTGTCCCAGAGAGAGAATACGGTGTAGCGGTTGCCGCTTGTCTTGCCGTTCTCAGACGATTCCATCTTAGGATATTCGCCGTTTACGTCCTGAAGGATGGTGGGATGAATCTGCGAGTGATAGAGAGCCGTATAGAACACGCGGCGCTGCTCCTCGGTGCCGCCCTCCACGGTTACCTTGTCGAGTGTGCTTGCCCACTGGTCGTGAGCCTCCTTGGCAGTAGCGTCGAAGTTGAAACCCTTCTGCTCCTTGTCAAGGTTTTCGCGAGCGTTGGCTATGGACACGAAGCTCACGCCTACCTGCACCTCCACCTGTTCGCCTTCCTCACAGTCGTAGGTCATATAGTAGCCGATGTCGTTGCCAGCCATGTCGCGTCCGTAGCCGGGATAGAGCTTATACTTGCCCTGATATTCGTCCCACTGCTTCTGCGCGTTGCCGAAGTCGGGCTGCTTCTTCCACATACCGTATGCAGCCGGTTTCTTGTTTACGCGTACCACGAAGTACATCGGGAAGACAGCCTGCGGGTTGTAGCAGAACGTGCCGAGCATACGAGTGCCCTCAAACTCCGTGTCGCTGACGCGGCGCAATGATGCTCCCACCTCGTTGGTAAGGCCGTTGCCAAGATTGAAGAGCAGGTTGCCCTTGCCCTTTGGGAAGGTGTAGCGCTCGATGGAAGAGCGTGTTGTGGCAGTCACCTCTGTGCGGATGCCGTACTTGGTGAGGATGGTGCTGTAATATCCGGGTCGTGCGGTCTCGTCCTTATATTCAGATCCGTACGAACGATAGTCGACGTTCAGCTCGCCCATTGTGGGCATGGTGAGCAGCGTGCCCATCTCAGGACAGCCTACGCCGCTGAGCGTGACGTGAGCGAAACCGGTGAAATACTTGTTGTTATATTCGTATACCGCCGACCACCAGCGCTTGTCCTTGTCGTCCTGGTTGAGGTCAGAGCCCATAACATTGAACGGCACGACGGACATCAGACCGTGCGGCATGATGGCACCAGGATTGCAGATGGAGAAATTGGTGGTTCCGATAAAGGGGTCGACATAGTCGACATTGTCCTTTGCCCCGGCGCCGAGTACGGACATAAAAGCGGCGGCGAGGAAGATATGTCTTAGCTTATTCATAAGATAAATTGTGTAATAGTAGATATGCTTATTTAGTTGCAAAAATAAAAATTATAGCTGAGATATGCAAATGTCGAGTTAAAATAAATTAAAGTGATTCAACATTTTGCCTAATACTTCGTTATTGTAGATGAGGCTACAACTTAAAATGCTAACTTTGCAGCACTGTTTTGTGTTAAAGTGCTAACTCTATAGCTTAAATTAAAATAGATATAACAACAAAAAAACGAAAGATATGAAAAAAGGAAACGTATTTGCAATCGCAATGATGGCTGGCTTGCTGACATTCACAAGCTGCGCCAGCAAGAAGGATCTCGACAACTGTCGCCTTGAGAACAGAGAGTTGACCGGCAACTATCAGGACGCCAAGGAGCAGCTCGCAGCTTCCAAGGCTCGTGTGGCTTCTCTTGAGGAGCAGCTCGCTCAGGCTAAGCAGGCTTACGCTTCGCTGCAGGGTTCGCTCGACAAGAGTCTGACCAACGCCAGCGCCAATAACGTAAACATTTCGAAGCTCGTCGACCAGATCAACGAGTCGAACCAGTACATCCGTCACCTTGTAGAGGTGAAGTCGAAGAGCGACTCTCTGAACATGGTGCTCACCAACAACCTCACACGCTCTCTGAGCAAGGAGGAGATGAAGGAAGTGGACGTTCAGGTTCTCAAGGGTGTTGTCTACATCTCGCTTGCTGACAACATGCTCTACAAGAGCGGCTCTTACGAGATCAACGAGCGTGCTGCCGAGACTCTGAGCAAGATTGCCAAGATCATCACTGACTACAAGGACTATGAGGTTCTCATTGAGGGTAATACCGACAACGTGCCTGTAAACACAAGCGCTGCCTCTATGAAGAACATCCGCAACAACTGGGACCTCTCAGCTCTGCGTGCTTCCAGCGTGGTTCAGGCTCTCCAGAACCAGTACGGTGTAGACCCGAAGCGTCTCACAGCAGGTGGTCGTGGCGAGTATAACCCTGTAACAACCAACTCTACAGAGGTGGGCAAGCAGCGCAACCGCCGCACCCAGATCATCATCACTCCGAAGCTCGACCAGTTTATGGACCTCCTCGACAAGGCTCCTGAAAACGAGTAAGAGCTCTCTAGCTTTTCTAGGCATTCTAGAGTCTCTAGCCCTTCTAGAATCTCTAGAACGCCTAGCCCCCTAAACATAATGTGCCCAGCCTAAGCCCCTGACGGAGCTTAAGCTGGGCACACTTTTTTTCTGCAGGCTTTCTTTTGGCAGAGCCTCCTCTCAGCAGCGCCTCTTATCCTTCCTTCTCGGCCTCCATATCCTTCAGCCTCTTTCTCACCTCCTCCATAATGGACGTCAGCTCCTCCACCGTATCGGCTCTTAGCATGGCTATGCGGGTCTGGCGGAAGTCGGGGATGCCCTTGAAGATGGGCGAAGCGGCGATGTGGCGGCGGGTGTGTAGGATGCCACGATACTCGTCGATGCGCTCCACGTTGATGCGCAACTGCTCAAGGAGAATGTCAATCTTGTGGTCGATGGTCAGCGACGGGTCCTCGGGACGGCCCTCCAGATAGTCCGTCATCTCCTTGAATATCCAGGGACGACCGAACGTGGCTCTGCCTACCATCACTGCGTCAACACCGTAGCGGTCGAAAGCGTTCTTTGCCTGCTCCGGCGTGCAGATGTCACCATTGCCGATAATGGGAATGTGGATGCGGGGATTGTTCTTCACCTCGCCGATAAGAGTCCAGTCGGCATCGCCGGTATACATCTGGGCACGGGTGCGACCGTGGATGGTAAGAGCCTGAATGCCACAGTCCTGCAGCGCCTCGGCGAGGTCGCAGATAACCAGTTGCTCCGAGTTCCAACCCAAGCGGGTCTTCACCGTCACCGGCGTCTTCACCGCCTTTACCACCTCACGGGTTATCTCAAGCAGCAGAGGGATGTTCTGAAGCATACCGGCACCGGCTCCCTTACCAGCCACTTTCTTCACCGGACAACCGAAGTTGATGTCTATAACGTCAGGCTTTGCCTGCTCCACGATGCGAGCCGCCTCCACCATCGAGTCGACGTCGCGACCGTAAATCTGTATGCCCACAGGACGCTCCTCGTCGCTGATGGCAAGCTTGCGCAGCGTGGCGTTGACGGAGCGCACAAGAGCCTCGGCGCTCACAAACTCAGTGTAGACCATCGCCGCGCCATAACGCTTGCAAAGATGGCGAAAGCCAATGTCCGTAACGTCTTCCATAGGAGCAAGGAAGAGAGGATGCGGACCAAATTCGATGTTTCCTATTTTCATTTCTTTTTTGTTTTTTTCTTAAATTTTCCTCTTACAAACCTCTCACACTCTCCGAGAATCTTCACTCTTGCCACCTTCATCACCACATAATAAAGCACGGCGGCTATCACCACTCTTGTGCCGAGGAGCGCCCAGAGGCTCTCTATGTGTCTTGTCAGCATATAAGCCACCCACATCACACCCGTTGCTGCTATGGCGAAAGGCAGGACGTCGCGGAGGAACATCAGATAGCCGTAGCCGGTCAGACGGCGGACGAAGAAGAGCCATACTGCCAGCCATAAGGTGTTGAGGAGCATGTATGCTATGACCATCATGTGGATGCCGAGCGGATAGAGAACCAGCATCAAACCTATCTGGACCACGCCAAGAGAGAACGTACACCAGAAGAATGTGCCAGAACGGCCCTTCGAGATAATCATGTTGGAGAACAATGTAGCCAATGGCATGGCGGCTCCAGACACACACAGAATCTGAATAAGCTCGGCGGAAGGTAGCCATTTGGCACCGAGAGCCAACTCTATGAACTCCGGCGCCACAAGTCCGAAGCCGAAAAGCAGCGGGAAAGTCACGAAGGACGTGAAACGCATCATCTTGCGGAATACGTCGAGCTGACGGCCAGGCTCGTTGCCAAGGCTCACCAGGACAGGCTGCGCCACCTGCGCCACCATGCTCTGTACGAGCGAGAAACACTTGGTGTTCCATTGGTAAGCCTGATTGTAGTAGCCCGTATCGCGGGGCGAGAAATAATGTCCCAAGAGAATATTCAGCACATTGTTGTTGACGCAGGTCATGATGGTGGTTGCAAGAATCTTGCATGAGAAACGCGCCATGCGCTTCACCGGTTCGAACGTAACGCCACGCAGCGAAGGACGCCACGGCGAGAAATGCCACTGAAGGAGCGTATTGATGGACACATACACGAGGCCCTGCGTGGCAAGCGACCAGTATGCCATGCCCATCGCTGCCATACCCACACCCACAAGGCTCGACGCGATAACGGCGAAACCGCCCGCAGCAGCCTGCTGCTTGGCACGAAGATTCTTGAAAAGATAAGCCGATTGGGCTGTGCCGAACGATGCTATGATAATGCTTAGGAAAGCATAGCGGCACAAGGGCACTACACGAGGCGTGTGATAATATTCGCCGATGAGCGGAGCGGCAAGAAACAATACCGCGTACAACGTGGACGCTACGATGATGTTAAACCAGAAAACGGAGTTGTAGTCCTCCGGCTTGGGGTCGGGAAGATTGGCGAGCGCAGTGCGGAAACCGCTGTCCTGCAATGCCGTGGCAACCAGCGAGAAAATGCTGATCATCGCCATCATGCCATAGTCGGAAGGGGCAAGCAGACGACCGAGAATGATGCCGAATGCCAAACCTACGACCTGCTGGACGCCACTGTTCAGACCGCCCCATAGCAAGCCTCTTGCCGTCTTCTCCTTTAATGTCTCCATACGTGTGTGATTATTTCCTAAATGAAGGGCAAAATTAGCTATTTTTATTGAATTATCCTAATCATTACTGCCCCAGCTGCTACGTGAAATGCTAAACTTGGGTAAAAAGTGGCAGCAAAAGGGCGCTAATCCGTCTTTTTCCACTACCTTTGCAGGATAGGCGCACACACGCATATATAAATAAGCACACACCCGTATATATTACGCATATATAACACACAAGATATATAAAAAAACACAACCAACGACAATGAATATAGCACTTATCGGCTACGGCAAGATGGGACACATGATAGAGACCATCTGCAAGGAACGCGGCCACAACATAGTTTGCATCATAGATGTGGATAACCAGCAGGACTTCGACTCTCCTGAGTTTGCCTCAGCGGACGTAGCCATAGAGTTCACTTCGCCCACAGCGGCTTACGCCAACTACCTGCGTGCCTTCAAGGCAGGCGTGAAGGTGGTGAGCGGTTCGACGGGATGGATGAAAGACCATGCCGACGACGTTAAGCGTATGTGCAAGGAAGAGGGCAAGACGCTCTTCTGGGCTTCCAACTTCTCCATCGGCGTGGCAATCTTCTCTGCCGTCAACCGTTATCTCGCTCGCATTATGAACAGCTTCCCGCAGTACGACGTACGCATGGAAGAGACTCATCACATCCACAAGCTCGACGCTCCTTCAGGTACAGCCATCACTCTCGCCGAAGAAATCATTGACGACCTCGACCGCAAGAAGGAATGGGTGAAGGGCGTGCAGCGCCATGCGGACGGCACAGTGACCGGCACCAACGACGTTCCTGTCGACGAACTGCCCATCGAGAGTATCCGCCGCGACGAGGTGCCTGGCATCCACAGCATCGTATACGACTCGGACGCTGACGCCATAACCATCACGCACGACGCACACTCAAGAAAGGGATTCGCCCTTGGAGCCGTTCTCGCAGCCGAATACACCAAGGACCACGAGGGTCTGCTTACCACAAGCGACCTCTTCAAGTTCTAAGCCTCAAGGCAATATCAAAGAGACAAGACAACAAAAGAACACTCTTACATACACATTACCGACAAACAACATGGCAACAAAAGAAAAAAAAGAGTTAAATCCACGCTGCCAGTGGACCAAATTCGCCGTCGCCACCATTCTGTATCTGCTCTTCCTCGTATGGGTGGAAAGCTGGTGGGGCCTCATCGTCGTACCCTTCATCTTCGACGTATACATCACAAAGAAGATAAAATGGCAGTGGTGGCGCGAGTCGCCTAACGATGCCACACGCTTCATCATGTCATGGGTGGACGCACTGGTGTTCGCCCTCGTAGCCGTCTACTTCATCAACCTCTTCTTCTTCCAGAACTACGTCATCCCCTCATCATCACTCGAGAAGTCGTTGCTGACCGGCGACTACCTCTTCGTTTCGAAGGTGAGCTACGGACCGCGCAAGCCGCAGACCCCGCTGACCATGCCGCTCACACAGCACACACTGCCCGTCTTCGACTGCGACTCGTACATCGAGTGGCCGCAATGGAAGTATGAGCGTGCCAAGGGATTCGGTCACGTAGAGCTGAACGACATCGTAGTGTTCAACTATCCAGCCGGCGATACCATCTGCACAGCTCCGCAATATCAGGCGCAGGACTTCTATCGCCTCGCTTACGGACTCGGAGAGGGTGCCTATGCACAGACGCACGGCGGCTACCTGCCCAACCTCAGCAAGATGACACTCCAGCAGCAGCGCGACTTCCTCGCACAGATGTATGCTGACGGACGCCACATCATCGACTCTAATCCTTCTGAATACGGACATATCAAGGCAAGACCTGCCGACCGCCGCGAGAACTACGTGAAGCGCTGCGTGGGTCTGCCGGGACAGACTCTCCAGATAAAGAACCGTATCATCTATCTTGACGGCAAGGCCAACAAGGAGCCGGACAACGTGCAGTATTCTTACTACGTGAAGCTCCGCAGCCAGATGCCGCTCGAACTTATGGACGAATTAGGCATCTCTATGGAGGACATCACCAGCCTCAACACATCCGGATATCTTCCGCTTACCAACGCTTCCGTAAAGGCGCTGAAGGCACGCAAGGACGTGGTGGAGAGCGTTACGCTCGTCAACGACCCGACCACATGGGACATCTATCCGCTCAACGGCAACAAGGGATGGACACGTGACAACTACGGACCGGTATGGATTCCGAAGAAGGGTGCCACGCTGAAGCTCACTATGAACAACATCGCCGTGTACGAACGTCCCATCCGCGTGTATGAAGGCAATGACCTTCAGGTGAAGGACGGAAAGATATACATCAACGGCAAGGAAGCGAAGTACTACACATTCAAGATGGACTATTACTGGATGCAGGGCGACAACCGTCACAACTCGCTCGACTCGCGTTACTGGGGCTTCGTGCCTGAGGACCATATCGTCGGCAAGCCCATCTTCATCTGGTGGAGCCACGACCCTGACCACTCAGGATTCTCAGGCATCCGATGGAGCCGTCTCTTCCGCTTCGTGGACAACATCAAATAAAAAAGCACAACATAATGACCTCGCCATACGAGAAGACAGCGCTACTGTCCTCCGCCTATTTCCCGCCCGTGCAGTGGATGCAGAAGCTCCACCGCTACGGGAAGATAACGGTGGAGGCACACGACAACTTCACGAAGCAGACCTATCGCAACCGGTGTCTTATTGCCACTGCCAACGGCGTACAGGCGCTCACCGTGCCAATAGAACGCTACGAGGGAACGAAGTGTCCGATGCGCGACATACGCATCTCCGACCACGGCTCATGGCGGCACCTACACTGGAACGCCCTTGTTTCGGCTTACGGGGAGAGTCCGTTCTTTATCTACTATGAGGACGACATCAGACCGTTCTTCGAGCGCAGATGGGACTATCTCTTCGACTTCAACATGGAAACCACGCTGAAGCTGTGCGAACTGCTCGACGTGGAGCCTAACATAAGCGTGACCGACCATTACGTCGACGCAGACGCCGCAGACATCGACGACTTCCGTGACGCCATACGTCCGAAGCATCCGTTGCCAGACCCCGACTTCACGCCGAAGCCTTACTATCAGGTGCATAATCTGAGACAGGGATTCCAACCGAACATGTCGGCGCTCGACCTGCTCTTCAATGAAGGACCGGAAGGAGTGTTACATCTATAAGAACGTACGTATAATAACGCGAAAGCATATAAAAACTAAAACATAAACGCAACTATATGCAACCAGAATACGTCTTTGAGACAGAGATGGAGGTGCGCGACTACGAATGCGACATACAGGGCATCGTCAATAACGCCAACTACCTCCATTACACCGAACATACGCGACACCTCTACCTCAAGTCGCTCGGCGTAAGCTTCGCCAAGCTGCACGACCAGGGCATAGACCCCGTGGTGGCACGCATGAACCTTCAGTATAAGGCGCCGCTCCACAATGACGACGTCTTCGTATCACGACTCGCCATCAGAAAGGAAGGACTGCGATACGTCTTCCTCCAGGACATCTATCGCAAGGAGGACAACCGACTGGCGTTCCGCGCAACCGTGGAACTGGTGTGCCTCGTCAACGGACGACTCGCCAACAGCCCCGAGTACGACAAGGCGTTCGGATTCATTAAATAACTGAACTAACGCAAGTTCAATTAAATAACAACAAACTGATTTAAAAAAATATATACAAGATACATGACTATAGAACAGCAAATCATCACCACTGCACAGCAGGCAGTGAAGACCCTTTACGGACAAGAGGTGCCCGAGAAGATGGTGCAGCTCCAGAAGACAAAGCGCGAGTTTGAGGGCAACCTCACGCTCGTAGTGTTCCCCTTCCTCAAGATTTCTCGCAAGAAGCCGGAAGACACAGCTCAGGACCTTGGCGAATACATCAAGCAGAACTGCGACGCCATCGCCGACTTCAACGTCGTTAAGGGATTCCTCAACCTCGTCATCGACAGCAAGGCATGGATTGGTCTGCTCAACGAGATGAACAGCAACCCGAAGTTCGGCGAAAAGCCCGTAACTGAGAACTCGCCGCTCGTGATGATAGAGTATTCGTCACCTAACACCAACAAGCCGCTCCACCTCGGACACGTGCGTAACAACCTCCTCGGTTGGTCACTCGCACAGATTATGGAGGCCAACGGCAACCGCGTCATCAAGACCAATATCGTTAACGACCGTGGTATACATATCTGTAAGTCGATGCTCGCATGGCTGAAGTTCGGCAACGGCGAGACACCTGAGACATCAGGCAAGAAGGGCGACCACCTTATCGGCGACTACTACGTGGCTTTCGACAAGCACTACCGTGAGGAAGTGGCAGAGCTTAAGGCCAAGTACGTGGCTGAGGGTATGGACGAAGAGGCTGCCACAGAGAAGGCAAAGGCTGAGGCTCCGCTCATCAAGGAGGCTCACGAAATGCTCGTTAAGTGGGAGAACAACGATCCTGAGGTTCGCGCTCTCTGGAAGAAGATGAACGACTGGGTGTACGCTGGTTTCGACGAGACATACAAGGCACTCGGCGTAGGCTTCGACAAGATCTACTATGAGTCGAACACTTACCTCGTAGGAAAGAAGAAGGTGGAGGAAGGACTCGCCAAGGGACTCTTCTTCCGCAAGCCGGACAACTCGGTATGGGCTGATCTTACCGACGAGGGACTCGACCAGAAGTTGCTCCTCCGTGCCGACGGTACCAGCGTCTACATGACACAGGACATCGGTACTGCAGAGATGCGCTTCGCTGACTATCCCATCGACAAGATGATTTACGTCGTTGGCAACGAGCAGAACTATCACTTCCAGGTGCTCTCCATCCTCCTCGACCGTCTCGGATTTAAGTGGGGCAAGGAGCTTGTTCACTTCTCTTACGGAATGGTGGAGCTGCCTAACGGCAAGATGAAGAGCCGCGAGGGAACAGTCGTTGACGCCGATGAGCTGATCGAGGCAATGGTGGACGACGCTCTCAAGACCAGCGAGGAGCTTGGCAAGTTCAAGGATATGAGCGAGGAAGAGCGTCGCGAGATTGCCCGCGTAGTGGGTCTCGGTGCACTCAAGTACTTCATCCTGAAGGTAGACGCCCGCAAGAACATGCTCTTCAATCCTGAGGAGTCAATCGACTTCAACGGCAATACAGGACCTTTCATCCAGTACACATACGCACGTATCCGTTCCATTCTCCGCAAGGCAGAGGCAGAAGGCATCACCATTCCCGCTTCTCTCGAGGCCAACATGCCGCTCAACGAGAAGGAGATTGAGCTGATTCAGAAGATCGGCGAGTTCGGTGCTGCAGTGGAGCAGGCTGGCAAGGACTATTCGCCCAGCGGCATTGCAAACTACTGCTATGAGCTTACAAAGGCTTTCAATCAGTTCTATCACGACTACTCTATTCTCGGTGCAGACACCAAGGAGGAGAAGCTCGTACGCCTTGTGCTTGCCGCTAACGTGGCAAAGACCCTGCGCAACGGCATGGCATTGCTCGGCATTGAGGTGCCTGAGAGAATGTAATCTGAATACTCAAGAAATGAATAATTGATAGATGCAGACGAGGAGATTGGTTCTTACTTACATTTATATATAGGTAATAGTCAGTCTTCTCGTTTTTTTTAACTCAAACAACAAATGAATTCGACATTACGTGGCACTATATGCGGCGTCGCTGCTGCCGTATTCTATGGCACCAATCCTCTCGGAGCCATGAACCTTTACCATGACGGCATAACCGCATACACCACATTGTTCTTCCGTTTCGGCATTGCTGCCGTTATGCTCGCTGTAATGATGTTAGTACAGCGCCGCTCCTTCGCGCTCACACGTCGTGAGCTGCTCACACTCATCCCGCTCGGCATCCTCATGGGAACGTCGTCCGCAACGCTCTATATCAGTTTCAATCACATGGATGTAGGTATAGCATCCACCCTTCTTTTCGTCTATCCAGTAATGGTGGCAGTAATTATGGCAGCCTTCTTCCGCGAGAAGGTCACCGCCGCCACCATCATCTCCATACTCCTCTCGCTTGCAGGCATTTCGCTGCTTAACAAATCCGGCGACGGTTCGTCGCTCTCCGTCCTCGGCGTCACCCTTGTGATGCTGTCCTCGCTGAGCTACGCCATTTACATCGTCGTTGTCAACAAGTCGAATCTGCGCCTTTCTTCCGTAAAACTTACGTTCTACGTGCTGCTCTTCGGACTCATCCCCATCCTTGGCGTAACCTTTGCAACGGGCGGCACGCTGCAGATGCTCGCCACTCCACGCCAGTGGATTTACGCCACGCAGCTGGCTCTCATGCCCACCGTGCTGTCCCTCGTGCTCATGGTGGTGGCAGTGCACGACATCGGCTCCACCCCCACAGCCATCCTCGGTGCCATCGAGCCAATTACTGCCGTAGCCATCGGCGTCGTCTGCTTCGGCGAGGCATTCACTCCGCGTCTTGCAGCCGGCATCGTCCTCATCCTTACAGCCGTGCTGCTCATTATCGGCGGCAAGCATCTCTCGCCGCAGCGCATCACCGTTGCCATCACCCGACTGGGACGCAAGGTGGTGAAGACATGGAGATGGAAATAAGACACCAGCTTATCCTATATCCTGACACCCCGCTTACATAATACTGACACAGTATGATAAAACTTAAAGACATCAACAAGACGTACCAGGGCGCTCAGCCCCTGCATGTGCTCAAGGGCATTAACCTCGACATCGACAAGGGCGAGTTTGTGTCCATCATGGGCGCGTCTGGCTCCGGCAAGTCCACCCTGCTCAACATCCTCGGCATCCTCGACAACTATGATTCGGGCGAATACTGGCTCGCTGATACGCTCATCAAGGACCTTTCCGAAACGCGTGCAGCCGAATATCGCAACCGCATGATAGGCTTCATCTTCCAGTCGTTCAATCTCATCTCCTTCAAGACTGCCGTGGAGAACGTGGAACTACCGCTCTACTATCAGGGCGTGTCGCGCCGTACACGCCATCGTCTTGCCATGGAATACCTCGAGCGCCTCGGTCTGACGCAGTGGGCGGACCATTATCCCAACGAGATGTCGGGCGGACAGAAGCAGCGTGTGGCTATAGCAAGGGCGCTGATTACGAAGCCCGAGATAATCCTCGCCGACGAACCGACCGGTGCGCTCGACTCGAAGACGAGCGTGGAGGTGATGCAGCTCCTTGCACAGCTAAACAAGGAGGAGGGCGTCACCACCATCGTCGTCACACACGAGAGTGGCGTTGCCAACCAGACCAACAAGATTGTGCATATAAAGGACGGACTGATAGGAAAGATTGACATCAACACCGACCATAACGCCAGCCCGTTCGGCATTAACGGAATAATGAAATAACTGAACTTACTATGCGCGACACCTTCAACGAAATACTCACCACCATACGCCATAACAAGCTCCGAACTGCCCTTACCGGATTCTCCGTGGCTTGGGGCATATTCATCCTCATTGTATTGCTGGGCGCCGGCAACGGTCTCATCAATGCCGTGTCGAGCAATTCCAAGAAGTTTCTCGCCAACTCCATGGTGATTTACGGCGGCGAAACGTCAAAGGCTTACGCCGGTATGGGAAAAGGCAGGACTGTGGAACTCAACGACAAGGACATGGCAGTGACCGATAACGGCTTCGCCGAAAACATCGAGGATGTGGGTGCCGAACTCGACCAGCCGTCGCAGACGCTTGTATATCGCGGCTCCACCACCACGGGCGTGAACGTCAGCGGTGTCTATCCCAATGATGTTGTGATAAACAAGCGCACGATGATGGTGGGACGCTTCATCAACGATCTCGACCTGCGCGACCAGCGTAAGAACATCGTCATCTCCTCCGACATGGCGAAGGAACTGTTGGAGCGTGCACCGCTCAATCTTATGGGACAATACATCAGCGCAGCTGGCATTGTTTATCAAGTGGTGGGCATATACGAGTCTGACAAGAGCACGATGGGCAATGATGCCTTCATTCCGTTCACGACGTTCCGCACCATCTATTCCAAGGGCGACAAGACGGGCAACATCGTCTTCTCCTTCCACGGACTAAACTCGATGAAGGAGAACGAGGACTTTGAGAACGCTTACCGCTCACGCGTCAACCGTCTGCACGATGCAGCTCCTGATGACGAAAACTCAATATGGATATGGAACCGCTTCACGCAGAACCTGCAGATGAACACGGGCACGACAATGATACGCACCGCGCTATGGATAATCGGCATCCTGACGCTCATCTCCGGCATCGTCGGCGTCTCCAACATCATGCTCATCACCGTCAAGGAGCGCACGCACGAGTTCGGCATCCGCAAAGCCATCGGCGCCAAGCCTTGGTCAATCCTGCGTCTTATCATCGTGGAGAGCATCTGCATCACCACCTTCTTCGGATACATCGGCATGGTGCTCGGCGTTGCCGCCAATGAATACATGGACGCCACCATCGGACAGGAAAAGCTGGACAACGGCTTCTTCACCCTAAAGGTGTTCGAGGACCCCACCGTTGGCATCGGCATCTGCATACAAGCCACCGTCCTCATGATTGTGGCAGGAACCATAGCAGGAATCGTACCGGCAAGAAAGGCTGCACGAACAAGGCCAATTGAGGCATTAAGAGCGGAATGAACTGAATTTTGAATTTTGAGTTTTGATTTAATATTTATGATAAAATTCGACATTGACCGCCTTCGGGAAATCACCGACACGCTGTCGCGAAACAAGTCGAGGACCTTCCTTACGGGCTTCGGCGTCTTCTGGGGCGTCTTCATGCTCGTGGGTCTTATCGGTGGCGGTGACGGACTGAAGCAGCTGCTGTCAAACAATTTCCAGGGTTTTGCCAGCAACTCGGCGATGATATGGGCACAGCCCACCACCAAGCCATACCACGGATTCCAGAAAGGACGAGTGTGGACGATGACGCGAACCGACATTGAGCGTCTCAGACACAACGTGCCGGAGCTGGACGCCATCACGCCCACCATAACACGATGGGGATCGAACGCCACGTACGAGGACCGCAAGTCGTCAGGTACGGTGAAGGGCATCACGCCGGAGATGCGAAAGGTGGTTACGCCCAACCTGCGCTACGGACGCTACATCAACGAAATGGACATTGCTCAGGGACGCAAGGTGTGTGTCATCGGCAAGCAGGTATATAAGAATCTCTTCACGAAAGGAGGCGACCCCTGCGGGCAGGTCATACGCATCGACTCGGTCTACTACAGCGTTGTGGGCGTCAACTACAGCGACGGCGGAATGCACGTCAACGGCAATGACGAAAGCTCCATCTTCGTGCCGCTCTCGCTCGTGCAGCAGGTGTATAACCGCGGCGCAGACGTCGATCTCCTTTACGTCACTGCCAAGCCAGGCATAACGATGAGCGACATCACCGACCACATACGCACAGTCATTGCCAACGGTCACGACGTCGACCCCACGGACGAGAAGGGCGTGATGATATTCAATACGGAGATGATGTTCGCGATGGTGGACAATCTCTTTAAAGGCATCAATCTGCTCATCCTCCTCGTCGGCATCGGAACGCTTCTCGCCGGAGCCATCGGCGTGTCGAACATCATGATGGTGACTGTGCGTGAGCGAACCGTCGAGATAGGCATCCGCCGCGCCATCGGTGCCACACCGCGCGTCATCCTCACCCAGATCATTCAGGAGAGCATCCTGCTGACCGCCATAGCAGGAATGAGCGGCATAGTGTTCGTGGTGCTCATCCTGCAAGGACTGGAGATGGCAAACACCACGGACGGCATACCGAAAGCCAACTTCCAGATAAGCTTCTGGACGGCCCTCGTAACCGTCATCGGACTGTCCGTCCTCGGAGTGCTTGCAGGACTTGCTCCCGCGCTCAGAGCGATGCGGATAAAGCCCGTCGACGCAATGCGAGACGAATGACAATAACCTGAACAATCACTGAATAAAAAACCATACAACGATATGAAACGATACTTCAAGTACATCATGATGGCCCTCGCCGCCGTCGTTTTCATCGGAACCTTCGTGTTCCTCTACATCAAGTCGCAGCCGAAACCGGTGGAATACAACGAGTTCGAGCCGAAGCAAATGGACATCCGCAAGACCACAGTCGTGACGGGAAAGATTGAGCCGCGTAACGAGGTGAACGTCAAGCCCCAGATTTCAGGCATCATCACGGAGATTCTCAAGGAGGCAGGACAGAAGGTGGAAGCCGGAGAGGTGATTGCCAAGGTGAAGGTCATCCCCGATATGAGCTCGCTCAGCGCTGCACAGGCCCGCGTCAGACTGGCTGGCATCAACGAGCGTCAGGCACGCACCGACTTCGAGCGTGAGAAGGCTCTCTTCGACAAGGGACTGGTGTCTGCCGACGAGTACGACAAGATAGCTCAGGCGCTGCGTCAGGCCCGTGAGGAATCAGCAGCTGCGCAGGACAACCTGGAGGTGGTGCGCGACGGCGTATCGAAGACCAACGCCTCTGCTTCGTCCACGCTTATCCGTTCCACAGTCACCGGACTCATCCTTGACATCCCCGTGAAGGTGGGCAACTCCGTCATCCTTGCCAACACCTTCAACGACGGCACCACCATCGCCACCGTCGCCAACATGAACGACCTCATATTCCGCGGCAACATTGACGAGACCGAGGTGGGACGCCTCACCACCGGCATGACGATGAAGATAACCATCGGCGCCCTGCAGGACCTCAAGTTCGATGCCCGTCTGGAGTATATCTCGCCGAAAGCCACCGACCAGAACGGCGCCAACCAGTTCGAGATAAAGGCAGCCGTAAACCTCCCCACCAGCAGCGAGCAGATACGCAGCGGATATAGCGCCAACGCCGAGATAGTGCTCGCCGAGGCACGCGGCGTCCTCTCCGTACCCGAGAGCGCCATCGAGTTCAGCGGCAACGACACCTTCGTCTACGTCGTTAAAGGCAGCGGCAAGGAGAAGACATACGAGCGCCGCAAGGTAACAACCGGTCTGAGCGACGGCATCAACATCGAGATTCGCAGCGGACTGAAGAAAGGCGAAACCGTTAGAGGACCCAAGAAGGTTGCAGGCGAAGAATAGATTTTGCTAAAGTACTGTATTTAATAGTTTTTAATAATATGTAGGAAAGTCTATCAGATAAAAGTCGTAAATTTGCACATTTGAAAAAAGACACATATATATAATTAAAACAATACACAAAAAGAATTATGAACAAACTTAGTTACGCCCTTGGTCTTGGCATCGGCCGCCAGCTCGCACAGATGGGAGCCGAAGACCTCAACATCGACGATTTCTCACAGGCAATAAAGGACATCCTTACAGGTAAGGAACCGCAGGTGTCTGACCAGGAGGCGCAGAAGCTCGTCACCACATTCTTCGAGGAGCAGGAGGCTAAGCAGCGCGCTGCTGCCGCAGAGAAATACAAGGACAACAAGGAGAAGGGCGAAGCATGGCTCGCCAACAAGGCTATGGAGGAAGGCGTAGTGGCTCTGCCTTCAGGTCTGCTCTATCAGGTGCTCAATGAGGGCAGCGGCAAGAAGCCGACAGCTTCCGACACAGTGGAGTGCCACTACGAGGGTCGCCTCATCGACGGCACCGTATTCGACAGCAGCTACAAGCGCGGTGAGAGCGCCACATTCCCCCTCAACGGCGTTATCGCAGGTTGGACAGAAGGCGTTCAGCTCATGAGCGAGGGTGCCAAGTATCGCTTCTTCATCCCCTACCAGCTCGCTTACGGTGAGCGCGGCGCAGGTCAGGCCATTCCTCCTTTCGCAGCACTCGTATTCGACGTAGAGCTTATCAAGGTGCTCTAATCCAAAAACAACATCAGCAAACAACAAAAACAACGATAATGAAAAAATTAACTTTCGTAGCCTTACTGGCTATCGCCGTTGCAAGCTTCGTAGCTTCTTGCGGCAAATCATCTTCAAACAATGCAAATCTGAAGAACGACGTCGACTCATTCAGCTATGCCATCGGTATGGCACAGACACAGGGTCTGAAGATGTATCTCACACAGATGGACATCGACACCACCTATATGGACGCCTTCATCAAGGGTCTTAACGAGGGTGCCAACGCTGGCGACAACAAGAAGAAGGCCGCCTACTACATGGGTATCCAGATTGGTCAGCAGATCTCTAACCGCATGGTTAAGGGCATCAATCACGAGCTCTTCGGCGACGACTCTACAAAGACCATCTCTCTGAAGAACTTCATGGCTGGCTTCGTAGCCGGCGTTAAGGGCAAGAAGGGCGCCATGACAATGGAGCAGGCTCAGGCTGTGGCTCAGGCCAAGATGATGGCCATCAAGTCAAAGAACATGGAGAAGACCTACGGCGCTTACAAGAAGCAGTGCCAGGACTGGCTCGCTGCCAATGCCAAGAAGCCGGGCGTAAAGACTCTGCCTTCAGGTCTGCAGTATAAGGTCATCAAGGAGGGTAACGGCGCTATGCCTAAGGACACTTCTGTAGTGGAGGTTAAGTACGAGGGTCGCTTCATCAACGGCAAGGTATTTGACAGCACAAAGAAGAACAACGGTGGCAACCCCATCCAGCTCCGCGCCAATCAGGTGATCAAGGGTTGGACAGAGGCTCTCGTTCACATGCCTGCCGGCTCTGTATGGGAGATCTACGTACCTTACGATCTCGCTTACGGCGATCGTGAGCAGGGCGATGTTAAGCCTTACTCAGCTCTGATCTTCACCATTGAGCTTGTCAGCGTTAAGTAAGCTGACAAGACAGACCGAACAATACTTTACATTATAACAAAATAATGAAGAAGATTTTCACTTTGGCTCTTGCTGCGGTTCTCGCCACAGCAAGCGCTACTGCTGCTCCTGCCAAGAAGGACAAGAAGCAGAAGAAGACTTGCAAGACTGAGTGCTGCCAGGCACCCGTCACTCTCACATCAAAGGCCGACACGCTCAGCTACGCAGCCGGTATGTTCACCACTCGCGGTCTTATGGACTACGTTAAGCAGCAGTTCGGCGTTGATTCAACCAACATCAAGGAGTTCGTTGCCGGCATCAAGGAAGGCATCGAGAAGCAGAACGACAAGAAGTTTGCTGCTCACGCTGCCGGTCTGCAGATTGCTCAGATGCTCGAAAGCCGTATCTTCCCCAACGTGAAGAACGACATCAAGCAGACTCCGTGGGCAATAGACAGCCTGAAGTTTAACGCTGGTTTCTTCGCAGGTGTCCTCGGCGACACCACCGTTATGAAGAACGAGGATGCCAACAACTACTTCACCACCACAATGACTGCTGAGAAGCGCCGTCAGGAGGAAGCCTACAAGAAGGACAACGCCAACTGGTTGGTTGAGAACGCAAAGAAGGAAGGTGTCATCACGCTCCCTTCAGGCCTCCAGTATAAGGTTCTCACTAAGGGCACCGGCGAGGTTGCTGGCAAGGAGGACAACGTAACCGTACGTTACGAGGGCAAGACCATCGACGGCAACGTGTTCGACAGCAGCTACAAGCGCAACCCGAACACCACAACTTTCCGTCCTGACCAGGTAATCAAGGGTTGGACAGAGGCTCTCACCATGATGCCGCAGGGCAGCACATGGGAGCTTTACATCCCGCAGGACCTCGCCTACGGTTCTCGTGCCGCCGGCAACATCAAGCCCTACTCTACTCTTATCTTCAAGGTGGAGCTGGTTAAGATAGACCGCAAGCAGGAGGCTCCTGCCAAGGACGTAAAGGCAGAGAAGCAGACTGCAAGCAAGAAGAAGGTTGCTGCAAAGAAGACTTCCAAGAAGAAGTAAATCCAACTAAACATTAATATAAAAAGGGGAATGGCTTTATATGGTCATTCCCCTTTTTTTGTCTGCTTATGGATTCGAGACGCCATAGCCTCCTATGTTTGCCTTGTCTGCTGTAATTCACAACTGAATAATTCAAAATCGCAGGCGAAGCCGAGAATAATTCCTAATTCAAAATTCAAAACTCCTAATTCGGACGCCTTGCCATCCGACACAATATTTGCATTTCTAACGCTCAATACTGCCAGCTGAGCGCACAACAAAATCTTTGGTGCGAAATTCTTGAGTTTTGAGCGTTTGGAGCCAATATGCTTATACACAGCATGTTATGAGGTTTTCTTACGAAGCGCAATGAAATCAGACTCGCAAACGAGCCGTTTTTTGCTGCAATAGCGCCACTTTTACACTCCAATAGTGGCACTTTTATCATGCAATAGTGGCACTTTTACTGTCTAATAGTGGCACTATTGGAGTGTAAAAGTGGCGCTATCGTTAAGCATGGGTGCTGTTTACACAACAAAACACCGTAAAAACAGCAATCTAAATCTCTAGAATCAATTTTTATTTTGTAACAAGTTTTTACTCTTTGTACGATATTTGCATAGCATAGCCACGCACCTACGGACGACAGCAGATTGAGCATTAGCTGCTGGTTCCGCGGAGCGGGACCTATATCAAGAAACCCACTGCAAGCTGCGAAGCAGCGCAGCTGTGGGTACGTACGATACTTCCACCCCATACAGTTCCGCGAAGGGGGACTGACATCTATCATTACGAAAAAACACAGCCAGCAACAATGTCGTGCTTGTTGTTGGCTGTGTTGTTTACTTAAGAAATCCCGTTCTTACTCGAAGTAATAGAGGAATGTGGCGATACCGCTGAGCGCCTTCTTGTTGGTCTCCTTAATCTCGATGCTGAACTTAATCTGCACCTTGGCGATGCCTCTGAGGTTCTCGATGGAGTGGAGGTCGGCTACGAGGCGTACTGACTCGCCAGACTTCACAGCCTGTCCGAACTTCATCTTGTCCATGCCATAGTTTACCATCATCTTCAGATTCTTCACCTCAATGATCTGGTTCCAGAGATAAGGCAGAACGGAGAGGGTGAGGTATCCGTGTGCTATGGTTGTCTTGAAGGGGCTTTCGGTAGCCGCACGTTCTGTGTCGACATGAATCCACTGGTGGTCCAGTGTGGCGTCGGCAAACATGTTGATGCGTTCCTGGCTCAGCTCTACGTAGTCGGACACGCCGATGTTCTTGCCGAGCAGAGCAGTGAACTCATGAAAACTGTTGATTATTACTTTACTCATATTTGTTAGTTAGATATTAGTCGCCGTCTGGTGCGTACATATAGTCGTGCAGAGGGTCGGGATATTCGAAGATTTCCTCCTTACGGAAGAATCGCTCCATCTCGATGGCTGCTGTCTCAGGTGAGTCAGAAGCGTGTATTATGTTCTCCTGTCCGCTCATCGAGTAGTCGCCGCGGATGGTTCCCGGAGCAGCCTTTCTGCCGTTCGTAGCGCCTACGATGTTGCGCACAACGGTCACGGCGCTGTTGCCCTCCACGCACATTGCCACAACCGGAGCCGACTTCATTGAGGCGATGAGCCACGGGAAGAAGGGGCGTTCGGTAAGGTGTGCGTAGTGTTCGTTGAGTATCTTGTCGTCCAGCTGCATCATCTTCATTCCGACGATGCGCAGACCCTTGCGCTCAATGCGGTTGATCACTTCGCCGATAAGACGGCGCTGTACTGTGCAAGGCTTTAAAAGCAACAATGTTCTTTCCATATTATGGTATTTTTAAAAGTGTGATGATTCAGTGTTATTGCAAAGTTAGCGATTTTTTTTCTTTGTGCTGTCACTTTGCCGTGGATATCATTCGTTAGACGAGAAAATATTGTTTTTGATAACGTCGTTGACGAGGCGCTGTCCGTAGACGTCCTGACAGCCCGAACGGTCTGTGCCGCCGAAGTCCATCATCACTATTCCTGCCCCGCCGCGTCGTCCTTCCGCTGTGCGTTCCTCCAAGAGCTTAGCCATGAGAAGGTTGGTCTTGGCGGCGTTGGCGCGATATCCCTCCGTGGTGGATACGGGTTCTTTGGTGTATTCCGTTGACGTGATGCAATATCCTGACGTGTGGTTTATCATCCACGTATAGCGTCCTGCCTCGTCCGCTTTCCTGCGTGTTCCGAGGAGGAAGAGCTGCTGCATGGCTTTGGTTTTCGCCTCCATGTCCGCTTCTTGGCTGGTGTCGTAGAGGTCCTGAACGAGCAGGCTGCCCTTTTGCGTGCATCCCTGTATGGTGGCAGGGTTGGCGGTGTCGATGATGCCGTCGTGACGCCATCCCTCAACGAATGCTCCGTGCGGCACGCTGTCATACTTGTCGCGCGAGAGCAGGAGTATGCGTCCTCTCAACTGTCCCACGGTGATGTCAGGACGGAAGTCGACGAGGAGGTCGCTGTTGAGCGCCAGTATATAGTCCATGCGGTCTGCCCAATGGCTGCTTTCGCGGTTGGGCGACGATTCGTGTCGCATAATGATGATGGCGAACTCCGACGGGTGAGCGCGGAGCGAGTCGCGCAGCATGCTTATCACGGCGGAGAACGTGGTGTTTGTGGCAAACTCGCCGTGGAACACCGTCATCTTCTGCATGCCCAATGAGTCGGTGGCGAGGTCTGGACGGAGGTCGAAGGCGCGTATGCCAGCCTCCCATTGCTTCGCCAGCGTCAGTTCCTGCGTGCGTGCTATGTAGTTGCCCGCAAGCGTATCGGCGTCGATGAATCCCTCTCCCGTAGCAGCGTCGTGCGTGCCGGGAATGGAGAGCCGGCATACGGGCATATCGTCGCTTATCCGTCCTAACCAGTCAGTGGCGTTGGCTGTGGTGGAAAGGATTGTGAAGAGCAGGGTTATGATGGTTGTGCGGTGGAGAAAATTGATGTTCATGAATGGTTAATGTATATTGTCTTAAGCAAAGTTACTATTTATATTTATGTTATCTGCCTAAAAATGAGTAATTTTGCAATCTGGTATACATTTAGATATATATTTACACCAAGATATGAATACGACAACAATAAAGGATTATGAGGTGATGGCTCCGGTGGGGTCGCGTGAGAGTCTTCAGGCTGCCATCCAGGCAGGTGCTGACAGCATCTACTTCGGTGTGGAGCAGCTCAACATGCGTTCGCATTCAGCCAATCATTTCACCATCGACGACCTTCGTGAGATAGCTGCCACGTGCGCCGAGCACGGCATGAAGAGTTATCTTACCGTCAACACCATCATCTATGACGAGGACGTGGAGCTTATGCACCACATCATAGATGCCGCTTATGAGGCGAAGATTTCGGCTGTCATCGCTTCCGACGTGGCTGTGATGACATACTGCAGGAAGAAGGGTGTGGAGGTGCATCTCTCCACACAGCTCAATATCAGCAACGCCGAGGCGCTGGAGTTCTACGCTCAGTTTGCCGACGTGGTTGTGCTTGCGCGTGAGCTTAACATGGACCAGGTGGCTTACATCCACTCTCAGATTTCGGAGCGAAACATCGTCGGACCAAACGGCGACCCCGTCCGCATCGAGATGTTCTGCCACGGCGCCCTCTGTATGGCTGTCAGCGGCAAATGCTATATGAGCCTTGAGAACACCGGACGCTCCGCCAACCGCGGTCAGTGTATGCAGATCTGCCGCCGCTCTTACACCGTCACGGACAACGAGACGGGTCATCAGCTCGAGATTGACAACAAGTACATCATGTCGCCCAAGGACCTGAAGACCATCCGCTTCATCGACCGCATGATGCGTTCAGGCGTTCGTGTCTTCAAGATTGAGGGTCGTGCCCGTGGAGCCGAGTATGTATATAACGTAGTGAAGTGTTATAAGGAAGCCATTGCAGCTGTCCTTGACGGCACGTTCACCGAGGAGCGCAAGGACGAGTGGGACGAGCGTCTTGCCACCGTCTTCAACCGCGGTTTCTGGGACGGATATTATCAGGGTCAGACCTTGGGAGAATGGAACAGCAACTACGGATCTAACGCCACCGAGAAGAAGGTGTACGTAGGTCGTGGCGTAAAGTATTTCTCAAAGCTCGGCGTAGCAGAGTTTACGTGTGAGGCATGCGAATTCTCCGTAGGCGACCGCCTTCTCATCACCGGTCCCACCACCGGCGTGATGTACGTAGACGTAGACGAGATACGTTACGAGCTGAAGCCCGTAGAGACAGCCCGGAAAGGCCAGCACGTCTCCTTCCGCGTCCCCGGAAAGATACGCCCCAGCGACAAGCTGTTTAAGTTAGTGAAAGTAGAGAACAAGTAAAAGAATAACCATGACAATAAATGAAGCACAGGACGAAGTCATTGAGCAGTTTCAGGACTTCTCCGACTGGATGGACAAATACCAGTTGTTAATCGACCTTGGTGGCGAGCTTGAGCCACTGGCAGACAAGTATAAGACAGAGCAGAACCTCATCGACGGCTGTCAGAGCCGTGTGTGGGTGCAGTGCGACATGACCGAAGAAGGCCATCTCGTCTTCACCGCCGACAGCGACGCCCTCATCGTAAAGGGCATCATTGCTCTCCTCATTCAGGTTTTAAGCGACCACACCCCCAAGGAAATCCTTGACGCCGACCTCTATTTCATCGACCGCATAGGTCTGAAGGACCATCTTTCACCGACCCGCTCCAACGGCCTCTTGGCTATGGTTAAGCAGATAAAGATGTACGCCTTAGCCTACGAAAGCAAGCACTAAAGATTATGAAGAAGCTCTTTTTCTCGTCCGTGGCAATGTTTGTGGCAGTTGTCCTTGCCTGCTCTTGCGCTTCCTGCAAGAATTCCGCAAAGACCTCTGCTGCTGAGGCGGACACCATAGCCCTTGTAGGCCCGACGTTCTCCGCCGACTCTGCCTACGCATTCACCGCTGCACAGTGTGCTTTCGGTGAACGCACAATGAACTCACGTGCCCACGACTTGTGTGGCGAGTGGATAATGAAGAAGTTTGCCTCCTACGGCATGACCGTTGAGGCTCAGGATGCTGACGTGAAGGGATGGGACGGCACCACGCTCCACTCCCGCAACATCATCGCACGATTCCGTCCTGAAGCCACCACGCGCATCCTCCTCTGCGCCCATTGGGACAGCCGTCCCTGGGCTGACAACGACCCCGACTCCACCAACTGGCGCAAGCCCGTCATGGCTGCCAACGACGGAGCCAGCGGCGTGGCTGTGATGCTCGAGATAGCTCGAGCCTTGCAGTCAGACACAACGCTGAAAGTGGGAGTAGACTTTGTCTGCTTCGACGCCGAGGACTGGGGCACACCGCAGTGGGCTGACGTGGCTGACGATGCCGACACATGGGCTCTCGGCGCACAGCATTGGGCTACGCACCTGCCGGAAGGTTACGAGGCACGTTACGGCATCCTGCTCGACATGGTTGGCGGTGCCGGCTCTAAGTTCTATCAGGAGGGCGTTTCCAAGCAGTATGCAGCCGAGATAGTCAACAAGGTATGGCGCACCGCTGCCGGCATCGGCTATGGTTCGTTCTTCCCGATGAAGGACGGCGGCATGCTCACAGACGACCACGTTCCCGTAAACGAGAAGGCAGGCATCCCCTGCATCGACATCGTTCCCTTCTTCCCCGACTGCCAGCAAAGTTCGTTCGGTCCGACATGGCACACCGTGAACGACACGATGGAAAACATCGACCCCAACGTGCTCAAGGCAGTAGGACAAACAGTATTGCAGGTTCTATATTCTGAGGAATAATCTAATTTTTGAATTTTGAATTAGGAGTTTTGACAAAAACCTTTTTCCACAGTCCGCTTATGGGCGCAAATCCTATCGGATTTAAATAAAAGGCTTTACATTAGGTCTTACGAGAACCCGTTCTCGACAACCTAATGTAAAGCCTTTTATTTGTGCATAGCACGCGCCCATAAGCGGAAAAAACAAACTGTCAAAGCCCTGCCTATCAATTTCTAACTCCTAATTGCGCTTTGCGCACTCGCGCATCACGCGGAGCCAGTTGCCACCCCATATTCTTGCCATATCCTCTTCTGAGAATCGGCGGCGCAGCAGTTCCTTAGTGAAATTTATTAGTTCTGAAGCATCGGCAAGTCCCGGTACGCCGCCGTCGCCGTCGAAGTCCGTGCCCAGACCGACGTGTTCTATGCCCATTATGCTGATGGCATGCTCCAGGTGGCGCATGGCATCGAGGACAGAAGCCTTGCCTTCTGCTTGCAGGAATCCGGCGTAGAGCGTTATCTGGCATACGCCACCCTTCTTAGCCATTGCCCTCATCTGGTCGTCCGTAAGGTTGCGTGGTACGTCGCACAGCGCCTTGGCGTTGGAGTGAGAGCATACGATTGGCGTCTTTGATATTTCCAACGCGTCGTAGAACGACTTCTCACCCGCATGACTAAGGTCCACCATCAGTCCCAAGCGGTTCATCTCGCCAATGACCTTCGCTCCGAATTCAGACACGCCGCCGTGAGTATTGGCGGAACGTTTGGCGGAATCGCATATTTGGTTGTCACCATTGTGACACAATGTTATATACACAATGCCGCGTCGAGCGAAATGCTCCACGTTGCGTATGTCGTCCTCAATGGCAAGTCCGTTCTCTATGCCAATCATGAGCGACTTCTTTCCTGCACGCTTGTTAGCCCAAAGGTCTTCCTCTGTTCGTGCCAGAGCAATAAGGCTTTTGTCTCTCAGCACCGTCTCGTCTATCTTGTCAAAGATAAGGTCAGCATACGCTTTCGGTCCGCTGACGGGGAACGGAGCTATCTCTGCGAACGTCTCTCCCGGCTTCGGTTGCGGCAGATACGCCACCATTGTCACGGCGTCAGTTCCACCTTCCGTCATCTTATGGAGGTCGTAGAGGATGCGTGGGTCGCGCTGCTCGAAGGCTATTCCTTCGGGGAAGAACATCGGCGTGTCGCAATGCGAGTCGAGTGTAAGGTGGCGTTCCTGGAAGCGTCGTGCCTCACGATAGAGACTTGCCTCTTTGGTAAGCCACTTGAAGAGGGGCTGTCCTTCGTCGCCGAGCCACTCAGGATGCCACTGAACGCCCATTACAGCCTTGTGCTCGCTGCTCTCCACAGCCTCGATGATGCCGTCCGGCGACGTTGCCACCACGCGCAAATGAGGCCCTGCAGCAGCCACCGCCTGATGATGGAACGAGTTGACGAAGAGGCTCTCCGTCCCGTAGATGTCGTGCAGCACAGAGTCCTTCTCTATATCCACGCTGTGCGTAGGTTCCGACTGGTCAGCGTCCTGCGAGTGCTGGAAGTTTGTGGCGATGTGCGAGATGTCCTGATGGATGCGTCCTTCGAGCGCCATTGCGAGCACTTGCACGCCGCGACAGATGCCGAGAATGGGTATCTGACGGTTGAATGCCAGACGAGTTATCATCAGTTCAGGCAGGTCGCGAACGGCATTGATGTGATGCAGCTTGGTGGAAGGCTGTTCGCCAGCCCACAGCGGGTTGACGTCTGCGCCACCCGTCAGTATTATTGCGTCCACGCGTTCCAGCGTTGACTGGATGACATCCGCGTCGTCTATTGGCGGAATAAGAAGTGGAGTGCCGCCCGCCTTGACTATCTGGTTATGGTAGAGTTCGCGTACGGTGACGTCAATGCCGCTATGATTGGTGGTAATGCCGATTACGGGGCGCTTCGATTCTTTCGGTGCCTGACCGTAAACGGCTTTCAGATGTTGTTCTAAGGAGAATGTCTTCATATTATAATATGTGTGTATATAAATGCCAAAGCGCCCTGTAAGCGCAAAAGTGAGCGGCACGTCAGTGTGTCACGCCTTTACTTTTGCCCTTACAGGGCGCGTCTTTTGGATGTCTTGTTGTGTGCGCCTCATTATTCCTCGTCCAGCATATCTTCCATGTGTACTGGAATTTCGCGTTTGATGCTTTGGTCGAGCGAGATGAGAGTCTCTGTAGAGACCACTCCCGGAATCATCTGCATCTTGCTGTTGAGGAGGTCCATGAGCTGCTCGTTGTCACGGGCATAGAGCTTGATAAGCATAGTGTAAGGACCGGTGGTGAAGTGACATTCCACGATTTCAGGGATGTCCATCAGACGTTCCACCACAGTCTTGTACATGCTGGCACGTTCGAGGTTGAGACCTACGTAGGTGCATGTAGTGTATCCGATGCTCTTCGGATTGACGTCGAAACCGCTACCGGTGATTACGCCGCCCTGGATGAGGTGTTGCACACGCTGGTGAATAGCAGCGCGCGATACTCCGCACTCAGCCGCTACGTCCTTGAACGGAATGCGTGCGTTCTTGGAGAGGATGCTGAGGATTTTCTTGTCAAGATTGTCTATCTTATCCATTCCTTTTTGTTTTTATGTTTATCCTTTACAATTTGTCAGCAAAATTAGCCATTATTATTGAGATATACAACAAAGTGAACAACGATTTTTGAATTATTGCACAAAATGACAGCGGAATGGTTGAATATTATCAATTATTGAGGTAACGCGAATCGTCATAAAAACAAATATTGTCACTAACATACGCACACAGCGGAATAACTCAAAATTCCTAATTCGTGCAGCGTCATATTGCTGCACGCTATCCTTTTCTTCCGAAATCCGCCGGCACTTCTCCCCATTTCCTTGTCTCCCACTTCACGATATGGTTCTTTATCTGGTGTGTTCGGAGCCAGTTTTCGGCGCGTGCAATTATCTGATAGAGCTGTTCGGTCTGCGGTGTGCGCAGCAGCTTGGTCTTGCATTGGCGCTTCTGCACCCATAGAATGGCGTTGTGCGAGTCGGAATAGATTGTCTTTCCGGTGACGCCCTGACGGTCAAGAAGGGCGAGGGCGTGAACTATGGCGAGAAATTCCCCTATGTTATTGGTGCCGTGAACGGGTCCGAAATGGAAGACCTGCGCTCCGGTGGCGAGGTCGATGGCTTGATATTCCATCGGTCCGGGATTGCCGGAGCAGGCTGCGTCCACCGCCCATGCGTTTGCTGTCACCTCCATAGGAAGCGGCAGAACGGTGTCGTTGCGGTAGTCAGGGGGATTGATGATATTGTCTGTCATGCGATGTCTTTAATGTTTATGCGTCAGCAAACCAACGTCATGATGATGATTTGCGCTATTACCACACGGATGAACATGCCGAGCGGATAAACCGATGTGTAGGCTACGGCGGCGCGGTCGCCCTTGATGGTCTCGTTGGCGTAGCTGAGTGCCATAGGGTTTGCCATGGCGCCGCAGAGCAATCCGCAGATGGTTCCGAAGTCGAACTTCTTGGTCTTCAATGCCACGGCGCCGATGATGAGCAGCGGCAGCATGGTAAGCACCAGACCGATGCCCACCCACATGAGTCCTTCGGGACGTACCACGGTGGAGAGGAAGTCCTTACCGGCTGAGAGACCGAGGCAGGCAAGATAGAGCGAGAGTCCGAGCTTGCGAAGCATCAGCGATGCGGAACGTGTGGTATAGGTGATAACGCGCAGACGCGAACCGAGAGCACCGACGATGATACCCATGATGATAGGACCTCCGGCGATGCCGAGCTTCACCGGCGAACTCATTCCCGGCAGGCTGATTGGTATCATTCCGAGAGCCAGACCCATGAGCAGTCCGAAGAAGATGGCGCCGAGGTTAGGCTCGTTCAGTCTGCCCATAGCATTGCCGAGGAACGCCTCGGCGTGGTCGATGTCCTCCGGTGTGCCCACCACGGTAAGGCGGTCGCCATACTGGAGGTGGAGCGAGTCGGTGGCAAGGAGCTTGATGTCGCCTCGCATTATGCGGCTTACGTTTACGCCGTAGGTCTCGCGCATGTGCAGCGAGCCGAGCGTTTTCGAGTTGAGCTTGGTGCGTGTCATGACGATGACGCGGCTCTCGACGGTGGAGTCGATGGCGTTCCAGTCAATCTTGTCGCGGTTCCAATCCTTCTCCACGTGTTTTCCGAAGAGAATGTCCATTACCGGCACCTCGTCACGTGTGGTGACTATGAGGATGTTGTCGTTCTCCATCATGACGGTCTGCGCCATCGGCACGATAACCTTGCCGTTTCGCCAGATGCGCGAGATGATGAAGTGGCGCTGTGATGTCTGCGCTATTTCGGCGATGGTCAGTCCCACAATGGCAGGATTTACCACCACGAACTGTCCGATATACGTATTGTCCTCGTCGCTGTGGCTGTGCGGAATGAGGTCTTCGGGCTTCACAAGGGTCTTGCGAAGCAATATCATAGCGAAGATGACGCCAACTACACCGAGCGGATAAGTGACGGCACAGCCGAGTGCGGCGCCGCTGCTCGATACGTGTGCGGAGATAAGAGCCTGCTGTGCGGCACCGAGAGCAGGCGTATTGGTGGTGGCACCGCAGAGGATGCCGACCATATCGGGGATGGTTATGCCCGTAACAAGACAGAGCACCAGAGCCATAACCGTTCCGAGGAGGATGATGGCGAAGCCCCATAGGTTGAGCGCTATGCCCTCATCGCGCATCAGTCCCACGAAGTTGGGTCCGACGTGCAGTCCGAGTGCATACACGAAAATGGATAGTCCGAATGTTTCGGCGAAGCTTGTCATCCCGGGGTCGGCTTCGAGGTGGAGACTACCAGCGACGATGCCCATGAAGAAGACGAAGGCCACACCAAGCGAAATACCTTTTATTCGAACTTTTCCCATGAAGACGCCTATCGAAACAATCAACGAAAGGAGGAAACATGTCTGCACGGGGGTGTGATCGATGAAGAGGGAGTTTATCCAGTCCATATCTTCTTTGTTTTACTTTCTTTTTACTTTCTTGTGTTTTTAGCTATTGAGTGCCGTACACAACGGCTTTGCAAAGTTACTGATAAAAAACGAGATACGGACCAGTAATAAAAACTAACTTCGCAAAATGCCGTAACAGATAATTTATGTCCAGTCAGATACAGACTTATATCTGACCTGCTTCCACTTGTCTTACAATGCGTTCCGTGTATTTGTCCACTCCCTCCGGATCGTACTTCTTCGTCAGCGAAGCGCCGAAGAGCGAGGCGAAAGCCTGATAGAAGCCGGCGCGGATCGGACCTAAGAATGCCTGGATGAGCTGGTATGACGACGAGTTGCACTCACGATATACCAGTTTGATGAGCAGTTTGCCCTGCGAATAGGTCAGCTTCTTCATGCGCGGCGTATATTCCTTGCGTATGCCTTTTTCCACGCGCTTCATGTGTTCGTCCTTCGACTTCTTGTCAGGCAGCGTCTGAAGGTATTCGTATGTCTCCACAATGATGGAGTTGACCTCCTTGGCGATGGGCAATACCTTCTTGATGTTAGCCACCAGTCGGTTGTATGCCTGTCGCTGTCTCTCGTCCTTGAACGTCAGTTTGGGGTAGACATAGAGCGTGTTAAGCTCCACGTACTGTATGCTGTCGTTATCGACAAGCGCCTTGCCCACCTTCACCATCGGCACGAAAACAGGCGAGTCTGAGCCCACCTCGCTGTCGTCAGAGGTGACATCGTCCTGTGCAGCCGCCGTCATACATGCCGTGAAGAGCAGCATGACGGTCATCATAAGTATGGTATTTATTCGTTTGAGCATAGCTTTTATTGTTTTAATTGACGTGCTGAATTAGCTTAGAACACCATTGCAACGTTCACTCCGGCTGCCTTGTCCTGATAATACGGCATGCCGAAGAATGCTGTACGCTTCATGCGCTTGCTGCAGTCCGACTTGCGGAAGAGTTTGGGATAGAGCCAGTAAGCGAACTTTGTGGAGAGCATGCCCACGGCAGCGCCAGCCAATACGTCGTTTGCCCAGTGGCGGTCATTGTGCATACGCAGGTAAGCCACGGCTGCAGAGAGTCCGTAAGCCGTGTATCCTATCCACGGATGGGTGGTGCGATATTCCTGATAGAGCATCTCTGCGCCCACGAAAGCCGTGGCGGTATGTCCTGACGGAAACGAGTTGCGCGATGACGAATCGGGGCGTTTCTCCTTAAAGGTATATTTAGCCACATTCACCACCGCTGCCATCGTTGCGTAAGACATCATCATTATGATGGCGCGATCCTTGAAGGCATGCTGTCCTTTCACGCCACAGAGTCCCAGTCCGAGCGTCAGCGCAGCCGGGGCGTACTGCATGTAGTTGTCGATGGATGTCTTGTTCAGTCCTTTCTGCGAGAACGTGTTGTGCAGATTCTTGCGCAGATTCTTTCCCCACGAAGCGTTCACGCAGATTGCGCCGAAGACTGCCACGCCTCCAGGAATCAGCCATTCGGCTGCACGGAAGTGGTGTGTCGGGTCTTCTTTGTCTTTGTAAGGATCGTAACTGAAGGCGCTGTCCAGATTTTCGGCAGCCCCGCCGTAAGGATATGTAGCCACGGCAGCCGTGTCCGCAGCTACTGTCTTCTCGTTGATAACGGAGTCAGCGGCGCTGAAAAGCGAGTCGCCCTCATAGTCAAAACCGTCTGCTGCTGTGCTGACCGTGTCGGCAGCGAAGCCCTCGTCATAGGATTTGGCGTTGGCGTTAAGCGAGAGGAGTGTCATGACAAGGCTCAAAGCCATCGTCATTATAGTGTTGTTCTTGTTCATAATCTGTTGGTTATAAAGTTGCAAAGTTAGCAAAAAAGTCTCAGACAGCGCAAATACAACAAAGGATATTCACAAACAGGCAGAACAAACAAAATAATTACGCTCAGACGCGGAAGCAACGAATAAAATATTGCCTTAGACGGCGAAACAAAGAATCTTATCTGTAACGAATTATTGGATTTGAATACAGCCAAAATTCGTAAATTAGAGATAAATTTCGTTGTTTCGCCGTCTAAGGCAATATATACTTAACTTCCTGTTTAGAAGTGGATGCCTAAATTGGCGAGTAATGCTCTTACAGCGAAGAACACCATTGGCATGAAGAGTGCGGGGAGAAGGTTGATGGTCTTGCAGTCCTTGATGTGCAATATGCCCAAGCCCGAAGCGGCAATGAGGATACCACCCACTACCGACACCTCGCAGATGAGTTCTTCGGAGATGAGGTCGCGCGAAAGGAGTGCCAAGCCGAAGATGGATGACATCCATATAAAGACAACCACACCGACGAGCGCGATGCCGAAACCGTAGGACGACGCCAGCACGAGGACAGTTACGAAGTTGAGCGTGGCGGCGGTCATAAGATATGTGTTATCGTTGTAAAGCGCACTCATCACGGGGCCCATCATGGCAAGCGTTCCGACGCAGCAGAGCAGCACACCGGTGGTGATGCCCTCTCCGAGGTTAGATCCCGAGATGCTTCGTGTGGCGTTTTCCATGCGCTGGTCCATCTTGAGGAGAGTTCCTATGAGTCCGCCAATGGACAGACAGAAGATGAAGAGCACTGGATACTGTGTTTTCTGCATACTTTCTATGGCGACGTTCATACCTAAGGTGATGGCACAAAGTCCCATAGCGGTGTTAAGCACATTTACGTACTTCTCGCTGATGCCTCTCTGAAACAAGGCTCCAAGGGCGCTACCAATAAAGATGGCTACTGCATTAAGAATGATTGCGAACATGTTGGGGTAAGTAATAGATTTTTCGTTAAACGTTAAAAAAACTTATGCAAAGGTAAAGTGAATGCCACAAACCACCAAATTTTAACAAACAAAAAACAGATATGTAACGAAAAAAGTCCTGCAAGTACCGTTGTCAGTACTTGCAGGACTTTTATATTATCCGAATTATCCGAACGAATGGTCGTCAGTCAGGATGTCTTACTCCTGCGGCAACATTGTCACGGTGATGTGGTTGTTGGCCTTGTTGAACTCCTTCATGAAGTTGCAGATATCCTGCGGTGTGAGAGCCTCTACAATCTTCTTGTAGTCTGAATGGCTGTCGAAGTTGCGGAAGTAGCTGTCAGCGATAACGCCCATCCAGTAACCGTTGGTCTTAACCTGGTCGTCAATCTGCTTGAGGACAAACTCCTTGCACTTCTGGAACTTGGCAGCGTCGCAAGTGTTGGCAAGCTTCTGTTCCTCTTCGTTCATGATCTTGATGGCAATCTCCTTCTTCTCAGGCTTCATTGGGCAGTAAGCGAAGATCTGGAACATGCGGTAGTTGTCCTCAGAGAATGTTGAGCTGCCTGAAGCGCCTACAGAGTAAGCAGCGCTTTCCTTTTCACGGATCTTGTCGAGATATTCCATAGAGAGCACCTGACCTGCGATGTCGGCGCAGATAGAGTTCTTCAGAGTGTAAGGCATTGTGGTGTTGTGCCATATCATGTATGAAGTGGCCTTCGGAGTCTCCTGCTTGCGTGTGAAGGTGTTGTCGATAACACCGGGAGCGATGTCCATTTCGCGCTTGCTCTTAACCACCTTGCCCTTTGCAGGCAGAGCGCCGAGATACTGGCAGATGAGGTTCTTGATGGTAGCCTCGTCATAGTTGCCTACGATGGTGAATGTCCATCCGTTAGCGTTGGCTGTACGCTCCTTAGCAATCTGGAGGATGCGGTCATAGCTGACGTTCTTGAGGCTGTTCACTGTGAGCGGAGCCACGCGCTTGTTGTGAGCGTAGATAGTGGCAGTGAGCGAGTCAGAGAGAGCCACCTCAGGATTGAGGTCGCGGTCCTTGAGCTGCACCTCATACTGGTTCATCAAGTTGTCGAACGACTTCTGGTCCTTGTTGATGTTAGTGAAGTAGAGGAAAACCATCTGGAGCATTGTCTCAACGTCCTTCGGTGTTGAGTTACCAGAGATAGAGGTATACTGCTGGCTTGTGAGCGAGAGGTTGGCGTTGGCAATCTTGCCTGCGAGAGCCTTCTGCAGTTCTGTTGCAGAGAATGCACCGAGTCCGCTTGCGCCGATTACGTCGTCAAACATCTGGAGGTTAGTGTAGTCTTTCTCGCCGTAGAGAGTCTGACCGCCGAATCCGCGACCGCTGAGGATCACCTGGTCCTTCTTATAGTCGGTCTTCTTGAGGTTAACGGTCACGCCGTTAGAGAGAGTAAGAGTGGTGTAGCCGAGTGTGGCGTTCTTTGTCTCCTTCTTCACCTTACCTGCCTTGGGGAGGTTTGTGATGAGCGGTTCGTTCTTCACGTTGTCCACGTAAGCCTGGATGTCAGCTGTGCGTGCAGAGTGGATGGCGTCAATGAGCTGCTCCTTTGTGGGATATACGTTGCCCTCAGCCTCGTTGCAGAATGCGAGCATCACCATGTTAGAGTCGTTCTCAGGAACGTACTGCTTCATCATCTCGTTGATAACCTCAACGGGAATGTTGGGTACAATCTGCTGCATAAGACCGTACTCTACGTCGAGAGACGGCATCGGGTCGCCGTCGAGGAAGTTGTCCTTCAACGGAGCGTAGAGAGCGTCGTTGGTGCGCTTGTCCTTGTTGCTGTATACCTTATCGAGCATGCTCTTGTATGTCTCCTGGAAGCGTGCATACTCTGTGGCTGTGAATCCGAACTTGGCAGCGCGGAGAGCCTCAATGTAAGCAGCCTTGAGAGCATCAGCCGACTTGGCGAGCTCCTTCGGAGTAACGCTGAGGCTGAAGGCGTCCTTTGTCTTTGCGAAGATGTAGTTGCCGTCGCTTGCTGAAGCGCCTACGTACGGGCAGTCAGCCTCAAGGCTCTTCTCCTGAAGACGGGTGCTGAGCATGTGCATGGCAGCGTTCTGGGCGTACTGATAGACGAGGTAGTTGGCTGTGTTCTTCATCTCCTCAGGGAAGACGTCATGCTTGATCATGAGGTCAACAGAGTTGGTGGCCTGCTCCTTGTCCTTGTCGATGATGATGATAGGCTCGGCATTGTCGGGCACCTGCTCTGCTACGATGGGAGCGGGGTTCTCAGGATTCTTGAACGATCCGAAGAGCTCCTTTATCTTCTTCTCTGTGTAGTCAACGTCAACGTTACCTACGACGATGATGGCCTGGTTTGTGGGATGATACCACTTCTCATAGTAGTCGCGGAGTTCCTTCGGCTTGAAATAGTCGATAACCGACATAAGTCCGATAGGATAACGCAGACCATACTTCGATCCGGGATAGAGAGCGGGGAGGTTGCGCTCGAACATACGGCTTGATGGGCTGGTACGCAAACGCCACTCCTCGTGGATAACGCCGCGCTCCTCGTCGATCTCCTTGGGGTCGAGTGTGAGACTGTTCGACCAGTCGCTCAGGATGAGCAGGCAAGAGTCGAGAGCCGACTGACGTTCTGTCGGCACGTTAGAGATATTGTATACGGTTTCGTCTATGGAAGTGTAAGCGTTGAGGTCACGTCCGAACTGCACACCGATGCTCTCGCAATAGCGGATGACACCGTTGCCGGGGAAGTGCTCTGTGCCGTTGAAGCACATGTGCTCAAGGAAGTGGGCCAGACCACGCTGTGCTTCTTCCTCCTGGATGGAACCCACCTTCTGCGCAATGTAGAAGTTGGCGCGGTTCTCCGGCCAGTTGTTGTGACGGATGTAGTAGGTAAGCCCATTGTCGAGCTTTCCGATACGCACGTCTGGATCGACGGGTAACGTAGGCATCTGCTGTGCCTGTGCCAGCCCTGCAAAGAAGAGAAGGGCTGCAACCATCAGTTTTCTTAATTTCATATTGTTGTTTATTTGGTTGATATTTCTTGTTTAAGGTTTAGTAGTCAGATTGCGGATTATACGGATGCAAAGTTATATTATATTTTCGAAATTAAAAGAATTATAGATATTATTTCGGCGAAAAATCTACTATTTATAAACAAAATAGAATTTTATTAACATATCACTTAATCCTAACTCCTGATTTCTATATCTGCGAATTTGTCCACTATTATGTCTGCCCCTGCTTCTTCGAGGCTTTCTTTTGTGCCGTTGCCGTAGGTTACTCCGACGGTGGTGCATCCGGCGTTGCGTCCCATGAGTATGTCGAAGTGGGTGTCGCCGATAACGATGGCGTCTTCGGGATTGAGATTAAAGTGACGGAGTGTCTTGATGACGGGTTCGGCATCGGGCTTGGCATGTGTGACGTCTTCGGCGGCGATGATGTAGGTTATGATGTCGTCAAGACGGAAGGAGCGGATGAAGTCGATGACAGACTGTCTGCCGCGGCTTGTGGCTATGGTGAGTATCATGCCGCTCCCATACATCTGTCTGAGCGTGTCTGCCACTCCGGGAAACATCTTCACGCCTATTCTGTCGTTCACTTCGAAGAAGAGACGGCGGTAGCAGGCTGTACATTCCGCTGCCTTCTCTGCGTCCATCGGCTCCAGTACGGGGAAGGCTTCCACGAGGGGCAGTCCTATTGTGGCGGCTATCTCTTCGTCTGTGTGCTGCGCCATGTGCATGGCGTCGAATGTGCGATGGAATGTGGCAAGTATGACGGGGCGTGTGTCGGCGATGGTGCCGTCAAAGTCGAGTATTGCGATTTTCTTCATTTTATGCTTATATTCTTAAAACTATTCTCTTATGCGTTTTATCGTCTGCAAAGTTAATTATTCTGCCTCAAACCGACAAACCTCATAAACACAAAAAAAGGAGCGAACCCCGAAAGGTTCGCCCCCATATTATTATAAGAATGTGAGATATGTCATTCTCTTACTTCTTGTCCCACCATACGCGGGTGTCGTTGAAGTCGTCCTCTGTCTGCAGGCCAAGACGCTGGAGAGCCTCCTTGTAGTTCTCAGTGTTGATCTGAACCTCGTCAGAAGGATAAGGCATACGACGAACGATGCCAGGACCCCAGTTGCCCAGTGTGTTGAAGTTGGTGTGCTTAGAGCAAGGCTCCTGAAGCTCAGGATAGCCTGAACGACGCCAGTTGGCGTACGACTCATACTCGTCGCAGAAGCAGGTGATCCAGTACTGAGTGTTGATCTGCTTCAGAGCCTCAGCCTCCTTGAACGGGTTGGCAGCGAGGTAAGCGTTGATGGCATCGTCAGTGAGGTACTTGCCACAGAGAGCCTTGGCGTTGGCACTCGGATAAGTGTTGAACTGCTTCATAGCGCAGCGAACACCTGCCTCATAGAATGCCTTTGCGTCACCGCTGATGTAGCCACGGTATGCAGCCTCTGCGAGCAGGAGGTTGGTCTGAGCGGCTGTACATACGAATGTAGGACCAGTCGGGTCGCCGTATGTTGAGCGGTTAGGCTGTGAGTAGACCTTCTTGTAGTACTTGTCGCTGCTCTCGTCAGAGAGAACCTCGTCTGTGAACTCCTCAGGATAATACTTCTTTATAGAATAGTCTGAAGATGCAGACATGCTGTAGAATCCCTTCATAGGCTTCTGCTTCTCAGGAGCAGAGTTGTCCATCTTGGCAGGATCGACGTCCTTTGTCATGTAGTCTGTAGGATAAACACACATGATCAGAGGAATACGCGGGTCGTTGGTGCTGCTGAGGACATTATAGAATGTCTCGTTGATGAAAGCCACACCCGGATCCTCGTGAACGAGAATCTTTGCGTACGGCTCAGAAGAGTCGTTGGTTGTTACACCGCCAGTGTGCATGAGGTAGCAGTCGTCAGCGTTGGTTGTGATTACGCCGTTGGCATAAGCCTTGGCTGCGTATGCCTTGGCTGTAGCCTCGTCCACCTTTGTCAGACGCATAGCCACACGGAGCATCAGAGAGTTGGCAAACTTCTTGAGCTTGGCAACGTCACCGTTGTAGAAAAGCTCCTGTGTGCCGAGTGATGCTGTACCAGAGCCGAGGTTAGCCTGAGCCTCGTCCAGCTCCTTGAGGAGGTCCTTATAGATGTCCTCCTGCTTGTCATACTTCGGATAAGCATACTCTTCCGGCTGACCAGCCTCTGAATAAGGGATGTCACCGTGAAGGTCAGTAAGACGCTGGAAGGTGTAAGCGCGGATGATACGTGCGATCTGATAGTTCTGCTGGTTGGCAGGATCGTCCTTCCACTTGCGGATTACTGTCTGGATGTCGCGGATAACGCCACGGCCGCCAGAACCAAGGGCTGATCCCCAGTAAGCGGCAGCATAACCGTTGGAGTAGCTGTTGATGCCGTAGCTCCACCACCAACCGCCGGCAGCGATGTGCTGATTCCACTGTGAGAGGTAGATCAGTCCGTCACGCCATACGTCCCAGTCAGAACCGAGCGACTGGTGCTGTGCGTTTGTGAATACCATCTGGTAGTTCACGTTTCCGGAGTTGGAGTGCTCCGGATCTACGTTGAGGTCACCGAAGTCACCGCAGCTTGAAGCCAGGGCGACAATGGAGAGCGCAGCGAGTGTATTTTTAATATATCTTTTCATAATCTTTATGATCTTATATTATGTTAGAATTTGAGGTTAACATTGAAACCGATGTTGCGAGTGTACGGATAACCGTTGAGCTCCAGACCCTGACCGTTGCTGTTGTTGTAAGCAGCCTCCGGATCGATGTTGTCTGTGTGCTTCATGATTGTCCACAAGTTACGTCCGATGACAGAGAGTGTCAAGCCCTTCACGTACTTTGTCTTTGCGAGAAGGCTCTTCGGGAATGTGTAGCTCAGCGAAACCTCACGCAGCTTGATGAAGCTTGCGTTGTATGTGAACTCCTCAGCGATGTTGTTGTCACAGATCTTACCGTAGTAGTTCTGTGCAGTAACAGCCACCTGGTTAGGCTTGCCAGTAGCCTCGTCGATACCCGGGAATACATAAGTCTGGTTCGGGTTCTCCTTTGTACGGCCTACGAGAGTGTTCTTGTGGAGACCGTTGCTGTAAGCCTGGTAGTTAGAACCAGAGAAGAGCTTAGCACCGAACTTGTAGTCGATGAGGAATGAGAGAGCGAAGTCGCGATACTTGAGTGTGTTGCTCCAACCGCCGGTGTACTTGTATACGCCGCAGCCAAGGCTAACCTGCTCGCCGTTGTTCTGTGGGAGACCGTCCTTCAGGAGCAGACGACCCTGAGCGTCACGCTTGTACTTGTAGCCGATGAGCTGACCGTAAGCAGAGCCTACTACGTTGTAGACACCTACCGAGCCCATACGTGATGTGGCACCCTCGATGGCAAGACGCTCAACGCCCTCACCAAGGTACTTAACCTCAGAGTTGTTTACAGAGAAGTTGAATGTGGTGTTCCACATGAAGCTCTTTGTCTTCACCGGTGTGGCGTCAACCATAAACTCGAAACCACGGTTCTCAATCTCACCTACGTTTACAACGCGTGAAGAGAAACCAGAAGCTGAAGAGTTAGAGATCATGGCGATATCGTCCTTCGTGTTCTTGATATAGTAAGCAAGGTCGAAGTTCAAGCGGTTCTGGAAGAATGCGAGGTTCAAACCTACTTCCTTCTCAGTAATGCGTACCGGCTTGAGGTTTTCGTTAGGATACTGTGATGTGTTCACTGTAGCAGCCTGAACGCCGTTGATCTTATAGTTCTGCACCTTGTAAGAGAGGAGGTTCTGGTAAGCTGATGTACCGTTAGATGCGAAAGCGTAGCCAACACGAACCTTACCGAAGTCGAACCACTGCGGCAGAGCCTCGCGGAATGAGTCGGTGAATACCCATGATGCAGTTACTGACGGATAGAAGTAGCTGTTGTTGTCCGGAGACAGTGTTGAGAACCAGTCGTTACGTCCGGTTACGTTCAAGAACACCTGGTTCTTCCATCCGAAGTCGGCTGTGAAGTAGAGCGAGTTAACGCGATACTTGGCGTATGTGATCTTGGCACGTGTGTCTGTCGGGTCAAGGTTGTTTACTGACCAGAGTCCGTTCACGATGAACGGACGACCGCCGTCTGTCGGGTAGTAGCCCTTAACGGTGTTGTCCTGCTTGTTACCACCGAATGTAGCTCCAACGCTCCAGTCCTCAGCGAATGTCTTGCTGAATCCGAGGAGGAAGTTGTAGTTCATCTCGTAGTAGTTCTTCATATACTCAGACATGAAGCCGTACGGGTCGGCAGCAGCGCCGGTGGGCTGTACGTTCTTGTTCTCGTATGTATAGCCGTCACGCTGGATTGATCCCTGGAGATAGAGCCAGTCTGTGATGTCCCACTTGAGGTTGATGGCGCCGGTGAAACGGTTACGTCTTGCCTCGTTGGTCTTGCGATACTGCAGCCAGTACGGGTTGTTGAAGTAAACGTTGGTACCGCCGATCATCTCCTTGCCGTCTACTGTAGTACCCCATGGGCTGTCAGCAGAGCCGCGCTCCATCCAACGGATGTCGAATGAGTTGGCATGCCAGAGCAGAGAAGCGTTGGTATTGCCGTTGCCGTCTGAAAGTGAAGAACGTCCGTTAAACTTCTCGAAGATGTAGTTGGCAGTTACAGTGGCTGTCAAGTTCTTGAAGAGGTTGTAAGTGGTGTTCATGTTGAAGCCCACCTGACGGTTATTGGCGTTAGGCAGGATGCCCTTCTCCTTGTTGTATGTAGCGCCGAGACGGTATGTAACCTTCTGGTCAGAACCAGAGATAGCCACAGATGCGTTCTCAGTTACACCAGTGCGATAGAAGTTGTCGAAGTTGTCAACGTAAGAATACTTATACTTGTTGCCGAGGAAGTTAACAGCCTCGCCACCGTCAAGTGCCTCACCCCAGTTGCTTGTCTCAGACTCCTGAGCGGCAACGATGTCCATAGGACGCTTGCCGTCCTTACCCTGACCGAATACCTTCTGGAAGTCGCGCTGGTCGTAGATGGTGTTGAATGTGAGGTTGTTGTTCACCTCGATGCTTACGGGCTGACCCTTCTTACCGCTCTTTGTTGTGATAAGCACGGCACCGTTACCACCGCGGTAACCATAAAGTGCAGAGGCAGCAGCACCCTTAAGCACCTGGATGCTCTCGATATCGTCGGCAGAGATGTTGCTCAGACCGTCACCCATATCGGTACCACCCCATGTGCCACCGCTACCCTGGCTACTGTTATCGAACGGAACGCCGTCAATAACGTAGAGAGGCATGTTGTTACCCGTCATAGAAGCGTTACCACGGATAACGACACGAGAAGAACCACCACCAGTGGCGCCACCTGCTACAGACACACCGGCAATCTTACCTGAGAGGGCGTTACCGAGGTTCGGGTCACGTGCGAGCTGGAACTCGTCGCCACCCACCTTTGTTGTAGAGTAGCCGAGCGAACGAGCCTGACGCTTGATGCCGAGGGCTGTAACAACAACCTCGTCGATGGCCTGGCTCTCGTCCTGGAGAGTGATGTTGATATTGTTCTTTCCGTCTACGGAAACTACCTGTGTCTGCGATCCCAAATATGAAATCTCGATCTTAGATTTTGGCGATGGTACTGTGATCTCATAGTTACCGTCGATGTCCGTGATGGCACCGCTCTTAGTGTCACCCTGAACCTTAATGGAGGCACCGATAACGGGTTCTCCAGTAGCATCCTTTACGGTACCTTTAACCACGGTACTCTGGGCGCTTGCAGCAGCAGCTGTCAGCACCAACGCACCGGTAAGGCACGCTCTCCTTAGAGAGTGCACATAGAAATTCTTTTTCTTCATTGTTCTAGGATTGTTGTTTATAATAAGGTTGTAATATTTTCGGTTTAGAATACTTATTATTACAAAACTCTTTTGACTTGTTCTCTTATGTTTTAATTACTATTTATCGTGGTTTGGGGTCAATTGTTATGACTCAATCGCAAAGTTATTAAAATAGATGTGAAAATGACATAACAAATGGTTAAATAAATGTTAACAAGCCTTACTTTTTACAAGTAAAGACGATAAATATCCTTTTTGTCTATGTGTTTGCCCCAACAACACGAAGCAAAACTGTGCTTTCTGTGTGTTGGGGCAAACCCTTAACGTGTGCTTACATATTGATGTTTTTCACCACTAAAGCCACTGTCTTCATTCTTACATAATCTTCCGAGAGATACATAAGACCTCCGTAGGGATTGGCTGTGCCCCAGGAGTTCTTGGCTATGTAGTAGCGTTGTCCGTTCTGGTCGTGCGCTATGCCGATGAGGCACATGCAGTGGTCGTCGGTGGTCTGACGTGTCTCGAAGGCTTTCTGTCGCTGCTGCTGCGAGCAGGGTGTCGAGTTGTCGCCTAACGTGGCTATGCCGTCCTTGAAGGAGAATCCCGCTTCGCTTGTGTCGCCCTCCCAGCATACGGGATGTCCTGCGCGCAGCGAGCGTTCTATGCGCTTCATGAGCACGTCTATGGGGACGTTATAGAACAGTTCGTCGCTGTAGTTGTCGGGCACTTCCAGTGCGAACGACTCGCCGAAAGGATGGTGCGAGAAGCTGGTGAGCGCTGTGTATTCGCCTTGCATATACACACTGTGGGCAAACTCTTCGGGCGTATATTCGGCTCCGAGCATATACACTTTCCTCGGCAATGCGCCTATGCGTTCGTCGAAGATGCGCTGACATTGCTCCTCCAGCTTGCTCATATCGGTGGACGCGTTGGAGAGCATCACCACGCGCTTGGCAAGTGCGTCGTAGTTTAGTCCGGGATGATTATACGAGTCGTACGGCATTACGCCGTATTCATTCAGCAGACGGAGCAGCTGCGGCGCTGTGCCGTGGAGCGTCACGCGGTCATAGCCGCTCGAGAGGAAGTGGCATCGTGCCTGCTCGGAGAGGAAGTTTCGCGCTACGTAGTCGGCAGAGAGGTTCACGGAGTCGCCCATCATGATGTGCTCTGTCTCTATGGTGGCAAGCATGGCGTACATCCAGCAGAGCGGGCTTATGCCCTGGTCTTTCACGGGCGAATAGCGCAGCATCACCTCATTGGTGAATTTCTTCTTCTGACCAGCCTTGCCGTTTGCTCCGAACGGCAGGTTGTCGCACGAAGTTATGGCTGCCATTACAGCCACAGCAATCATCGCTAAGACAAGCCTACGGTATATTATATGGTGACTTTGCTTTTGCATATAATATATATAATAATGTATATTATTAAGAATTGCTTACTTTACGATGGACGTAATCGGCGCCTTCACGCCCTTCATTCCCACGAGGAACGCCTTGGCTGATCCGAAACGCAGGAACATATCCAGACGTACGGGCACGTGATTGGCGTCGTCGGTGACGTAGAAGCGCACGATTTCCTTATACTTGCCGTTCTCCTTCTCCATGTAGGAGAGCTGTAGGCAGCGGTATTTGTGTCCGTTGTCCGCCTTCACCGTGGTCTTTCCCTTATATTCGAGCACGGCGGGGATAACCTTTGTGCCGTCGGTGATGGGGAAATGGATGCGGTTGCCCTTCTTCCATCCTTCGGGATTGAACGAGCGTGCTCTGAGGAAGATGCTCAGCATGTCGAAGGTACACTCCGTGGGCTTCGACTCGTGCCACACGTGTGTGCCGTTGTTCTTCTGCTGGTGCTGCTTGAGGTGTGTCTTTCCACCGGGATATGAGAAGAAAGCCTCGTCCACGGTGTATCGGTCGCCTTCACGTGCTCCCTTACGGAAGTAGAGCGGCTCCATCTGCAACGAGTTGTAGCAGAGCAGCGTGTCGCGCATCACGAAGAACTTGTCGGCATTTGCTGATGAGCGTGTGATGAGCGAAGAGCGGTATGCCGGCTTGCCGTGATACTTGCTCTCCACTGTCGACATCGACGCGTTGCCCACCTTCACCCATACGAACTTCCAGTTGAAGTAGAGGTTGTATGATAGGTATTCGCCCGACTTGAAAGCCGTGTTCCTGAACTTGCATTGTGCAGCAGACTGTGTCACGCCTGCCGCGAGGAGCAGGATGACGGCGATAATTACGTTTCTGAGTCTTTTCATAGCTTTAGTTGTTTTTCTTGTTTATATTTGGGTTAGAAGGGATAAACGATGCCCATCTTCTTCGCCCTTTCCATATTGCGTTTGGCAATCTTCTTCTGCTGTTCCGCCTTCTGCTTGGTTATGGCAGCTGGTTTCTGCTCGTTAAGCGGACGTGCGGTGGGGTCCCAGTCGAGCGTGATGTCCCACTTCGCCTTGCATTCCATCTCTTCCGGATAGTAATACATCTCCTCCGGTTGCTGATTCAGGCTATAGTTGCCGGTGTCCCAGATGCCGTTACGGTTGGTGTCAACGAAGAGACGTGCGTAATACTTGCCCGGCTTGATGTAGAAGAACTGTGCCGTGCCGTCTTCGGTGACCACTCTCTTCAACGGTGCGCCTTGCGCCGAGAGCAGCTCCACCACCGCCCTCTTGCCCTGCATGCCACGAAGGTTGAGCAGCAGCGTACCGTATTCGTCAAGCTGTCTTACCTTTATGCCGCGCTTTATGCTGCGCGACACGGTGCCGTAGATGTCGGTAAAGGCAGCAGAGTCAACCTCTAAGCTGTATTCGATGCCGGGTCGCCATTCCGCGCGGAACACATAGCTGCGCAGCGAAGGCACGGGCACAGAGTCGGTTGACAGCTTCTGCATGACAGGCTCGAAGCGCAGGTTGGCTGTATACCACAGCGTGTCATGCTTGGCGTAGAGGTGAATCTTGGACGTATCGACGCTTGCCAACGGCGTATCAAAGTCGAAGCGTATGTTGCGGTCGGGGTCGAGTGACGACTCTGCCGAGAGCTTCGGCTCGAGGCACGGCATCGGCATTATGGAGTCGTAAGGCTCGCCTTTCTTCTTTTTCTTGTCCTCCTGCTTCTTCCATTCCTCATATTCTTTCTGCGCCTGCTTCATGCGCTTGGCGTAAGGCTGCTTGGAGAGTATCTGCAGCGTGTCGTGCTGTGTCTGCAGCACGCCGAGCGTGTCGGTGGCAAGGTACGTAAGGGCCACGTCCAGCGTGTCCTGATTGACGAGCGTGGTGTCGCGAAGCCAGTAGGTTATGGTGTCGCCCTTCTCCGACGGTTCAATGATAAAGGCGTCTTTCTCGTTGAAGTTCAGCCCTTTAAGTACGGGCAGTTGGTCAGACCCGTAGCTATAAAAGAGCGAGAAGCGGTTGGCTTCGCTTCTTTCTGCCTTGAGGAACATACGGTCTGTCAGAGTTTCGTTGAACGCTCTCAGCACGATGTCGTCAGGCGTGAAGCGGGTGTATCCCTGACGGGTGATGTCCTTGATGTGGAGCGAGTCCAGCCATACGGTGTCCTGCCTTACGGCGTCCGTGAACGAAGGACGTATGGTGTCGTGCGAGAAGGCTATCTGTTCGCTCTTCTGCGAGAAGCAGTAGTTGCCGTCCATGTCGTTGAGGGCGTATATGCGGTACGTGCCCGGTGCCACGCCACGTATTACGAAGTGTCCGCGCGAGTCGGCGCGAGCCACGCGCAGCATCGGCATCTTGAGGAATGCCGAGTCGGCCATTTCCGCGTACAGACCCACGAGTATTCCCTTCACGGGTTCGAGGTTTTCTGCCTGCACCACGTATCCCGACACCTCCAATGTGTCAATCTCCTCTCCTGTGGAGAAGCTGTAGGTGTAGTTGCCGAGCGGATTGCCCTCATTGTTGTCGCTGATGGCGTCTGAGAAGTCCACGGTGTAGGTGGTGTTGGCCTTCAGCGAGTCCTTCAGTTCCACGCTGATGCGCTTTCCAGTAGCCTTTATCTCTGGCTGCTCCAGCTGCGGCGGCGACACCACCACCTTCTCCGACGCGTTCTCCAGCTTGATGAATTCGTCGAAGAAGATGTTTATCTTCTTTGCCTTGGCATTCACGCTGCCGTCGCCGGGTGTGGCTCCGATGACGCTGGGTGGCGTCTCATCATACCATCCTCCGTCGGGTCGTCCCATTCGTGCACAGGAAGCGACGAGGAGGGCGAGGAGCAATACGAGGACATGTGATATAATCTTGAATATATTCATATAACTGTGATATATGTCTCTTACTGTGCGTTCATCTCCAGCATTTCGTCTATGTTGGCGCGGTTGTTGGAGAGGCGCGGAATCTTGTGCTGTCCTCCGAGCTTGCCCTTTGAGCGGAGCCAGTCGTCGAAGAGTCCCTGACGTGCCTTCACTATCTCGAGGTGCTGCAGGGTGATGTCGTGGAAGCGCTTTGCCTCGTAGTCGGAGTTTATCTCCTGTAGGCGCTTGTCGAGGATGTCGGCGAAGGCGTTGAGGTCGGCAGGTTCCTTGGCGAACTCGATGAGCCACTGGTGGCGGCACTTCGCATTCTGGTCCATAAACACCGGTGCGGCTGTATATTCCCTCACCTCGGCTCCCGTCTGCTGGCAGGCGTAAGCCAGTCCCTTCTCGGCGTTGTCCTGGATAAGTTCCTCGCCGAAGGCGTTGATGAAGTATTTGGTGCGTCCTGTGATGACAAACTTGTATGGCTTGACGGACGTGAACTTCACGGTGTCGCCGATCATGTAGCGCCAGAGTCCGCACGAGGTGGAGATGAGCATGGCGTAGTTCTTGCCCACTTCCACTCCCTCGAGGGGTACGACGGTGGGATTGTCCGTGCCGAACTCGTCCATCGGCATAAACTCATAGAAGACGCCGTAGTCGAGCATGAGCAGCATGGACGGGTCGGTGGGGTCGTTCTGTATGCCGAAGAATCCCTCGGAGGCGTTATACGTCTCCATGTAGTGCATCTTGTCGCTCGTTATGATGCGCTCATACTGAGAGCGATACGGCGTGAAGGCGATACCTCCGTGGAAGAACACTTCCAGGTTGGGCCATACGTCGTTGATGTGCTCCTTGCCCGAAATCTCGAGCACGCGCACCAGCACGCTGAGCATCCACGAGGGGACGCCGGAGAGATTGGTAACGTTCTTCTTGAGGCATTCGTGCGCTATGCGGTCGCGCTTCACCTCGAAGTCGGAGAGCAGGGCTGTCTGCTTCTTCGGCACACGGACAAGATTGACGAGCGGATTGATGTTCTCGATGAGGATGGCACTGAGGTCGCCGACGAGCGACTCCGCCACGTTGTAGTTGGGCGAATGCGATCCGCCCAGTATCAGTCCCTTTCCGTCGAACATTCGGCTCTTGGGATTGTTCTGCAGGTAGAGCGCCACGACGTCCGTGCCGCCCTTGTAGTGTATGTCCTTCAGACCCTCCTGCGACACGGGAATGAACTTGCTCTTGTCGTTGGTGGTGCCTGACGACTTGGCGTACCATCTTACCACGCCGGGCCACAGCACGTCAGGCTCGCCGTGGCGCATACGGTCGATGTCGGCCTTCAGCTCCTCGTATGTGTTGACGGGTACGTTTCGCACGAAGTCGTCGTATGTCTTCGTTGTGCCGAAGAGATGGTTTCTGCCATACTCGGTGTCGGCTGCGGCGTCGAGCAGATGCTGCAGCACGTCGTGTTGCAGTTGCTCGGGTTGTGTGAAATGGCGTTCCAGCTTATGCTGTCGTGGTATGAACGCTCCTCTTATTATACTTGTCAGACTCATTGGTGTCTTGTTTGTTCACAATAGTTTATAGTAAACTGCAAAATTACCTAAAACAAGTGAGAGACAAGCCTTTTTTGTCACTATTTTTCTAAATTATGTCGTAAACCGACGTAATATAGACGGTTAGACGTGGATGTTTTTGACAAGAAGACATGAAGACAGGATTTTTTAGACATGAAGACAGGATTTAGGGACAAACCGAGGAGGCTATGGCGTCTCGCCGTAGCCACGCACCCTCCCATAGCAGAACTGGTGGTACAAAGTTACGTATTACAAGAATCCATCGCATCCCCTAAGATAAGCTAACTGTGTAATCAGCGCCGTGTCCCGAGGGGACACGTATCTATCAGAAACCCACTGCAAGCTCCGAAGGAGCGCAGCTGTGGGATAAGCAAATACTCCCCACCCTACCTTGGTTCCGCGAAGCGGGACCCTCAGCTCATACTCAATCTGCTGGTTGTTCGTATCCACCATGCAAATATCGTACAAAGAGTAAAAACTTGTTACAAAATAAAAATTGATTCTAGAGATTTAGATTGCTGTTTTTACGGTGTTTTGCTGTGCAAACAGCACCCAAGCCATACGATAGCGCCACTTTTACACTCCAATAGTGCCACTATTAGACAGTAAAAGTGGCACTATTGCATGATAAAAGTGCCACTATTGTAGTGTAAAAGTGGCGCTATTGCAGCAAAAAAACGGCTCGTTTGTGAGTCTGATTTCATAGCGCTTCGTCAGAAAATCTCATAACATGCTGTGTATAAGCATATTGGCTTCAAACGCTCAAAACTCAAGAATTTCGCACCAAAGATTTTGTTGTGCGCTCAGCTGGCAGTATTGAGCGTTAGAAATGCAAATATTGTGTCGGACGGCAAGGCGTCCGAATTAGGAGTTTTGAATTATGAGTTTTGAATTATTCTCGGCTTCGCCTGCGATTGTGAATTATTCACAATGCGCCTTGCGCACAATTCAAAAATCCTAATTAATCAGCTGTAGTAGGCAGGGCTTTGACACAAAATAGCCACAACTCTCTCATTCTGCAACATTTATACCCCACGTTTATTCTTTTTTTCGTAACTTTGCATAGTTATATACACACGAAACATACATATATATCATATAAATGAAGAAACTTTTCATTGAGACATACGGCTGCCAGATGAACGTGGCAGACTCTGAAGTGGTGGCTTCCATCATGCAGATGGCTGGCTACGAACTGTGCGAGAACGAGGCTGACGCCGACGCCATATTCCTCAACACCTGCTCCATTCGCGAGAATGCGGAGAACAAGATATACGGACGACTGGAGACTCTGCACGCTGAGCAGAAGAAGGGACGCCAGCTGATACTGGGCGTTCTGGGTTGTATGGCGGAGCGTGTGCGTGAGGACCTTATCAACAACCATCACGCCAACCTCGTATGCGGACCCGACTCGTACCTCAATCTGCCCGACATGATTGCACAATGCGAGAACGGAAACAACGCCTGCAACATCGAACTGAGCACTACGGAGACTTATCGCGATGTCATTCCGCAGCGCATCGGAGCAGGACGCGTAAGCGGATTCGTGAGCATCATGCGAGGATGCAACAACTTCTGCCACTACTGCATCGTGCCCTACACTCGTGGACGCGAGCGTTCGCGCGACGTGGAGAGCATCCTGCGTGAGGTGAAGGACCTGCACGACCGTGGCTTCAAGGAGGTGACTCTCCTCGGACAGAACGTCAACAGCTACGGTCTCACTCCTGCCGGTAAGCGCATGGAAGGCGGCGTATCGTTTGCCGAACTCCTCCGCAAGGTGGCTCAGAGCGTGCCCGACATGCGCGTGCGCTTCACCACATCCAACCCCGAGGACATGACGGACGACATCCTCCATGCCGTAGCCGACGAGCCAAACCTCTGCAAGCACATCCACTTCCCGGCTCAGAGCGGATCAAGCAAGATTCTGAAGCTCATGAACCGTAAGTATACGCGTGAGCAATACCTGGAGCGTGTGGCTGCCATACGACGCATCATCCCCGACTGCGGACTCTCCACCGACCTCTTCGTGGGCTACCATGACGAAACGCCGGAGGACCACGCCGAGACTCTCTCGCTGGTACGCGAGTGCATGTTCGACTCTGCTTTCATGTTCAAGTACAGCGAGCGCCCCGGTACATACGCCGCCAAGCACCTGCCCGACAACGTACCGGAAGAGGTAAAGATAGAGCGTCTGAACGAACTTATCCGCCTCCAGACCGAGATTTCAGCCGAGCAGAACCGCAAGGACATCGGCAAGACTTTCGATGTGCTCGTGGAAGGATTCTCCAAGCGATCACGCGAACAGCTCATGGGACGCACCGAGCAGAACAAGGCTGTGGTGTTCGACAAGAAGGGACATCACATCGGAGAGCGCGTTATGGTGAAGATTACTGACGCAACGTCGGCTACGCTGCTGGGAGAATGCGTTGAATAAGAAAGAATGATATGAAAGAATTCCTCCAAATACTGCGGCGTTTCATCCCGCCCTACAAGAAGTATCTGGCGCTGACGGTGGTCTTCAATATCCTCTCGGCGGTGCTCAACATCTTCTCGTTCGCAGCCCTTATCCCCATCCTGCAGATTCTTTTCCGCACGGAGGGAGCCGGTACTGCCACAGAGCTTATGCCATGGTCGCTGGACAACCTGAAGGAAGTGCTTGCCAACAACGCCGACTACTACGTCACGCAGCTCATCGGCGACGTGGGAGCCACCACTACGCTGCTGCTTATAGGTCTGTTCCTCGCCTTCGCGACGTTCCTCAAGACAGGAGCTTACTTCCTTTCTTCAGCCACCATCATCCCCATTCGTACGGGTGTGGTACGCGACATCCGCAACCAGCTCTACCATAAGATTACGTCATTGCCCCTCGGATTCTTCTCCGAAGAGCGCAAGGGCGACATCATTGCACGTATGACGGGCGACGTGGGCGAGATAGAGAGCAGCATAATGTCGTCGCTGGACATGCTCTTCAAGAACCCCATCCTCATCATATCCTACTTCACAGCCCTGATTTTCATATCGTGGCAGCTGACGCTCTTCACCCTCGTATTCGTGCCAATCTTCGGCTGGTTTATGGGATATGTGGGCAGAAAGCTCAAGCGCAAGTCAATAGCGGCACAGTCGCTGTGGAGCGACACGATGTCGCAGGTGGAGGAAACGCTCGGCGGACTGCGCATCATCAAGGCGTTCTGCGCCGAGGATAAGATGAACAAGCGATTTGACGGTATCAACTCCGAATACCGCGACTCCATACAGCGCGTCAACATCCGCCAGCAGATGGCTCACCCGATGAGCGAGTTCTTGGGTACGGTACTGATTATCATCGTCTTGTGGGTGGGCGGCATCTTAGTGCTCGACCAGCAGATTCTGTCCGGTCCAACATTCATCTATTATCTTGTGATGCTCTATTCCATCATCAATCCGCTCAAGGATTTCTCCAAGGCAAGCTACAATATCCCCAAGGGACTTGCCTCAATGGAGCGTGTAGACAAGATTCTGAAGGCAGAAAACACCATCAAGGAACCTGCCAATCCCAAGCATATAGCTTCGTTTGAGCATCAGATTGAGTTCCGCCACGTATCGTTCCGCTACGGCGAACAGTGGGTATTGAAGGACATCAATCTCGTAATAGAGAAAGGAAAGACAGTGGCGCTCGTAGGTCAGAGCGGATCAGGAAAGTCTACTCTCGTGGATCTTATCCCGCGTTATTACGACGTGCAGGAGGGAGAGGTGCTCATCGACGGCATAAACGTAAAGGATCTGGGCATCCATGACCTTCGCCAGCTCATCGGCAACGTCAATCAGGAAGCCATTCTCTTCAACGACTCGTTCTACGGCAACATCACGTTCGGCGTGGATTCTGCCACACGTGAGCAGGTGGAGCAGGCGGCACACATAGCCAACGCACACGAGTTTATCATGCAGACAGAGCACGGTTACGACACCAACATCGGCGACCGCGGCGGCAGACTCTCAGGCGGACAGCGCCAGCGCGTCAGCATAGCCCGAGCCATACTCAAGAATCCGCCCATCCTTATCCTCGACGAGGCAACGTCTGCACTCGACACGGAGAGCGAACGACTGGTGCAGGACGCCCTGGAACGCCTCATGAAGACGCGCACCACGGTGGCAATAGCTCACCGATTGTCCACCATCAAGAACGCCGACGAGATTTGCGTGCTGCATGAAGGCGAGATAGTGGAACGCGGAACGCACGAAGAACTGCTCGAAAAGGGCGGATATTACCGCAAGCTGCACGAGATGCAGAAGTAAAAGGAAACTGAAACGAAATACTGAACAATACACTACGTATGGGCAATAACACTCCTCAACAACATACAAACGAAAAGGATTCGAAAAGGGTGAGAGTCTTGCGAGTTATCGCAGGGCTCATGCCCTTTTGGTTTTTATACGCCATTAGTGACGTGGCGTTCGTCATACTTTACCATCTTGTGCGCTATCGCCGACGCATAGTAAGGCGAAACCTCGCCACATCCTTCCCCGAGAAGACTAAACTGGAGCGTCTGAAGCTGGAAAGACGCTTCTACAGATGGCTCTGCGATTACTTTGTAGAGACATTCAAGCTGCTGAACATCAGCGACAAGGAGCTACGCAAGCGACTCAAAATCGTCGGTGCGGAGGAGGTGGAGAAGTGCTTCCAGGAAGGACAGGACTGCTCTGCGTTCCTCGGACATTACTGCAACTGGGAGTGGCTCTCATGCACAGGCATCGCATTCCCAGAGAACCGTAAGATGGGTCTCATCTACAAACCGCTGCGTTCGGAATGGGCAGACAAGCTGTTCCAGAAGATCCGCACGTCGCAACCGTCAAGCATCGTCATCCCGAAGAACGAAATACTACGCCATATCGTTACTTTGCGACGCCAGAACATACGCTCTTTCTGCGGATATATAGCCGATCAGGGACCGCGTTACGCCAACATCCACTTATGGCTGGACTTCCTCAATCACGACACAGGAGTGTTTACGGGTGCAGAACGCATCATGCGAAAGATGAACAACGCCGTGTTCTACATCGACCTTGAACGACCCAAGAGAGGATATTACACAGCCACGCTCCACCTTATCACGCGCAATCCGGCAGAATGGAAAGAGCACGAACTCACCCGACGCTTCTTCCAGCTCCTCGAACAGACCATCCGCCGCGAACCAGCTTACTATCTCTGGACCCACAACAGATGGAAGCGTAGCCACGAACAGTTCGACAAAGAATACGTGATAGTGGACGGCAAGACCATGCCGCGCAAACAATAAAGAGCCCATAGCGCTAATAAAGAGACAACGTCAAGCAATCAGTTGACTTAAAATAACAATATCATGACAAAAATAGCATACGATGCCAAGCGACTCGTGCGCAACACTACCGGACTTGGCAATTACTCGCGCACTCTTGTCAACGACCTCTCCCGCACTCTTCCCGAAGCCTGCGAGATGCTCCTCTACACGCCTTCATACGGACGTGAAGACCTCAGAGAGCAGGTGAGCATGTCGCAAAGAATGAGATATGTTTATCCCAAAAGTGCGAAAAGTGGCATAGCGCAAGCCTTGTGGCGCTCCTGGGGCATCGTAAGCGACCTTAAGAAGGACGGCGTAAGCCTGTATCACGGACTGTCCGGCGAGCTGCCTATAGGCATCAGGAAGTCGGGAATAAAGAGCGTGGTGACCATACACGACCTCATATTCATGCGCCATCCCGAATACTATAATCCCATTGACGTGATGATGTATCGCGCCAAATTCCACCTTACCTGCCGCGAAGCTGACCGTATAATAGCCATTTCGCGCCGCACGGCGGAGGACATCGTGGAGCTTGGAGGCGTCAATCCAAAGCGCATAGACATCATCTATCAGAGTTGCGGCGTTCGCTTCGCCAACGTGGTAAGCGAGGAAGCGGCTGACGAGACACGCCGCAGATACAACCTTCCCGAACGGTTCGTGCTCAACGTGGGCACCATCGAGGAGCGAAAGAACGTGCTGCTCGCCGTGAAAGCCCTCAAATACCTTTCCGAAGACATCCATCTGGTGGTGGTCGGAAGACGCACGAAGTATGCTGACAAGGTGGAGAAATGGGCTGAGAAGAACAATGTGGCGCACCGTCTGCACATGCTTTCAGGCGTGGAAAACAACGCTCTGCATGCCATTTACCAGCTGGCAGAGTCGTTTGTCTATCCCTCTCGCTACGAAGGATTCGGCATTCCCATCATCGAAGCCATACAGAGCCGACTGCCGGTGGTGGCTGCTACGGGATCGTGTCTGGAGGAAGCGGGCGGTCCTGACTGCCTTTACGTAAACCCTGACAGCCCCGAAGAATGCGCCGAAGCCATCAAGCTGACCTTGCGCGGAGCCGAACAACGCGACCTTCGCATCATGCGTAGCCGCGAATACGTGAAGCGATTCGAGAACAAGGACACGGCAAAGCAGGTGATGGAGGTGTATAGGAAACTCGTCAATCTGTAGGCTATATATCATTTACGTATGGCTTTGCCGGCAAAATTCATATCATAATCATTCAGAAATGCTAATACTCTTCATACTCTTCGGGGTTGGACTGTTTGTCTTCCTGCGCTATAATATGGGACTGGCACGCAACTCGCGGGGTCAGCAGCAGCGACGTTACCTTCTCGCAGCGCTTCAGGCTGTCATCCCAATGGAGGCTGCTGTGCTGGCTGGACACAGCGATAACCTTCTGCGCGAAGCGTTGATCATGCCCTGCTCCACCGCCATCGCTGCCTCATTCCTTACGGCTTTGCTGTGGATGACGGTATATAACGTCACGTATGACCTTACCCACCGCTCATCTTCGCCCGACTATGACAACCACATGGACATCGCTTTCGGCATCTATCTCTTCGGTTGGCTGACGGCATTGCAGAACATCATAGCATGGTTCTCCCCCATTGCGGCTGCCATCGTGGTAGGAATAGTGGAGGCTGCGCTCGTCATCATACCACTCGCACAGGCAGTATATTACGCCGTTTATCGCACTTGCGTGGACGAAGCAGGCATGCAGCCGCTTGTAAACACTTACTGGAGCGAGGCACGCGAGTTCGTAAAGTCGTTCCCGATATGGAAGACAGCGCTGTCATTCGTCTCCATTGGTGGCATCATTGCTCTCTGCATAGCGGCAAACGCCTCTGCCCCAACCTTCCCTTTGCATGAGGCAGCCACGTCCATCGGTACGGCAGCGGCAGCCTTCTTCATCATCGCCATATTCATTTACTTCACCACATACATCTGGAAACCGCGCCACGGACTCTTCGTCCGCACCGGTATAATGACGCTCTACATCGACGTACGAACGTATAATCGCAGCACAATGGGTTATCGTACGGGCATGAAGCAGCGCCTTGAAACGCTGGAAGTGGAGAAGCTTAACGACAGCCCAAGACGCGGAAAGACCATAATAATGGTAATAGGCGAGTCGGCTTGCCGCGACTATATGTCTGCTTTCTCTCCCTCACAGCCTTGGGAAACAACGCCTTGGGAGACGCAGATGAGGAAGCAGAAGGATTCGGGATTCGTGTTTTTCCCCAACGCTTACTCATGTGCCATGCAGACCGTGCCCTCCTTGGAGCGCGTCCTGACCGAGCGAAACCAATATAATGACAAGCCTTTCGCCGACTCTTGCTCCATCATCGACATCGCAAGACGAGCCGGATACGTGACCAAATGGTATAGCAATCAGAGCTATATAGGCATCAACGACACCTCCGTGACGCTCGTGGCGCAGACCTCCGACACAGCCAAATGGGTGAAGAAGGAGGGCGGCATACAGCAGTTTGACGAGTCGTTGCTGAGCTTCCTGGACGAGATAAATCCTAAAGACGACAACTTCGTGGTGCTGCATCTCAAGGGTTCGCACTTCAATTACGAGAACCGATATCCCGAATCGTTCGCCAAAGAGCACGGACTGCGTACCGACGGGGGCGATGTGGAGTGTTATCGCAACTCCATCCGCTACACCGACCACGTGCTTGAGCGTATCTATAGTTACGCCAAACAGAAGCTCAACCTCCAGTCTATGATTTATTTCTCTGACCACGGAGGCATCCCCGACATGCGTCGTTCGCCGCGTTTCCTCGGCTTCAAGATGGTTCGCATACCGCTTTGGACGTATCTTTCTGACGAATACAGAAAGCAACATGCCGGCGTTGCAGAGGCATTGAAAGCCAATAGCGACCGCTATTTCACCAACGACCTCGTGTATGAGCTTGTCTGCGGCATCCTTGACGTACGGTCAAACCGATACGACCGGGCGCAGTCAATAGCCTCAACGTCATACAAATATAAGCGTAACGAGCTGCTCACATACGACGGACGCATCCGTATTGAGGACGACGACCTCGACACGAACCCTAAAACAATGCAATAATAAAAACAGAAGACAAATGATGTCAATAAGAATAGCCGACAAATACGCCCACCTCAGACCCTTCATCGAGTCGATACCGGAACGCATGGAGCATGAGGGCGAAACCATACACAACGGACGAAACCTCATAAAGGTGATGCAGACGCCGGACGGACTGACCGTGAACGTAAAGCGATATCACGCTCCGCACTTCCTTAACGCCATAATCTACTCCACCTCCCTTCGCACTCCAAAAGGACAAAGAGCCTACGAATACCCTTCCATACTGCTATCAAAGGGCGTGGAAACTCCCGAAGCTGTGGCTTACATTGAGAACCGTGTGATGGGAATACTGAAGGAATCGTACTTCATCAGCCTGCAATGCCCCTACCCTAACCGCTTCTACGAGGTGGTGAAGATGAAGGAAGAGGAGTGCCTACCGCTCGCAGAAGCCTTCGCACGCTTCACCGCTCACATGCATGAGGAGCAACTGCTCCATCGCGACTACTCGCCGGGCAACATCCTATGGCAGAAGGACGACAAGGGAGAATACCACTTCTCCGTTGTCGACATCAATCGCATGTACTTCGGCGAGGTTACAATGAAGGCTGGATGCGCCAATTTCGCCCGTCTTTGGGGCTCAAAGAAGTTCTTTAAAAGAATAGCTGAGGTTTACGCTAAGGAACGAGGCATGAATTATGAGGACTGCCTCAGCAATATAATGGAACAGCGCAAACTGTTCTGGACAAAATACTCGAAGCGACACAATATCTCGTTCGAGCTGGATTTATAACTTTTAGTTGAGATTTGAGAAGTGAAAGTTGAGAGTTATGATTACTTTTAGTTGAGAATTGAAAGTTGAAAGTTGAGAGTTATGATATCTCTTTTTAGTATATGATATTATCAATAATGGTAATCATAACTCTCAACTCTCACTTCTCAACTTTCAACTCTCACCCCTCAACCCTCAACTTATTTCTCCTTTCCGCACAAAATGTCGATGTAGAACTGCACGTATTCGTCTACGGCGCGGTCCCAACTGAACATTGCTGCACGCTGCTTCAGCTTCTCCGCCTTCTCCTCCGGTGCGCTGGCATAATCGGCAAGTCCCTTACATACAGTCTCAGCCATATCCTTTGCGTCCAGCGAATCGAAGTAATAGCTGATGTCGCCACCCACTTCTGGCAGCGATGTAAGGCGTGTGAGGAACGAAGGCTTGCCGAAACACATAGCCTCCACTACCGGCAGACCGAAACCTTCCGACATCGAAGGGAACAAAAGGCCCTTACAACGGCTCAGAAGCGCCGCTTTCTGCTCGCCCGTTACCTTGCCCACAACGGTGACATTCTTCAGCTGTAGGCTCTCTATGGTGTCGTAAACGAGCTTCTCAAACTTCTCCCCTGCCGTACCAGCAAGCACCAGATGCTCGCCAGGCAGATGCTTCATCATCTCCAGTATCAGAATCACGTTCTTCTTGCGCGACCAGCGTGAGATGTGGAAAAGGAAAGTCTTAGGCACTCCCATTCCCTCCAGCTCCTTGTCATACTGCTCCTGGGTCTTCGTATTGAGATTGGTAACGCCATTGCAAATCACACGGGCAGGCTGCTTGAAGTCATAGTAGCACTTGACATCCTGCTCTGTAAAGTTGGATATGAACGACAGATGCGTAGCCTGATCGAGGCGACGGGTGGTCACCATCAGCTTCTTACGCTTGTGCAAACCGGTTATCTCGTTGTGCATGAAGTTGAAGTCGTGCACCGTAACAAGTAGCTTCGGAGCAATACGAACTCTGAACTTATAGAACTGATTGGTCCAATGCACCATATCCACACTCGGCAGCAGCCAACGACGCAGCGGCGTGAACAGACTGTTCTTCAGCAATTCACGACGCACCTTGTTGATGACGTAGTAGTCGACATTGTCGCCGAAAGCTCCCACCATCTCCTTATCCACGAGAAACAGAAGCTTTATGCCATACTTATCGAGCAGCATCGGAGCCTTGTCTGCAAGGCGTATACCTATGCTTTTCTCAAACTCTCCAAGACCTGTATTCAGCAGATGTGAGTTGGTCATCGATACAGCAAGTGTCTTACATTTCATATTCTTCTCTAAATAGTTAAGTTGTTACCCAATTCGTTTCTTAATTATTCTCTCTCGTTATTGCTTATATAACGAATTTATACAGCTTATATTATAAGATCACGACCTTCCGGTCACGATTTTCTTTATCTCGTTCAGCTTGTTGAGCGCCTCCACGGGCGTGAGGTTGTTGATGTCCAGACCTATTATCTCGTCGCGTATCTGGCAGAGCACGGGGTCGTCCAGCTGGAAGAAAGACAACTGTACGCCTTGAACGGACGACTGGCTGGCGATGTTGCGCGTGGAGAGCTTGCCTCCCTTGCGCCTCTTTACGGACGTGACGGTAGTGGCTGCGGCGTTCTCTGAAGGAGCTTCTGCCGATGCCCCTGCCCCACTCTCGTCCACTCCCACTCCGGCATTGTCCGCCTCAAGCTGCTTCAGAATGGCGTTGGCGCGGTTCACTATCGACTTCGGCATACCGGCTATCTCTGCCACATGTATACCGAACGAATGTTCTGATCCGCCCGGCATAAGCTTGCGGAGGAAGATAACCTTGCCGTTCACCTCCTTCACGCTCACATTATAGTTCTTGATACGCTCGAAATGCTTCTCCATTTCGTTAAGCTCGTGATAGTGAGTGGCGAAGAGCGTGCGGGCCTGAGCGCCCGAATGCTGATGCAGATACTCCACGATGGCCCACGCAATGGAGATGCCGTCGTACGTGGAAGTGCCTCGTCCAAGCTCGTCGAAGAGCACTAAGGATCGCGGCGTCACGTTGTTGAGGATGTCCGAAGCCTCGGTCATCTCCACCATAAACGTCGATTCGCCCAACGAGATATTGTCCGAAGCGCCCACACGTGTGAATATCTTGTCCACAAGACCGATACGTGCCGAGTCGGCAGGTACGAAGCTTCCCATCTGCGCCATGAGCGTGATAAGGGCAGTCTGGCGCAGCAACGCCGACTTACCAGCCATGTTTGGTCCGGTGATTATCATTATCTGCTGCTTCTCCGTGTCGAGTTTTATGTCGTTCGGAACATACTGCTCGCCTACCGGAAGCTGTGTTTCGATGACAGGATGGCGTCCTGCCTGTATCTCCAACAGGGCGTCGTCAGCCACGACAGGACGAACATAACGATGCTCTTCCGCCGCCTTTGCGAAGGAAAGCAGACAGTCTATGCGGGCTATGATATTGGCATTGATCTGTATCTGTGGCACAAACTCAGCCATATCCGTAACCAGTTCGTTGAAGAGACGGCTCTCAAGGGCGAGAATCTTCTCGTCCGCACCCATGATTTTCTCCTCATATTCCTTCAGTTCCTGCGTGATATAGCGCTCCGCATTGGCAAGCGTCTGCTTGCGAATCCATTCCTGTGGCACGGCGTCCTTATAAGTATTGCGCACCTCAAGGTAATATCCGAAGACGTTGTTATATCCCACTTTAAGCGACTGGATGCCTGTCCTCGCCGCCTCTTCCTCCTGAATCTTCAGCAGATAGTCGCGGCCTCCACGCGAAATGGAGCGCAGCTCGTCCAGCTCCTCTGAGTAGCCGGAAGCTATTACATCGCCCTTCGCCACGAGCAAAGGCGGATCAGACTGAATCTCGCGTTCGATGCGGTCGCGCAGACTCTCGCAAAGATTGAGCCTGTCACCCATCGAACGGATTTCTTCGCAGTCAGAACTGAGACAGGCAGACTTCACAGGAACAAGCGCCTGTAGAGCCAATTTCATCTGAACCACCTCTCTTGGCGACACTCTTCCTACGGCCACCTTCGATATTATTCGCTCTATATCGCCTATGCGATGGAGCTGTTCGTCAATGACCTGGCGGAAGTCGGGCTTGCGGAAGAACGTCTCGACGACGTCAAGACGCTTGCCTATCGTCGCTACGTCGCGCAGCGGAAATACGGTCCAGCGCTTCAGCATACGCGCTCCCATCGCCGTTGTGGTGCGGTCGATGACGTCAAGGAGCGACGAACCGTCCTCCTGCATGCTGCCAAGCAGCTCCAAAGATCGGATGGTGAACTTGTCAAGACGCACATAACGGTCCTCCTCAATGCGTCGGAGCGACGTTATATGGCCTATATTGGTGTGCTGCGTCATCTCCAGATACTGCATGATTACGCCGGCAGCCACCACGCCAAGCGTGAGATGCTCCACACCGAAACCCTTGAGCGACTGCGTGCCGAAGTGCTTGAGGAGCTTCTGACGCGAACTCTGCTCCGTAAACATCCAGTCGTCCAGCTGGAACGTACACCACCTGTTGCCGAACCTGTCCTCGAATTCACGCTTCATCTGACGGTCGTGCAGCACCTCCTTAGGCTGGAAAGACACCAACAGCTTCTCCACGTAATCAGACGTGCCCTCCCCTACCAGGAATTCTCCCGTAGAGATATCGAGGAACGACACGCCGCATGCCGTCTTCGTCATGTGTACGGCAGCCAGAAAGTTGTTCTCCTTATAGTTCAGCACCGTATCGTCCATCGACACGCCGGGCGTCACAAGCTCCGTAACGCCACGCTTTACGAGGGTCTTCGTAAGCTTCGGATCTTCCAGCTGGTCGCAGATGGCAACGCGCTTTCCGGCACGGATGAGCTTAGGCAGATAAGTGTCGAGAGCGTGATAAGGGAAACCAGCCATCTCGCAAGCTGCGCCATTGGCGTTCTTTCCATTGGAGCGACGTGTAAGCGTAATGCCAAGAATCTTAGCCGCCTCCACGGCGTCATCAGCGTAAGTCTCGTAGAAGTCGCCGCAGCGGAAGAGCAATAAAGCGTCCGGATTGGCCTCCTTGAACGAATAAAACTGTCGCATCATCGGCGTAAGTCCATCATCCTTCTTTTTCTGAACCATATATTAGGATTGTTCTGTTTTTTATTTAATTACGTATCAATAACCATGCAGCCCCGATATAAATATAAAGATGTATCGGCTGCAACTTACAAAAGAAATAAAAAAAAACGGGATACGCAAATTTATGGTAATGAATTTAAGCTTCTCAAGCTATAGTTTAGTTGTTAATTATTATGTTTGGTACCGTTTTTGGTACCAAAACGGTTGCCAATATAAAATATAATACCTAACTTTGTGGCGTAAACATAAAGTAAAATAATCATGATGATAGTTAGCGCAAGAGATTTCAGAGCCAATCAGGGCAAATATTTCTCAATGGTAAATTCAGGTGAACACGTGATTCTGAAGTCACGTGAAGGCAGTTTTCGTCTTGTTCCTGTTACCTCTTCAGACGCCGTTACTGAAACAACACAAAACATAGCGGCTGATCTGAGAGGAGCACTTCGTGAACTAAAGGATGCTGTTGCCGGCAAGAAACAGCTGAATACACTTGATAAATTGATAAATGAATTATAGAATTACAACCTCAAGTTACTTCGATGCAACAGCGAAAAAGCTTGCAAAGAAATACCCTTCGTTCAAAGATGACTTGATAAACTTTGGTAAAACGCTTCTCGAGAACCCACTACAAGGAGCAGAATTAGCTCCAGGCATCCGCAAAATACGAATGGCCATAAAGTCGAAAAGCAAGGGAAAGTCTGGCGGAGCAAGAGTCATCACGTATAATTTCATCACGAAGGAGATGGAGGGAGAGATTGTTCTTCTACTCATTTATGACAAAGAGAATGCTTCAACCGCAAAGGTCAGTATTCTCAAAGAAATCATTAAAGAAGAGGGATTCCCTCTTTAATGAAACACATATTTAAATGACAAAACCGATGATACCATCTTTATTTGGTATCATCGGTTTTTTATGTTATCCACAATATCCTGTCAGTTATCTACACCTGTTTGTCAGTTATCTACAATAACAGGCATACGAAGTTATCCACAATTGTGGATAACCTGTGGATAACTCTGCAACAGGCTGATACACAATATGCAGTTATTAACAAAATGAGTTGAAAAGAGAGGATTTTTCTGCCTGTTTATCAACACCCAGAAATGACATACGCACACAAAAACGCTGCGTTACGCACACAGCAATTTCTGTTTATCGCACACACAAAATCCTTATTCACAAGTTATCCACACTCATGTGGATAATGCAAATATCGTACAAAGAGTAAAAACATGTTACAAAATAAAAATCAATTCTAGAGATTCAGATACGTGATTTTCTTGTCTTTCACGATTAAAAAGCAACCATCACTTATCAATAGAGCCACTTTTACACTACGAAAGTGCCACTTTTAGTCTCTAATAGTGGCACTATTGCATGATAAAAGTGGCACTATTAGAGTGTAAAAGTGGCTCTATGATGGCATAAAGTGGCTGTTTAAGGACGCAAATCATTGCACACATTATACAAAAACCGCATAAACGACTGACAATAAATAAGTTGACGCTGCACGCTCAAAACTCAAGAATTTCGCACCAAAGATTTCGTTGTGCGCTCAAGTGGCAGTATTGAGCGTTAGAAATGCAAATATCGTCTTCGGCGGAACCGTAGAAGAATTAGGAATCCTTGCTTAGGCAAGCGGCAAAGCCGAGCGAGGAATGTTGAATTATTCTCGTCTTCGCATACGAATGTAAGTTATAAACATTAGTGTTGGTAACTTTATAAATGATTGGTATACAGCAAATAGTTATTAACATACCTGTGTATAAGCCTGTTTATTCCGTTATAAAACAGGCAAACAAAAGCAATTCCTGTTCAGAAGCGCCAGTATTATCAACACACAGGATTATGAACAGGATTGTTGATAACTGACTTAACATACTGAAACACAAGGATAAGTTATTAACAATTAACGTTGAAAATCCTGTATATAACAGGAATATAGCCTGTGGATAACACTACGTATACACCAGTTATCCACACTCTATGAGCCTGTCTTGAATAATAGGGGAGGACAGGCGTAGGAATGGTATCAACAGATAGTTATCAACATACCTGTGGATAACTCTATAAGTATACTGATAATCAACGTATAGTTATTCTACAAGCATGTTTATATGATGAAAAACAGGCGGAAAAGGGTGGGGTAGGGGGCGCTTGTTATCCACAGGTTAACGTAAATTGTGGATAACTGCGTAAACGAATGATAATCAATATACTAATATTAACAATAGCATATCCTTTGTAATTATGTATAAGCAGTTAATACAAACTTAGGAGGCTATGGCGTCCCGCCGTAGCCATGCACCCATTAACGGTTAGCATAATAAGTTGTTTGATGTCAGGTATTGGAGGCTGCGTGGCTACGGCGAGACGCCATAGCCTCCTAAGTTACCAATATAACTAAACAAAAGTAGATGATTCAGCCATCGTGCCGCCTCCTGTTCATAACCCTGTGATACCTGTTAATAACCGTGTGGAGAAGCCTGTGGATAACTCGCCACTTATCAACAGGGGACAGGGAGTAGCAGTTGGGGTGTGGATAACTAACACTATTATTAAACTGATATTACAAAGTTTTCCACGATTATTAATCGAAAAAAGATATAAACTTATTAACTTTGCACGTGTCTACATCATATTGTGGATAACACGCCTATTACGCTTATAATCAACAGGAAGATGTTACGATTGCCTGTGGACAACAGGCTTTCACATGTTTATAACTTAACATGCAAGAAAAAGACAGGAAAGTTACCAACATACTAACAGTACATCATCCTAATAATATTTTTTTTCTTTTAAAAAAAAGAAAGAGAGAATATATATAGATGTTGTGGATAAGTGGTGGGAACGACCAAAAGAACGAAACGTATAAACAATAAAGCAATGAATAAAGAGTGGACTGAAAAGGGATTTGTCGACGAGCCTGTTGACGAGTCGATTGACCTTAAGAAAGAGATACGCCGTCTTTGCAAGGAGAAGGACGCCGTGCTGTTGGCTCATTACTATACGGTGGGCGAGGTGCAGGAAGTGGCTGACTTTATCGGCGACTCGCTGGCGCTGGCTCGCAAGGCGGCTCAGACAGACGCCAAGATGATTGTGATGTGCGGTGTGCACTTCATGGCTGAGACATGCAAGCTTCTCTCGCCGGAGAAGAAGGTGCTCTGCCCGGATCTGACAGCTGGTTGCTCGTTGGCTGACTCATGCAAGGCTGAAGACCTGAAGGAGTTTAAGGAGCAGCATCCCGGCTACAAGGTGGTGAGCTACGTCAACACTACGGCGGCTGTCAAGGCGCTCACGGATGTGGTGGTCACGTCAGGCAATGCGGAGAAGGTGATGGCTTCTTTCCCGAAGGACGAGAAGATTATCTTCGGTCCCGACTATAATCTCGGCAATTACATCAACAGCGTTTCAGGTCGTCAGATGCTTCTCTGGAACGGCGGCTGCCATGTTCATGAGAAGTTCTCCGTGGAAGCCATCGTGAAGCTCAAGGAGGAGCATCCTGAGGCTGTGGTAATGGCTCATCTGGAGTGTAAGGCTCCTGTGCTTGCCGTGGCTGACGTAAAGGGATCGACGGCTGCCATGCTCAATTATGCCAAGGCTCATCCCGAGACAAAGGAATATATCATCGCTACGGAGGCTGGCATCCTGCACGAACTGCAGCGCAGCTGCCCCGACGTGACGTTCTATCCTGTTCCGCCTGAAGTAAGCGAGGGTGGGGTAGGCTGCTCTTGCAACGAATGTGAGTATATGAAGAAGAACACGCTGAAGAAGATATATAACACGCTGCGCTACGAGTGGCCCTCTGTGGAGGTGGACCCCGAGATAGCACGCGACGCCGTGAAGCCGATAGAGCGCATGCTGGAGCTGTCTTAACAGGAGCGAAGACACACCTTCAAGGAATATATATGCTGAAAGACATGTTTTTCTGCCAAGACAGGAAAGCATGTCTTTGTTTTTATTACTTTATTATGAATCGCAATAACAAGAAGGACATACTTCTCGCTATGATACGTAAGGGAGCGCCGATGACGTTCTCCCAGCAGGCGAGGCTCGTGCTGAGTCTTGCCACGCCTGCCATACTTGCCCAGCTCACCACCACGATGATGCAGTATATCGACGCTTCGATGGTGGGCAGCCTTGGCGCTTCCGCTTCTGCTGCCATCGGACTGGTGGAGACCACCATGTGGCTGATGGGCAGCATCTGTTCGGCTGCGGCTGCCGGCTTCTACGTTCAGGTCAGCCATCAGCTTGGCGGCAACGACCCCGCACGTGCACGTGCCACTCTGCGCCAGGGTATCATGTCCGTGCTGGTGGTTAGCCTGCTGTTGGGAATGACGGTGCTTGCCATCAGTCCGTTCCTGCCAAGATGGTTGGGTGGGGGAGAGGACATCTGCAGCACGTCGTCCGTTTACATCGCCATCATCTCTTTGGGTCTGCCCGCCTTCCAGTTCTCGATGTTCGGCTACGGCATGCTCCGCAGTTCGGGCAATATGGTGGTGCCGAGCGTGATGAGTGTGGTGATGATGGCTTTGGACGTATTCTTCAATTTCTTCCTTATCTTCCCCACGCGCCCCATGGAAGTGCTTGGCACGCAGGTGATGATGCCCGGCGCGGGACTCGGAGTGGAGGGCGCCGCCATCGGAACGGTTTCGGCGGAGGCTGTGGCAGCCACGGTGACGATGTATATACTGTGCTTCCGCAAGGGCGAACTTTGTCTGCGTCAGGACAGCGGACGCTTCCTGCCGACGTGGAATGTGGTGAAGAACGCCATGCACATCGGACTGCCGATGGGACTGCAGCAGACCATTATGACGTCGGCTTATATCGTCACCACCATCATTATCGCTCCGCTCGGCACCATTGCCATCGCCGCCAACTCGTTCGGCATCATCGTGGAGAGCCTCTGCTATATGCCCGGTTACGGCGTTGCTGACGCTGCCACGACGCTCGTGGGACAGACCATCGGTGCCGGAAGGCACGACCTTATGAAGCGCTTCGCATGGCTCTCCGTAGGGCTTGGCGTAGCGATAATGTCGGTCATGGGCGTGGTGATGTACGTGGCGTCGCCGTTTGCGATGGCTATGATGACTCCCTCTTTGGAGGTAAGACAGCTGGGTGTGGAGGTGCTGCGCATAGAAGCCTTCGCCGAACCGATGTTCGGTGCAGCCATCATCTGCTACGGCGTGTTCGTGGGAGCCGCCAAGACCATAGCTCCGAGCATCATGAACCTCGCTTCGATGTGGGGCGTACGCATAACGCTTGCCGCGCTGCTCGCCCCGACGATGGGGCTGCGTGGCGTGTGGCTGGCGATGTGCCTGGAGCTTTGCTTCCGTGGCATGATATTCCTCGTGAAGCTGTGGACATGGAAGCTGAAGCCGCAGAAAAAGATTTAAAAATACAAAACCAATTATACTATTACGATTATGGAGAAAATTGCTAATAAGGTATTCGGTGGAGAGCGTCCTCTCTTCGAAATCCACAACACGGAACTCGACCACGTTCGCATCACGTTCGGCGAGTCGGGCGTAAAGGAATGCAGCAACATTGTCTGCCGCAACTGCTATTTCGAGGGCAAATATCCGCTCTGGCATGTCAAGGGATCGGACATCCGCAACTGTTATTTTGCGCCGGGTTCGCGCTCTGCTATATGGTATTCGGACGATATGCACATGGAGGACTGCGTCATCAACGGCCCGAAGTTCTTCCGTGAGATGAAGAATCTCTCGCTGAAGAACGTCACCATCAACGACGCCGACGAGACTTTCTGGGGCATTGACTGCCTGAAGCTGGAGAATGTGGTGCTGCATGACGGCACTTATCCCTTCATGCACTGCCGCAATGTGGAGGTGGACGGACTCGTTTCTGACTCGAAGTACGTGTTCCAGTACTCACGCGACATCGTCATCCGCAACGCCAAGATTGACACGAAGGACTCGTTCTGGGAGGTGGACAACGTCACGGTGTACGACTCGGAGCTTAACGGTGAGTTCCTCGGATGGCACTCGCGCGGACTCCGCCTCGTAAGATGCCATATCTCCGGCGAACAGCCGCTCTGCTATGCCAAGGATCTGGTGCTTGAGGATTGCACGTTCGATGCCGAATGCGACCGTGCCTTCGAGTATTCCACCGTTCAGGCTGACATCCGCGGACACATCAAGAGCATAAAGAATCCGATGTCGGGACGCATCACGGCGGATAGCATCGGCGAGGTGATAATAGACGAGAACATAAAGAAGCCGGCTGACTGCGTGGTTAGCATCAGAGAAAAATAATATAATTATGATTTACGACTTCTCTAAACCCACCTGCCGCCGTGGCACCAACTCGTACAAATGGGACTCGGCGACGGGTGATGACATCATTCCGCTGTGGGTGGCGGACATGGACTTCGAGACTTATCCCGGCATTACGGAGGCGCTGCGCCGCCGTGTCGACCATGCCATCTTCGGCTATACACGCGTGCCGGATGGTTATTATGAGACTGTATGCCGCTGGTTTGAGGAAAGACACGGGTGGCGCTTCCATCGGGACGACATCATTTACACCTCAGGCGTGGTGCCAGCCATATCAGCCATCATCAAGGCGCTGACGCTGACTGGCGACCAAGTGGTGGTGATGGGACCCGTATACAACTGTTTTTTCTCCTCTATACGCAATAACGGCTGCGAGCTGTCGAGTAGTCCACTCATCTATAATAAAGCGCTCCTGCGTTACGAAATCGACTTCCACGACCTCGAACAGCGCCTCTCGCACGAGCGTGCCCGTCTGCTGCTGCTCTGCAATCCGCACAATCCAGGTGGACGAGTGTGGAGCCGTGACGAGCTGGAGCGTGTGGCTGTGCTCTGCAAGAAGCATGGCGTACGGGTGGTTTCGGACGAGATTCATTGCGAACTGACGCTTGGCGACCACCGCTACACGCCGTTCGGCACGCTCCCCGACGATCTTTCGTACGGCTCCGTGACGTGTTGTTCGCCCTCTAAGGCGTTTAATATAGCCGGCCTACAGATTGCCAACATCGTCTGCCGCGACGCCGCTGTACGCGAAAGAATTGACCGTGCCATAAACATCAATGAGGTTTGCGACGTCAATCCCTTCGGCGTTCTGGCTCTTCAGGCTGCCTATTCGGACGGCGGCTACGATTGGCTGTGCCAGTTGCGTGCCTACCTGACGGAGAACTATCGCCGCCTCCGCAACTTCTTCGCCCGCGAATTGCCCCACCTCCCCGTTATGAACATGGAGGGAACATACTTGGCATGGGTGGACTGCAGCTCGCTCGGCGAGTCGTCAGAGCACATAGAAGAGCGCTTGATGCGCGAGAACCGCGTATGGGTGAACGCCGGAAGCATGTACGGCAAGGAAGGCGAAGGCTTCATAAGAATAAATATGGCTTGCCCGTGGAGCAGGCTGGAAGAGGGAATAAAGAGGATAGGGAAGTAAGGCATTTTGAAAATCAATGGATTGACAATGCCATACAATTCGATTTTTTTGTTTATATTTGCAAAAACAAAATCACTTATGCAAGAATATCAGTTGGACTTCATAACCTATTGTGTTGGCAATCTTGCTGACCGATTAAAGATGAGCGCAAGTAAAGTATATAAGATGTTGCGTTCGTCTGGACTCTTGGATGGATATATAGTGCCTTGCTATGATGTTTTACATACATTTGGAAAGGACTATATAATGGACGATTTGATTGGATTGTTGAAAAAGAAAGGGGCTTTGCCATGATACTATATCACGCCTCTAACTGTAACTTACGCTTTATTAAAGCGGAAGAAATAAAATTATAATATATGGAAGCTAACAAGACAATCCTTCAGATGAAATATGCTCGTGTGGTTAAACTCTTTGCTGAGTTGTCTGGGCTTTCTCTGGAAGACTCTTTGGAGGTCTTTTATGATTCTTATCTTTATAAGATGATGAGTGAAGGCATCGCTGACATGCATTGTCGTAGTGACCAATATTTGGTGAATTTGCTGATGGACGAACATAAGAATAAGTTATGATAGAGTGTTTCTCACTCAACAAAAAAAACTCCAGCCGCTGCATTTCTGCAATGGCTGGAGTTTTTTTCGTTTAAGTATTTGATAAGGTTATGTATTGTTTATAACCTCAATCGTGCTGTTTACTTCATAATCTTTACGGTCTTGCCGTCAGCGGTGCGGACGATGTTGATGCCGCGCTGCAGCTTCTGGAGCTTCATACCTGAAGCGTTGTAGATGCCGGTAACGGTGGTATTGGCGTTGTCCTCGATGCCGTTGATGCCGGTAGCGGGCTTGTTGCCGAATACTGCGAATACATCAATCACGTCCTCGCCAAGCTCAACGGGGAGCGTGATCTCTGCGTAAAGGTCGTCGTCCTTGCTCTGAGCTGCGAGCTTAATGTGCACCTTGCCACCGAGAGCCTCTGCTATTTCAGCGCCGTTGGTGATTTCAGCGTCCTGCTCAGCTGTGTAGACAGTCCATCCGTCCACCTCTGTAGCGGGTACGTTCTTGATGGTTACGTCGCCGATGAGGAACGGACCGAATGAGAACTGGTTGAGGCGGATGTCGTATGTGCCGTCCTCGTGCTGGATGGTAGAGATGGTTGCCTCTGCCGGATCCTGCTGCTCGCCGTTCAGAGAGATGGTGAGGTTGCCGGTGTAGTCCTTAGAAGGCTCAGCCACAGCCTCCTTCACCTTGAATGTGTAGGCGTTTACGGTCTTGAGGTCGCCTGATGTTACGGTTACGGTAACGGTGGCATAACCCTTCTCAGCCGGGCTGCGTGTGATGGTCTGGCTTATGTAAGAGCCGTTGCCCGTCTTCTCTACCTCTACGTCAGCGTCAGTAAGCTCGCCGTCGAATGTCAGACCGTCATAGTAATACTTGTTCGGCTCGAATGTGAAGTCAATGCCCTTGATCTTCACGTTGTTGAGCTGTGCGTTGTAGATAAGCTCGAGGTCGTCGATGTAGAGCACGTCAGGATTGTTTTCGTCGCTTGAAGCCACACCCGGCTCGGCGTTGGTAGAGAGAGTTACGAGGATGGCTTTCGGGTCGATGTTGTCCGAAACGTAGTTGAAGGGAACGCTGATGCGCTTCCACTCGTTGCCGGTCTCGGCTATCTCCTTGTTCTGGGCAGTAGCCACGATGGTCTTATACTCCTTGTCCATCGGGTCCTGAATCTTTGTGCCGTCATTGATGATGGCAGAGATGGTGGCGTAAGGATAATTCTTCTTGTCAGACTCAGAGAGCGTGCCCTGATTATACTTCACCCAAACGGCGATAGAGTCAGGACGTGAGCTGAGCGCTGAGAAGAACGGATCGTTGTTGCCGTCTACGTCGCTTGAAGAAGGATCAGACGTAGAGTTGTTGCCGGTGTCCTTCGGTGTGAAGCCGCTTGCCTGGAGACGACCGGTGGTGATGGTTCCGTTGGCAGGCTGCTTGATTCCTACGTTTACGATGCCTGAAACGAGCTTGAGGCTGGTGCCCTTGCCGCCGGGACGCACGTCGTCAGACTTGTATGTGTGTGTGTTCTTGCTTACGAAGCCGGTGAGAGTGCCTGATGCGCTCATGAATGAGTGCCATCCGTCAGGCTCGTCGCTGGTGTAGTCTTTCTTGGGTACACCTCCAGTGTATTTGGCTGTGTGCCAAGCATCGAAGTTCGAACCGAGAATCTGTCCGATGGTGTAGCGGTTCTCGCCGAATGTGGCCTTTATGCGGCGCTTGATGGCCTGGAAGGTGTCGAGGTTGAAGGCTGCTGTGAGCTTGTCGCCGCGCAGTTCAGCCTTGAAGATTACGGGCACACCGCCCTTGCAGAGAGCCGAGTAGCTGGGACCTTCCCATGTATATGTGTCGACGTCACCCTCTGTGATGTCCACGTTCTGGGCGCTTTCGAAGATAGTGACGTTGCCCACCTTGGATGTCTTCACGCCGTTGAGCACGATGTTGCCCACATAGTGCTTTGAGCCATACACCTCATAAGCGTAGTTATGGATGGTGACGGTGCTTGTTCCGTCCGCACCTTCCTCGATGCTTACCTTACCTTCCACGGTACTGGTCTGTCCTCCAGCGTTGTTGCTGTAGTTACCCAGGTAGTCGGTAGCGTTGGCAGTTAAGGCTATCGCAGCCATTGCCATTGTGAATAATGACTTTTTCATTCTTTTGTTGTTTTTATTTGTGTGAGTGTTTTCTGTTCGTTTATCTCTTAACCACCTTAGTCACAGTGCCGTCAGCATGGCGTACGATGTTTACGCCGCGCTGCATCTGTGTGGTGGCGATGCCAGAGATGGTGTAGATGTGCTTCACTGAGCCGTCAGCCTTCTTCACTGTGTCTACGCCAGTTACGTATCCGTTGGTTGAGAATGTGTATTCCACAGTCTCTGTGCCGTTGTTGTCCACGCTGAATGTGATGTTGGCGCTGACCTGGTCATTGTCCTCGCTGTTCTCGTCAATCTTCACTGTGATGCTGCCAGAGAGGCTGTTCACGGTCATGGTCTTATAGAAAGGATGTGCGCATTCTGTTGTTGCCTCCACCTTGCCTGAAGAAAGATTCATTGTGGCAGTGGCCTCGTCAGCCTCGTAAGCCACTGAAGGGATGGTGATGGTGCCGAGTGAGAGAGTTGTTCCGGGGAGTGTACCCTCGGTCATAGTGAGTGTGCACTTGCCTTCGCCCTCGTCAGTGATGGTCAGTACGGAAGGCTTTTGGTCTGATACGTCGCCGTCGTCAGTACGAGAGAAGCTTGAGAGTGTGCCTGCCATTGAGACCGGCTCGAACGGCTCTTCTTCCTCCTTGCCGAACTGCATCTCCACATTGAAGTTCTCGTCGTCCATGTCCACGAGCATGGCGTATACCATGAGGTTGCCGTCCACGTTGATAACGGCAGAGAGGTCGCCCTTGATGTTCTTTCCGTAGAGCGGTGAAGTCTCCTCGGTAGTGGCGTCCACGTAGCCTGAGATGTAAGTCTCGCCTTCCTCTTCCTCAAATCCAAGTCCGCTGAATGTGATGGCTCCGTAAGAAGCGTCAGCAGTCTCCACCGGCTTGAGTGTGAGCGAGTAAGTGTTGTCAGAATACTTGCTGAGGATAGCATTGGCGTTCTTTGTGGTCTTAGTGTCGCCGGCTGCTGTAGATGTGAGCAGGTCTGACGAAAATGTCTCTGTCTCGACGATGGTGGGTCCGTCGGGCTTGGTCTGCACCTTTGTGCCGTTAAACTTCACGTAGCGCAATGATGTAGTGCCGTAGTCGAAGTAGTTGGCTGTGAGCTGGAGGTTCTCTCCGTCCATAGTTCCCCAACCCTCGAACGAGCCTTTTGTCACGCCGCTCATATTGCCTTCGGTGATGTCGAAAGTGGTCTTGCTGCCCATAGAGAAGCTATATCCTGTTCCGTTCTGCTCGGTGGAGACATTGTTAAGCGTAATGGTTCCGAGAATGTCATTGCCGAATACGATGTTCTTCAGTACGATGGTGCTTGTGCCGTTGTCGTTTACGGTCACTTCCACATAGTTGTCGAAGCTCGGGAACGAGTTAGAGTTGTTCTTCCATGTACCATAGAAGGTGGTTTGTGCCATGGCTGTGAGTGATGCCATGATCACTGCAAGTAGTGTAAAGATTTTCTTCATAGACAATTGTTTTTCGTTATTAATATTTCTTACTTGAGCTTGTATGTCAGTCCGATGCTGCCGTAGATAGGGTAGAGCGACTGCTCGATGACGTGGAAGTCCTTGCGGAAAATCTTGGTCAGACCCCATGACAGTCCGGCGTATGCACCGAAGCGGTTGGAGAAGAACCAGTCTGCACCGAGGTCCAGTCCGAACTGCCAGTGACGCAGGTCTTCGGTAAAGTCATAGTCGCCGCGTTCTCCTTCGACGTGTCCCAGCTCCACCTTGTCGCCCGTCGGGTCGCCGACGCGCAGATATCCGTCGTAGGCATATCCGCTGAAGTTGTTGCTAAGTACGTAGGAGAAGTAAGGACCGAACTTCAGACGCAGGTTCGGCGACACGTTGTATGCCACCTGCAGCGGCAGCGTCACCATCCATTCGTCCACCTCCGTTACGACATTACCGGTGAAGAGTCCGCTGAGCGTCTCGTCTCCGCGTCTCATCTCCATGCTGTATCCCTTCACCTTTGCGTCGGTCTTCATGCCCTTGTTCTGGTAATAGAATCCTGCCTGCAATCCCCACTTCTCTGTCAGGGGCTTGTATGCGTCCAGTCCGAGGAGCGTGTTGTTGGTGGGCGTATACTTGTCGAGCGATCGGATGGTGGCTGGCATGCCTACCGGAGCCGTTCCTCCGAGGCTGTAGCCTAAGCGTACCATGTATCTGAGATCGCCGAAGATGTCGATGGCGAGCGTTTCCTGCAAGCCCACGAAGGCCACGAGGAGCAGTGTGATTATTGTTTTCTTCATATTGATGCGGTTGAATGTTATTTCTGCTGTGCGGCGGGCTTCTCGTATGCCACCTTCACCTTATCTATTAATAGCGTACTGCCGATGGCTCCCTCGAAGTGTGCTCCCTCGCAGCTGGAGGTGAAGACGATGGCTATGCTGTATCCGTAGTTGGCGAGCACCTGCGGGTCGGGCTCCGTGGTGTATTCGAATGGGATGTCGAAGAACTGCCATCCGTTCTCGGTGCGTGTGATGCGTCCGCTGAGCGCATTGCCGATAATCTGCGGGCTGGTCTTCACGTTGTCGCCGGTCAGATAGAAGGCGTTGCCCTGTTCGTCAGTGTTCTTGAACACCACGGCGTAGATGTCGCCCTCGTCAATGCGTCCCTCCACCGCCTTTCCGCTCTTGTCCATAAACTCGTCGCCCGGCGCATACTGATAATATCCGCTGAAGCTTACGGGCTTGACGTTTAGCTTGTTGGCAGCTCCGTCGCCGAAGTGTGTGGCAAGCAGCGGAGTCTTCGTGGCGATGGTCGACTCGAACACGCCTGTAAAGAGATTGCCTGCTGCGATGCGCATGTTCATCATTACGCCGAACGATCCCGTGGAGCTTGTCGTTAGCTTCACGCCGTTGCCGTCGTAACCCTCGGTCAGCGGTGTGGTGGGATATTCCTCAGGTGTGGCTTTCTTCTTTGCGATGGCAAATCCGGCGTTGCCCGTCGCCCAGTTGTCGGCGCGGTTGCCATTGTCGAGGATGTCGCTCCACATATAGTATTTCTGCGCCTTCTCCTCAAGGAAGAAGTTCTCGAAGTCGTATCTCATCGTGTCAGTCTTTGCCTCCGGTATCTCCGGTTCCATGGCAGTGATGTTTACGTTGTACGTGCGGTGCCACTGTCCGTCCTCTGACGTCACGGTGTAGACCACCGCACCTTGTGAGAAGTCGTGCACCGAACCGCTTGCTGGCGATATTGTGGCTCCCGGTGTGATGCGGAACTGCGGTGCCATCTGTGTCAGGTCAGCTCCGGGTCGGAGCGGACTGAAGTTGATGGTGGTCTGCGTTGCAATCACGCGTGTCAGCGAGTCGGACGGTTGGAAGAACATTGCCTGCGGGTCGTCGGCATGTATGAAAGCCTCTTCGATGTCGCATTCCATTCCGAGCGGTTCGTCCTTGATGCAGGAGCTGAACATGAGTGGAAGTGCGGCAAGTGTGATGATGATATATGGTCTTGTCATTGTCATTCTTATTTGTATGTGTATCATATCTTTATACACAGTTAAAATGCAAAGTTATGCTAATTTTGCGGAGGGTACAAATAATAAGTGTGAAAAAAAATTAGAGTATTCTTTTTGGAACATATTATAAAAAGAAAAGGACAAGGAGCGGACGCCTTGTCGTCCGACACAATATTTGCATTTCTAACGCTCAATACTATGAGCTGAGCGCACAACAAAATCTTTGGTGCGAAATTCTTGAGTTTTGAGCGTTTAGAGATAATGTGTTAATATACAGCGTGTTATGCGGTTTTCTGACGAAGCGCTATGAAATCAGACTCGCAAACGAGCCGTTTTTTGCTGCAATAGCGCCACTTTTACACTCCAATAGTGGCACTTTTATCATGCAATAGTGCCACTTTTACTGTCTAATAGTGGCACTATTGGAGTGTAAAAGTGGCGCTATTGTTAAGTATGGGTGCTGTTTGCACAGCAAAACACCGTAAAAACAGCAATCTAAATCTCTAGAATCAATTTTTATTTTGTAACAGCTTTTTACTCTTTGTACGATATTTGCATAGCGGACGGCATCCGCCGTCCGAGTTAGGAATTTTGAATTTTGAGTTTTGAATTGGTAGGACGTATTCAGCCAATTCAAAATTCGGAACTGCTTCCTGCAATGAACTGCTTTGCCACTTCCCAAATGACGATGCCGGCTGTTACGCTGACGTTAAGGGAGTGCTTGGTGCCGAACTGCGGTATCTCGAGGCAACCGTCAGCAAGGTCGACCACCTCCTGATGGACGCCCTTCACCTCATTGCCGAACACCACGGCGTAACGTCGGTCGGTGTCAAGAGAGAGGTTCTGGAGCTTTGTGGAACCCTCCACCTGCTCTATGGAATAGACGAAGACGCCCTCTTTCTGAAGCTCTGCCACAGCTTCGGTGGCTGTAGGGAAGTAGCGCCAGTCTACCGAATCTTCGCCGCCGAGCGCTGTCTTGTGGATTTCGGGGTGGGGTGGAGTGGCTGTGATGCCGCAGAGATACACCGCTTCCACGCGGAAAGCGTCTGATGAGCGGAATACGGAGCCGACGTTGTGGAGCGAGCGCACGTCGTCAAGAACGACGATGAGGGGGAGCTTCTTGGCCTCATGAAACTCGTCCACCGTGAGACGCTGCATTTCTATAGTACGGAGTTTACGCATTGTATGGTTTCTTTTATATGTGTTCTTATATGTTAAATGTAGGTGCAAAGTTAGTAAAGATTATGGACAAACTCCTCCTTGCGGGTTGTTTTATTGGCTGTAGAGTGGGGCGAACATCACAATCGTATGGCGAAATCTACCACTATTTATTGATATAAATCTACTAATTGTATTTTTATTGTTCTATAACTCTCTATGATTAACGTAAAAGTAAGATTTATTTTGCGGAATTAAAAATAGATAATATCTTTGCAACATTGATTTGAAACACAAAAGACATTAATATTTAAAAGAAAAAGTTATGAAGAAGATTTTTATGACTATGGCAGCTATGGTAATTGCTGCAAGCGCAAGCGCACAGGTTTACATCGGTGGTTGTGCAGGTCTTTCAAGCGTTAAGTATGGCAAGGCAGACTCAAAGATGCATTACGCACTCGTTCCTGAGATCGGTTATGAGTTCAACAAGAACTGGGAGGCTGGTCTTACCATCGGTTACGAGGGTGTAGAGGACGGCTACAACACATTCGAGCTCGCTCCGTACGCACGCTATACATTCTGCAACACAAAGCTCGTTGACCTCTTCCTCGAGGGTACTGTAGGCTACAAGCACTTCGGTGGCAACGGCAGAGATTATGATGGATTCGAGTTCGGCATCAAGCCGGGTCTGAAGGTTAACCTCTCTGACCACGTGGCTTTCATCACAAAGGTTGGTTTCTTCGGTTACCAGCAGGAGAACGAGGGTGCTGCTAAGGTTAAGGCATTCGGTGTTAACCTCGACGGAACAAACATCCAGTTCGGTGTTAACTACAAGTTCTAATAACAGAATAAGGACATCAATAACATAAAAAAGGCTGCAAGCACGTCGTTGCTTGCAGCCTTTTTCGTTGTTATTTGTCATTTAACTGAACTTGCGCAAGTTCAATCATTCAATATTTCGCAAAGCTTCTTCATTCCTTCGCTTGCTCCGCATTGCAGGTGCGTGAAGTTCTGTCTGCCTACGCCGAGCGACGGCTCCGGATCGATGAGATAAACGGGTACGGAGGGGCGCACGTAATGGATAAGTCCGGCGGCGGGATATACGTTCAGCGACGTGCCTATGATGACGAAGATGTCGGCTTGCTCTGCTGCTTCCGCTGCTACGCTTATCATCGGCACCGATTCGCCGAAGAACACGATGAACGGACGTTCCAGCGAACCGTCTCCGGCGAGTGTTCCGGGCTTCACCTCACAATCGTCTTCGGTAAGCTCACGCTGGTAACGCGGGTCGTCAACGTCGCGCGATGAGCACACCTTGGTGAGTTCGCCGTGCAGATGGATGACGTCCGTTGATCCTGCTTTCTCGTGCAGGTTGTCCACGTTCTGCGTGATGACGGTCACCTTATAGTCCTTCTCCAGGTCGTGGATGAGGCGATGACCCTCATTAGGCTGTGCCGCATAGAGCTTGTGGCGCAGCATATTGTAGAAGTTGGTGACGAGCGTCGGGTCTTTAAGCCAACCCTCATGCGATGCCACCTGGTCCACGGGATAGTTCTCCCACAGTCCGTCGTTACCACGGAATGTCTTGAAACCGGACTCTACGGACATGCCGGCGCCGGTCAGAAAAACGATGTGCTTCATACGTGCTGCCTTTTATTGTAAGCCCCGCACACGGGCGGGGCTTGTTGTTTTTACTTTGCCTTCTGGAGTGACAATACGGTCTTGCCGCTGTTGTCTGTGAGGTCCACACGACCTTCTCCTGTTGCCTTATATCCCTTTACGTGTCCGAGCGCGTCCAGCACGCTCTGCTCCGTAGTCATGTCGTGGCAGAGCATCATTGTGGCTCCCACCTGCGAGAGGTCGAGAGTCTGGCGTGACGTGTTGAGCTTCATTGTGCCGGTGATATTGTTGCATCCTGCACAGCCGTATACGTTGTTCTTGCTGGTCTCGAATCCGATAAAGGGACGAGCTTCTGTCTTTGTGGTGTCTACTACCTTACCGTTTACTTCTACGATGTCCCACTCACCGTTGAGGTCAGTGGCCTGTCCTATGGTCTTGGGGGTGGAGCAGCTACAGATGGCGAGCGCTGAGGCTATTATTAAGCTGAGATTCTTCATATTATTAATTATTAATTACTAATTCTTACTTGAGTTTCCATGTGGCACCGTCCTTGGTGTCCTTTACTTCAAAGCCGAGTTCGGCGAGTTCGTCGCGGATGCGGTCGCTTGTTGCCCAGTCCTTGGCAGCCTTTGCCTTTGAGCGGAGGTCCAGAACCATGTCCACCACCTTGCCGAAAGCTTCCTCACGATGAGATGACGAGCCTGCGTTGTCGGGACGCAGACCGAGGAGGTCGAAGGCGAAGAGACGCATTGTCTCAGAGAGTTCCTTGAGGTCAGCCTCAGAGATGGTGGCCTTGTGGTCGACGAGCTTGTTGACAACGGAGCATGCCTCGAAGAGGTGAGCGATGACGAGCGGAGTGGCGAAGTCGTCGTTCATGGCATCGTAGCACTTCTCGCGAAGCTCGCTTACCATCTTCTTTGTCTCTGCGTCGCTCTCAGCAGAAGCTGCGATGCGGTCAAGGTCGCTGATGCCGTTCATGAGTTTCTCCAGTCCCTTCTGCGATGCCTGGAGCGCTTCGTTAGAGAAGTCGACGGTGCCGCGGTAGTGAGCTGAGAGGATGAAGAAGCGGATGGTCATCGGCGAGTAGGGCTGTTCGAGGTTCTTGTTGTTGCCGGTGAAGAACTCCTCGAGCGTGATGAAGTTGCCGAGCGACTTGCCCATCTTCTGTCCGTTGATGGTTATCATGTTGTTGTGCATCCAGTAGTGCACCATTTGGTCGCCCTGCGAAGCCACAGCCTGCGCAATCTCGCACTCGTGGTGCGGGAATACGAGGTCCATTCCTCCTCCGTGGATGTCGAAGTGAGCGCCGAGATACTTGCGTCCCATGGCTGTGCACTCGCAATGCCAGCCGGGGAAACCGTCGCTCCAGGGGCTCGGCCAGCGCATGATGTGCTCAGGAGAAGCCTTCTTCCAGAGGGCGAAGTCAGCCTGATTGCGCTTCTCGCCCACGCCGTCAAGAGCGCGTGAAGCGTCCTTTACGTCGTCAAGGTTGCGACCTGAGAGGATGCCGTAATGATATTTCTCGTTGTATTTCTTTACGTCGAAGTATACGGAGCCGTTGCTCTCGTAAGCGAATCCGTTGTCCAGAATCTGCTTCACCAGTTCCTCCTGCTCGATGATGTGGCCCGTGGCGTGCGGCTCGATGCTTGGCGGGAGCACGTTGAGCGCTTCCATAGCAGCGTGATAGCGGTTGGTATAGTACTGTGCTATCTCCATCGGCTCGAGCTGTTCGAGGCGTGCCTTCTTCTCTATCTTGTCGTCACCCTCGTCAGCGTCGTGCTCAAGGTGGCCCACATCGGTGATGTTGCGAACGTAGCGCACCTTATATCCGAGGTGCTTGAGATAGCGGAAGAGGATGTCGAAAGTGATGGCGGGACGTGCATGTCCGAGGTGTGGGTCGCCGTAAACGGTAGGTCCGCAGACGTACATGCCCACGTTAGGCGCATGCAGCGGCTTGAACACTTCCTTTCTTCGTGTCAGGGTGTTGTATATCCAGAGAGCTTGTTCCATAGTTCTGTATATTGTGATGTTTTTATAGTGTTTTTGTATTAAGTGAATAGTGCTTCAAGGCACAAATTTACACATTTCTTGAGTCATACACAAGCATTTCACTTACATTTGTCTTTTAAGCATATACTGTGCCGTCTGTATCATGCTGAATACGTAACGGCGCAGCGGAATGAATGCTGCCGAGGGCTTTGTCTCCTTCAGACGACCGTCAGGTGTCGAGACGTAGCAGAACGCATTGCCCGTCTTCGGCTCGTAAATGTAGCAGAGATTGTGCGAACGTGCCACTATCTGATTGTCGGCAGAATAGAACACGAGGGGACGTTCGTCGTGTGTGAGGTCCACTCCGAAGCCGTCATACTCATAGCTGATGCCGAGCAGAGAGAGCAGCGTTGGCATCACGTCCACCTGCATGGCGAGCTTCTCCACCCTTCCGTTCTTCACGCCGGGACCGAAGACGATGAGCGGTATGTGATTATACGACTGCGGCAGCTCGCTGTCCACCTTTCCTACTATCTTGCCGTGGTCCGCCATGATGACGAAGACGGTGTTCTTATACCACGGGCAACGGCTGGCGCGGCGCAGGAAGTCGCCCACACACCAGTCTGCATACTCCACAATCTGCGTCTCAGGTTCTTTCGTTTTTGGCTTAAACCACGACGGAATGATGTATGGAGGATGATTGCTGATGGTAAGGAGCGTAGCCATAAACGGCTTCTTGCCGGCGTATTTCTTGCTCGTTTCGTTGATGCGGTCGAGGGCGTACGAGAAGAGGAAATGGTCTGAAACGCCGAACGAATTGACCACTTCTTCCTTCGGATACGACTCCTGCGAATAGATGTCGTCATAACCGTTGGTGGTGAAGAACGCCTTCATATTGTCGTACTGTGCCTCGTGTGTCATGAAGAACATGTTGTGATAGCCTTCCTTGTGGAGCACGGTGGGTATGCCGTCGCGGTGAGGCGTCACGGTTCCCTTCATGAGATTGCGGAACATCAGGGCAGGGAACGAATAGAGCGAGGCTGTCATGCCGTGATTGGTATGGATGCCGGCGCTGTAATAATGGTCGAAAGCCATTGAGTTGTTGTAGAGCGAGTCGAGCGTAGGAGTGAGTCGTTCCTTCTGTCCGAAGGTCTGCATAAAGCTTGCCGACATCGACTCCATCAGGATAACCACCACATTGGGCTTCTTTTTCCCTGCCACGGCGCTCTGGCTGTTGTCCACGTAGCGACGCAGGACGTGCGTTGAGTCGCACTTGCCGGTTATGCCAAGGCTCTGTCGTGCCTCGCTTATGGCTTCGGGATAAGGCATAAGATGTAGCTCACGGTTCTCCTTTCGCATGTCGTCGAGGGCAGAAGTGAGCAGATTGAATGCTGGATTGATGCCGAGCTGGTTGAGGAAAGCGTCATCACAATAATATGCCTCCGACACCTTTATGGGGTTATATCCTGTCCTTCCTCTGATGCCGAAGACGCAGAGAGCGGTCATGGCGGCGGCAATGCAGAGCCTGCCAAGAGACGCTGCGGCTTTCCTAAGCCCGTTGTCTCCCCCGATTATATGCGCAAAGCCTATCGGGTTGTTGTTCTTCTTGCCGATGAGCCTGTCGAACACGCGGCGCAGACGCACCATGAGATAGACGTAAGCGGCTGTGCATACGAAGAACATGGCAATATAGAGGAAGTACGACTTCTCTCCCGTCACCATTCCTGCCGTGGTGCCGGCATAGCCGAACCACTCGAATATGGACGAATTGATGTTCTTGAAGAAGTAAGCGAAGTAGGGGATGTTGGCTGCGGAAGCCATGAAAGCAATGCTTCCGAGTATGCCATACCACCAAACAGTGGCACGACGCATCCAGCGACGCGTCAGCGAGAAGGCTGCCGGGAGCAGCGTGAAGGCGAGCGGCACGACGGTTATGTAGCACGTAATGACGTTGTCAAACCACACGCCGCGCACGAAAGCCGTGAGCGGATTGGCGGACGTGCTTTCCACCATGCCGTGCAATGCCACGTATTCCGTCAGTCGGAACAGCGACAGAAAGGCGAGCGTGAGAGCATGAAGGCTCAATATCCACGCCGCAGAGAGAAGAAAACGGTTGTTCTTTTGCATAAATACAAAGGTACAATAAATATTTAGGAATTAGGAGTTTTTAGTTTTGAATTGTGCGCCAAGGCGCATTTTACCAACTATTGGGTATTGCGCAAAACATTAATATAGAGTAACTTTGCAAGCGTAATCAAACAAATAAGCCACTATTAAAATTCATAATGTTATTGTATAAAGAGCAAGGGGGATCGGCTGCGAAGTCGGTCCCCTTTTGGTTGTTACTCGTCAGAAAGTTTTTTCTTCATGTTTCGCGGGTGATGACACATTATCTCTTCGCGCAATGTGGTCATGTCTACGTGCGTATAAATCTGCGTAGTGGATATGTCTTCGTGACCGAGCATCTCCTGAATGGCTCGCAGACTGGCTCCTCCCTTCAGCAGGGCGGTGGCGAAGGAGTGGCGCAGGGTGTGTGGCGAGACCGTTTTCTCGATGCCAGCATCGCGTGCCGTGTTCTTTATCATTATCAATATCATGGTGCGTGTGAGGTGTGCTCCGCGGCGGTTGAGGAACACATACTCCTCTTCACCGGGCTTGATGTTCATCACGTTACGGTCGTACATCCATTTTTTTATTTCCTTCAGGGCGTTGTTAGATATGGGCACGAGGCGTTCCTTGCCACCTTTACCGACGATGCGCAGACAATGTTTCTTCTTGAAGATGTCGGCGAAGCGCAGCGTAACGAGCTCGCTGACGCGCAGACCGCAGGAGAATAGCGTCTCTATGATGGCGCGATTACGCTGTCCTTCCCATTTGGAGAGGTCGATGGCAGCCTCCATACGGTCCACTTCCTCCACGCTGAGCACCTCAGGAAGATGCACGCCGCGTGACGGCGACTCGAGCAGTTCGGACGGATCGTCCTCTATTTCGCCGTCAAGGACAAGATAGCGGAAGAAGCTGCGCACGCCGCTGATGATGCGTGCCTGGCTCCTGGAGGACACGCCGAACTCGTAAATGCGTGCGGCGAACTGTTCCAAGTGGGGCAGACGCACGTCCTCCACGGCGAGGTGTTCATCCTGGAGAAACTTAAGCAGATAGTCGATGTCGTGCGTATAAGCCTCTATGGTGTTGGGCGAATAGCCGCGTTCCAGCTTCAGATAACGCAGGAAGCGCCGCTTTAGTCGTTTTGGGTTAGACATTATTGTATGTGTAAGTAAGGTTTGGATGCATATTCAGGGAGTGTTTTGAAAGACAAAAGTAGCAAAAATATTTTCTTTGCCAATCGGTTCGGTCATAAAATAACGAAACCTCAGAATTCCTTTGGTTTTTATTGCTACCTTTGCACGCGAAACATTTTGTGAACCAACGAAAAGAAATTCCGAACCAAACGAAAATAAAATGAAGATAAAAGAGAAAAACATGCCGCTCATAGCGGTTATCGTAATCTCGTGTGTGATGCTCCTGCCCTTCCTCGGGCTTACAGACTTCAACACGAAAGGTGAGCCGCGTGAGGCTGTCGTGGCGCTTTCAATGCTGAACAGCGGCGACTGGATTCTGCCCGTCAACAACGGCATGGACATCCCTTACAAGCCGCCATTCTTCCATTACTGCATAGCTCTCGTGTCGTTATTGACGGGCAGCGTGGACGAATATACGTCGCGTCTGCCGTCGGCTTTGGCTCTTATTGCCATGACCGTAGGCTGCTTCGTCTTCTATAAGCGTCGCCGTAACGCTCAACAAGCGCTTATGGGAGCCTTGCTTCTGCTGACGTCCTTCGAGGTGCACAGAGCCGGTGTCAACTGCCGTGTGGACATGGTACTGACGGCTTGCGTGGTGGGCGCAATGCTCCTTTTCTATCGTTGGTGGGAGCGTGGCAGCAAAGGATTTCCGTTGTTGGCGGTGCTTTGCATGAGTGGAGCCGTTCTGACCAAGGGTCCTGTGGGCTTCGTTCTGCCCTGCTTTGTGATGTGGGTGTTCACGCTGATACGTGGCGGACGCTTCTGGCGCACCTCGCTGACGTACGGCGGCTTCGCATTGCTGTCGCTCATACTGCCGCTTATGTGGTATGTGGCAGCTTGGCATGAAGGCGGACAGCACTTCCTCGACCTTATCTATGAGGAGAACATCGGACGCATGACCGGCTCGATGAGCTACGAGTCGCACACCCATTCGTTCCCTTACAACTTCTTTACGCTCTCAACGGGATGGGCACCGTGGACGCTGCTCTTGATATTCTCGCTCTTCTCAAAGCCTTGGAAGAAATCGTCTGCCTCTGCTGAGGCCGCTTCTGCGTCTGAAGCCTCCGCTGCTTCCTCCGCGAAGTCGGCTTCTTCGGCGAAATCTTCGCTCCCCGGCGGTCTGAAAGGCAAGCTGATGAGATGGCAGATACGCCTTATGCAGGTGCCGCCGGTGATGCTCTTCACGTGGTTGGGCTTCCTGCTTGTGCTCCTCTTCTATTGCTTCCCGTCAAGCAAGCGCAGCGTTTATCTGCTTCCTTGCTATCCTTTCATGGCTATGATCATAGCCGAATACGTCGATTGGCTATGGCGTACGGGCAGAAGAGGCGCTATGAGAGCTTATGTATGTCTTATCGGTGTATTAGTATTGACGCTCACGGCGGTCTTTGCTTGCGTAAGAATGGGACTGGTGCCTGACACCATCTTCCACGGCAAGCATGCTGATACCAACATCGCCATGCTGCATGCCCTGCGCGATATGCCTATAGGAATACTGGAATTTCTCCTCTGTTTCCTTCCTGCTGCAGCTGCTGTGGACGCTATGCAGATGGTATTGCGCAAGCGAACATGCAACGATGGTCGACGTTTCCGCTACGCCTTGTTAGCCCCCGTCATCCTGCTTATGACTGCTCTCGACGGCCTTTATCAGCCTGCCGTTCTCAATGCCAAGTCGCTTCGTCCGATGGCGCAGACCATAGAGGAGAAGTTCCACGGCGAGAATATCTATCAATACATTAGCACTCCGATGCTCCATTTCTTCGGTGCCGACTTCTATCTCGGCGATAAGATGGACCAGTTTGAGAAGCCTGTATATGAAGAACGTCCCGATGGCAGCATCGAAGAGAAGACAGTTCTGCCGGAAAAGGGCGTGCTGATAGTTCCTACGGCTGACTTTGAAGAGTTGGCAAAGCGCCATCCCGAATACCGATTCCAGCACGTTATGACCACCAAAGAGCGTGTGTCAGAGGTGAAGGGAACCGTTGATTTCTATCGCTTTACGCGATAAACAGAATGATTTCTTTAAGTTGAAAGTTGAGAAATGAGAGTTGAGAGTTCTTGCTAAGGCAAGCGGCAAAGCCGAGCGATGATTTCCTTTGATAATAGCATTATGTAGCATATATTATCTAAAACAACATATCATAACTCTCAATTCCCAACTCTCAACTTTCAACTTATTTTATAATGATTTTCCTTACGCTTCCGTCCTCATATTTCACGATATTCACGCCGTGCTGAGGCTTGCTGATGCGCTGTCCGCTGATGTTATAGCGTGCCGTTTCCTTAGCTGCTGAAGCGTTTATGGCGTCTATGGCTGTGGGTCGTGGACGCGGCGTGATTATGATTGGGTCGGCATCGTAGCCTTCCACAAGATGCAGATTGATGACGGAGCTGACCTCTGTGGACGTTTCGCCCGTCCATCCGCAATGCTGCAGCACACCCGTCTGGATGCGGATGAAGTCGGCATGGGTTAGATTTACGGGATTGCCGTTCTTGTCAACTGCCCAATCAAGGTCGAAAGTGGTGTAGCGCTGGTCGTCGTTGGGTGCAGCATCGACGTAACCGTACGAGTCGGCAGCATAGCGATAAGTCACCCATAGCTGCGCATTCTCCGTATCATACTCGTCGCCACCGTAGTTGATGGCGTTGTTTGGCAGTCGTGCTCCGCTGAACGTCATCTCCTCCTTGTCCTCCCAAACGGGCCAGTAGGTCTGAGGATGAAACACGTTCTTCATCAGATAACCCGTCGTATCGCGCTTCGTGCCGTCAGCATCGTCCCACGTAGCGGTGAAGCGGATGTAGTTGTCGAAGACGGAATGCGACTTCTCGTGGTCGCCCTTCTCCGCCGTGGGCTTGTGGTAAGTGATGCGGAAGTTATGGCGTTCGGTGGTGTAATATTCCGAACCAGCCAGCTCATACCACGTAGCCGTTTCGGGAGACGTGCCCACACCGGCATATACAATGCCCGGTTCGACGCTTCCTCCGATTGTGGAAGCGCCGTAAACGGGGTCGTTCTGTGAATAGAAAGCATTGCCGAGAATGCGCAGATCAGATCCGCGCAGATTCTTTATAGGCTCGTCAAATCCGAACGTGATGTAGCCTCCGGCAGCGCCAAGGCACACCAGATTGCCGTCCTCTATCTGCTCTTGGCAAGCTTTCAGACGCTCCTCCGCCGACATCGCGGCGTCAATGGCGGGAAACGTGTTGATGAATTGTCCTGGTGCAGGACAGTATTCCAGCACCTTAACTGTTTGCTGTGATTGTGCGTTTGCCGACACTGTGAGCTGTAAGAGTGCGGCAAAGAGTATTGTGGTTGGTTTCATATCTAAATGGTTTGTTTTTAATTCTGTTGCCACGCCAGAAATCCCGAGGGATTCACTCCTCTTAGCAGATATCTGTTTAGCTGCTTGCCGTCGCGTCCGAACTCGTAAACGTAGCCGTTGGTGGCGTAGGCTCGGGCGTCGCTGGCGTAGAGGTGTCCGGTGTAGGGTGAGATATAGATGCCGTAGGGCGACTGCATCTGTAGAATCGTCGCTGTGGCAGCGTCGTACGCTGCCAGTCCTTCCTCCGCCTCCATAGAGGGCAAGGAGACGGTGTGGGCGGAGAAGGCGTAGGCTTCGGTGATGTATGAATAGGCTGAGCCGAGGATATAGAATCGTCCCTGATATGCGCAGCAGTACGTGGCAGGGAAGTCGAAAGTGCGGAACTCGTCGTTAGCCATATTCAAGATGATGCATTGCGGCGGCTGGTTATAGTAGTCGCCGGCGGCATTGATGCACAGATATTGTCCCCATTGCGCCGGCTTGCCATAGAGATTCTTGTGTCCAGTGTCGATGCGTCTCAGCTCGCGCATGGTCTGCGCGTCCACCACGGAGACCGTCTGTTCATAGTCGTGGTCCTTGGTCTGCGTGGCGTATCCGCCCGTGTTGGCTACATAGAGCCGTCCGTCGTAATAGGCTATGCCCTCTGGTTCGCGTCCCACGTGGCACGTGTCCACCACCTGCTTTGTCCGTAAGTCCACCTTCGCCACATAACCGTTGTCGGCATAAGACGTAACGTAAAGGAAGCCGTTGTGGTCAGTTGCAAGCCGGCGGTTGTTGGGAATGTTCTCCGTTGCTGCTATTGCCGTTCCGTCATGGCGGATGTATTGCACGATGTTCGACCAGTTGACGCTTATGGCTATCAGCGTGTCGTTCACCTGCAGAATGTCGTTGCCCGTATCGCCAAGATGCCGTCCTGGATTCTGCTGCTGAAACCATCGGTTGGTCAGCACGCCGTTATCGATGAGCGACAGCGACGAATTGTCCATGCCCCACAGTCCCTCGCAGAGCACGATGAGGCGGTCTGAGTCGGCTTTCGGCTCAGACGGAGTGGGGTAGTCGGCTGGTTGCAGTGAGCACGCTGTAAGGAGCGACACAGCAAGGAGCCACAGCAGACGGGCGTATATGTTCTTGTACGACATGTTAGAGTTGTTTTCTTTTATTTAGCGATTATCATAAAATGATTATCACTTTTTGATAATGAGGTGTGTTTTCGCTTTTACATCCTCCATTGCAGGGTCAGCTTCCAGTTGCGGCCCGGCATAGGATAGCGCTTCACCACTTCGTGTCTGGAGTCGGTGAGGTTGTTGCATTCTATGGTGGTCTGGAGGCTATGGCGGCTGACGGTGAAGGTTTTACTGAGCTTCAGGTCAACGGTCTGCCATGCGCCGAGCATGTCCTCCTTGTTGTTTGAGATAAGTGCGAAGCGGTCGCCGGTGTAGAGCCATGACGTGCAGGCTGACCATCCGTCATAGCCGAGGCTGACTATGAGGGAGGCGGAATGGAGGGGAGAGTAGGGGATGGTGTTCTTATATTCGGGGTCGGAGGGCGACGAGAAGTCGCGGTCACGCTGGCAGGTGTAGTTAGCGTTGGCGGACAGCGAGAACTTACCCCAAGTGCGGTCGTAGCCGGCGGTGGTGCTTATGCCTAACGACCTGACCAGTCCGAAGTTCACCATCGACCAGCGGAACTGGCATTTCATCGGTATGGCTACAATCTTGTCCTCTATCCGGCTCGTATAGAGGTCAACGGCGAGATGCAGGTGGCGGTCTTTATAGTCGACGCCAAGGTCCCATTGCGAGGTGTATTCGGGTCGGAGCTGTGCATTGCCCACGAGTGTATAATAGAGGTCGTTGAGCGTCGGGGCGCGGAAAATGCGCTTGTGGAATGCTCGTACGGTCAGCGGTCCTCTGTGCCATGAGGCGAGATACATGGGTGTGAGGCGGCTAAGGGGCGATGCTGCGCCACGTGTATGGTCGGAGATGTGGGTGTAGAGCAAGGCTATGTTTGCCTCGAAACCGCGGTATGAGGCTATGGCGGAGAGCAACGACTTCGAGTCGAGACGATAAACGTAAGCGAACTTATAGACGTCTGCATTGAGGTCGCTCCACCTGAGGTCGGTGCTTGCCGTAAGCGACACGTAGCGCGTGTTCCACGCCGCGGCTACTGAACCGTAAAGATCCTGCTGCGTATAGTGATTGTTGCAGTACATCGTGGCGGCATTGGTGCGTGGATCCTGAAGGTAATGCAGGTAGTCGTAAGAGTATTTCAGGTTGGTCTTCAGTCCGAAATGCTCCCACGAATGCTTGTATGATGACTGTATGAAGAAGTTCTGGTCCCATTGGCGGTCGGTGGAATCCCATTGGTCAGAGAGTCGTCTGATGACCGGTCCGGGCAGTCCGCGCTCCGAATTATAGTAATAGACGTGCGTGGAGAGTCCCTTATAGAATCCGGCTGCCTCAAGACGATAAAACGTAATGTCCGAGTTGTGGCGCGTGCCCACGGTGTCTTCCTGCTCCGAACGGAAGCGGAAAGCGTAGTCGCCGTCGCTGTGCTGGTATTCGGCGTCCACGAAGAGCAGGTTCTTCAGCGCGAAGTAGCCCTTCAGCTTGTTGAGGCCGAACGACCCGCAACCATATTCCATCGTGTACGTGGTCTCGGTAGGACGCTTTGTCTGCATGTAGACGGTGGCAGCCGAGGCATACTCAGATGCTGACTGTAGGCGTTCGTTGCGGTTGGCATTATAGAGCGACACCGACTCCATGTTGGAGAGTGAATAGCGTCCAAGGTCAATCTGACCGTTCTGCGCGTTGGTAATGCGTATGCCGTCCAGATAAACTCCCACGTGCTGCGATCCGAGCGAACGCACGTTCACGGTCTTCAGACCGCCCAGTCCGCCGTAGTCCTTTATCTGTACGCCGGAGAAATACTTCAGCGCGTCAGCCACGGACGTGGCGGAGAGACTGCGCAGCATGTCGCCGCGCAGGGTCTGCGAGGGAGTGAGATAGTGAGGCTTGACGCCCACCACGCTGACGTCGCCCAGAGTCTGCACCGAGTCAAGGCGCGACGTCTGTGCACCGGCGGTGGCGGCTATGGAGGCGAGAGCCACGCAAATATGTAGTTTACTGAATGTCCGCATTTACTCAAACTAATGATTTGGGCGTACAAAGTTACGCTTTTTATTGGTATTACGTGTAAAAAAAAGACGGCTGCGCGCATCACGCGTACAACCGCCCCAAATAATTACAAACCTGTTAAAAATAATGATATCTATTTCACTACTACCTTCTTGACTGTACCGTCAGAGAAGCGAACGACGTTGATGCCGGTCTGCGGCTTGCTGATGCGCTTGCCGTCGATGGTGTAACGTGCCACCTCATGAGCCTCTGCGGTTGTTGTGGCAGCGTCAATAGAGGTAGGAGCGCTGACGTTGATGCTGAGCGTCTTCTGTGTGCTGATGCCGTTAGAGCAAGCCTTGACGGTGACAGTGGTGCTGCCCTCCTTGAGTGCGTTAACGACCAGCTTGCCGTTCTTCACGCTGACCTCAGCCACGCTGTTGTCCTCGATGTTCTCCACGCTGATGACGATGGCGTGACGGTTGTTGTCGGCGTCAGTAACGTCCACGTCTGCTTCAGCCTGCTCGCCTACGCCAAGGTTAATAGCCTTAAAGTCAGCAAGTACGGGATCTTCTGTATCAGGGAATACGAACACCTCGGGGAACCAATAGTTAGCCTCCATGGTGTATTCTGCCAGCTGTGTGCCGTCGGCGCTGTACTTGCGAACGACGTTGTCGTTGAAAGTCCATCCCTTCACGAGGCTGGTGTAGATGCAGTCTGTCTTCGGGTCAACACGGAGCGCTGCACCGTAGAGCGCGCGGCCGTCAGCATCGGTGGTATAGTCGATGAAGAGCGAAGCTTCCTGCTTGTCGATGTCATACTTAAACACCTTGTTGATGGTCCACTCTGTCGATGAAGCCCAATAGATGACGTTGCTCTGAAGGCTTGCGCAGAAGCAGTCAGGATTCCATGCGCCGCTTGTCAGGACGGGCAGTCCGATGCCCTCGCCGAGTGTTAGAGGCTCAAGGTCGAGTGTTTCGGCGTTGAAGCGTGAGATGCCCTCCGTGGTGCTCACCCACAACGATCCGTCCTTAGCCATTACTACTGATGCTGCTGTGCAGGGAAGTGTCTTTACGACGGTGTTGTCAGCGCAGTTGATGACGAAGAGATTCTTGCCGTATTCGGTGGCAAGGACATAGTCGCCGAAGCGGACCATATTGCCGAACTGCGTGTTATAGTTCTCCGTAGAAAGCACCTTCTTGGTTATCTCCAGGTTGTCAAGGTCGAGCTCATAGATGCCCTCCGTGGTGCTTACGTAAGCGCGATGCTCGTCGATGCCGCAGAACGAACGTCCGTCCTCGTTGGCACCACCAATGTTCTCAATCTGCTTCAGAACGCGCATTGAGTTGGCGTCGCATACGGTGATGCGTCCTCCGCTTACCTCAGCGCCCTTGTCCTTAGGCTGCTTGGCGATGATGTAGTAGCGGTTTGCCCATGGTGTGGCGTAGCAACCGGTGGCTCCGATGTTGTCAGCGCAGCGGTATGTCCACTCGCCGTTCTCTGAAAGATGGTTGACGGAAGCGTTCTCCGTGCCGAACCATCCCTCGTTGAGGACGAAAGTGCCCGTAGAGTAGTCGGTCGTTGCAGGCAGATATTGGAGGTTGCCGTCGTATACGTTAGGCTCTGCGTCGGAAGCGAAATAGCTGAAGACGTAAGCGTCAACGCATCCGTCGGTAAGCGTACGTCCGGTGGCGCCGGTCATAGACATCTGCAGCTCGTCGTCCGCCTTGTCAGCAACGTAATAGCTCCAGAAGCCCGAATACCATCCGCTGTTCCAAGCGTCGCCATCGCCATAGTCGGTAGCAGCCGACGATTCGTACTCGTCAGAAGGCAATGTCACGAAGCCGCAGCGCGGATAAACCTCCTCGGTCATGGTGGTGACGCTCACGAAGCGGTCGTTGTCGGCGTCATAGCCGATGCCGCCGATGGTGAGTCCAAAAGATCCAGTGGAACCCATGAGGTAAAGGGCTGGGTCTGCCTTGGCGATGGCACGGATGAGATCCTCTCCGGTGGGGTTCTCCGTTGATTTCCAGCGATATCCCCAGACGAGAGTCTTGCCCTCGTTTTGTCCGTCAGCCCACTTCAGGGCAAGAGCGGCACGGCATTCGCCTTCGCCTGCCCAACGCTCTATCTTAGAGAAATCGATGCAAGTGGATGTTACTGCGTCGGCAGCCTTCTGGATGCGTGTGGCAACGGTCTGCGACACCTTTCGGGGTGCGCCCTGCACACGGATTGTGGTGGTCTGTGCGGCAGCAGAAAGGCTGATGCACAGAGCAAACATGATGGAAGTAAAGTTTTTCTTCATATATATTATTATAGTTGTGTAATCACTACAGAATACATATAATCACAACTGGGCACAATTATGGCTGTCAGCCAAATCCTACCTTCGGGTCGTTGTAATGGTTTCGTCGTTCGCACCCAATCCTCGAGGCGCACCTGAACAACCTTGGCAATACACGTTTCGGCAGGTCTTCTGACTCGCCACCCAGACGCGAACGCCTTCCCTGCCTTCTTCATTCCATCGTTAAAGGCAAGTGGCATCGTTGTTCGCACCCGATAATAAGGGCAGCTCACAGCTGCGGGACAGTCGGGGACTCTCACCCCATTCCCTTTTAATCGTCTCTTCCTGATAAGGGATAGGCAAACCGTTGCGTGTGCAAAGGTACTTAATTTTATTTAAATAAGAATATATGAGTGGATAATAATACGTAACTTTGTAGACGAAAATATAAAGTATTTACAGTCAGTAACATAAAACTTAGAGTGTATGAAAATCTACTTTAATCATAAAGAAGAGATATGGAACTCATGGTCGCACGGCGCGGGCATAATCCTCGGACTCGTTGTCGGTACGGCATTCCTCGTATGGTGCGGTTGGGCGCGAAACGGTTGGGCGACGGCAGGTATCATCCTTTATCTCTTCGGAATGCTGTCGAGCTACATCGCTTCGACTGTCTATCACGCCCTTTCTGCATGGTCGCCCTGGAAGGAAAGGCTGCGCAAGTGGGACCACGCCGCCATATATTGGCACATAGCCGGATCGTATTCGCCCATCACGCTTGTGGCGTTGCGCGAGTATAGCTATTGGGGCTGGGCGCTCTTCATCTTCATCTGGGTGTCGGCAATAGCCGGAACCGTGAAGAGTTTCATGGGACTCAAGAGCCATAGCTACGTAGAGACAATCTGCTACGTGGTGATGGGCCTGAGCGTGCTCGTGGCTTTCGGTCCGCTGCTTCATAGCGTCGGTCCGTCCGCCGTGATATGGATAATAGCCGAAGGCGTCTGCTACATCACCGGTGCCTTGTTTTACTGTCTCCGCAAGCGCCGCTTCATGCACACCGTCTTCCATTTCTTCGTCCTCGCTGGTTCCGTCTGCCACATCATAGCTGTGTGGGATATACTTATGAAGTGGTTGTAGAGGAAAGTGGCGGAGGTCTCCGGCCTCCGTTACACGAGGGTATACTCTATCTTTTGTGTTACGTTTGCTGTATTGCAACATAAGAAATGAACGCTCGTTTCAATTGATGTTTGGATTGGTATCATATTCTCGCACTCTTCGGTGATTCTGCCGATGACAATATTTGCATTTCTATTGCTCAATACTATGAGTTCGGCGCACAACAAAATCTTTGGTGCGAAATTCTTGAGTTTTGAGCGCTTGGAGCCAATATGCTTATACACAGCATGTTATGAGATTTTCTGGCGAAGCGCTATGAAATCAGACTCGCAAATGACTTAATACAGATTTGCTTTACACGGTTTTAACAATTCAAAAACAGTGTAAGTAATGAAAAAAGAGCGTAGACAACCTCGTCATTTTGACGATCAGTTCCGTTTGAGTGTATTAAAAGATTA
>NZ_NOVE01000020.1 GCF_002265625.1 Prevotella sp. 885
AAATATCGTACAAGCGGTAAAAAACTGTTACAAAATAAAAATCAATTCTAGAGAATCAAAAAGCCGTTTTTATGGTGTTCTGCTGAGCAAACAGCACCAATGCTTAACGATAGTGCCACTTTTACAGTCCAATAGTGGCACTATTAGAGTGTAAAAGTGGCGCTATTGTATGATAAAAGTGGCACTATTAGAGTGTAAAAGTGGCGCTATTGCAGCAAAAAGTGGCTCATTTGAGAGCTGGATTTCATAGTGTTTCGTTAGAAAACCACATAACATGCTGTGTATGAGTATATTATCTCAAAACGCTCAAAACTCAAGAATTTCGCACCAAAGATTTTGTTGTGCGTTCAACTCATAGTATTGAGCGTTAGAAATGCAAATATTGTCAGGCAAACTAACCGCCAAACAGGAATTTATCTGCGAAATCCGGTTAGGCAGGGCTTTGACAAAAACCTTTATCCACATACCGCTTATTGGCGCAAATCCTATCGGATTTAAATAAAAGGCTTTACATTAGGTCATACGAGAAACATGTTCTCGACAACCTAACGTAAAGCCTTTTATTTGTGCACAGCACGCGCCCATAATCGGAAAAACATATAAAAACACAAGGATATCGGGCGACATATGGTCCGAATTATGAATTATGAGTTTGAATTATAGCAGACAAGGCAAACATAGGAGGCTACGGCGAGACGTCATAGCCTCCTACAATTACCCTTTTCTGCTGTGCAATCAGACAGTGGGCTTCCATCCAGAGATGGGAAGATTTTGGATATCTAAGGATTACCCATACAATGATGAGTTTAGTGCATATATGGTTGCCAAGATTTATCGTGCTGAGGGAATAGCTTCATGATATGATTACATAGCAAAAGCAACTATTGTAGTGGGGATGCTTATATATTAAGTTCAAGATTAGGTCAGAACGGAAAGTTTTTGCTAATTTTGCACTATTAGTATTAACAAGAGAATCAACAGTCAACAGGACTTTATAAATAAAGTGCATAAATGGAAGAAATCGTTAATTGTTATCCCGTAGGAATACAGACCTTCTCGAAAATCAGAGAAGGGGGATATCTCTATGTAGACAAGACTGGATATATAGCAGACTTCCGAAGGAAGAAGATGAGCTATGTCTTTCTGAGTCGTCCAAGGCGATTCGGCAAGTCGTTGTTTGCATCAACTCTTCAGGCGTATTTTGAAGGACGCAAGGAACTGTTTGATGGACTTGCGATAGCCGATTATGAGAAGGATTGGGTGAAATATCCTGTGCTTCATATTGATATGAGTGGTGCAAAACATCTCAATGCGGAGCGTTTGGAGGACTATCTTGGCTTGCAATTGTCAGAGTATGAGGAATTGTATGGCAGGGATGAGCGTGAAAGATATCCAAACGACCGCTTGGATGGTATTGTGAAGCGTGCCTTTAAGATGACGGGGCGTAAGGTGGTGGTCATCATCGACGAGTATGATGCTCCATTGCTTGACGTTGTACATGAGGAGGAAAACTTGCGTAGTCTTCGTTTTGTAATGCAGAACTTTTATAGTCCTCTAAAGAAACTCGACCCATATTTGGAGTTCACGTTCATCACCGGCATAACTAAGTTCTCTCAACTGAGCATATTCAGCGAATTGAACAACTTGGAGAACATCAGCAGGTTCGACCAGTATTCTGCCATCTGTGGCATCAGTCTTACTGAATTGACCACTATGATGAAGCCGGATGTTGAGGCTCTTGGCAAAGCTCTCGGTATTACTTATGAGCAATGTCTTGAGGAGTTGCGCTTATATTATGATGGTTATCATTTCAGCGAACACTCTGAGGATGTGTTCAATCCGTTTAGTCTGATACGTGCATTGAGCGGACAAAAAATTGAGTCGTATTGGTTTGGCTCTGGCACTCCCAGTTACCTCATCAAGAGTCTGCAAAAATATCATGTGAATGTTACGGATATTGAAGCGCATGCTGTCAGCGTTGACGACTTTGATGTGTCGCCAGAACAAATGACCTCTGCTCTGCCTATTCTCTATCAAAGTGGCTATCTTACTATCAAGAAGTACAGTCCCATAACCAAAAGCTATAAGTTGGGATATCCTAATATGGAGGTGAAGATTGGAATGCTGAGAAGTCTGGCGCCCAATTATCTCTCTCCAGTATCTATTGACAATAATGGACTTGTGGCAGAATTTGTTGAAATGCTGTATGAAGACAATATCAATGAAGCTATGATACGTTTAAAGGCATATCTGTCGAGTATATCCAACCGCTTGTCTAATAAGAACGAGCGCGACTTTCAGACGGTCTTCTATCTAATATTCAATCTTATGGGAGCATTTGTTAAGGTGGAGGAGGATAGTGCTATAGGACGTGCTGATGCAGTATTGCATCTGCCTACAACTATATATGTGTTTGAGCTGAAATATGATGGCTCAGCAGAGGAAGCCATAAACCAGATTACTGATAAGGGTTATCTCATTCCGTATTCAGCCGAAGGCAAGCGACTTGTGAAAGTGGGTGTCAACTATGATAGTAGTCAGCGGACCATTGGTGATTGGATTGTGAGAGAAATGTAAATTTCTTGTTTTTGATTTTCTGATTCATTGACAAGATTTTCAGACATTAGTGTCCCGATTTTAACGGGACACTAATGATATAATACATATAGCAAATACAGAAGATAGTGTCTGCTAGAGCGTGAGGTGTCGCCAAAATTTTCATGCACAGCCTCTCCTAACCGCTAAGCTGCAATTTATAGCTGTAAAAGCTACATAGGAGGCTATGGCGTCTCGCCGTAGCCACGCAGCCTCCTATAGCAGATTATCTATCAGCACATGTAATACGTAACTTTGTACCACCAATCAGCGCCGTGTCCCTAGGGGACACGTATCCGTCAGAAACCCACTGCAAGCTCCGAAGGAGCGTAGCTGTGGGATAAATAAAACGAGAGTACATTTTGTTGTACGGTTGTTGTAAACTTTTGCGGAAAAGCTTTGCCAATCTGAAGTAATTGTTGTATCTTCACTTGCTAAACTTCTGTAAATAATTAATTAGGGTGTATAGTTATGAATAAAAAGCCTTATATTCGCATATCGCCAGATATTGATGTCTTGTTTGTAGATGGTGACAGTTGCTGCGCCAGTGCTTATGGCGACGAGATTGGTAACGATAGTCCTTGGCTGGGCCCTCGTTTCAGTATCGTTGTGTCAGGAATAGATGAATGGGTAAGGCGGTACGAGGATGCAACCGACTTTGCTGAAACTACGACAGAGCCTTCCTTTGACTGGATTTCATGGCACTACGAGGGGTTATGTTTCGCTAAGGCTATATGGAAGCAAATGCCAAGATGTTATACGCTGTACTATGAACCCCCATTCGAAGACCATAGCGGCACCATAGGCGAGGTGATAATCGACGAGAATGTTGATAGTCTGATTGGTCGTTTGCGTCCGTTGGCTAAAAGGACTCCTGCGCCACTTTCAAGAAAGGACAATATTGAATATCAGTTAGAACGGAAAGACGATTGTGTACAGATCACATTCCGTATCAATAATCTGGTCCTTGGCATGCCTCTTTCTTTCAAGTCTTTGCCAGGCATTAAGCAATGGCTGAAAGACATCATTGATGCGAAGGGTGAGGTGTGCACTATTCAGTTAACTGGATATAATCTCCATTATGCACGTCAGACTGTGGGCTTCCATCCAGAGATGGGAAGATTTTGGATTTCTAAGAATTACCCGTACAATGACGAGTTTACTGCATATGTGGATACCAAAGAATTCGTGAGAGGCTTCTATCTGTCACTGATGACAGAACTCGGCTTAAATCATTGATTATCATTCATGGTTGCCAAGAATTATCGTGCCGAAGGAATGACTTCCTGATATGATTACAATAGCAAAAGCAACATAAAAGCTACGGAGACAATTTGATTGTGCTTTGTAGTTTTATGTTGCTTTCTTTTTAACCTAATTAACTGTTTTATGTATTCTATTTGGGCTTTTATGGCTTCTTCTCCAGATCGATGATCACCTTCATGGAAGTTTCGCGGTGTGTGTCGATGTACTTGTAGGCATCGTCATACTCCTCGAAGGCGAAGCGGTTGCTGACGAGCGGCTTCAGATTGACGATGCCGCGCGATACGTAGTCGATGGCTGTCTGATAGTCCTCGTGACGGTACATCATCGAACCGATGAGACGCAACTCGTGTTCGCCGAGATGGAACATGCTCAGAGCCGGGTCCTTGGCGAAGACAGCCACTACGACGATGTCGCTGCCCTTCTCGATGGTCTCCATCAGCGAACGGATGGACGACTCTACGCCAGCCACCTCGAAGCCCACCTGATAGCCCTCGTCGCCGAAGAGTTCCTTGGCAGCTTCCTTCAGCGGACGCTTGGTGATGTTGAGCGTGTCGGCGATGCCACACTCACGAGCCTTGGCAAGTCGGAGGTCGCTCACGTCGGTGATGAGGACGCGCTTTGCTCCGCGGGCCTTGCAGAACTGTGCAACGAGGTTGCCGATGGTGCCGGCACCGCTCACTACGACGTTCTTGCCCTTTACGTCGGTGCGGTTGCTGGCATGTGCGCCAACGGCTGCCGGCTCAACCATTGCACCAAAGTCGAGACTCATTCCCTCGGGCAGCTTCACCACACGGTCGTCGTCGATGACGAAGAAGTCTTGTGCACATCCGTCAGCCTGGAAAGCCTGAACACGCAGATGCTCGCACACGTTGTATTGTCCGCGCTTGCAGGGGTTACACTCGCCGCAGACCAGCTGAGGACGAGCTGTGATGTTGTCGCCCGGCTTGCAGACCGTCACCTTGCTGCCGCATGCCACGACAACGGCGGAATATTCGTGTCCCTGAACGACGGGATAGAACGTGGCGGGGTGGAGGCCGTGGTAAGAGTGGATCTCGCTACCGCAGATGCCGATGCGCTTGATGTTGACGAGAATCTGGTGTTCGTTGAGGTCTTCAGCCTTGGGAGCCGGAACTTCCTTAAACTCGATGTGCTTTGGGGCTACTAATATTGCTTGTCTCATAATTGTATTGTTTAAAAAGGATTGTTATATGTTGTCTTTTGTGTGTTAATACATTGTTTATATCTTTCTCTTGATGGTCTTCAGATCCTCCACAATCTTGTTGTAGACATGACGGTGGAGCTTGTAGAAGCAGAGACAGAAAGCCGTTGCTACCCACAGTACACCGGGGATGGTGGAGAAGGTGTGGCGCATGATGGCAATGACGTCAGCGTTCTGTTCGGCACCAGCCACGTATCCGGCAGAGTCGAGAGCCAAGGCGAACATCGCCGTGCCGAGAGCCATGCCCGTCTTGTTGGCGAGCGACACGAAGGCATACTGGAATCCGTCGTTGCGTATGCCGGTCTTCCATTCGCCGTACTCCACGCAGTCGGGGATGACAGCATAGATGGCTGTGTTGAAGCCCGAGAAGAAGAACCATGCTATGGCAGAGCAGACATAGAATTCCACGGGGGTGGTGTTGGGGCTGAAGAAATAGAGCAGGCCCATAAACACTCCGCAGAGCAAGGAGAAGACAGCGGCGGCATATCCTTTATTGCCTGTCTTGCGGAACATCCAGGGGAAGCAGGCGGCTCCGGCTATTGACGGCAGGATGATGGCCATGGAGTAATAGCTGAAGAGCGTAGCCGAACCCTCGACGTACGTGAAATAGTAGAGGATGTCGGCATTGCGGCCGTAGAGGATGAATCCGAAGAGAAACTGTCCGAGGATGGCAAGCTGGTAAGGACGGTTCTTGAGCACCGACTTGAGCTGCACGGATATGGGAAGCTTCTGTCCGACCGGCACCTCCACCACCTCCTTGGTCTTGCTGAAGCAGAACAGGTGGCAGGCGGCGAAGATAATGCCGTATATGATGGCCACGGCCAGATAGCCGAACTGTGCGTTGCCCTTGCCGAGGAATGTCACGAGCGGCACGGTGATGATGTTAAGGACGCCGATGGCTATCATTGCGCTCACCGAGCGGCTGGTGTTGAGCTTGGCACGCTCGTCGATGTTCTGTGTCATCGCTCCGCAGAGTGTGCCGTAAGGCAGGTTGACGCAGGTATATCCGAGCACCAGAATGCAGTATGTCACTGACATGTATACTATCTTGGCGGTCTGGCTCCAGTGGGGGTGTGCCCAGAACGTGAGCATGAGTATGATGGCTGTTATGGGAGCGCCGAAGAGCAGCCATGGACGGAAGCGTCCCCAGCGGGTGTGGGTCTTGTCGGTGAGAGTGCCGATGATGGGGTCGTTGACGGCGTCCCAGACTCGCGATACGAGCATAAGAGTGGCTACGGCACTCATGCCGATGCCGAACACGTCGGTGTAGAAAATCATGAGGAAGTTGCTGACGAACATCCAGCTGAAATTGCATCCTACGTCACCCATTCCATATGCAATCTTGCTGATGAAGGGAACGCGGTCTTTGTTTGAAGTAGTACTCATATTTTTATTATAGGTTTTTGTTATTTTCTGCCGCAAAGTTAATGCTTTCAGACAAGACTTTCTACAAGAAAATATCAGACATTTTGCGCAACCGTTCCCGCAACCGTTCCCATTTTGCGCAACCGTTCCCAAAGGCAGGGGAAGGATTACGTTTTTCAGGAAAGGAGAGAGGGAGGCTTGAAGTTTAGGGCTGAGATTTTATTGAGGATAGAAAAGTTTTTGCTAAATTTGCACTGTTGTAATAACTAAAGCCCAACCACAATATGTCTAAATACATCACCATAAAGGATATTGCCAACGAACTCGGTATCTCTAAGTCGACAGTCTCACGTGCTCTGTCCGGCGACTCCTCCAATGTAAAGGCGGAGACCATGCAGCTCATCACTGAGACCGCCCGTCGCATGGGGTATCATCGCAACGAAATGGCTGTGAGCCTGCGCAAGCAAAGTTCGCATAACATCGGAATAATAATCCCCGAAATCGTCACGACGTTCTATATGACATTCATCAGCCATGCCCAGGCCCTTCTGCGCAAGCAAGGCTATAACGTGCTGATAGCCACGTCTGACGAGAACTACGTGCAGGAGCGTGAGAACATGGAGATGATGGAGCATTGCATGGTTGACGGTCTGCTCATCAGCGTTTGCAACAAAGAACACAATGCAGACATCTTCCGACGCATCGTGTCGCGCGGCATCCCTGTGGTGTTGTTCGACCGTACTGTGGAAGACGTGGATGCTTCGCAGGTGAGACATGACGATTACATAATGTCGTTCTTCATGGTGGAACAGCTCATCCGCAGCGGAAGCCGTAATATCGTGCACATCCCTGGACCGTCGCACATCCGCAACGGCTATGAGCGTCTGCGTGGCTATCGTGACGCCCTGGAGAAATTCCACATCAGCTTCAATCCGGACCTTGTGCTGGCTTCGGCGTTGAGCGCGGAGGAGGGTTGTCAGGTGATGAGCGACTTTATGGATAAGGGAATAAAATTTGATACAGTGTTTGGATTCACCGAAACGTCGCTTATCGGTGCCAAGAACCTCATACAGAAACGCGGGCTGCGCATACCGGAGGACGTCCGCGTATGCTGTATGTCGGGCACGGCGCTCTGCACGCTCGTACATCCCACCATCACTGCCGTGGAACAGCCTGTGGAGCAAATGGCAGAAGAGGCCTGCAGGCTCCTTATGGAGCATATCGCTGACAGCGGCAAGAAGGCGGAGGACGTGGTGCTGAGAGGAGATATAAAGGAAAGGGAATCCACGGCTGTTACTAAAGATTCTGCAACAATAAAGTGAAAATACTGAAATACAAACAAAAAAGTACCTTGAAATAGGTATTGTCTAAGTCTTTTTTTGTAATTTTGTAAACGTAAATGAGCATGGCGCCTATACCTTATTATATATACGATATACGATAGGATATAGCGTCGCTCGCGTATGGGTAAGACTTTTACATTAATAATTTATTTTATTATACCGATTATGATTTATTCAAAAGAAGTAGACAACATGTGCGTTGTCGCAAAGGGTCCTAACCACGGACCGGCTCCAATTCCTGAAGAAGGAAAATGGATCTACGCCAAGGAGATTAAGGATATTTCTGGTTATACTCACGGTGTGGGTTGGTGTGCTCCTCAGCAGGGTGCTTGCAAGCTCTCTCTGAACGTAAAGGACGGCGTCATCCAGGAGGCTCTCGTTGAGACTATCGGTTGCACCGGTATGACTCACTCTGCAGCTATGGCTTCTGAGATCCTTCCCGGCAAGACCATCCTCGAGGCTCTTAACACTGACCTCGTTTGCGACGCCATCAATACTGCTATGCGCGAGCTCTTCCTCCAGATCGTTTACGGACGTACACAGAGCGCATTCTCTGAGGGCGGCCTCGTAATCGGTGCAGGTCTTGAGGACCTCGGTAAGGGTCTCCGTTCGCAGACAGGTACTCTCTACGGCACAGTAGCTAAGGGTACACGTTACTTGGAGCTCACAGAGGGCTACATCACAAAGCAGTTCCTCGACAAGGACAACCAGGTTTGCGGTTATGAGTATGTTCACCTCGGCAAGATGATGGAAGCCATCAAGAACGGTATGGACGCCAACGAGGCTGTGAAGAAGTTCACTGGCTCTTACGGTCGTACAACTGCCGAGCAGGGTGTTGTTAAAGCAATTGATCCACGTAAAGAATAATAAGGAGATACACAACTATGATTAGAAAAGTAAGTTACGAAAGTCAGGAGCGCCGCGAGGCTCAGGTTCTTGCCGCTCTTAACGCTGAGGGAATCAAGAGCCTTGAAGAGGCTAACGAGATTTGCGAAGCAGCTGGTGTTGATCCTTATCAGATGTGTGAGGACACACAGCGTATCTGCTTCGAGAACGCAAAGTGGGCATACGTTGCAGGTGCTGCCATCGCTATCAAGCGTGGCGTTAAGACAGCTGCTGACGCTGCTGAGGCTATCGGTGTAGGTCTGCAGGCATTCTGCATCCCCGGTTCTGTAGCTGACGACCGTAAGGTAGGTCTCGGCCACGGTAACCTCGCTGCCCGTCTGCTCCGCGAAGAGACACAGTGCTTCGCTTTCTTGGCAGGTCACGAGTCGTTCGCAGCTGCTGAGGGTGCTATCAAGATTGCTGAGATGGCTAACAAGGTTCGTAAGAACCCGCTCCGCGTTATCCTCAACGGTCTTGGCAAGGACGCTGCTCAGATCATCAGCCGTATCAACGGTTTCACATACGTAAAGACAGAGTTCGACTACTATACAGGTGAGTTGAAGGTTGTTGACCGCATCGCTTACTCAGACGGTCCCCGTGCTAAGGTTAACTGCTACGGTGCCAACGACGTTCGCGAGGGTGTAGCAATCAACTGGAGCGAGGACGTAGACGTATCAATCACTGGTAACTCTACCAACCCGACACGCTTCCAGCACCCGGTAGCTGGTACATACAAGAAGGAGCGTATCCTCGCCGGCAAGCCTTACTTCTCAGTAGCTTCTGGTGGCGGTACAGGCCGTACACTCCACCCGGACAACATGGCTGCAGGTCCTGCTTCTTACGGTATGACCGATACTCTCGGCCGTATGCACTCTGACGCTCAGTTCGCAGGTTCTTCTTCAGTTCCTGCTCACGTAGAGATGATGGGCTTCCTCGGTATGGGTAACAACCCGATGGTAGGTGCTTCTGTAGCTATCGCCGTGGCTATCGACCTCGCTCTCAACAAGAAGTAATCTTCTTCTTTCTTAGAAGATTTACATAATATGACGCCTCTCATAGTCCGCAAGGGTTATGGGAGGCGTTTTTTGTTATTTATAGGTTTCTCAACCATTTTCTCACTGGCATATCGTACAGCTTGAGGCACAGCCATGCCAGGATGATGCTGGCGGTCACTGCGGCCAATGCCGCGGGCCAAGTCTCGTACAGCGTGTATTGGCGTGTCTTGATGAGCCACATATAGAATGCGTACATCAGAGGATAGTGGACTATGTATAGCGGATACGAAATGTCGCCGAGGAAACGGCATATGCGCGTTGAGGCTATGTCGGTGGTTTTGCCGGATGCAGCGTACCATACCACAAGAGGGAATACAGCTATGATGCAAGCTGCCTCGAACACTCCGTTAAGGCTCAGCGCTCCGTCACTATATATATAAGGTATGTGGAAGATGATGAGCAATAAGGCTGCGCTCGTCCAGAAGGCTCCGCGGGCTTGTCGTAAGGGCTTGAACAAGCGCGACATGAGAATGCCCATGGTGAACGGACAAAGCATACGGAGCATTCCTCCGAGTATGTTGGTACGGTCAACCGTCCATCCCACTCCGATAGATCCGTAGCCCGACTGGTCAGTTACGGCAAACCATGCAAGGGCGCAGCAGAGCGCAAACGAAAGTACGGCGAGCAGACGTGTTGACAGATGCCGTATGAAGAGCGCGTACACGATGTTGCCCACGTACTCGAAGAAGAGTGACCAGCACGGTCCGTTCAGCGGAAACATCTCGCCGTTGCCACGCACCTCACGTGGCATTCCGGGTAGGGCAGGGAGCATAAGGCATCCACAGACGAAGGCGAGAAAGGTGAGCCAAAGCGTGGCGTGCGTGCCGTCCCATCGCTCCATGCCGCTGATCAGAAACGACGCAGCGCCAATCACAGCACCCATAATGACCATTGGCTGGAGGCGGATAAGACGGCGGCGGAAGAATCCTCCCAACGTAAGCGTCTTTCCCCATCTGCTGTCATAAGCATAGCCTACGACAAATCCGGAAAGGATGAAGAAGAAGTCGACGGCAAGATAGCCGTGATTGATAAAGTCGATAACGGGCTTGTTGCCTGCAAACTGGAATCCCTCGAATACGTGATACCATACTACGAGGAGTGCCGCCACGCCTCGCAGACCGTCGAGAAGTGCGTAATGTGGCTTTGAATCTGTTGTTTTAGTATCTTGTTTTTTCATAGATGCAAAGGTAAGGCTTTTAAGGCGGAATACAAAGGAAGCTGTGGGGTTTGTTAAACGCTTGCCATCATGTGTTAACAAGTGTTGTGCTCGGACACAAAACCTTGTTGTAAATCAATAAAACAGCTAAAAGACGCTAAAAAAAACGCTGTTTGTTTGCGAGCACAAAAAATCTTTGTACCTTTGCATCGTCAAAAGGTTAATAGATTGTTTAGGTTAGTAGTAATAGATTTAGGTTTTTAGTTATTAGGTTTAAGGTAAATTGAACGATTGTTTAACAGGTAACTATGAGGGCTCGTGAGAATCTTCATTAATTACGAAAAGTTTTTTAAGTTAAACATACGGTTATGGCACAACTCGTTGAGAGCTGTGCCATAATTGTTTTTTATATATCTATATACTTTTATTCATCCTCTTTTTTGGTGTTTAGAATTATTGTTATTAATTTTGTATTACTGAAATTAGAAAATACTATAACAAACACATAACACCCTAATAATACCACCAACAAAATCATGAATGAATAAACAATAATCACTTCAAAACTATAATTTATTATGTTCGAAAATCAACCTAAAGGTCTATGGGCGTTAGCCCTTGCCAACACCGGCGAACGCTTCGGTTACTACACGATGTTGGCTGTTTTCCTTCTCTACCTGCAAGCAAACTTCGGCTTCGAGACAGGAACTGCAAGTACAATTTACTCTACCTTCTTGATGATGGTGTATTTCCTCCCCATCATCGGCGGTATCGCAGCTGACAAGTTTGGCTTCGGCAAGATGGTTACCACCGGTATCTTCATCATGTTCATCGGCTACCTTGTCCTCTCGCTTCCTCTTGGCAAAGACACCGTTGCCATTGCCGCTATGGGACTGTCTCTTATCCTTATTGCCTTAGGAACAGGTCTATTCAAGGGTAATCTGCAGGTTATGGTTGGTCGACTCTATGACGAGCCTCAGTTTGCCAGCAACCGCGATTCAGGTTTCTCACTCTTCTACATGGCTATCAACATCGGTGCAATGTTCGCTCCGACTGCTGCCATTAAGATTATGGACTGGGCTCAGGCCAGCTTACACGTATCAGTAGAAGACTCTTATCACTTCGCATTCGCAGTAGCTTGCGCTTCGCTTATCCTAAGCATCGCCATATACTACGCCTTCGGTTTCACCTATAAGCATGTCCTTGCAAGAGAAACAAAGAAGAAGGACGCAGACGACAACAAAGCTGAAATTGACGAGCTTTCTCCAGCAGAGACTAAGGAGCGCATCATCTGTCTGTGCCTTGTATTCGCAGTGGTTATCTTCTTCTGGATGGCATTCCATCAGAACGGTAACACTCTGACATTGTTTGCACGCGACTACACACAGAAGACATCTGAGGGTCTGCAGTCAATGGCATTCGACGTTACCAACCTCGTTGCTTGCATCTTCGTTGTATACGGTAGCTTCAGCCTTGCACAGAGCAAGACTGGCAAAGGCAAGGGCATTGCTTTGGGCGTCATCGTTGCAGCCATCGCATTCCTTTTCTATAAGTATAACAACCTTGACGGTGCCGTTGACATCAAGGCTCCAATCTTCCAGCAGTTCAACCCCTGCTATGTAGTGGCTCTGACTCCGGTCAGCGTAGCATTGTTCTCATGGCTTAACAAGAAGGGCAAGGAGCCGACATCTCCTGAGAAGATCGGTCTTGGAATGCTCGTTGCAGCTCTTGGTTTTGTGTGGATGGCTGTAGGATCTATGGGTCTTGAGCTTCCGTTGACACAGGGCGTTGCAGCTACAGAGGGTCCGCGCGTAAGTGCAAACCTCCTTATCTCTACATACCTCATCCTTACATTCGCTGAGCTTCTGCTCTCTCCGATCGGCATCTCGTTCGTATCTAAGGTGGCTCCTCCGAAGTATGCAGGTTTGATGATGGGTCTCTGGTTCGGTGCAACAGCCATCGGCAACCAGCTGGTAATGGTTCCCGGCATCATGTGGGGTCAGAACTTCAACCTCGTGACCATTTGGGGTGTTCTCGCTGGCATCTGCCTCGTATCAGCCCTCTTCATCTTCTCTATCATCAAGAAGCTCAACAAGGTTAGCTAAACCATTCTATTGATAAAATCAATAAACTGAAAAAAGTGCGCCAAGACCAAACAACGGTCTCGGCGCACTTTTTTTTATAGGTCATTAATAGTAAAGTCTTTCTTTCAGAATTTCAATCATTCGCTTTCCTCTATAGTGAATTACACGAGTTGAATCGTCTATATACCTATTGGCTTCTGCAAAGTAGCGTTGCTTGTTGACATAGCCTCCTCGCCACCATGTATAGCCTTTGGATTTGACAACTGGAAGGAAATCAGCATCAACATAGTCATTAAGTATATTACCATTAATGAAGTTGCGCCATCCTTCTTCCCCATAAAAAGGAGCAAAGTCTTCATCATTTTGTTGTACTAGTTCCATCAAATCTTCATCAAAATCCGACTTGTTGGTCAACACCTTATACAATGCAGATAGAAACCTATCCTCATAATCGTGCCATTCATCATGACATCCACGATGTTTGTTAATGCTCCACCCATCAATACGTTTATCCGGCAATACCATCATATTTCCAATTGTATGGAACGTATGCTGGAAGTTCTTTATTTTCTCAGTTAATTCTATTGATGGTTCCCATTTTGGTGTGAACTTATCGTTCCAAGGATAAGAGAAGAAAGTTGCGCTTGAATTAATTGTATCACCACGCAGTTTTCCATCTCCAGAGTTTTCCAAAGACAAATTAGTCCACACATCGCAAAAGACGATACAATAGACAGCACGCATAAGATTAGTATCATCAGGATCAAATCTTCGATTCGGACATCCTAAAACGGCATTGTTCTTCAATCGCTTCAGATCATAATCAAGCAATAGAAATACATCTCCATCTAATTCTTGAATAATGAATTTGTTAAGTATATCAATGGGATTCATACGCTATAATTATTAATTGTCAACACTATCAACCCACTTTGCCACCTTTATTGCAAGAGCCTTAGCTTCATGGACATCACTTATACATTGTGAAATCCATCCTTCAGTCCCTTTATCACATTTCTCAAAGCCATAAGACTGTACCTCTGAAAGACGCTTGAAAGGAATGAGGGATTTGTTCTTGCCACTCCAAATCAACACCCGATATCCATTAGCCTCATCAAATAGATAGTCTATAGTAAGATCATAATGGGTATGATTACAAAAAAGCAGATTTCCCCATCGCCACGGTGTCTTCCATCCTCCACCAAGTTCGTGCTTAGGATAAGGAATTCCATTCATGAAAATGCAATAGTCAGCTTGGGCACGCTCTTTCTCCATAAGGATGATAATATTTCCATAGTCATAAAGGTTCTTCCACAAAGAATCCTCTAAGTACTTTTCTTCCTTGACGATAGAATAGTAAGGATTGTTTGTATCATCAAACTGTTTGATTCTATCATCTATAGACAAATCGCTTTCGAGAAACTCCTTCACAAGCATATCATTCTTTGTAAAGAACGTAAACCATTGAGACCATTCCCATCCCAATGTCTTGTGAGACTTGTTCTCAACGGGGATTGGATAAAGGTCCCATTGACATGTTAGCAAGGCACGTCTGAGCGGATCAATGTTATTGCAACAATTCCCCCACCAAAGAGTTTTAATTCTTTTTGTGTAGAAATTAAGCCTTTCTATGCTATTGTCACACCAGCCAAGTACAGTCTTTATACGCCTGTCAAACAAGACTATATTTTCGGCGCTTATAATGCTCATTTCTGCAAATTCTCTATTCTCAAGATTGTTCCATATAAACGATAGTTTAGACTTCTCCTGTTCATTTAGCTTGGAAGAAGCTCTCAAACATAGCACATCCTTATCTGTCATGTCGTCCACCACTTTCATGGCACGCATGACGGGAACGTCAGTCTTTCCATCCTTTGTTTTGCCGTTATTAACATTCTGATATTTTGACACGGAAAAGAAAACGTGGTAGAAACGCTTAATATCGTTGTCTGTCACTGTGGCAAAGCGCATTACATACCTTAATGTAGGGAGAATACTATATAACTGTTCGGTAGTATATCTTCCTTGATTGTTCTTGTTGTTATAGTTCAGATTCGAGTCGTTCCTTTCTGTATAATTCAGTTCATAAATGCGTCTGTATGCATTAAACAGTTCATAAATCTGTTTGAACGAAATGGTCTTATAAGGAAATTTGTCTTTATTCTCAATGCTATTGACATAATCATCTACTGAATCAGCATAGTACAACCTCACACAACGCAGGAATTCTGACATACCTTCGTCTGACGTATGAGTTTTTTCAGCTTTGTCACGATGCTGCCAAAACCATGTTTCCATTTCTTCCCATTTATCTTCTATGCAATCAACAGTGTCACGATATTGTTCGATTATAACTGGCTTGAGATTCTGGTTGGCAGTCAAAGGCTCACCTGTAGTATTGATTACGACAAAGGTTTCTTCGCCGTTATGACGGTTCTTCATGTCGTAATACAAAAAATCAATATGTGGTAGGCCTTCTTCTATGCCAGAAATAAAATCACCCAGTTCAAGAAGAATCTCCAAAGACGTGTCTCGAAATTTCTCCTCGATTGTCATAATAGCAGATACAATGCTCATAACAGTCGGGTCTGTTCTGTACGAATTAAGATACCAAGGACAAGAAACTATATCGCTAATAGATTTCAGTCCTTTGTCCTTTTCGTCTATATGAAGGAAATAATGCGAAACCAAATCGCTGATAAAATACAGCGAACTTTCTCTAATGGAGTATAGAAGATAAGGTTCGTAGTCATCCTCCTGCTGTTCATACTGTGACATCAGCAATGTCTCATACCTACCTTGTGTCAGACGGTTGAGCACACCTATAGTTAGAAACAATGTCGTAAGACGCTGCTGCCCGTCACATAGCTGGAGATGGTTTGGACATAATTCGTCATAATATCCATAGATAAGTCCCATGGTGAGATTCTGTGATTTGTCCAGTTCCATAAGACTATCTATGAATGGACCGACAAGATTGACATCTTCATTTCCCCAACAATAATCTCGCTGGAGATCAGGAATAACGATTTTGTCATTATCTCCGGAAAAAAGCGTGGAGAGAGAATAATTCTCGCCACCTTCTAAGCGTATGTTTCTACTCATTGTTGAGGTATTTATTAAACTGTTCATTAAACTTGCTTATCTCATTCTTCTTGTTCTTGGCAATATCCTCACCTTCCCATTTAGAAGAAGCAAAGATGCTGATAGTATGTATAAGATGCCTACTCTTGAACATTGAGACACCTACATTCTCAAAGAACTTGCGCTTTTTACTTTCAAAGTCATCGGCATTAAACGTAGAGTTATCATCACGATACAACAATACCAGATTGCCGATAGAGTGTTCTGTTGCAAAGAACTGTTCTCTTGTTTCTGGGTCTGTATATTCAATGTCTTTTCTGTCAAGCGTATAGGAAAGGATGGAGCTATCTTCTATTTTCTCATCTGCATAGTTGAGATATACACCTTCATTTTCATGCTTTACCTTTGATTTAGGATATATGTGTTCCAACGAACGCTTGCGCCATATTTCAAAATCAAACTTTCTTCCCTTCCCCGATTCCTGCAGACAGTCTTCTTGGATATTTCGTCGGAGCAACCATCGAGAGCCGATTTCATAATGCTTCTTGTTCAGATAAAGGAGGTCATCCTCTAATCCTGCAAGAAAATCATTCATAGCTGTTTGAAGGACATCTGTTTTGTCGGACGTTATATCTGCATGATTGATATCAAGAAGTGCCCAGTCAAAATATTTCTCCAACTGTTCTTTTGCAATATCCTTACCCTGAACCATTACCATGTCAAAGTACCATCTAAGGAACGTGAACCTTCGTTCTGCATCATTCCTGTAATTTAGGATTGCGCCTATATAATTATAGGTTATAGGGTCATTGTATGCATCTTCAATGGATTTCTGAAGAAGGCGCATCTTTTTGAATACCGCCTTTGCAGACCTAACGGTCGCTTTATCCAAATTCTTTTTCTTAAAGTCATCAAATGTAAGCTTCTCGGATCTGTTCATCAAAGAAAGCAACCAGCCAAGCTGTGATTCGATATGAAAGTATGCCTGTCGTTCTTTGTCATTCCACCAATATAACCAAGAGTCCCATTCTCTTGCAAGACGGCTTCTTATAGCAGTATTCTCACCTTCAGTAATAAGTCCCTTCTCATCATAAAGCGATGCACTTCTTAATAGCTCAGACTTTACCAATTCCTGATTCTTCATTTGTGCCTTATTTCCGTTCATCATGCTGAATATGACGGTTGCCTTTTCTTCTGGGATAGGAATATACAAGAATTTGACATGCCTCAAAGCATAATCCAAGAATGCGACCTTATCATATTTATTCAGCTTGCCATGGATGGTCAATATCGTTTTCTTGAAGAAATAGATGTCTTGATATTGTTCATCCTCGTCTAACTGTAAATTCAGAACATCTTCTATATCAAGGTTTTTAAGAAAGTTGTCTGATTCTTTTCTTACAGCATAAACAATTCTCAAATACTCATTATATTCAAGATATTTCAGAAAAAGATAAAAGAAAGTGGTTCTCTGCTGACCGTCCACAAGAATTATGTCAGCACCCTTTTCGCAGACTGTTATGCCTTGCAAGAATACATCTTTATCATTCACAAAACCGTCAATCAATGTGTCCAGGATGTTAAGCACTGAATTTTTCTTCAGCCTCGGTTTCTCCTGTCCCCAGACATAGCCTCTCTGATATGAAGGGATAATGAACGATCCGCCTTGTTTTAAAAGATGTACATACTCAGACAATGTATATGTATTATTCTTCATTGCTATGTTATTATTCGTTCACCAGAGTATTACTCTCCACCCAGAATTCTGTCCAACCATTGATAGATGCATTCTTCGGTTTCGTAGGGAATAACTGTGAAATAGGAGTTGCCGTTCAGCATGGCTGAGATGTTTGCTATGTTCTTGTTAAAGAAGATATATACTGGGATATTATGCGCTTCGGCATATCCCAGTTCATAACCGACACCGAGAGAAGGACATGTGCATTCTGCTATAAGGATGTCACAACTTCTGAGCCATTCGGTATCTTGCTCATAAATTTGCGTATCGAATTCTCTTGTCCTAACCTTTATACTAAGATTAGATTTACCGATATGTTCGGTAAGCACAACATCTGTCTTTTTGATATACTGTATGATTCTCTGATATAGCGCAGCATCTACCCTACCACCACGGATAGAGCCAGCAAAATAAATTTTCTTGTTCATGGTTTCTGAGTAATTTACTTGCAAAAATACAGATATAATCCGAAATGACAAAGTGGAAAACGGATAATTAGCTGCTGTTCGTGGGTGCATGGCTACGGCGAGGACGCCATAGCCTCCTAAGTTTGTATTGACTGCTATGTTAATTGCTGGTTAGAGTGGATATTGTGCGCTTTGCTCGTTCAACCCAAATCGGTCATTAGAAAAAAATCTTGTCATTCTTTAACATGTCTTCATGTCTTCTTGTCTAAAAAACATGTCCTCATGTCCGCCATGCAAATATCGTACAAAGAGTAAAAAGCTGTTACAAAATAAAAATTGATTTTAGAGTTTTAGTTTGCTGTTTTTACGGTGTTTTGCTGCGAAAACAGTACCCACGTTTAACAACAAAGCCTCTTTTACACTCTGATAGTGGAACTTTCATAGTGTAAAAGAGGCTTTGTTGTATGACAAGAGTGGCGGTTTTGGAGTGTAAAAGTGGCTCTATAGCAGAAAAAAACGGCTCGTTTGCGAGTCTGATTTCATAACACTTCTCCAGGAAACCGTATAACACGCTGTGTGTGAACACGTTGTCTCCAAACGCTCAAAACTCAAGAATTTCGCACCAAAGATTTTGTTGTGCGCTGGGCTCATAGTATTGAGCATTAGAAATGCAAATATTGTATACTACAGAACCACCGAAGAGCTTACTTTGTCTTCACGATATCGAAGAGATACGTAAGCTTTATTACGATGTTTGAGTGATTGGAGCGGGCGAAATAGTCGCGCTTTGAGTCGCCGTAGATGTTGCCAAGACCGTAATAATAGCGGCCTTCGAGGAGGAAATGGCCTACTCGCGGAAGCGCCAGCTCCATTCCTAAGCCGGCTGCAATGCCGTAATCGAACTTGTTCTCTACGGACATCGTGTCCTGGGCGCAAGTCAGATTGGAGCGGTCAGCGAGGTTGCGGTCGGCAAAGTTGAAGTTTGAGACGGTCTTCTCTCCAAGCAGATAGCCGAACTGCGGACCTGCCTTGAAGAAGAACTGCATGCCCTTGTGCTCCTTTCCCCAGGCGAGGTGCGCGAAGATGGGCACCTGTATGTAGTTGAGGTCGCGCTGGTAAGCCTCCGCCAGTCCTGTCTTGGCGTTGATGACGGGCTGGTCGTCGGAAGTGAGGATGTTCTCCTTCCATCCTATTCGGGCATAATTCACCTCCGCCGCAATGGAGCAGATGGTGCTGAAATACTTCTCGCACGTATAGCGCATGGACAGTCCCATGGTGATGCCGCCATGTCCCTGCTGCGTCACCTTCGGCGTAAAGCCCACATTACTTATTATATAGCCGGCATTCACACCGACGGAGAGGTCGTTGCGGTGGTCGCCAATCTGTGCGTCTGCGCTGACGTGAGACGTCATGAGCAAGACTACGGCAGCGGCAAGACCGCATATTCTGTGTTTAAGACTTTTCATTCTTAATGGTTTGTTATGAATCAATAGCTTATCGACTCTATGCTGCGGTTGTTGCGGTAATGCACGAGCATGAACGATACGTTCTGCATGCCTCCGTCAGACACACGCATAAACTTCAGCGGGGTCTGCATGGGGGCGTACGTGGTCTGCTGCTTCGTGCCCTTGAAGGCTGATCCGTACGTGCTGATGCCGCGCAGGAAGAACTGTGCCTGGTCATAACCTGTGATGGCAAAGCGGGGAAGAGCCTCACGCATGTCCGACTTAAACCACTGGCGATAAGTGCGTTCGAAGTTCTTGGTGCGCTGTGCTACGGGATTATAGTAGAACGACGTGGGGATGTACGTGTCGTACTTGTGATAATATTCCGTGTAAGGCTTCGTGTACATCAGCCATTCCGTATAGCCAAAGAGTGAGATGCGCATAGCGGGGCTCGACTTCTTCAGGATGTCAAGCTTGGCAAACACCGAGTTAAGCTCCGGCGAACGTGCCGTATTGAGCACCACTACGTTACGCTTAGTAGTGTTGAAAGCCTTGGCGAACATCGGGTCTGACGACTTCAGGTTGGTGATGCTGCATGTTATGCCCTTCTCCTGAAGACGCTTGCGGAGGCTGGTGGTGAAGGTGCCCTTGTTGCTGGTGGCGTCGTTACAGTCAACGACCACCACGTGCGAGTCAGAGAAACGCTCCATGAATGCGTTCACGGCTACAGCCGTAAGCTGCTCCGGCGACTGATAGACCTGGAAGATGTGGTCGTTCTTAGCCACCTCGCCACCATTGATGGAGAATGGGATGACCAGCTTTATGTCGTTCTTGCGGCAGAAGTCGGCTATGGGCTTCACCTGCGGCGTATAGAGCGGACCGAAGATGATGTCGCACTTGGCTGCAGCAGGATCGGCAAGCGTAGTAGCCACATTGGCGTCAATGGGCACGTTCCATGCCTGCACGTTGGTCTTGATGCCCTGTGCCTTAAGGCTGTCACATGCCATCAGCACGCCGCGATAATACTCCACCATGCGCTGTCCGTCGCCGTCAACATTGTGAAGGGGGAGCATCACGCCCACGCGCACCACGCCCATTTCCTTCTTCTTGCCGGCAGCGGGCGCAGACGGCGTAGCAGGACGAGATGTCTCAGGAGTCTGCGCCGGAGTGTTCACCTTGCTCATCGTGGGGAACGGGATGAGGAGCTGGTCGCCCTTCTTAAGCACATAGTCAGACTTCTTCATGCCGGGATTGGCGTTCTGAAGTTCTTCTATGGTGATATTGAATTTCTTGGCAATGCCGTATATCGTGTCTTTCTTCTTCACCTTGTAAAGGTCCTGCCACTTCACATTCTGACCGCCTGACACCATGGCGACCGCGAGGGCACACATGCATAATAGCATTCGGAGATGACGTCTCATATTGTTCTGAATTTTAGTTTGTATACCTTGATTTTTGTGCAAAAGTACATAAAATATATTGTTCTGAGAAATTTTTCATTAACTTTGCATAATAACCAAACAGGCATGAATATGAAACACATCATAATACTTCTTGTCGCCCTTACCTGCTCGTTCATGCAAGTAAAGGCTGACGACATCCCCACCATCGACCCACAAGCCACTTTCATAACCTCCGAAGGAGAAGAGACGGGCACGAGCTATCAAGGTTCGGCTCCGCTCACCGTACGCTTCGCTGCCAACGCGGAGAACGTGGGGGCATGGAGCGCGCACTACGAATGGAGATTCACGAAGGAGGGAAACGACTCGCCCTACCTTGTCAGATATGAGGAGGACACGGAATATACGTTCACGGAGGCTGGTGCTCACCGCATAGTGCTGTACGCCACGTTCACCAACGCCGGCGACACGGTGGCTTACACGGAGGAATACTGGTCGGAGAACACGCCCATTACCGTATCTATTTCAGAGAGCAAGCTGGACATGCCCAACGCTTTCTCGCCGAACGGCGACGGCATCAACGACATATATAAGGCCAAGAGCGGACATCAGAGTCTGGTGGAGTTTCATGCCTACATCTTCAACCGTTGGGGACAGAAGCTCTACGAATGGACCGACCCTGACGGAGGATGGGACGGCAAGTATAACGGAAAGGACGTAAAGCAGGGCGTCTACTTTGTGCTCGTAAAGGCAAAGGGCGCTGACGGAAGAAAATATAACATCAAGAAAGACGTAAACCTGCTTAGAGGTTATACGGAAACTTCAGGAACGACGGGCGGCGAATAAGCCCCTGACACACTACATCAAAGCTTACACATGAGAGATATGAGCAACAACGACATGGAAGAGGGCAAAATAAACGTATGGGGCGCACGTGTGCATAACCTTAAGAACATCGACGTGGAGATTCCGCGCGGCAGCCTTACGGTCATCACGGGTCTGAGCGGTTCGGGCAAGTCGTCATTGGCGTTCGACACCATCTACGCTGAAGGACAGCGCCGATACATCGAGACGTTCTCGGCGTATGCACGCAACTTTCTCGGCGACATGGAACGTCCGGACGTGGACAAGATAACCGGACTCAGCCCCGTCATCAGCATAGAACAGAAGACCACCAACCGCAATCCACGGTCCACGGTGGGCACCACAACGGAGATTTATGACTATCTCAGACTGCTTTTCGCACGTGCGGGCACGGCTTACAGCTATGCCACCGGCGAGAAGATGGTGAGGTATACGGAGGAGAAAATCATCAACATGATTGAGACCGACTATGCCGACCGACGCATTTACATCCTCTCTCCTCTCGTAAGACAACGTAAGGGACACTACCGCGAACTCTTCGAGAGCTTGCGGAGGAAGGGTTATCTCTATGCCCGTGTGGACGGGGAGATTATGGAGATAACGCAGGGCATGAAGACTGACCGATACAAGAACCACAACATTGAGGTGGTGATTGACAAGATGCAGATGCGCAAGGGCTTCGAAGACCGACTCAGAAAGACCGTTGAGACTGCCATGAGGCAGGGCGACGGACTCATTATGATTCTGGACAAGGACTCGGGTGTGGCGAAGAACTTCTCAAAACGACTTATGTGTCCGACGACTGGTCTCAGTTATCGCGACCCGGCTCCTAACATGTTCTCATTCAACTCGCCTGAAGGTGCCTGCCCGAAGTGTAAGGGTTTAGGATACGTCAACGAGATTGACATGAAGAAGGTCATTCCCGACGACACCTTATCCATATATCAGGGAGCCATTGTGCCGTTGGGAAAATACAAGAACCAGATGATTTTCTGGCAGATAGGTGCCATACTGGAGAAGGCGGAATGCACGCTGAAGACTCCCGTGAAGGACATTCCGGAGGACACGCTCGACGAAATCCTCTATGGTTCGCTTGAACCTGTCAAAATAGACAAGGAACTGGTTCACACCTCTTCCGACTACTTCACAACGTTCGACGGCGTGGTAAAGTATATGCGCTCCGTAATGGAGAACGACGACACGGCAAGCGGACAGAAATGGGCTGACCAGTTTCTCGCCGTATGTCAGTGTCCGGAATGTAAGGGCATGAGGCTCAACAAGGAGTCGCTCTCTTATCGTGTCTGGGACAAGAACATCTCAGAGCTTGCCAACATGGACATCAAGGCGCTCATGACTTGGCTGGACGAGGCGGAGAAGCATCTGGACGAACGCCAGAAAGCCATTGCTACGGAGATTCTCAAGGAGATTCGCACACGCATAAAGTTTCTGCTGGATGTCGGACTGGACTATCTGTCGCTCAACAGACAGTCTGCCACGTTGTCCGGAGGCGAGAGCCAACGAATAAGACTTGCCACGCAGATAGGTTCGCAACTCGTGAACGTGCTCTACATTCTGGATGAGCCGAGCATCGGTCTGCACCAAAGAGACAACGAACGCCTGATACGCTCGCTGAAGGATCTTCGCGATATCGGCAATACTGTGGTGGTGGTGGAGCATGACAAGGACATGATGCTCAGCGCCGACTATATCATCGACATCGGTCCGATGGCAGGACGCAAGGGTGGCGAGGTGGTGTTTCAGGGCACGCCGAAGGACATGCTCAAGACGCACACCATAACAGCCGAATATCTCAACGGCGTACGCAACATTGCCGTACCCAAGGAAAGACGCAAGGGCAACGGCAAATTAATAACCATACGCGGAGCCAAGGGCAACAACCTGAAGAACGTGGACGTCAGCTTCCCGCTTGGAGAGCTGATTGTGGTGACGGGTGTCAGCGGTTCGGGAAAGTCTACTCTCATCAACGAAACGCTCCAGCCCATCCTCTCACAGCATTTCTATCGTTCGCTGAAGAAGCCGATGGCGTATGACAGCGTGGAAGGCATAGACAATATAGATAAGGTGGTGAACGTCGACCAGTCGCCATTGGGACGCACGCCACGATCAAATCCTGCCACCTACACGGGCGTGTTCAGCGACATCCGATCGCTCTTCGTGGGTCTGCCGGAAGCCAAAGTGCGCGGATATAAGCCGGGACGCTTCTCCTTCAACGTAAAGGGAGGACGCTGCGAAACGTGCAAGGGCAACGGTTATCGCACGATAGAGATGAATTTTCTGCCGGACGTGATGGTGCCCTGTGAGGTTTGCCACGGCAAGCGATATAACCGCGAGACTCTGGAGGTGCGCTATAAAGGCAAGAGCATTGCCGACGTGCTGGACATGACCATCAATCAGGCTGTGGAGTTCTTCGAGAACGTGCCTGCCATCCTACAGAAGATAAAGACCATTCAGGACGTGGGATTGGGATACATCAAGCTCGGACAACCTTCCACAACGCTGTCCGGAGGCGAGAGCCAGCGCGTAAAGCTTGCCACCGAACTGAGCAAGCGCGACACGGGCAAGACGCTCTTCATCCTGGACGAGCCTACCACCGGTCTGCACTTCGAGGACATCCGAATACTCATGGACGTGGTGCAGAAACTGGTGGATCGTGGCAATACGGTGGTAATCATCGAGCACAACCTCGACGTCATAAAACTGGCTGACCACATCATCGACATAGGTCCGGAAGGCGGAATAGGCGGCGGACAACTTGTGGCGCAAGGCACACCGGAGGAAGTGGCTAAGACAGGAAAGGGATTTACGAGCAGGTTCATAGCTGAAGAGCTTGGCTTGAAATAAGCAAACATAATAAGGAGATAATAAATGAAAATAGAAATAAGAAACCTTAAGAAGGTGTTCGGAACCAAGACAGCCGTGGACATAGAAAAGGCGGACATCCATGACGGAGAGATTCTCGGACTCGTGGGAAACAACGGAGCGGGAAAGACCACGCTCTTCCGCCTCATTCTCGACCTTCTGAATGCCGACGAGGGAAGCGTGCTGCTTACGCCGAACATGACGGACGGCACAAAACCGACACACATCAATCCTGCCATGAGCGAGGAATGGAAGCCTTTCACGGGATCGTACATTGACAGCAGCTTCCTTATCGACTTCCTTACAGCTGAGGAATATCTGGAGTTTGTGGGTAAGGTTTCGGGCATGTCGAAGGAGGACGTTAACAAGGAAATAGCCCAATACGAGATGTTTATGAACGGTGAGGTATTGGGACAGAAAAAGTATATACGCGACTTCTCTGCCGGCAACAAGCAGAAGGTGGGCATCGTGGCTGCATTGCTCACACGCCCGCAACTCGTCATCCTCGACGAACCGTTCAACTTCCTTGACCCCAGCAGTCAGAACCATCTGAAGAAGCTGCTCGTGGAATATAACAAGACGGAGGGTGCTACCATACTTATTTCGAGTCATAACCTGCAGCATACGACGGACATCTCTACGCGCATCACTCTTCTGGAGCATGGCGTCATCATCAAAGACCTCGACAATAAGGACGGAGGCGCAGAGAAGGAACTGGAGGAATATTTCAACGTATAGCCAACGTCTATACATTATATAATAATATCCCCTACATTATCTTATAGCCATAAGCCGAGCGATACATGTCCTCAAGGTAATAAGAGAGGCAGAAGAAGAGGGTTATCGCCACGTAAACAAGGACGAGTTGCGTGCCGCTGAAGCTGATGTTGTCAATGCTGGCGCCCGGAATCGTAGCTATCCAGTCGAGCGAAGCATTGAGAACGGCGACAATACGGTCGAGCACGTAGGCTATCAGACGCGGAAAGAACGGCAGGCTGACGAACGCCATAATGTAGAAAACGAGCGACAGATAGACTATGAGCGTGACGGCAGGGATGGCTATGTAGTTGGCTAAAAGGAAATAACAGGAGAAGCGCCCGAAATAATAAATGATGATGGGGGCTACCATCACCTGAGCAGCCATCGACACCTTTAACATCGTCCATATCCAGTCCACCATGCGATGACTCTGAAGATAACGCGGCTTGATGATGTAATGGAAGCGCTCGTTGAACGCCAAGATGCCTAAGACGGCAAGGAACGACATCTGAAAGCCTACGTCCCAAAGGCTCATCGGATTGCCAAGGACGAGCACCACGACTGCTATGCCCAACGAATTGAGCGACTGCGGTTTGGCTGACATCAAGCCGAAGAAGGCAAAACACGTGTACATGACAGCCGAACGCACGATGCTGGACGACATGCCCACCATCAAGGCATAAGCCCAAATGGACAGAATAAGAACCAAATTGCCGATTATGAGACGCCCCATGGACGACCCGAACGGGATGAGAATGGCGGCAAGAAGCATGAATATTATGCCGAGATGAAGACCGGAAAGAGCGAGCACGTGCGATACGCCCACTACTGAATAGGTTTCGCGAGCAGCATCCGAAAGGGCTGTCTTATCGCCCAAGGTCATCGCTCCCACTATGGCGTAAGCATCGTCGCTCACCCCATAGGCGGCAAGGTGGGTCATGGCTTTACGCCGAACTCGGTCGAGCATGATGGACAGGCGTTTCGGCATTGACAGACTGTTAAGGCTGAGCACCTTGCGGGCGCAACTGCCATAGGGGACATACGTGCGGGCTATCACGTCATGCACCTTCAGCCAACGCCCGTAATCGAAGTGACTGTCACGTCCTTTATCAGCCGTTCTCCTCTCCCACTCCGCCTTTTCCAGGCGCGAACATACCACAAGACCATCGCCGATGACAAGCTGACGTGCATCCACGCCAGTGCCATCGTCTTCATACTGATAGTCTTTTTTAGGAAAGAAGGCAATGATGCTGTGACCGGCAAGCCTTCCTTTCGTCACCGCAAGCTGACACTTTACAGAACGTTCTTTCTCCACCGGTTGGGTTTCCACTACAGCCTCATAAGATTCTGGCTTACCGGAGAAAGAAACATCATAGTCCTCAAGAAAACAGGTGGTGCGCCACAAGCCTCCTGCCACCACCATAATAAAAAGCACAACAGTCTGAAAAATGGGATGTTTGCGCAAAAAGAAATAGGATGCGACAAACGCGGAAAGCAAAGCCACGTACGCCCACATCCACACACAAGAAGGAACGCGACAGTCCAAGGCATCGCCAATAAGCACTCCCACGACAAGGAAAAAAGCCACACGCAGGAAGGGCCAAAGCTGTACACGTCCGTTAGTTATCATTAGCTGTTATCTTTATTATGGTATTCTTATAGTTTCGATCCTTCAAGTCGCTTAGGGCAGAAACTGTCGAAGGGACAGTCCTTGCAATGAGGCTTTCGGCTTGTGCAGACATAACGACCATGCAGGAGCAACCAATGATGGGCACGTGACAGACTGTCAGCCGGAATATGCTTCTTTAGCTGGGTCTCCACCTTGAGAGGCGTGTCAGCAGAAGCGGGGACGAGTCCGAGACGATGACTTACACGGAAGACATGCGTGTCGACGGGCATAGCTGCCTGTCCGAAAGCCACAGCCTGCATCACATTGGCTGTCTTGCGTCCTACGCCAGGCAGACGCAGTAGACTATCGAAATCTTCCGGCACCTCTCCGCCATAGTCTGCCACAATCATACGCGACAAATCGACAAGGTGGCGAGCCTTGGCATTGGGATAGCTGACGCTCTTTACATATTCGTAAATCTCTGCCTCGTCAGCCTCAGCCATTGAGCGTGCGTCAGGATAATGAGCGAACAGATCGGGCGTGACCATATTGACGCGCTTGTCCGTGCATTGGGCGCTAAGCACAACAGCGACAAGCAGCTGAAACACGGAGCCGAACTCAAGTTCAGTGGTCACTTCGGGATGCAGTTCGCGAAAGTACGAAAGCACACGAGCGTATAATTCCTTCTTTGTCATAACCATTTGTTTAGGCTGTAAAATTACAAAAATAAATGGTATGGGCAAAAGAAATGACAGGCTTACTTAAAAAAGAAGGCGTGGCAGAACATATAAACATAAGTCTATACGTTCCGACACGCCTTCAACATAATTATTCATTTGTCCCTTATATATTCTTATATATTAAGGAACCACCTTTCTCTTACTTCTTCTTAGCGTCCTTAGCCTTCTCTGTTGTGGCAGCGGGCTTGTAAGCCTTGTTCAGACCAGCGACAACCTCGTTGGTGATGTCGTGAGCCTTGTCAGCATAGAGGATGTTGTCACCTGCCTTAGAGAGGATGAGAGTGTACTTCTTGTCCTTGTTGTATACGGCAAGGAAGTGCTGGATAGAGTCGCGAAGAGCTTTGTTATAGCTCTCTGTCTCCTGCTGGAACTCACCGCTCAGACGCTGGTTGAGTGACTGGAGGTCAGCGTTCTGTCTCTGGAGCTGAGACTGGATGGCCTGTGCCTGCTCACGTGTGTAAGCGTTCTGCTGTACCTTCTGCTGGAAGTTAGCTGCTGCTGCCTCGAGCTGCTGCTGCTTCTGTGCGAGAGTGTTCTGGATGTTCTGTCCCTTCTTCTGAAGAATCAACGAATAGTCCTTGCAGAACTTATACTGAGACATGATGCTGTCCACCTCTACGTATGCTATCTTTGTCTGTGTAGCTGCGGGCTGTTCTGCTGCGGGCTTCTCGTCCACCTGAGCCTTCGACTTGTCGCATGACGACATTGAGAAAGCTGCAAGAGCAGCAATCGCCATTGTACCGAAACTGATTTTCTTGTTCATTTTTTTATAATTGTTTTCTTGTTTTTCTAATATGCACGGTTCTTCTCGCGTGCCTCACGATCCTGATCCATCACACAGTGGATGCCCTGCTTGCGCAGTCCCGGATTGTCATGGACATGCTGTGAAGAGAACTTTCCGTTCTTTCGGATTATCACCTTCACGGACAACAGAGCGACAGAAACTGCCACTATTAATAATGTCAAGAGAAGAAGTTTTATCATCGCTTAAACGTTTTTAACTTTCTAATATGACTTAATAATTAAAATAAGTCAACTAATTTTGTTTTGTCTCCACTTTTCCATTATCTTTGCATTATCAATGCAAGATAAAGACGGAAATGCCTCCCTCTATACAAGGAACAGCATCAGACCCGCTCTCATGAAGCTAATGCAAAGGTAATGCAAATCAGCCGCATGACAAAATAAATTATCGAAAATTCAGATTATTGTACTTATAACATAAAGAAATTTAAAGAAAAATGAGTAATTGCGAATTGAAACCTGCTCGCGTGTTCGAGCAGTTTGCTGAAATCAACAAAATTCCGCGCCCGTCAAAGCACGAGGAGCGCATGATTGAGTACTTACAGGACTTTGGTAAGAAACACGGATTTGAGACCGTAACCGACGAGACCGGTAACGTAATCATCCGCAAGCCCGCCACTAAGGGTCACGAGAATGCGCCTACGCTTATTCTCCAGAGCCACATGGACATGGTGTGCGACAAACTCGTAGACGTAGACATCGACTTCTTCAAGGACTCTATTCAGACTTACGTAGACGGTGAGTGGCTCAAAGCTAAGGGCACCACTCTCGGTGCTGACGACGGCATCGGATGTGCCATCGAGCTTGCCATCCTCGACAGCGACGACATCGAGCACGGTCCGCTGGAGTGTGTGTTCACACGCGACGAGGAGACCAGCCTTACTGGTGCTATGGGCATGAAGGCAGGATTTATGAAGGGCGACATGCTCGTCAACCTCGACTCTGAGGACGAGGGTCAGATCTTCATCTCTTGCGCCGGTGGCAAGACCACAAGCGCCAAGTTCACCTTCGAGCGCGAAGAGGCTCCTGCCGGCTACTTCTTCCTCAAGGCTTCCATCAAGGGTCTGAAGGGCGGTCACTCTGGCGACGACATCAATAAGAAGCGTGCCAACGCCATCAAGATTCTCTCTCGCTTCCTCTACATGGAGCAGGACAAGATGGACCTCCGTCTGGCTCAGTTCAACTCAGGCAAGCTCCACAACGCCATTCCTCGTGACGGCATCATCGTATTCGCAGTTCCTGCTAACGAGAAAGAGACAGTACGCGTAGACTGGAACATCTTCACAGCTAACGTAGAAGAAGAGTTCCACGTAACTGACACAGCAATGGAGTTCGGTCTTGAGAGCACAGACGCTGAGACAGTTATCGCCAAGGATTGCTCAACACGCTTTATCCGCTGTATGCAGGCCATCGACAACGGCGTATTCGCAATGTGTCAGGACGAGGCTCTCGCATGGATGGTGGAGACATCCAACAACGTAGCAAGCGTAATCACTTCTGAGAACGAAATCAACATCGTGGCATCACAGCGCTCTAACGTAATGAGCAACCTCGAGAACGAGACCAACACCATCAAGGCTGTGTTTGAGCTGGCTGGTGCTGAAGTTAAGATGAGCGACGGCTATCCCGCATGGAAGATGAATCCGGACAGCAAGCTCACAAAGGTGGCTGTTGAGTCTTACAAGAAGCTCTTCGGCAAGGAACCTATCGTTAAGGGCATCCACGCTGGTCTGGAGTGCGGTCTGTTCTCAGAGCGCTATCCGAACCTCGACATGGTTTCGTTCGGTCCTACTCTCCGTGACGTTCACACACCAGACGAGCGTCTGCACATCCCGACCGTACAGATGGTTTGGGATCACCTGCTCGACATCATGAAGAACCTGTAATAACAGAGAAGCTTCTAAATAAATAATATACTAAAAAAGGGAAGTCCGAACCGCAAGGCTCAGACTTCCCTTTTTAGTTTTATCTCATTGACGTCTCGGACGTCTTTTAAGTATCAGAATTACATCACTCCGTCCTTGCGAAGCTTCTCCTGCCACTTCCATGCAGAGCGGAGCACATCCTCAAGCTTAGCCTCAGCCTTCCAGCCGAGCACCTTGTTAGCCTTGTCTACGTTACCCCAAATCTTCTCGATATCGCCCTCACGACGCGGACCGTACTTCCAGTTGAGCTTAACGCCAGTGGCCTTCTCGAAGGTCTCAACGATCTCCAGTGTAGAGTTACCGTTGCCGGTACCGATGTTGAAGTACTCCACAGCATCAGTATCCTCGTCGAGCACGCGACGCATAGCAGCCACATGAGCCTTTGCGAGGTCAACTACATAGATGTAGTCGCGGATACATGTACCGTCAGGTGTGTTATAGTCATTGCCGAAGATGGTCAGCTCCTTGCGGATGCCCATAGCGGTCTGAGTGACGTAGGGAATAAGGTTGTTGGGCACTCCGTTAGGAAGTTCGCCGATTTCGGCAGAGGGATGGGCACCGATCGGATTGAAATAGCGCAGAATGACGCTCTTGATGGCAGCACCGCTGTGGATGTAGTCAGCAATGATCTGCTCGTTTATCTCCTTAGTGTTGCCGTAAGGAGATGTGGCCTTCTGATGAGGACAGTCCTCTGTAACGGGGAGGTTCTCAGGCTTCGGCTGACCGTAAACGGTGCAGCTTGAAGAGAATATGATGCCCTTTACGCCGTACTGCGGCATAAGCTCCAGAAGATTTACGAGTGAAACGATGTTGTTGCGATAGTAGAGCAGCGGCTTCTGCACACTCTCGCCGACAGCCTTGGATGCAGCGAAATGGATGATACCCTCGATCTCAGGATATTTCTTGAACACGTTCTCAGTAGCTTCCTTGTCACGAAGGTCCACCTTCTCGAAAGCAGGACGCACGCCTGTTATCTTCTCAATACCGTCAAGAACCTCAATCTTCGAATTGGAGAGGTCGTCAACAATCACTACCTTGTAACCAGCTTCGATAAGCTCTACAGTGGTGTGTGAACCGATAAATCCGGTACCACCCGTAACCAAGATTGTCTGTTTCATTTTCTCAAGTTTTATTATATTAATGTTTATAATATTGTAAAATGACTATATTATTAACGCCAATGCGCTATTTTATGATACAAAAGTAATACTATAAATCGGTTATGACAAGCAAATGAGTGTTTTTTTACATGATACGCTATAGGTAAATATCAACTTTTTCAGGAAAACAGGCTATTAATCGGAAGATTTTATGTAAGTTTGCAATTGAAAGTAATATTCTAAAAACCAATCAAAAAACATAAATGATGAAAGCCTCTGAACAGACAACACAGCAGATTGAGCGTTTTCTGAAGAAAATAGCCCAAAAATTTCCGCTTAACGAAGAAACGTCACTTGTTACTGACATACACGTGCGCGTCTCGCAGGAAAGCGGCGAAATGGTAGCGTTCGACGATGACGACAAGGAGATAACACGCTGTGTCGTTGAACAGTGGATTGGAAACAACGACGAGGACTTCTACGAAAGCGTGCATGACATCCTCACCACTACATTCGCCTCAATGTCGAAAACTCTCGATAATCTCGGAATACTCAAGCCTTACAGCTTCGTACTTGAGAACGACGAGAAGGAAGGCATCGCCGAACTGTATCTCGCTGACGACGACACCATCATCATAGGCAAGGACCTCATGGAAGGTCTCGACACCGACCTCGACTCCTTCTTCGATTCGCTGATGAAGGAGGAATAAAGTATTGAAATCATTCTCATATAGCGGCGCTTTAACTATCTTAAAGCGTCGCTTTTATATTATTACGGAATATGAACAATAAACTGAACCTACCATTTTATATCCAAAGAATAAAAGGAGCTGTATTTTCTAATCAAAACAATAACAAACAAGAGAAATTTCTTCGACAGTTGAGGCAAGACATCATGTCCTCAGATGAAAAAGAAGCAACTAAACTACTCCCTTTGCTTGATTTAGGCATTGAATTTCTGGAACCTATGAGTTATATTATATGTAGAATTGACGAACTTAGACGTCAAGAGCAACTTATACTATCTCAGGATTCGGACACCTTGCCAAACTGTCACTTAACCACAACAGAGCTGTACGAAATAATGACATCTGCCATATCTCCCAACGTTGCAGATTTTATTATTGAGCATCTAAACTGTAGCGATTATGCAAAAAGCGAGTTGAAAGAAAGCATCAGGCATGAAGATAACAATCAGTTTAAAAGCACAATATACGAATATGATATAGATTATTCCTTCGCCTCAAAGACCTGTGCCCACATTGTGCGTATGGAAAATATATTTACAGAAGCGGAAAATGAAATAATCGAAGCTGTAGATTGTTACGACGGTGAGACTGTGAACGATGCCGAATATTGTGAATTAATAAATAGCACTTATGACATAAGATTGGATGCTATACAGACGTATCTTAACGAAACTGCAACTCCTGAGAAGGAAATAGAGGATGTAATGAACGAAGCCTCTGACAGATTCAATTACATTAAAGATTATTATAGAGAAGGCAAAATATTTGAAGCGACGAGTTTTGATTTTTTGAGTTCTTTTCACGATATCGTTTGCAGATTAGACCAATATGCAAAAAACAAAGAACTTCTTCCTGTGGTTTTAAATAGGCTAAGGGATTTCGCTCGTCAAAAAATGGAATCGTATCCAATTATTAAGGATTTCTTCTCATTTTTAACAAAAGGCGATTGGCTTGGAGAGAATTTCTGCTTTTGCCAAAACGAAGTTACAGACCAACAATTTCTTGAGTTTATCGAACATGCTACTCAGACTTACCGTACCTTGCCAGCACCTCAAAAAGAAGCGGCTCCAACTACTGCTATATGCGAACCCCAAATACAGACTGACAACGAAAAAGCTTGGTGCTCTATGCCATGTAAAGAAGAAATGCGAGGCAAGATCATTGATTTCTTTAAAACCATACCTGTATTAATAAAAAAGTGCGTGCAAGAAACACAGGCAGTGAAGAAAGATGGGAAAAAGGTTGAGATTGACGAAGATCTGGCGTTTAAAGCCTGTGTGTTTGCAGGATATTTCGCTTTACACAGCACATGTCTTACAAAAAGATGGGAATACAAAGCCTATTACGACGCACTAACCTCTTTATGTATTACAGAAAAAAAAATCAAAAGTAAAATATATAATTACACAAGAGGAAGCGATATCAGCGCTGATGCTGTATTGGGTATGCGAGAAATTAGCGACCTACAAAAATATATGGAAGATTTTGTGGAAAAAAAATTTACACTTAAGGGAAACGTAGCTAAAAACAAAACAGCAATACGCTTCTTTACCGATAAAATGTGGATCGGACTAAACAGAATCGCTAAAGATTTATGACGGAAAGTAAGTCGCAAACTTACTACTTACTATCAGAAACCTACTACTTACTACCAGAAACTTACTAATATCACATATAGTAAGTTTCTGGCTTTTTTTGTTATTTTTCCACACATATTTTTCACACCTTACCACTAACTTTGCATTCAAGACCAGTAAACATCCCTGGTTTGAATATGAGAAAATGACAAAAACAAAGAAAGTATTATACGTTGTAGGAGGCACAGCAGCTTTCATGGCAATAGGCACAACAATATTCGTATTTGGGCATAAGCCTGACGTTGTTACCAATCCATGCTTCCGTTCATGCCACCGTGCAGACGGTTGTAAGAAGAAGGCTTTTGACAAAGCATGGAAAGCAAACTGGCAAAGTGTAAAGCAATTCTTTCGATATGGAGAAGTTTGCAACTCTTATCAGGTTGGCGATAAATACTATACTGGTCATAGTAAAACAGCATTTTGCAGAAATATTAACCCTTTTAAATAATTGAAATTATGAGTAAGTATAACTATGGACATCGTAGCAAACATAACTGGGATGAAGAAGAAGATTGCGGATTTGATGACGAGGACCTGGGAATCGGCCAGGACGAGCCTGACTTTTAGCATCATACACCTATAAGAAGAATAGTTGCTATGAGAAAAATCAGATTATTATCAATGGTTTCATCTGTATTTTTAGCAATGTCCGCATGCCTTTACGGTGCCACATTCGCCAATAATACTATTAACAATAAAATAGCTTTCGGCTTAACAGCAATGATTCTATACGCCATACTGATGGCCATACCCTATTTGAAAGCAAAACGATAAACAGACTTCAGCATGATACATTAAGATGACAAAAGAAACGTCCTGCAAAGGCAAAGGCATCTCGTTATGATACCTTTTGACCTTTGCAGGACGTATTGTTTATTATACTTTTCTGCCGTTCGCTTACAGCTTTATCTTCTTCTTCGCTCCCGTGCTCTCATTGCTGAGACGGTCGAGAGCGGTCACCACGTAAGTGTAGCGTGTACTGCCGTCTACGAAAGGCAGCTTGATGAATTCGTCTGAGGTTATTGCCACTATTCTTGCGGGATTCTCAATGTTGACCTTCTCGCCCGGCGAGAAACGATAAACCACATACTTCTTTACCTCATCATTCCATTTCTTTCCCTTCGGCTTTGTCCAGAAGAGGATGAGTCCGTCTTCGGTCCATATCGGCTTGAGCTTCTTGGGCTTCTTCGGTGCGCCACCGTCAATGAACGGCATGCGTGGCTGGAGAGCAGGATAACGCCAGTATTTCTGGCGCAGCATGGTTCCATAATTGCCTACATTATCAACAGCAGCCTTGGCATACCAAAGAACGGTGCCGTCAACATTTGGAAGACTGGAATGCAGAGCATACTTAGCCGGCATCTGATTGATCTTAGGATTGTCCACGTCAGCAAACTTAGCCGTGCGCTCCACATCCTCGCCGATAAACAGCGGGCGTGCAGAAGCATAACGGTTCCACCATTCAATGAGCGTCTTATAGTCGGCTGCCTTATGACCAATCTGCCAATATATCTGCGGCACATTATAATCCACCCATCCGTTGTTCACCCAAAGAAGTACGTCTGCGTAGAGGTCGTCATAGTTCTGGGTGCCGTTAGTATTGCTGCCTATCTCCACACCAGGACGCTTGTTGCGATAAATGCCGAACGGCGATACGCCGAACTTCACCCAAGGCTTCAGTGCATGTATGTGCTCTGAAACCTGCTTTATGAAGACGTTGACGTTGTCGCGTCGCCAGTCGCCACGGTCGCGTATGCCGTTGTTGTAGAGAGCATACTCCTTGTCATCGGGAATGTTAAGTCCTTTGACGGGATAAGGATAAAAATAGTCGTCCATGTGTATGCCGTCCACATCGTAACGCTCCACGATATCGCCTACCACGCGGCAGATGTAGTCGCGGTTCTCGGGCAGTCCGGGATTGAGGATGAAGAGTCCGTCATAAGGGAACACCCATCCCGGATGCTTCATCGCCACATGCTTTGGGTCTAAAGCTGACGTGGTCTTTGTCTTGGCACGATACGGATTAATCCATGCATGCAGCTCCATGCCACGCTTGTGACATTGCTCAATCATCCATTGCAGCGGATCCCAGTAAGGCGACGGAGCCTTTCCTTGCTGTCCTGTAAGGAAGCGGCTCCACGGTTCGATGTCGCTCTTATACAGCGCATCACACTCTGCCCTGACCTGAAAGAAGATAGCGTTGACGCCGTCCTTCTGCAGCTCGTCGAGCTGATAGGTAAGTGTCTGCTGCATCTTCTGTGTGGACATTCCGATGAACTGTCCGTTTACGCATTGTATCCAAGCCCCGCGAAACTCTCTCTTCTTCGGCACATAACTGTCAGACGCAGCCTTTACGGCTATGCTGATCATAAACAGCGCCACAAGAAGGAGAACTCTCGATATGGTCTTTCTAATCATATTCAAATATAAAATAAAGTCTGTTTATTTTACTACAAACTTCTTACCGTTCTGTACGTATACGCCCTTTGCCATACCCTTCTTTGCGTTCACGACACGCTGTCCGTTAAGGTTGTATACTGCACCTGAGGCATTTGTGGAAGCATTGTTGTCTGTTATGCCATTAATGCCGACGGTCGTGGAGTTATAGATGCGGACGTTATCGATGGCAAGATGGTATGCCTGCTTAGCGTTATACTTCCATGCAAAATACACCGGCGTAACGTCATCAACGAAGCACTTCGTCACGTCATAAGCCTTGTGCTGCGGTCTGCAAGTCTCACCCTCAGCAAGATCGGCAGGAATATAGCCCTGAAGATTGCCATCAATCTCACCCCAATCCTCTGCATTATACGAATAGTAGACACCAGCCTCCGATTTCTTTCCGCTCATAGCATAGTCCATATCGAACTCGAGAGTGACGTAAGGACCGTCTGCCGAGTTGCGGAGGAGAGGCGGCGTGTCGAGTGTGGTAAATACGTTGAGGAATCCTGTGGCTGAAGCATTGACGGAAGCAAAGCATCCGCTGAATCCGCCACCACTTACCGGCAACTCATACCAGTTATCGAAGCGCCAGAGATAGTTGTCCTTCATTCTTCCGTCCACCTTTTCAACAGTCCAGTTGGCAGGCTTCATATCGCCGTCAAAATTCTCCTCGAACGGCAGTCTGTAATTAGGCTTTACGCCATATTCCACCTGTATTGTAGCCGGCACAGAAAGGACTCCGTCTGCATAAAGAGCCTTCACGCTGTAGTCGTAACTTCCCTCCGGTGCGTTTGCCTCAGAGAGAGTTGTTGCTGTAGTCTCGCCTATCTTGTCGTTTCCTCTGAATACCACGTATTTCTCCACTGCATTCTCAGAAGGTTTCGGTGCTGTCCAAGCAAGATTAAGCGTTCCGTCCTCTGAGCGATCGGCTGTGAGATTGTACGGCGTAGGGCGGGTTCCGAGAGCAACTATATCACCAACCGGCTCAGACTCTCCATCCGGATTCTCATATACGGCGGTCACGGTGTACGTATAAATACCCTTTGACAGACCAGTCTGGCCTACGCTGGTATCCTCCAGCCATCCTCCGAACAACGCTCCATTGGCATAGGCATTATAATAGATTGGCTTGCGCTCGCCTTCGGGAGCATCCCATGTGAGCGCTACGTCATACTTGCCGGTCTCTTCATCCTGCTTGTATGTCACGCGGACATTAGAGGGAGGATTTAGTGTAGCCTTCTTAATCTCTACGTCTATCTTTGCAAGCGGCGATGTAAGATCCTCTGACAACGACACAGCCTGTACGGCATACTGATGAACGCCGGCTGTCTTGTCAGACGTATCGGTGAAGGTGAGTGAGTGAAGGTTCTTAGCAATGCGCTTGTTGTCGAGATATACGTTATAGCAATCAGCTGGTGCCGGTGCCTTTCTTGGCTTGTAAGGACGTGCCACCTTCTTTCCTGTAGGAACAAAATTGCGGTATGTAGGTCTGTTGCCAAGCGGACGAACAGACGGACTGTGCGCAGGATCGGCAGCAGTCGTAGTGCCCGCGTCAAGCAGACGTACATCGTCGATCACCCACGAGAGATAGAGTCCTGACTCTGTATTCTCCGTATCGCTGAGCGCCTGGAAAGCCACAATGGCTTCACCGTCAGCGTTGTCGCCAAGATAAAGCGACACGAGCTGCCATCCGTCCGAACCGTTGCTGTCGTAGCGGGCGTCCCAAATAACCTCCCATGTCTTGCCTCCGTCATGGCTGACCTTCACATAGTAATGGTCAGGGAAACCTTCGTCCTCACCCCATGTCAGTACCTTTGGGTCTATGTAAGTATAGAACTGAACATAACGGGCACCTGCCTTGACAGGCATTACGAGCCATTCGTTCTGCACAGCCGACGAACCGTCTGTATGAGGCGCTGCATCATCAAAGAACAAAGCTGCACTGCGTTCGCCGGAATGAATCCACGACTCCCATCCCTCAACATTCTCCTTAATCTCTTCCGTCGGGAAAGAGAACCATGAGAAGAGGTTGTCATACGTGTTAGTACGGGTCTGTGACCATCCATCCTGCGGGAAGCCAGCCTCCTCAAATCCCTGCTTATAGAGCGTGTCCGAAACAACGTCACGCTGCCATGTCAGCGTCACCTTATTATAATCAGCTACTGCCTTGAGATTGGAAGGTGCAGAAGGGTCGTCCTGCGCCTGAACGAGGGCAGGAGTAAGCACTACCGCTGTGAATGCGGCAGCTTTCAACCATTCAATGGCTGTTGGAGTGTAAAAAAATCTCTTCATAAAAATGCCTGTTTAAAGTATTATTATTTCGATGTATGTTAATAGTCTTGTTTATTTTGTCTTGCCTCCGTCAGCCGATACTTTCTTTATGACGCTGTAGGCGCCATAGAGTCCCAGCTCGCCTGCCTTGCTAAGGTCGGCGATGCCTTCCTGTCTGTTGCCGGCAGAGATACGTGCCAAGCCGCGATTATAGAAAGCCTCTGCGAGGCGAGGATCGATGGCGATAGCTCGTGTGAAGTCGTCTATTGCAAGCGTATAGTCCTTATTATAAAGGTAGGCGCAGCCACGGTTATAATAGAGATACTGGTTGTCGTGGTCGAGCTTGATGGCGTCCGTAAGGTCTGCCACCACGGACATAAACGTAAGATGTGCGCCACCTGCGCCAACCGTCAAGCTGTTCTTCGGCGAAGACGACTGAAGCGAAGCCGAGGCATCGAACACGCCCTTCATCATCTTACAGTAAGCACGCTGCCAAAGGGCAAGCACGGAAGCGGAATCAACTGAGAGACATGCCGTAAGGTCAGCAATGGCGTCGTCATAGTTCTGAGCCACACTTTCCAACACAGCACGCGTAAGCAGAGCCGTAGCCTCGCTGCCAGCGCGTCCGTTGTTAATGGCAGTGGTCAGCGAATCTATCGAGGCAAACGTCTTGCGGGTGGCGTCAGCCGAGAGCTGATGCGGAGCGCAGTTTACAAAAATAGTCACGCCACGACCTTTGCCGTTTCTGTTGAAAGCCTCCACTTCCTGTGAGAAAGCGTTGTAATTTCGCACATCGCCACGCTGCGCCATGCTCGAGAGCGCAAACATAGGAAGTGCTGTAAGATTGGCGGCACGGTCCTGCACACGTCCACGGTAGTCGCTCTTATACTCGCGCTCCGGTGTATTGCTGTCCGCCACCACCATCTGGTTATATTTATCGGGATCGATTTCGCTTCTGCGGCGCATCTGGCGCTTCTTGGCATTGCTCCAACGCGGTTGCACTCCGATGTGCTTGTTCATCTGAGCCTTCAGGATGCGGAATTCGTCAAGTTCCGCCTTAGCTGTCATGCCAAGTCTACGATAGCAGTTGGCACGGCGCGACAGACCTGTCCAGAAGTTCGGAAACTGCTCTATCATACGTGTATAGTCGCGTATGGCAGCTCTGAGATTGCCCGTCTTGTCGAGAAGAATGGCACGATTGAAGATGGCAAGCACATTGTCCGGCTCCATGCGTATGACGAAGTCGAAATCGGTGATGGCACGATTGTCGTCGCCAAGCTGCATACGCAGAAGGCCACGGTTGTAATGTGCGAGAAAATTCTGTGGGTCGAGGTCGATGGCTGTATCATAGTCAGACATAGTACCTCGAAGATTGTTGAGATTATAACGTGCAAGTGCACGGTTGACGTACGCCGCCACGTTCTTCGGCTTTAGGTGTATGGCCTTGCTGAGGAAAGTGTCGGCGTCCTTCCAGTTGCTTCGCGATAGGCTTATCATGGCACGCTGTGTCCATGCCTCCGCGTCATAGGGGTCGATTTCGAGACTGCGGTCGAGCCATTTGTCGGCACTTGTGGTATCCTTCTCAGCCAGATAAATCTGTGCCTTCAGCGAATAGGCACTCGCAAACTGCTTCCATTTCACGACTATAGTGTCAAGGTCGAGCTGCGCCTGTGCATAGTCTTTCTGCTCCACACGGCAGAGCGCACGGTTATACCATGCCGCCTGGTTCTGCGGATTAAGACATAAAGAATGGTCATAGTCGCCGATAGCGTCAGCATAGCTGTTCTGGCGAATACGGCACAGACCGCGCAACTCATACATGTTGGCGATATAAGGATTCAGACTGATGGCGTGTGAGAGGTCACTCTCGGCTCCTGAATAGTCGTCGAGATAATACTTGGCAAGGCCACGAAAAAACCAAGGCTCATAAAGGTATGGCTTCGCCGTGAGCACTTGGTTGAAATACTGTATGGAAAGCACATAGTCCTCATAATAGAGAGCGCTCCTTCCGGACACCATTAGCCGGTCGGTATTGAATTGTGCCGCAGCCTTGTGGGGCACAAACATGGCTATCATTATAAGGACTATGAGATGCTTCATGAATAATCTTTTACGTGTAATTCAAGGGAATTCTTACTTTCTGGGAAGGCGGGTGCGGTATGCGCAGCGGAACTTTCCGAGCAGCAGGTTCTTCAGCTTTCCGCGGATAAGCTGGCGGCGCATCGGTGAGATGCGGTCAATGAACATCTTTCCCCCAAGATGATCAAACTCGTGCTGCATGACGCGTGCGAGGTAACCCTCCACCCACTCGTCGTGCTCCTGGAAGTTCTCATCGAGATACTTCACGTGGATGCGTGTCGGTCTTGTCACGCTCTCGTGGATGCCGGGCAGTGAGAGACAGCCCTCCTCCATCGTTTCCTTCTTCGAGTCTTCATCATACTCGAGGATGTAAGGATTGATAAATGCGTGACGATAGTCCTTGTATTCGGGCAAATCCTCGCTGAGTACGTCAAGGTCGATAATCACAAGGCGGATGTCGAGACCAATCTGCGGTGCGGCAAGTCCGATGCCGTCGCTCTCCTTAAGTGTCTCGTACATGTTGGCAATAAGCGTCTGCAGTTCCGGGTAGCTGGCGTCAATGTCCTGTGCTTCCTTACGCAGTACGGGGTTGCCGTAAGTATAAATCGGTAAAATCATGTTTCGTTCTAAAAAAATGCAGTGGGCAATTATTCCATGGCTGTTATTCAATACCATGGCTGTGTCTTGCCTCACAGTCCCTTCGTACGAAGGTAGTCTTGAAGAATAATGGTGGCACTTATCTCGTCCACCAAAGCTTTGTTCTGACGTGCCTTACGTCCTATGCCGCTGTCGATGATGGCCTTATGCGCCAATACCGACGTGAAGCGCTCGTCGAAGAACTCTATGGGTATCTGCGGTTTCTGCTTGCGCCATTGAGCCACGAACTGCTTTACGCGTGCCAGGTTTTCGCTTGGCTCGCCATTGAGCTGTCGCGGTTCGCCGATGACGATGCGTTCCACGTCCTCGCGCTCCACATAGTCGCAGAGAAACTTCATAAGCTCACACGTAGAAACGGTCGCCAATCCGCCCGGAACAATCTGGAGCGGATCGGTGACTGCTATACCTGTGCGCTTCTTTCCATAGTCGATAGAAAGTATGCGTGCCACTATATTATAATGTATATATACTGGTATGTTTACGTCTTACTTCTTATAGAGAAGCCATGCGTCGGGGAACTGTCCGCGCAACTGGTCGCGTGACTGAGCAGCCTCGCTCTTTGTAGCGAATGTAGTTGCTACTACGCGATAGAGATTGCGCTCTGAGTTGTAGACAATCTGACCCTGCAAGCCCTGTCCGTTCAGACGGCTCTGGAGTCCCTCTGCGTTAGCCTTAACGCCGAACGATCCTACCACAACGCTGAAGTTGCTGAGACCGGGACCGCTGATCAGCTGGAAGTCCTCTGTGCGTACAGTCACATTGTCCGTATTGTCGATAACAGTTGTCTCGTTGGCAGGTTTCTCCACGAGCGGAGCCACAACGGGAGCCTCCTCCTGTACCGGCTGCTCAGCAGGCTGCTCCTGCTTTGCCTGAGCCTTGAGATATGCCTTCTTATATGCGCTTTCCTTAGAGCCTGAGCAACTTGCAAAAGCCAACACTGCGCAGATGCCTGCGCACAATACCATACTTTTCTTCATATTCCTGTTTTGATTATTGTTGGGTTTATATTTATTTAGTTCTTGACATGTATTTATAATACGTTGCGAAATTACAAAATATATCATAATTATCACCTCTAACGCCACATAAAGTTTGTTAAATCAACAATTATAGGTTTTTGACAAGACGAAAGATTAAATAAAATACAAATTAACAAAAAATAAAGGCACGATCCTTTGCTAATTGAAATATAATTGCTATATTTGCTTTCAGAAAGATAAGATATTACTATAACTTTAAAACATTAACAACATGAAAGCATTAGGTTACATTGGAGCATTCCTCGGCGGAGCTATCGCCGGTACAGCATTAGGTATTCTTTTGGCGCCCGAAAAGGGTAGCGAGACACGCACTAAGATTGGTGACGCTGTTGACGACTTCTGCAAGAAGCACAACATCAAGGTCAGCCGTAAGGAGATGGAAGACCTCGTGGACGACATCCAGGACGCAACTGACGGCGACAACGCATAAATCATTATTCCTCATTCACTGGCTAAATGTTCTCGACAGACAAAAACATAGAGACCATAGCGCAGCTTATTGAGGCCATAAGGCATTACATCGGGCTTCGTACTAAGTATATGAAGCTCGATGTAATTGATAAGATAGTGCGCTTGCTGACAGCCTTCATCATGGTGGGGCTGTTGCTTATCCTATTGTTTCTTGCGCTCATCTATTTGTCGTTTGCCACTGTTTATGCGCTGCAGCCCATAATGGGCATGGCAGCCGCTTTCGCATGTGTGGCTGGCGCCTATTTCTTAGTGCTCTTGCTGTTCGTGGTGTTCAGAAAGAGATGGATAGAGAGACCACTTGTCAGATTCCTGGCAAGCCTGCTTATGCAGGAGTAACAACACATTCAAGAACAATCATTCATCCTTCCAAGTCAAATTTATAAGAGATGCAGAATACAGACACCAGCCCTAAGACGAAGAGAGAGTTCCGCTCTCTTTCCGATATCGTGGCATACAAACAGCAGCTTCGCGAAAAGATTGACAAAGACGAAGAGACGATAGCGTCTAAGTGGAACGACCTGTTCCACAAGGAAGAAGAGGAGCCACGCAACCGTGCTCAGAAACTGGCACGAATGGTAAGCCTTGGCACCGGTGTCTTCGACGGCGCTTTGTTGGGCTGGAAACTATACCGCAGATACCAGGAAGGTGCTTTCCTCTTCGGAAACTTCGGAAAGAAAAAGAAGCGCAAATAACACTCCCCACCCAAAAGATGCCTACGATTGTAAGCATCTAACATTCTATCACCTCTCCGTCATAAGCCAAGCTTACGCCTTCGGGCATTCGCTTTGACGCCTCTTCGTAAAGCCCGATGTGATGACAGACGTGCGTTATATAGGTACGCTTGGCTCCTATGCGACGCGCGAAGCGGACGGCATCGTCGACGAGCTGATGAGAATGATGTTCTTTCTCGAAACGCAAGGCATTCACAACGAGCGTCTCCACTCCTTCCAGATATGGCAATTCGCCGTCGCCGATGGTCTTCATATCCGTGATATAGGCGAAGCTTCCGATGCGGAAACCGAGTATAGGCATCTTGCCATGCATCACCTCAATGGGCATTATCCGCAAGTCGCCCACGCTTAACGGTGCGTGAGGCGTTAGGGTGTGAAGCTCCAGCTTTGGCACACCGGGATAGAGATGGTCGCCGAAACAGTAAGGCATGATGTTGCGCACGTGACTGCAAGTCTTGGCATCGCCATACAGACGTATCGGACCGAAGACGGAGAAGGGGCGCAAATCATCGATGCCACCCACATGATCATAATGGATGTGCGTTAGGAGAATAGCATCAAAGGGCTTGAAAGGTAGCGGCTTAAGCTGCTGACGGATGTCCGGACCACAATCAATGAGCACACGCGTGCCACTCTCCGACTCCACCATTACCACACAGCGCATACGCTTGTCACGCGGATCTTGGCTGCGACAAACCTCGCACTGGCATCCCAACGAAGGCACACCACCCGACGTACCCGTACCAAGGAGCGTAACACGAAGACGCTGATTTCCCTCTTTTACGTTATCTTCCATTACAATCTTTTCCGTTTTTTATTCCTTACTTTTTGTTTATTCCATGCTGATCACTCCCTACAGCGTCACCACCATGCCCTCACTTGTTAGCGAAGATTCGGCAAACACTTCTTTAGCCTGCTGCAGGAGCACGTCTTCCGTGTTATACTTCGAACTGTAGTGACCGAGCAACAGGCGTCCTACGCCGGCATCCCGTGCCACCATAGCTGCCTGTCGAGCTGTGGAATGAAAATACTTCTGCGCCTTGTCCTCGTCCTCATCGGCATAGGTAGACTCATGATAGAGGCACGTCACGTCCTTCAGCCTGTCGGCAAGACCTGGCAGGTAGCACGTGTCGCTGCAATAGGCATAGCTGCGTGGCGGGTCTGCAGGACGTGTGAGGCGACTGTTTGGTATTACATTGCCCTCCTCGTCGATCCACGAAGCACCGTTCTTTATGTTGTTTATCTGCGATATCGGTATACGATAGAAGTCAATCATGTCGCGACGTATATGCGGCAATGTCGGCTTCTCGCGGAACAGATATCCGGCACATGGGAGGCGATGCTTCAGCGGTATGGTCTCGACGGTAAGACTGCGGTCCTCGTATACCACCTCCTGACGCGACGTGTCGACAGCATGAAACTTTATCTCATAGTCGAAGTCGTTGCAGAATGTGGTGAGGAGCGTGTCAAGAATGGGGCCAAGTTCCTTCGGTCCATAGATGGAAAGTGGCATGGTACGTCCGAGCAGTCCGAAGGACGACAGCATACCGATGAGTCCGAAGCAATGGTCGCCGTGTATGTGACTGATGAATATCGCCATCACCTTGTTGAATCCCACTCGTGATCGGCGCATCTGAGTCTGCGTACCCTCGCCACAGTCTATCATAAACTGCTTCTCACGTATCTCCACCACCTGCGACGACGGATTGTGACGCAATGTGGGCAAGGCGCTGCCGCATCCAAGGATATGAACTTTAAATGGTTCCATAAGATTTATTATTTCTGACGCTTGAAGAGGAAGATGCCGCGTGCGTTCTCTATAGCCAGCGAGTCTGCTCCAAGGTTATCAATGGCAAATGTGTCTCTGTTAAGGAGCAGCTGTCCGTTAAGAATCTTCCATGATGTCCACGGATTGGTCTCCGCCTTGACATTCGAGCGTACGGTTCCGCCCTCCTCTATCTCGAAATTCTTGTCCAAGCTGGTCCAGTGACCGAGCAGCGAGGTGACGTTTATGACACGGTCAGCGAGCATCTCGCCCTCCACTTTATGTCCTGTCACCGCCATCTTGTCACCGCTCATCATGCCACCCACTACTGTGGTGACCGGACCAGACGACAGTCCGCCGTCCAAGTCAGCCTCAGCATCCAATATGGTATACGTAATGGTGTCGCCAGCATCGGTTATGAGTTCCAGCGAGTGCATGGACGTGCCATCGCCACAAACTCCGTATACTGTAGAGTCAGCCACCACCTCTTCGTCATCCACAACCGCCTGCGACTTTTCCTTCTTGACGTTACAACCGGCAAGAAACACTACGGCGGCTGCCATCATAAACAATCTGAACTTATTCATAACTAATCTGTTTTTTTATTCGTTAATCTTCCTTTTTCTCATGAGCTTTTGCCTCGTTCCAAAGTTCGTCCATTTCGCCGAGCGTCATGTCCTTCAATGGCTTGCCCATGCGTATGCTATGCTCTTCGATGTAGTTGAATCGGCGTATAAACTTCGTATTGGTCTTCTCAAGAGCTGTGTCGGGATTTATCTTATACAGACGTCCGGCATTGATGAGCGAGAAGAGGAAGTCGCCAAACTCCTCAGTTGAGCGTTCGCGGTCTTCACGTCTAAGCTCAGCCTCAAGTTCGCCAAGTTCCTCGCGAACCTTTCCCCATACGTCGCCCTTGTCTTCCCAGTCGAAGCCAACGTTGCGTGCCTTGTCCTGTATGCGGTAAGCCTTGATGAGCGCCGGCAATGCGTCGGGCACACCTGAGAGCACGCGCTTGTTGCCGTCCTTCTCACGCAGCTTTATCTGTTCCCAATTCTCTATAACCTGCTGTGCCGTCTTCACCTCCTCCGACGTGTCCTGCTCCTCAGGCTTCTCGCCGTAAGGCAGCGGCTTCGGATCGGGAGCGCCCACCTGCGAAGGATGATAGACGTGCGGATGACGGAAGATGAGCTTGTCCACCAGCTTGTTGCAGACATCAGCAATGTCGAACTGTTCCTTCTCCTGTCCTATCTTGGCATAGAAGCATACGTGCAGCAGCACGTCGCCAAGCTCCTTGCAGATATTGGGTTGGTCGTCCTTCATGAGGGCGTCACACAGCTCGTATGTCTCTTCTATGGTGTTGGGGCGCAACGACTCATTGGTCTGCTTTCGGTCCCACGGACATTTCTCGCGCAACTCGTCCAGAACGTCCAGCAGTCTGCCGAAAGCCTTCATTTTTTCTTCTCTTGTATGCATTGTCTCTTTTATGTTTACCTATTTATATAATAAATGCAAAGCAAAGGTAAGCATAATATTTCACTATACCGAAAAACTGACGGAATATTTGCCCCGACTATTTATTGTTCGTAACTTTACACCATCAAAACAAAATCTGAAACCACAACAACTATGGAGAAAACAGATAAGAATGTTGCGCAACTTACCGACGACGAGATTCTCGAAGGTTTCCGCAACGCCAACGAACATATTGTCAAAGAATACTTCTACGGCTACTGCCGCGTGGCTTACTGCATATACGACCGACGTTATGATCTGCAGTACAAGCCAGGCATGGACTTCTATTCGCTTGCCCATGAGTATTACCTCGCGCTCTGCCGGCATGACTTCCGTCAGTTGGAGGACCGCAAGACATCAATGTCGCTCAAGACATGGATGGTCAACGGGTTCCGCTTCCTGGTGCTCGACAAGCTAAAGGGGCTGAAGAAGGAGCAACGGAAGGAAAGCTTGGAGGAGCGCATGGGCAATACACGCATCAACTTCGACGTGCAGGACGATGTGTTTGCTGGAGATTTCCGCAACACCATCGACGAGATATGCCACATCTATTACGGACGCGACAGCAAGAACTCCACATCCTTCAGATGCTTTTCGTGGAGGGATTTAAGGGAAAGGAGATCGCGCAGCAGCTCGGCATCAGCCAACCTGCTGTCACCGAACGCTATAACCGCATGATGCACGACGTGGTGGTGCCATACTTCAAGCGCTATTACGTGACAAACGAATACGGACTGTCCATGGAATGCGAAGCTCCCAAATGCTCGGCTCCGAATCTCGGACATGTTATGTACGAATATTGCAACTTTATACATACTGATATGGAAGACATCAAGAAAGGACGCGTCACTCCCAACTGGATTGACAATTTACAGGAAAACGAAGTGTTTGTATTTGGCAGCAACCTTGCCGGTATGCACGGCGGCGGCGCTGCCCGCGTAGCTCATCGACGTTTCGGAGCCATAATGGGTAAGGGTGTCGGCATGCAGGGCAGAAGCTATGCCATTCCAACCATGCAGGGCGGCACCGAAACCATCCGTCCCTACGTGGACGACTTCATCGCCTACGCCAAGGAACATCCCGAGCTGACGTTCCTCGTAACGCCAATCGGCTGCGGCATTGCCGGCTTCGAGCCAGAGGACATCGCACCACTCTTCAAGGAAGCTTGCAATGTCAGCAACATCTGGCTGCCGGAAAGCTTCTGGAAGGAGCTGGATTAAAGCAAGTTGAGAGTTCAGAGTTGAGAGTTGAAAGTTATGATATGACAAGAATTCTCAATATTCAACTCTCAACTTTCAACTCTGAACTCTCAACTTGACAAACTCTCAACTCTAAACTCTCAACTGAGCTATTCTTTGTCGAAGTATTCGCCCGTCGGCATGCTTTCTCCCAACGCCACGCAAGCACTATAGCGCATGCGCGACTTTTTCTCACGGGCGAACATTTCCTTCGTGCCCTCCTCGTTTTCCTCGAACATCAGGTGATTGTCGATGCCCATGTCCGTTGCCATTGCCTCCACGTCGAGGTTATCGGTGCCGATGAAGGTGAACGTCCATCCCTGCTTCTTCAGTTTCTCAATGAGATTCTTTATCATGCCAAGATTATACTCCTCGCTGCAGTTCTCCTCGCCGTCCGTGATGATGGTCACAAGAACGTTGTCGTCCTCCGTTGCCTGGGCGTTAATCTTCGCGATGCCCATGCCGATGGCGTCATAGAGCGGCGTTGCTCCACCCGGACAATAATCGCGTGCGCCAAGACTGCGAGCGTCCGCAGCTGCCACGTTGTCATAGAACAGCTTCTTGTGTGTGCTGTCGAAGGTGATGAGCGTCACGCGCTGCTCGAGGTCCTGGTGCGCTTTCTCTATCTTGCGGATTGTCTCAAGTGTTTCGTTGATGCCCATCAATGCCTGCTTGCGGATAATCTCCATGCTGCCACTCTCGTCCACCACCAAAAGATTGAATACTCTTTTCATAATTCTTCTTGTTTTTTAGTTGTTAATATATTGTTATCTTTCGTATTATTCATGTCCTTTTCCGACATGCTTTATCTATTATAAGAATTATGGAGGCTGAAAATTAAGGTGGACTATCAATTTTTTTTCTATTTCCATCAAAATATCTAACTTTGCACCGAAATGGAAACAGAAGAAACAAAACAGAACCAGACAGCGGCTCATGCCAAGACAGCCTCAGTAAGCGACATGACCGTAGGCTCACCGTTACGACAGATCACCAAGTTTGCTCTGCCGTTGATATTGGGCTACATCCTCCAGCAGATGTATCTCGTTATTGACGCTGCCATCGTAGGACGCTGGATTGGCGTCGGAGCGCTGGCTGCCGTGGGTGCCTCATCCTCCATCATGTTCCTCGTTATGGGATTCTGCAACGGAGCTTGCGCAGGATTCGCCATCCCCGTGGCGCAATCGTTCGGTGCGAAAGACTATAGCAAGATGCGCCTCTATGTTGCCAATGCCGTGCGCATTTCGGCAGTTATGGCAACGGTGGTGACGCTGCTCTCGCTGATGTTCTGCCGTCGGATTCTGCAGATGGTCAACACACCCGCCGACATCTTCCACGATGCTTACATCTTCCTTATACTTCAGTTCGCAGCCATACCGCTGACATTCGGATTCAATCTCTTCTCAGGTCAGATACGCGCCCTCGGCAATTCGCGCCAGCCTTTCTACTTCCTTATTACATCGGCAGTGGTGAATGTGCTGCTCGACGTTGTGCTAATCCTCGGTTGCGGTCTTGGCGTGGCAGGAGCCGGCATAGCCACATGGCTGTCGCAGGCGCTCTCCGTAATATTGTGCCTGTGGTATATCCGCAAGCACATGCAGCTGCTCATACCGAAGGGCGACGAGCGACGCTTCGACAACAAGCGCACGAGCATCCTGCTCAACAACGGCGTGCCAATGGGACTGCAATTCTCCATCACCGGCATCGGCATCATCATGCTCCAGAGCGCCAACAATGCCCTCGGCACCACCTGCGTGGCAGCATTCACCGCCTCAATGCGAATAAAGTATCTCTTCACTTGCGTCTTTGAGAACATCGGAGTGGCAATGGCAACTTACTGCGGACAGAACCTCGGAGCACGTCGCATGGACCGTGTCACCAAGGGCGTAAAGGACGCCATAACGCTGATGCTCATCTATTTTGTCTTCACCTTCGCCATCATCTATCCCTTCGCCGACTGGATGATGCGTCTCTTCGTTGACAGCGGCGAGGCAGAAGTGGTAAGCCGCGCAGCACAGTTCATGCGCATCGCCAACTACTTCTATCCTGCCCTCGGCTTACTCACCATCCTGCGCTATTCCATCCAGGGTCTCGGTTTCAGCAATCTCTCCATGCTGAGCGGCGTAATGGAGATGATAGCCCGCTGTGGCGTAAGCCTCTGGCTCGTCCCAGCACTGGCATGGACCGGCGTCTGCTTAGGCGACCCCGTAGCCTGGTGCATGGCAGACCTCTTCCTAATCCCCGTCTTCCTTTGGGTGCAGCAGAGACTGAGGAAGCAGACAAAGGAATAGGAACACCGACACCCATAACACGCTCTCGTCACCATCAAAGAAGAACCAAGGATTATTTATAGGGTTCAGGTTCCTCGCAATATGCAGTTCGCCACATCAATGACTATCAGTGCATGCCCCAGCCTCTTCCCACTACGGGCTGGATAAACAAGCTCATGTCGGCACATTGCTCTGCATTGCTAAGCATGGGCAAGTCGATATCACTCCCTTCGGAGGATTTGTCAAGAATCAAGAAGTTTGTCTTCCACTTTACTGCCCTATATACATACGTTTCACTCGGTGGCTCCAATGGTTGTGCTGACCAACTCACTAATTGGGACGGAACACAGAAGTTGGGGTTAGGAGCGCCATCAAAAAAGAAACCACAAGGTTTATCCAGATAATGACAATGAGAGGCGATTTGTAGCAATCAGCACTACAAATCACCTCGAATCACAGAAATGTGATGCCAAAAGTAAAGATTTCCAATTATTTATTCTTTCGTCCGAATAAGATTCCTTACTTTTGTGGTCAATAAATGACAATTCCGTCAAAAGAAAGTCTATTGGTTTAATCTAACCTCTGAACAACCACATTGGAAGATAACACCAAACAGCCTTTAACGGCTAACGCTTCATTGTATAATGGGCAGCCTACCGACACAGGCTCATCGTGTCCAAGTGCAAGATTTACCTCTTGTACGCCCTCCGTTTCGGATAATGTCAGAGATGAAATGATTTTGCAATATAAAAAATATCTAAAACAAAATGCGTATGCAGATTATTTTGACAAGAAAAGATGCTGAAACAAAACTGAAGGAAAAATTTGGCATAGAGCATTTCTATGATGAACAGTGGAAGTCTATCGAACGAATACTTCGAGGAGAACGAATCCTAATGATAGAACGTACAGGATTCGGCAAATCGTTGTGTTACCAGTTCCCTGCCACAGTATTTGATGGAGTTACGGTTGTCTTTTCTCCACTGATAGCTCTAATGCGTGATCAAGTTAGAGGATTGGTGAAAAAAGGCATTCCTGCAGCTTATATTAATTCAGAGCAGTCGCATGAGGATAATCAAGAAGCTATTCGACGTGCTAAAAACAATGAAGTAAAGATATTATATATAGCACCCGAAAGACAGGAGAATGACGAATGGATAGAAGCTACTCGTCACATAAAGCTTTCAATGATTGTAATTGATGAAGCACACACTATTTCTGTTTGGGGTCATGATTTTAGGCCATCGTTCCGCAGGATTATTAATTTAGTACAGTTCCTTCCGAAGAACTTACCTGTCCTTGCTACTACTGCAACCGCAACAGAAAGGGTTCAACATGATATTGAACAACAGATAGGTGGACAATTGACTACAATCAGAGGAAGCCTTGTGCGACCGAACTTTGCTCTGCAAGTAATAAAGGTTATGTCTGAAGATGAAAAAATGATATGGTTGGCTCAAAACATTGGCAAATTAGATGGTATTGGCTTAATATATACAGGCACACGTATAGCCACAGAAACTTATGCGAAATGGCTTCAGTTTGTCGGAGTCAAAGCTATAGATTATAATGCAGGTCTCGATGCAGATACAAGAAGGTCTATAGAGAGTGGCCTAATGCAAAACAAATGGAAGTGTGTAGTATCAACCAATGCTTTAGGTATGGGAATAGATAAGCCTGACATTCGTTTTATCATACATACTCAAATTCCAGCATCACCTATTCACTACTATCAGGAGATTGGACGTGCGGGACGTGACGGAAAACCTACACGTATAATATTGTTTTACAACGAAAGTAAAGACAATGGAAGAGAAGTGCCTACAGACTTAGTACTTCCTCTTTCATTCATAGATGGTGCTCGTCCGTCAATAAAAAAATATCAAAAGGTCATAGAATTATTAAAAGAAGAACCTCTGTCTGAGAGAGAAATCCTAAAAAAGGCTAATCTTAAGCAAACTCAAGCAAGGGTGATTAAAGCAGATTTGATAGATCAAGGAATCATCAACGAGGTTATCTATGGCAAAACAAAGAAATATGAATACCAATATAATGCCCCGGTCCTAAATACAAAATATTTTGAGGAGCAGAGAGAAGCAAAGCTGAATGAACTTCGTTCTATGGAACAGTATATATATACTGATATGCCTAGAATGAAATACTTATGCAAGTTTCTGGATAGTGACGAGCAAATGGATTATAGAAATTGCGACAACACAAATTTAGAGAAAATTCACGTAGTTACGTCACTAGAGCTAATGAAGAAACTTGAGGATTTTAGAAATACATTTTTCGGCTCATCCGATAAAGTCCGTGGCATCCCTACCCAAATATATCAACGATACATGATAGATTTTCCGTAAAGATGTTTACCTTTGCTGTATGAAAAATGATGTCAGCATTAATATGTACAAGGGACTT
>NZ_NOVE01000021.1 GCF_002265625.1 Prevotella sp. 885
GTCAAGGAGTCCTGCCGGAAGAAATAAGGACAATACGGATTTGTAATCTATGGGCTGAGTTCTATTCATGACGCAAAGATAAACAATAATATTGAATTGTTAAAAACACAACAATATTATTTGATTCCTTAATTCCGCAACACTTTGATTTAACTTTATTTATAAGTTCCTGAGCAACAAAAAGTTGCTCAGGATTTTGCCATGTCAGATTTTTCACTTATCTTAGTGTTGCAAATCAAAACAAGCGTAAATCGTAACAAGACATGGCAAAGGTACAAATAAAATCTGAAAAACTCACACCTTTTGGAGGAATTTTTTCAATCATGGAGCAATTTGACTCCATGCTTTCACCTATTATCGACCAGACACTTGGTCAGAGATGCAGCAGTATCATCGGATATCAGTACAGCGAAATTATTCGTTCTCTGATGAGCGTGTACTTCTGTGGCGGTTCATGCGTGGAGGATGTAACATCGCATCTGATGCGTCATCTCTCGTATCATCCGACCTTGCGCACATGCAGCTCTGATACCATCCTCAGAGCCATCAAGGAACTGACACAGGAAAACATCTCATATACTTCCGATAAGGGCAAGACCTATGATTTCAATACGGCAGACAAGCTCAACGCCTTGCTTATAAAAGCCTTGGTTTCCACTGGTGAACTGAATGAGGTGGAAACCTACGATGTTGATTTCGACCATCAGTTCCTTGAAACAGAGAAGTATGATGCAAAACCGACATACAAGAAGTTCCTCGGCTACAGACCTGGCGTATATGTCATCGGTGACATGATTGTCTATGTCGAGAACAGCGATGGCAACACAAATGTGCGCTTTTATCAGGCTGAGACCCACAAGAGATTCTTTGCCCTACTGGAAGCCAACAGCATCCGTGTGAATCGCTTCAGAGCCGACTGTGGTTCGTGCTCGAAGGAAATTGTCAGTGAGATAGAGAAGCATTGCACGCACTTCTACATCCGCGCCAACAGATGCAGTTCGCTCTACGATGACTTGTTTTCACTGAGGGGATGGAAGACGGAGGAAATCAACGGCATCCAGTTTGAACTCAATTCCATTCTTGTTGAGAAATGGGAAGGCAAGTGCTATCGTCTTGTCATTCAGAGACAAAAGCGCATGGATGGAGAGCTTGACTTGTGGGAAGGTGAATACACCTACAGATGCATTCTTACCAACGATTATGACTCATCAACAAGAGACATCGTCGAATTTTACAACAAGCGTGGGGGCAAAGAGCGTATATTCGATGATATGAACAACGGATTCGGCTGGAACAGGCTCCCCAAGTCGTTCATGTCAGAGAACACCGTATTCCTTCTGCTTACGGCATTGATACACAATTTCTATAAGACCATCATTAGCAAGCTTGACACCAAGGCTTTCGGGCTCAAGGAAACGAGTCGCATAAAGGCTTTTGTCTTCAGCTTCATCTCCGTACCTGCCAAGTGGATCATGACAGCAAGGCAATACGTGCTGAATATCTATACAGAAAACCGGGCTTATGCAAGACCTTTCAAAACAGAATTCGGATAAGAATCCTTTCTTTCCGGTTAGAATCTGCGTATTACCTCAAGTCGCATCGTGGGGTAAGGGGATGGTGGCTACATATTGATGTTGTGCTGTTGCTTTTTACTGAAAGCTGCTACTAACGACTCATAAATCTACCCTTAATCGTGTATTGGATGATAGTTGCGGATTTTAGGTTTATGTGATTATTGTTTTCATTCTTATTCCACTATGCTTTGTGTATTTACTGCAAAATTACGAATTTCATCATATATTACCTACTTTATCCATATTTTTTTGTTACCTTTGCAAAAGATTGTAAAACCTACACCCAAACCTAAAAACTACATAAATGAGACATATAATACTGCTGATTGCTATGCTGATAACGTCGCTTCTTGGCTTTGCCCAAAGCCGTGAAGCGGGCAAATATTTGGCGAGTTACCTCAATATGGCAACCGGTATGCCCAATAACTACGCTGATGACATCTTCAAGGATTCATACGGTTTCGTATGGATAAGCACTCATGGCGGCGGACTGGTGCGCTATGACGGTTATCAGATGACGAGCCTCGGCTATACGGCTTCGCCCATCGCCCTGCGCAGCAACAGCACACGCAATGTATGTGAGGACCGTTTTCGCCGTCTTTGGATAGCTTTTGAGGAAGGTCCGCAGGTGCTCAGCCTTGAGACAATGTGCCCAGTCATTCCCGAATGCGTTGACAAAGAAGTGGAGAAACAGATGGAAAACGTATGGGACGACACTTGCGTCCGCACATATTGCGACGCGAAGGGATGTATATGGATAGCCAGTACGTCCCGAATCATCCGCATAGCCTTCGACAAGAAGGGCCGTGTAATGTCGGTTCAGTCAGCCCCTTCCCCCAACAGTGTGCCCGAATTCGGAATGTGCGACGTATATAAGCGCGGATCCGTGGTGGTGTGCATTAACGGACGCGTCAGCGAATACATCGAGAAGAAAGGACGTCTCGTAGCCAAAGACCTCACCCGTATGTTCGCCCCGATGGGCAACAATTATGCTGCCAGTATAATAAGGTATAACAATAAGATATGGCTTGCCACCAACAACGGACTGTTATGTAGCGACGGACGCGAGTTTCACACTTACGACGCACGCCATACGCTGCAGCATGAAGTGGTTACCTGCCTTGCCGTAGCGCCTGAGAACCGTCTGCTTGTCGGCACATTGTGCGGCGTGGACATCATCGACGACCGTGAGGGATTCGTTGAGCACTGGAACTGCACCAGCCCTATTCATCCCCTTAGCAGTAACTTCGTCAACTCGCTCTTCGTGAATAACGGTCAGGTATGGGTGGGAACCGAAACGGGTGGCATCGTGAAACTCACGCCACGCCAACTGCTTATCACCAATTACGCAAACAATCCCAACGATCCGACATCGCTTTCACGCAACGCCGTCAACTCTATGTATGCCTCATCGGACGGCACGCTGTGGGTGGGCGTGATGGAAGGCGGACTCTGCTGTATGCGTCCCGGCTCCAAAGGGTTCGTGCATTACCGCACCGACAATTCAGCCCTGCCTCACAATTCGGTGTCCGCTATTACGGCAGACGCAAAAGGCAACCTATGGATTGGCACGTGGGGAGGCGGCGTGGCAACAGCTAACGCCAAGCAGCCCAACAATATACAGCCTCTGAACGTGGACGGCGAACACCAGCCGCTGCTTACCTTTATCGGTGTATTGGCTTACGACCGCATTAATGAAGGAATGTGGATAGGTGCCAACGAGGGTCTGTTCTTCTATAATCTGCGCAAGCAACGTCTGGAAGATCCGTTCCCCGGATGCCGCGACATAAAGGGTTGTGTAGGTTCGTTGGTCACCCGCGACGGCACACTCATGGTGGGCAGCATACGCGGAATGGTTAGCGTCAATCTGAAATCGCGTCGAAATGGCAAGCGTTTCTTCACCGCCAAGCACCAGCCTTACAAGCTCGACCGCCCTGAAAGCCGCATCATCGACAAGATTCTGGCGTTCTGTCAGACTCGCGACGGAAAGATTTGGATGGGCAGCAACGGCTACGGCATGTACTGCCAGACACGCGACAAGGACGGAAAGCCGCACATCGAGACCTTCACCACAGCCGACGGACTTGCCAACAACACCGTTACGGGCATCGTGGAGGACAATCATGGACAGCTGTGGATAACCACAAGCCACGGTCTTTCGGTATTCAATCCTAAGACACGCCAGTTCAACAACTACACGGAGGAAGACGGACTGATCAGCTCACAGTTCTTTTATAATGGAGCCATACGCAACAAGAAGGGCACCATATATCTCGGAACGGAGAGCGGATTGATGGTTGTCAACGGCGTAAGCAACACTTACAACGACAAATTCAACCTGCGCTTCACCGAACTGAGCGTCAACAACCAGACCGTGTTCGCCGGAAGCAATCATCTGAAGGAGAACATAACAACTGCCAAAAAGATAAGGCTTCACGAGAGCGACCGTTCGTTCAGCATCAGCTTCTCAGCTCTCAACTATACGGGAGAGAACCAAGGTGTCTACAGTTACCGCATGAAGGGATACGAAAAGGAATGGGTGAAGCTGCAGCCGGGTCAGCACAGCGTGCGCTACTCCACCCTACCCGCCGGCGACTACAAGTTTGAGGTGAAATATTCGCCCAACATCGGAGCCGAGAACGAGCAGACCATATCCATAGACGTAAGCGTCACGCCTTACTTCTATAAGAGCTGGTGGTTCGTGCTTATTATATTAATATGTATAGGCGTAGCCGTTCGCTACATCTTCAAGCGCCGCATGGAGAAGATGCGCGAGCGTGAAGTGAAGTCGCTCTACCAACCCATCGAGGATGCACTCAAGGAGAGTGACGAGCCGGGACAACTGCAGACGCGCATCAAGCAGATTCTGGAAAACCAGCGTCGCTACAAGGAGAGCCAGCAGAAGACCATCGAAGCTGACCGCCAAGAAACCGAGGCTAACGAGCGCCCGTTCATGGAAGTGGTGATGGAGACAATGGAACGAAACTACAGCAACTCTAAGTTCGGAGCGCAGGAGCTGGCTGACGCCATCGGCATCAATCGCGCCGTGCTCAGCAAGAAGCTCAATGCTGAGACCGGACTGCCCACCTCACAGTTCATCCGCAATTACCGTCTGGACATCGCCAAGCGCATGCTGAAAGACAATGTAGCCAACCGCAACATCACGGAGATAGCATACCGCGTAGGCTTTAACGACCCCAAATACTTCACACGCTGCTTCTCCAAACAGTATGGCGTGGCACCTTCTTCGTACCGCGAATAAGGAGCAGAAAGATGTGTTATCAACTGTTAATTTCCAATAGAGCCACTATTACACTCTAAAAGAGCCTCTCTTGCATTATAAAAGAGCCTCTTTTAGAGTGTAATAGTGGCTCTTTTAGAATGTAAGAGAGGCTCTATAAGATTGCTAAAGTGGCTCTTTAAGAAAACACGAGTAAAAGTGAACGTTTTCTACACCCTTTCATTACCATTTTCTTATCCACCCCTTAATATAACTTGTCCACCTACATGATTTATGTCAAATTCACCGTGTAGGTACACAGCTGGTGGATAAAAGCGCAAATAAGGTAAAAACAGCACATTTACAGCGTTTGTCCACCTTTTTTATAGCGTTTGTCCACCCATGCAATAGTGAATAAGTGTAATTTTGCCACTGAAAATTTCACGGGTGCACAAATCATTCATGTTACCAATACATGTAAGGCAGTCGTTCGTTATCACCTTTAACCTAAAGCTAAAAGCTAATGGCGATCTCAAACCTAAGAGAAATAAAAAAATTATAACTAAATAATAATTAAAAACCTAAAATCAGAAACAATGAGGAAAGAAGTATTCTCAATGATGCTATGCCTCGGTGCAGTTGGCGGTGCAACAGTTGTTGCCCCAGTCACAGCCAATGCAGCCATAGCACAAGCCCCCACCATCAAGGTGCAGGGTCAGGTTGTCGACGAGACTGGCGCTCCGCTTATGGGTGCTTCCATCAAGGCTAAGAATTCGAAGACTGGCACAGTCACCGACATAGACGGAAAATTCTCGTTGGATGTCGAATCAAACGCTACGCTTATTGTCAGCTATCTGGGCTATAAGACCAGCGAGGTGGCAGTTCGTGAACGCGCTATTATAGAGAAGATACAGCTCACACCTGACAACAACGTCCTCAATCAGGTCGTAGTAGTAGGTTATGGTACACAGAAGAAGGCTGACCTCACTGGTTCTGTTGCCATCGTTAACGCTGAGGAGATGAAGAAAGTCTCTAACTCCAACATCTCTACAATGCTTGAGGGTAAGGTTGCGGGCGTTCAGATCACATCGGACGGTCAGCCTGGTGCCGACCCGTCAGTACGCATCCGTGGTATCGGTTCGTTCGGCAGCACAGCTCCTCTTTACGTAGTTGACGGTGTGCCTATGGGTACCACCATTCGCGACTTCTCGCCTAACGACATCGAGACCATCCAGATTCTTAAGGACGCTTCGGCAGGTGCCATCTACGGTTCGCGTGCTGCCAACGGTGTGGTTATCATCACAACGAAGAACGGCAAGAAGGACCAGCCTCTGAAGGTCAACTATTCCGGCTACTTCGGAGCTGACGTCATCCCCGGCGACGTTTATGACGTTATGAACGCCGACCAGTACAGCAATTACATAGGTCAGGCTTGCGCCAACTCTGGCACAACGCTCCCCAGCGGTTACAAGATGGGCGAAGACGGACGTTATCACTTCCAGGACAACACCAATACAGACTGGTTCAGCGAGGTGTTCAAGACTGGTATCCGTCAGAACCACAACGTAGCTCTCAGCGGCGGCAGCGCAAAGAGTACATATAATGTATCGCTCGACTACTTCAATCAGAAGGGCACGCTCGAGGGTGCAGGTCCTAACTACGAGCGCTACACAGCCCGCGTGAACAACACGATGGAAACAAAGTTCATCAAGTTCCGCACAAGCATGGTTTACTCTCACTCCAATCAGGACAACATGGGCCTCTCCAACGCCGGCGAGTATGTCCAGGGTCTTTACGGCGACGTCACCAACGTGCTCCGCGGCACTCTGCTCATGCAGCCCACCATCAAGGCATACGACCCGTCAACATGGGTGCTCGACGACAAGGTTGGTGCAGCCAACAACTATCGCTACGACGCTTACGGCTACGGCGTTTACTATGACAACGTACACGGCGACATCTCGGCTTCCAACCCGCTGCTCGTCAACAACATGCTGCAGCGCAACACCATCGTTGACCGCTTCGTAGGCACAGCATCTGCTGACGTCGATCTGTTCAAGATGGTGGGTTTGAAGTTCAAGAACCACGGTCTTCACTACAACATCAACCTCTCTTACAGCAAGACAGAGGCTAAGGACAAGACATGGATTCCGGCATGGATTCAGTCTAACCGTGTTTACCTTGACAAGGCCAACGAACGCCTCACAAAGGGCTCGCGCAACTATTCTGACGCCCTCATCGAGAACACTCTCGTGTATGACGGTCACTTCGGCAAGCACAACATCAACCTTCTCGGCGGTCTGACATACGAGGAAGAGAACACCAACCTGCTCACCGGCTGGGGCATCAAGTTCACAGAACCTTACTACCTCCAGCTCCAGAACGCAGCCAACACTTACTCAGAGTCTTACGAATATCGCCACGCGCTCGCCTCTTACATCGGCCGCTTGACATACAACTATGACGAGAAGTACTTGCTCTCAGCAGTTATCCGTCGCGATGGTAGCTCACGTCTTACCAAGGACATCCGTTGGGGCACATTCCCATCAGTGTCAGTAGGTTGGCGTCTGGACAAGGAGAAGTTCTTCCCCATCAGCAAGAAGATTGTCAACATGGCTAAGATCCGTGCCAGCTATGGTGTGCTCGGTAATGAGAACATCGGCGAGTATATGTACATGGCGACAATGAAGCGTAACAACATGACCTACAGCTTCGGCAACAACGTCGTTACGGGTTCTGCCGTTTCTGAGTTCGTAAACAAGAACATCGCTTGGGAGAAGAAGAAGTCAACCAACATCGGTATCGACCTCGCCATGTTCAACAACCGCTTCGAGTTTACAGCAGAGTGGTATAAGAACCGTTCTGAGGACCTTCTCTACGGAGTTCCGGTTCCTACACAGACCGGTGTGGCAAACGCTACCGTTACGATGAACGCTGCCTCTATGGACAACAGCGGTTTCGAGTTCTCTGCCACATACCGCAACCACGACCATCCGTTCAAGTATGACGTTTCTGCCAACCTCAGCACACTGAAGAACAAGGTTACTTCACTCGGCTTCGGCACCAAGTCGTACATCACTGGAGCTTATGCCACATACGTAGGTCAGGAGATCGGTCAGTTCTACGGTTGGGTTTACGAAGGCATCGCACGCACACAGAGCGACCTTGACAATCACGCCACACAGCAGGGTGCCAACATCGGCGACTGCCTCTACAAGGACATCTCTGGTCCTAACGGCGAGCCTGACGGCGTTATCGACGCTTATGACCAGACAGTTCTCGGCAGCGGTCTGCCAAAGGTGAACTTCGGACTTAGCGCTCACATGGAGTATAAAAACTTCGACCTGAGCATCTCTACATACGGCGTGCTCAACTATCATGTAAGCGACGACATCTACAACAGCCTCAACTCTTGCTATGGCTGGGGCAACAAGGACGTGGCTATGGCTGACGCCAACCGCTTCTCTGAGGACGGTTCTACATACCTTTCTAACGTACCACGCACATACGCAGCCAACAAGGCCACTCTCGCTTGGAACGACCTCTTCAGCTCACGCAAGATTCAGAACGCAGCATACTGGAAGATTGCCAACGTGGAACTGGGATACAACTTCCCTGACCAGTGGTTCAGAGGCTTGGTAAGCGGCGTACGCGTATATGTTTCGGCTCAGAATCTCTACACCTTCACTGGCTACAAGGGATATAACGTCGACTACGCTGGCGGCACATTCACACCGGGCTACAACTTCTGCTCGTTCCCAAGCGCACGCAGCTTCATGGCAGGTCTGCACTTCACATTCTAATAAAAAACCAATAACCGATTAAACGTAAATCCAATTATGAAACTATATAATTATGCACTTGCAGCATTCCTCGGTCTGAGCGCCATGTCGCTGACTTCTTGTGAGGACAAGTTGGAGCTTACCAACCCCAACCAGCAGACCACGGACAAGTTCACCTCCGACGACCTCGAGGAGTGTGTCATCGCTGCTTACAACCACATACGCATTGAAGGCTCTACGGGTCGTGTGGGATACACCATCGACATGACTCGCGGCGACGAGGTATGGAACGCTTCTCAGGTATGGTACCTCGAGTTCGACAACTTCAACGCTCCCATCACCAACGAAATAACAGAATGGCCCTGGCGTGAGGCTTACTACACCATCAACGTCTGCAACTTCATCCTCTCACGCACCGGCAACGACGACACTGCCCTCTCTGAAAGCATGAAGCGCATCAAGGGTCAGGCTCTGTTCCTCCGTGCCTTCTCTTACTATAACCTCGCCGGCTATTACCAGAACGTGCCGCTCATCACCGACTACGACACATACTCAACACTGGACGGTCTGTACGGCAAGAACAACTCATACGATGAGGTGCTCGACCAGGTGGAGGCTGACCTCAAGGAAGCCATCACGCTGCTCCCCTCACGCGAAGAGGGCGGCGAGTGGGCAAAGGGTCGCGCCACAAGCGGTGCCGCTGCCGGCTATTACGCCCGTGCTCTCATGCAGCGCCACAAGTATAGCGAAGCTCTCGCTGTGCTGAAGGACATCATCAACAAGAAGTATGGCAAGTACTCGCTCATGGCCAACTACGGCGACAACTTCCGCGAGGGTGCTGCATACGAGAACAATGCCGAGAGCCTCTTCGAGGTGCAGTATCTCGACTACGGCACACAGGGCACCGACGACGAGTGGACACCGGTGAACACTTCTCCGAACGCCACACAGGGTCACGCCATCGAGTCTAACCTCTGCCCGGGACGCTTCGGCGGTTGGGCTGACCTCTCTGCTTCGCCTTGGCTCTATCAGCTCTTCAAGAGCGAGCGCACAACAGCCGGCAAGCTCGATCCGCGTCTTTACTGGACTCTCTGCACATACGAGAAGGACTGGGAAGGCTTCGAGAACGGCAACGTGGCTTACACACAGAAGCTCACTCCGCAGGACACTCTCGTCACCAACAACCTCAACGGTGGTATTCCTATCGCAAAGTGGACCAACATCCGCACCAACTTGTATAGCACTGTTACCACCGGTCTGCACTGCGGCATCAACCTCCGAATGATGCGTTATTCTGACGTGCTGCTCCGCGCTGCCGAGTGCGAGAACGAGGTGAACGGACCTACACAGCAGGCCATCGACTGGATTAACGAGGTGCGCCAGCGTGCTAACCTCGCCAAGCTCAAGCTTGCCGACTTCGACACAAAGGACAAGCTCTTCGAGCAGATTGCCAACGTGGAGCGTCCGAAGGAGTTCGGTTGTGAGTTCGGTCGCGGTTTCGACCTTCTCCGTTGGGGATTCTTCTATGACGCAGACCGTCTGCAGCAGTTGAAGGAGCACAGCGTTGTGCGTCTCGGCATCAACTTCCTGCCCACTGATCCGGTTTCATACTCTGAGTATGGTAGCGATGACAAGGTAATCAGCCCGGTAGACTACTTCGTTCCCGGTCATGAGTTCCTGCCCATCTCGCAGAACCTTATGAATAACAACCCGAACCTCGTTGGCAACTCAGCCAACAACTCGTCAGACAACACCACCTACTTCAAGGAGAAGGGTTGGACGGTTCACCCGGTTACAAGACTCAGCAAGTAAAAACAACATTATTAAATATTAGCAAATACTATTATGAAACATATAAGCAAATTGGCATCCGTATTCTGCGCCGCCGCTTTGGCGATGACAGCACTGACCGGATGCGAGGGCAGCGACATATTCAACGTTAACGGTCCTGACTGGCTTACAGAACGTGCTGACTCCATCGCCAATGCCAACAAGGGCCAGGCTGCAAAGATTTCGCCGACCACACTCGGAAATACAGACTGCTCATCAGCATGGTGGGAGGCTCACCTCGATCAGGACATCAAGATTGAGAGCAACAAGGTCTACTCCACCACCTTCACCAACTACTCTTCACTTGCAAGCAACTGGAACAACTACGTAGTGGTGCTCCGCAAGGCTGACAAAACAGAGTATTGCTGCCTCCGCTCGGACGACTATGGATGGGGCGACAGCTACGCATCCTGCACTCACAGCAACACAGCTTCAGGCGACTGGGCAAGCTGGCTCGCTCAGATGAACGGCGCAAAGGTTACGGTCACAGTTACCAACTATGGAGACAACACCTGCGACGTTGTGGCTGACGTAGTAGGAACAGAAGGTATGGTTTCGCAGCAGAAGTATACAGGCATCCCCGTTGAATCGGCTGACCTTTACCTCGACTTCACCGTTGACGGATGTTACTACGTCTTCGATAAGGATGAAATGGACGTGACTGACGCTGTTGACCAGCAGCCTGTCTCTATGGAACTTACTGATGTTCCGGCAGAGGTTAACCTCGGTACTGAGCTTTCTGATTTCACATCACAGATTAAGGCTAAGGTTACATACGACGGCGGAACTGTCAAGGAGATTTCGGCAAGCGACCTTACGTTCATGGTAGTGCCCGACTTCAATACTCTCGGCGACAAGTATATCGTTGCTACGCTCAACAAGACTCTCCTCAACAAGCAGGCAGACAAGACCATCAACGCAAGCGCAGCCTTCAAGGTGGTGGACACTCCTGTGAAGGTTGAGGTGGCAAGCAAGCCGAAGCACACCAACTATTACTTCTTCAACTCAAGCGCTATCCTTGGCGTGGAGCGCACATTGGCATTCGACGCTACCGGCTTGGAGGTGAAGGGAACTTATCAGGACGGACGCACAGAGGTGCTCGACAACTCGAAGCTCACCTTCTCAACAGTTCCTGCAAAGGCTGGCGAGCACAAGGTGGTAATCACTGCCAACGGCGGCAAGACTGCTGAGGTGACAGTTAAGGTGAACGAGTCGAAGGTTACTGCTGCCACTCCGGAGCCAACCTCTCTCGGTGCAGCCAACTGCTCTGACGCGTTCTGGTCAGTATTCACAGACGACATCAAGGTTCCGGCTGGCGCAACTCGCGAGTTCAACTTCACCAACTACACATCTGGTGCAGGCAACTGGAACAACTACGTGGTTATTCTCCGCGATGCAGCCAAGACAGCTCCCGAATATGGAGTTGTACGTGCCGACAACTACGGCTGGGGCAACGGCTACGCAGCTTGCACCTCGAAAGGCACTCAGCTCGAATCATACGCAGACTGGGCAGGATGGCTCGCTGCAATGAACGGCGCCAAGGTTAAGCTTTACGTCACAAACTGCAACAACGGCACCGCTGACATCCAGGCCATTGTTACCGGCAATGACGGCACAGAGACCTACCAGTCTTACCTCGGCATCAACACCATCAACCCGAACGACCTCTACGTTTCGTTCACAGTGGACGGCAGCCACCTCGTATTTGGCTCAGCTGCCAAGGCAAGAAGACATAAGTAAAATCAGTTGAGAGTTGAGAGTTGGAAGTTCAACTCTCAACTCTCAATTTAAAAATAGTCCTATGAAAAATCTATTACTTCCCATATTCGCATTCTCCGCTCTCTCTTCCGCAGCGCAGACCACTGTCACCGACGCTGACTTGCAGGGAGCTTACAGCGCTCGTCAGTACGGCAAGCGCGTGGTTTGTCATGACCCGTCCATCGTCATTGACAACATCACAAATCCCGCATCCCCTACATATTATATATATGGATCTCACCTTGGCAGAGGCAAGACCACAGCCGCTGAGAACTATCAGGAGTGGACAGTCTTTAAGGCTGACGAGAGCAACGCCACTGCCACCAACAGCCTCTTCTGCAATCTGAGTGGCAATCTCGTCAACTACTCTGACGCTTACGCCACACACGCCGTGACATCCGTCAAGGACTACACTGGCAAGACCGTTACGTTCGGCAACTTCGACGCTCACGGATGGCAGAAGAAAGGCAATACAGTGAAGGGCATGCAGTGGGCGCCCGACGTCATCTACAACAAGACGATGAAGAAGTGGTGTATGTATATGAGCCTCAACGGCGACAACTGGGCTTCGAGCATCGTCTGCTTCACAAGCGACAACGTAGAAGGTCCGTGGAAATATCAGGGTCCGGTGGTATTCTCCGGCTTCTTGGGTAAGTATGCACACAATGGATATGCGGCTGCCGACGACTGGAAGAACACCGACTTCACCATTGCCACTGGCGAAACCTCCCTGCCCGAGCGATATAATGTAGGCGACAAGTGGGGATCGTTCTGGCCTAACTGCATCGACCCATGCGTATTCTACGACGATCAGGACAATCTGTGGATGAGCTACGGATCATGGTCAGGCGGCATCTTCCTGCTGCGCCTCGACAAGAACAACGGTCTGCGCGACTATACTTACACATATCCTTACGAGGTTAATGGCAAAGCTGCTACATCCGCTGCTGCCAGCGCCAACACCACAAGCGACCCCTACTTCGGCAAGAAGATAGCCGGCGGATATTATGTTTCGGGCGAGGCAAGCTACGTAGAGAAGATTGGTTCACACTATTTCCTCTTCATGAGCTACGGCGGACTCGTCAGCACCGGCGGCTATCAGATGCGCGTGTTCCGTTCGGACAATCCCGAAGGACCTTACGTTGACTGCAACGGCACATCAGCCGTCTTCAACCGCTACCTTATGAACTACAGCGCCACTACTGCCGACAACCGCGGTGTGCTGCTCTTCGGCGGCTATAAGTGGGATCCGATGTCGGGTGCTGAGATTGCACAGGGTCACAATTCTGCCTTCACAGACAAGGAAGGACGCTCGTTCGTGGTCTATCACTCACGCTTCACCAACAAGGGCGAAGGTCATGAGGTTCGCGTTCATCAGCTCTTCCTCAACGATGAGGGTTGGATAATGGCTGCTCCGTTCGAGTTTGACGGCGAGACAATCACCAACAACGACATAGCCACTAAGGCTTCCATCGCAGACACCGAGATAGCCGGCGACTATCAGTTCCTCCGCCATGAATATGGTCAGAACACGGAAGCCAAGGCTTATGAGACTCCCGTCAACATCCGCCTCAATGCCGACGGCACCATCAGCGGTGCAGAGAACGGCACATGGGAGCGCACAGCAGGTACTGACTATATCGCTCTTACATTTGACGACGTGGTTTATCGTGGCGTACTGGTTCGCCAGACCATCGACTATACCAATATCCCCGCCATCGCCATCGCTGCTCTCTCTTCTTCAAGCGGTTCCACCACATTGGGTCAGAAGAGCTACACAAAGCAGCAGGAGGTTTGGGCTGTGAAGGCTGACGCTAAGGCTGCCATCAAGTACACAGCCAACAAGATTAACCTTCCGTTCGACGACGGCACTGTTTTGGAAGAGACTCCGGTTCTGCCCACAGAGGGTAAGCTCGGCACTAACATCTCATGGAAGTCGAGCGACGAGAGCATCCTCACAAGCGACGGAAAGGTAAAGGGCCAGGGTGAAGTGACGATGACAATGATAGTCTCAAAGGACGATTACGTTTACACTAAGGACTACACCATCGTAGTGGAGGCAGAAGCAGAGAAGGACGCTGACGTTTACTTCCCCGAGTCGATGGAGAAGAACACCTCAGCAGCCTGGTGGACCAACTTCTCAAAGGACTATTACACTCTCAAGAAGGGCAGCAAGGCAGAGCTTAAGTTCTATAACTACAGCAACAAGGTGGCAAACTGGAACAACTGGTGCCTCGTGGCTGCCAACGCTGAGCGCGGTGCTGAGGAATATGGCGAACATTTCGTTCTCCGTAACGACAATTACGGATGGTTTACTGTTGCTGGTGGCAATACTAATGACAACTCATCCAACGTTGAGTTTACCCTCCAGAGCGACTACAACTGGGACACATTCCTTGACGATATGGACGGTTCGTTAGTGGATATGAATGTAGAGTTCAACGGCAATGTGGTGAAGATGACATCCACCATCACCACTACCACCAAGAAGGTATACAACTATTCGTTCAGCATGAAGCTTACACAGCCTGAGGACAAGGTGGTATTGTTCTTCGTTAACGAAGGTTCGTACATCGACGGATCAAGCTTAGCCACTGGCATCAACTCTCCGTACGTCATCACCAAGAAGGCTGAGGGCAACGGCAAGTGGTATAATCTGAACGGTCAGCAGGTGGACAGCTCATACAAGGGCATCGTAATTGTGAACGGACGCAAGTTCGTTAATAAGTAAAAACATTCATAAGAGATACTCTATTAAATATGAATCTCAAGAAATACATCTATGGAGCAGTGGTTCTTGCCACTGCCCCATTCTTTAATACGGCTCAGGCAAGCGCCCAGACGGCTCCTCTCGCTGTCGATACGCCAATGGTGCACGACCCCGTGATGGCTTTCGAGGACGGTCAGTATTATCTCTACTGCACCGGACACGGCATCACGCAGATGACATCTTCCAACCGCCGCCACTGGACCATCAAGCCCGAAGGCTTACTGCCCGAAGGTAAGATACCGGCATGGACCCGCGACAGCGTTCCGGGATTTGAGACTCACATTTGGGCTCCCGACGTTATCAAGTATCGCGGCAAGTGGTATATGGCTTACTCTTGCTCCACATTCGGCAAGAATACGTCGGCTATAGGATTGCTTAGCAATACGTCGCTCGCCAATGCGGACGGATGGAAGGACGAAGGATGCATCGTGGCTTCTAAGGGAGACCGCGACAACTGGAACGCCATCGACCCTAACTTCATCGTTGACAAGAAGGGCAACGCTTGGATGACGTGGGGATCGTTCTGGGACGGCATCCAGCTCGTACAGCTCGACCGCTCCTTGCACGTAAAGCGGGGCGCCAAGCCCGTTACCATAGCAAGACGACATGCCGTGGGCGACACCACAGCCGAACCTAATCCTACATCGGAGTTTGCCGGCACCAATGCCATCGAGGCTCCATTCATAATGCAGCACGACGGATATTATTATCTGTTCGTAAGCTGGGACTACTGCTGCCGCGGATCAAAGAGCAACTACCGTGTGGCAGTGGGAAGAAGCAAGAAAGTAGCTGGTCCTTACCTCGACCGCAACGGCAAGGATATGCGTGAGGGTGGCGGCACCATCTTCCTTGAAGGCGACAAGCGTGAGTTTGAGGCAGCAGGACACTGCGCAGCTTACTCGTTCGCAGACGGCGACTGGTTTGTCTGCCACGGCTACAGCATGCAGAAGAACGGTGCCCCGCTGCTCATACAGAAGAAGATAAGTTGGACTGCCGACGGTTGGCCAACTCTTTAACACTCAACCATTCCATAAACAACAAAAGATAAAAGAAAAAAATGAAACCAAATAACATTCTCCTCTCGGCGTTGCTTGCCTCCGCTTTGACAGCAAACGCCCAAGTGAAGATAAACGTTGATGTCGCCAATCCCGGCGTTAAGGTATCGCCTAATCTCTACGGCATCTTCTTCGAGGACATCAATCATGCTGCGGACGGCGGTCTTTACGCTGAACTTATAAGCAACCGCTCGTTCGAGGATAGCGACAACGCCACTCCCACATGGCGCACAAAGGCTGCTGACGGAGCCACCATCTCTACGCAACTCGTCAGCAAGGCTCTGCTCAACAACGCTCAGGGAAAGGCTCTTCAGATAAACGTCGCTGCGCGTCAGAACGCCACTGCCTCTCTCGTCAACGAGGGTTTCTGGGGCATCAATGCCGTGCAAGGCAGAACTTACAAGTTGTCTCTTTGGGCTAAAGGAAGCTACAAGGGCGGCGTTAAGGCTCGCCTCGTCAGCACCGATGGCAAGAGCGTGTATGCCGAGACAGCCGTGGACGCTAAGATGGGAAAGAAGTGGAGCAAGTTCACTGCCTCTCTTACAGCCAACGCCAACGACCCTAAAGCTCAGTTCGAGCTGGTCTTCGACGGCAAAGGCACCATCACATTAGACGTCGTCAGCCTCTTCCCGCCTACATTCATGAATCGCGAGAACGGTCTGCGCCCCGACCTTGCACAGCTTCTCTATAACATCCGTCCCAAGTTCGTGCGCTTCCCCGGTGGTTGCTATGTGGAAGGACAGGAGTCGCCTGAGAACGCTTTCCATTGGGAGAAGACCATCGGTCCCATAGAAGAACGTCCGGGACATAAGAACGTCAACTGGCGTTATCGCACAAGCGACGGCATGGGATTTGACGAATACCTGCAGCTTGCCGAAGACCTTAACGCCAAACCGCTCTACGTGGTGAACGTTGGACTGTGGCACGGTGGCATGACCCCCGTGGACAGCATCCAGCCTTGGATTGACGAATGTATGAACGCTTTGGAGTATGCCAATGGTCCTGTCACAAGCAAGTACGGAGCACTGCGTGCAAAGAACGGTCATCCAGAGCCTTACAACATCGAGTATCTCGAGATTGGCAATGAGAACAACCAGCCCGACCCTGCCCTTCAGAGCGACCATTACTATGAGCGCTTCAAGAAGTTTAAGGATGCGGTCCTCGCCAAATATCCCAACATGCACCTCATCGGCAACGTAGTGGCATGGGGTGATGACAATCCCACATGGGACAGCAACGAAAGCGTAGAACTGCTCGATGAGCATTACTATCGCAATCCGGCTTGGTTTGCCGAGAACTTCCGCAAGTACGACGGTTACGACCGTAAGGGTCCGGAGATTTACGTCGGCGAGTATGCCGTCACACAGGGCTTCGGCAATATGGGATCTCTTGATGCCGCTCTCGGCGAGGCTGTCTATATGATGGGCATCGAGAACAACAGCGACATCGTTACGATGGCATCATACGCTCCTATCTTCGCCAACCTCAACGACCGTATGTGGGCACCTGACATGATTCAGTTTACGTCTGACCGTGTGTTCGGCACACCGTCTTACTACGTTCAGAACCTCATGGCTAACAACGTGGGCACTCGCGTACTCAATGTAAAGCAGGACAATCCTTATTCTTACGGCGAGGTGCAGGTCAAGCCAGCTGTATGCCGCGTGGGTATGGGCACATGGGCTACGCAGGCTTCATTCGAAGACAAGGGCTACACAGATGCTGAGGGCAAGGCTCTGCCTATGACTCTGCAGGAACTTCCCACTGACATTAACGGCGACTGGAAAGTTGACGGTGGCATCATCAAGCAGACGTCCAATGGCGAGAGCTGCATACGTCTCAACCCCGGTGAGATTACTGCTGACGGCTATATATATAAGGTAAGAGCACGCAAGGACTCAGGCAATGAAGGCTTCATGATCATCTTCAATTATGTGGATGACAAGAACTACTGCTGGCTCAACCTTGGCGGATGGAACAACACGCAGCACGGCATCGAGCAGATTGTCGGCGGCGCAAAGGGTCAGGCTGCCACTGTCTCAGGAACCATTGAGACGGGTCGTTGGTACGACATCGAGCTGAAGGTGGTTGGCGACAGCGTCTACGCAAGTCTTGACGGCAAGCAGATATTCGCCACAAAGCTCCGCGCCAACACGCTGCCCGGCGTATTCTCCACAGCCACTCTTGACGAGAAAACCGGCGAAGTGATTCTGAAGGTTGCCAACACCAGCAGCGAGAACACCACTGCCGAAATCTGCTTGCAAGGCAAGACCATCAAGGGCGCCAAGCTAATCCGCCTCACAGCCAAGAACGGTCAGGAAGAAAACACCATCGACAACCCCACAAACGTCCACCCCACCGAGACGTTTGTCACCACTTCTTCTGATGGCGGCGTAGTGGAGATTCCGGCTAACTCGCTGAATATCTTCCGCCTTAAATAAGAATGTAACACGCTATTCTTATAATAAAAAAACACAAACAAGTTACTCCTTAAAAGGCAAAAGCATTAAAACTGTTAATGTTTTTGTCCTTTTAAGGAGTTTTTTTATGATATATCACACTTAAGCCATTAACATAATATAACAATATTACTTTTAAAAAACTACATGCAATAGCGTTGTAATTATTGCATTTTTTATAATTTTGCAGTCAGAATATGTTGGGATTAGGCATTATCCTTCAACGAATTAACATAAATCAAGTCAGGATTACAAACGTTTTTACGGTAAGTGAAATATCTTATAGTGATAATTACAATGATTTCATGCTTCGCTATGGACACGGTAGCTCAGGTTAAGACCACTGACAGCACCTTTGTCCGAAATTCGCGTCCCATCCAATTTATTGTAAACAGAATGAACATCAGCGATCAAGACAGGAAGTGGATAACAGAAGTCCTTATTCCTCAACTTGAAGCGTTGGGCGATAGAGGCATTGTGCTTGGACGTGCCACGGCATCACCTGAAGGTCCATACGACAACAACTGTCGTCTGGCGAAGGGACGTCGTGCCTCTGTGGACCGACTGCTCGGCAGCTACGGCATCAGCAAGGACCGCATACGCTATGATGTCGTGCCTGAAGACTACGCCCTTCTTCATACCCTGATGCGCATCGGCAAGGATAAGAGATTTCATGAGGTAGACTCGCTCATGAACCGTTATGGCGACAACACCGCTCGCCTTAAAGAGGCGATGAAGCGGTATGATGGCGGTAAACTATGGCGCTATGTGCTCAAGGAATATTTTCCCGTATTGCGTGCCGTGCGAATAATGGCGATAGACAAGCGACAGCTTCTTGGTCTGGACGACAACAGTCTGACCTCGCAGCCTTTGGCAGTGATGCCGACAACAGTCCCGAACAACGTGCAACTTAACATTCCCGCTTTCCCTTACAGCGACTATACGGTTCTTCCACGCCGCGAGCTATTGAGCGTTAAGACCAATCTGCTCCTCGACTTCGCTTACATGCCCGGTTACGACCGTTTCTGCCCCATCCCTAATGTGGCGATAGAGTATTATCCGCTTCACGGTCACTTCACGTACGGAGCCAGTTTTGATGGTCCGTGGTGGCAGCACTACGACGACCACAAGTACTTTCAGCTACGCAACTATCAGCTCCACACTCGCTATTATCTGCGAAGCGGCGACATCCGTGAGCGTCCGTTGGGACAAGGAGCTGCTTTCAAGGGACTCTACTTCAGCCTTTACGCGCACGCCTACCTATATAATATATGCTTCGGAGAGAAGCGCGGATGGGAAGGCGAAGGTTGGGGCGCTGGCATGGGCATAGGATATGTGATGCCGTTGGGACGTTCTGAACATTGGCGACTGGAGTTCGGCTTGCAGGCTGGATATCTTCACACGCTCTACGATCCCTATCAATGGAAGTGCCCTGTCGACCCCGACACGGACACAGAGCAATATTACTATAAATGGTACGGCGATGCCAAGGACTTCCGCAAGAGACAGCATCGTTATTCTTGGTTGGGACCCACCCGATTGGAGATAACGCTTAGTTACGACTTGCTCTACAGACGGAACATTAAGAAGAAATAAGGTAATGATGATTAATAGGATAATGGCTACATGCCTCGTCGTTTCGTGTCTCGCAACAACAAGTTGCGAGCGCGAACCGATGCTTCATCTTCATCAAGGCGGAAAAGATATTGATATGCAGATTCCTGCCGTCGACCTCAATCTGAAGGTCGTATGGAACTATCTGTTCAAGTACGATGTCGAATATGACTGGCAGGCGGAATGGACGTATGGTTGGGACGATACCGACATATCGATGTTCGGTCCAATCGGCTATACGGAGCCTCATGCCTTTGAGGTGAGACGCTATTTCACTGGCAGCACGCAGTACGGCACCCACCGCTCTCCTTACAAGCACACCATCAGCGGCAACTCCATCTACGCCAAGTACGACTTCGGCTTTTGGGACATCCTTGCATGGAACTACATCGACACTCCCGACGGCGTGCAGAGTGTGCGCATTGACGAGACGTCAACGTACGACTATGTCACGGCATACACAGGACAGACCATGAATCCGTCTTCGTATAACGCGCCACACTTTACCCACTCGTTCTATCAGCCCGAGGAACTCTTCTCCAGTTACGAAAAGGGCATCGACATCAACAAGAATCTGGAAGGATTCGTCTTCGATGAGGAGCGCAACTGCTGGGTACGTACGCTCGAAACACAACTCCAGCCCCTAACTTATATATATTTAGTGCAAGTGATTCTCCATCATAACAACCGCAACGGCAGGAAGGTTACCTCCATCGACGGCAACGCCAACCTCAGCGGCATGGCTCGCTCCGTCAATGTCAATACTGGCGTGACCGGAACGGACGCCATCACCGTAAACTTCTACATGCGAATGAAGCAGGACGTGACGGACAAGAAGGGCGAGACGGTGGACGTGATAGGCGGCAAGGCGCTGACCTTCGGCATGCCAAAGCTCAATCCCTACAAGCTCGACACACGTTCTTACCTTGAGTCGTTGGAGAAGGTGGCAGAGGCTGACCTCAACAACCGACACTACGTGGACGTGAAGATGCAGTTCTATAACGGTAAGGACTCCACCATCGTCTTCGACGTAACCGACCAAGTGCGTCGGCTCTATCGTGGTGGCGTCATAACCGTGGAGCTTGACATGGACAAAGTACCCATCCCTAACCGATCCGGTGGTTCAGGCTTTGATGCCGTAGTGGAAGACTTCGAGGAGAAACAATGGGAATTTGATATGTAATAACATATATATGTATTCAAGATTTTAATAAACAAAACAATACAAACTATTATTTATTTAAAAGATTATGAACAAGTATTTTCTTTATGCCGCTTCAGTATTGGCGCTCGCCAGCTGCTCAAGCGACGACTTCTTGGGCGAGAACTCAGGAAACGGACAAAATGCTGCTAACTCAGTGATTAACTTCGGAGGAGAGACTGGTAAGATTACACGTGCTGCTGACGGCAAAAGCGTTGGTGCAAAAGCTGCTGATCTCCTTGGTAAAAAGTTCTATGTACTGGGTACAAAGGGTACACTGCAACCTAACAGTCCAACAACTTCTATTGTATTCGACAACTATCAGGTTAACTGGAAAGAAAACAGCGCTGGTACAACTACCGACAACACTAACGATTGGGAATATGTAGGCGTAGCTCCAACTGGTCTTCATGCTGGAACAGCTGCTCCTACAGCACAGTCTATCAAGTACTGGGACTACAGCCAGCCACAGTACGACTTCATCGCTTACTCTGTTGGAAACAATGAGCTTCTTACAACAGGTGATGCTGTTGCAGATAAGATTTTAGGTACTGAAATCAAGACCCCAAAGGTTGCCAACGACCTTTCTTACTCTCTTAAAGGTAAAAGAATCGAAGACCTCAAGGAGTGCTATTACACCGACGTAACAACTGTCAAGAATAACGCAACCAATAAAGAATACAATAAGCCAGTGACATTCACATTCAAGAATCTCACTGCTAAGGTGCGTGTAGCTTTCTACGAGACAATTCCTGGATATACTGTAAGCGACATCCAGTTCTATGAAAACACTACTGACCCTAAAGCAGACCTTACCGACAAAGGCGCAGCTGTCCTCTTTACAACCGATGGCTACAAGTTGTCTACCAATGGTGAAATCAAGGTTACATATCCAAAGGTTGGTAGCGAAAACGCAAGCGATCCTGCATACAATAAAGCTTTTGTCAGCGTAGTAAAAGGCACTGACGACGAGACAACTACACTTGGTCTTGGCAATGTAAACTACGAAAACGGTGTTCTCAACGACAACGCACAGAAGGCTAATATGGCAGGCAACGAGGACAACAGCTACTTCACTCCCGTCCTCCCTGCAGAAGGTCACGCCCTCACTCTTCGCCTTAACTACACCCTTACATCTACCGATGGTTCTAACGAGAAGATAAAGGTATATGGCGCAACTGCTGTTGTTCCTGCTTCTTACACAGCATGGCAGCCTAACTACGCCTATACATACATCTTTAAGATTTCAGACAACACCAATGGTGCAACAAGTAAAGAGGATAAAACTCCCGAGGGTCTCTTCCCAATCACTTTCGATGCTGTCGTAGCTGACGTTGACAATGCAGACTTTAGCCATGAGTCAATCACAACTGTGGCTACACCTTCTGTAACGACTTACGCATTCAATAGCGAAACAAAGAAGGTGATCAAGGCTTATGGTGCAGCAAAAAATGAGTATCCTGCTTCTGATAATACAGAAATCTACTTCAGCGTTAGCGAAGATGGAAAGACTATGAACGACCTTGACTCTAAGGGTAAACTTTACAGTGTAAGCAAAGCTGACGCAACTGAGGCTACTGTTATTGACGCTCTACAGCTCGGAGATTCAAAGGCAACCGGTAGTATTACTGGTCGCAACGGTATTGTCCTGACAGAAGTTGGAACTATATTTGTCAATGCAATTCCTAAAGAAGACGGAAAGACAATTGGGGTTGGTGATAACACTACTGCTATGTTCAAAGCTAACACTGCAGCAACATACGCTTATGTATATCTGAAGAAACCGGGTACACCGTCTGATATCTATACAGCAGTAACTTATGCAGCAGGAAATGAACCAACTGCTGGTGAGAACGAGTATTACTTGGATCCGTCTGGCAATACAGCTGTTGCTAAAGATATTAAGCTTACAGCAGATACAACTTATTACAAGAAGTATACTAACAACAATAACACCTACGGTGTAAAGGTTGTTAAGATATACTAATAATTGAATATACAATAGGCACAAAGCCTTATATCCCTTAATCGCCGAGGGTGCATCAATCCAAGATATTGACGCACCCTCGACATTGCATTTTTAATAACCACAAGAAGTCATGCTTTCATCACGCATTCTTTCTTTGTTGCTTTGCTTTTCATTATGCCTTTGCTTCTCCTGCTCTCCATCGGCGCAGGACGACCCCGTCGTGCCCAATCCTGAGGCGCCAACAACGAGCATTGCCTTTAGCAGCAATAACAGCAAATGGCAGGATGAGCAGACAACACGAGGTGCCGGCAACGGCCTCGAAACACTTTTCACTTCGTTCCGCGTCTGGGGATATAAAACCACATCAGACGTTTCCGCCTTATCGTCGTCACAGATTGTGATGGACGGCTATAAGGTTATTTTCACTCAGGGCAGCGCGGGCAACACCGCCTCCAACACTGCCGACTGGGAATACGTGGGCATCGAAAACCCGATGCTCTCCATACCGCAAACCATAAAATACTGGGACCATTCTGCCACAAGCTATCGCTTCTTCGCTTACAGTCCCTTCCGTTCCGACATCACCGTCACCGCCCCGACTGCCGCTGACCCCAACGTCAGCCTCTCCTTTCCCTTTGAATATTCCGATGCTGCCACAGCCACATCGTCCCCATACACAAGTCGTCTCTGGCTTGCCACCCCATCCTCCAACGGCACATCAGCCTCATCGCCCGCTTACGGATCGTGCGTGACGCTCACCTTCGCCCCCATTATCGCCAAGGTGCGCTTCCGCTTTACTTATCCTAACGGCACGAAGAGCGTCACAATGAGAAACATACAGTTCAGCGACAGCCGCTTCCTTGACGACGCGTCCAAGGCAGACACCCCTCTCCGTGGCACCATCCACGCCACCTATCCCCTCACCGGCATACCGTCGAGCCAGCAGCCCGTCATCACGATGGCGCCCGCATCAACCGATGCCCCTGGTCAGATTCTCCTCCGCGTCCCCTATGAGGAGCCGTCGGACGCTGTCCACATCCTCAAAGACCCCACCCTCTACCAGAAATGGTATTACGTGCCGCCTCTCGCCAACATCCCCTACGAGCAGGGTGCTTACACCATAACCGTCAACATCAGCGGCAAGAAAGTGTCTGCCACAGTTCCAGCGCAGTATATGCAGTGGAAGGCAGGCTACCAATACACATACATCTTCAAGTTGTCTGACGTTGGCGACAACATCACCTTCGCCGACCTGCAAGTGGAGCAATGGCTCCCCGGTGCCGAAATCAAGAACGACGGCAACGGCACGCAGGAATGGTAAGAAACACATATATAATACAAGCATGAAGCATCTAAGTTCCATAGCAGCTATTATCTCCCTCGCAAGTCTCAGTGCTTGCGATTCTTCCGACATGCCCATTCAGCATGCCGACAGCTACGGCTACATCACCTTCTCCGCACAGTCGCAGAAGATTCTCACACGCACCAATCCATACGAAGCATACAGTCCGCAACGCCATCCTGCTACGATGGGTGTTTTCGGCTATCAGGACAACGACGCCGCCAACCCTATCTTCCGCAACGAGACTGCCACGTACAATGCCTCAACGCAGAGTTGGCCTACGGCAACGCCGAAGCGATGGGCTGATTATCCCAACGCCTCATCGTTCAGCTTCTTCGCATACATGCCTTATTCTGAAGCGGCTACGCTGACCAACACCATCTCCGGCATCTACACACTCTCCTTCCCTTTCTCCATGGAGAACGCCACATCGCCCGTCATCTTCGACACGAAGGCAGCGCCCATCATCTGCGCTCTACCCGTCAGCAAGGGAGGAATAACCACGGAGAATGAAGACCGCGTCATCAACCTTAAGTTCGACCAGACCCTTACCGGCTACAGCCTGTCATTCAGACTCGACGCTAAGATGAACGCCATCCGACATTTCCGCATCCATAGCGTTACGCTCTCGGGCACTCTCGCCACATCGTGCACCATCTCACGATCTTATACGTGGAACGACGCCTCTAACAGCTGGAACGCTTCAGACATAGGATGGTCTGACGTCCAACGCGCACCGTTCGTCGATACGCCCATCCCCTACAAGGGCTATGGCAGCAAGACTTACGACGATTCCACGCAGACTGCCATCGTCACCTCTGCCGGCTATACGCAATGGGGCTCTGACTTCTTCACCATTCACGATGACGCCTTCACTCCCAAAATAAAAGTGACGTACGACGTGGAGCTGATAGCCGAGGACGGCAAGACGATGGTGACACGAAAGAACGTCACCTCAGTGATAACCCTTAACAAGGACAACTTCAGCAACCTCACAACGGGCAAGACAGCAATGATAAATCCCATCCGCATCCTCATACAGCCTCGCTATCTGTATGTGCTGGCAGACCAGGATGCCTATACGGGACATCTGCTGATAGACTGATTTAGGACATAGCAAACAGTTAAACTTCAATTTAAAGACTTGAATATGAGCGTATATCCCTCAAACTGCATATATCGTAAACTACTCTTCTTACTCACCCTCCTGCTTGTCAGCGCCCAGATGGTGTTGGCGCAGCAGGACTCCACTGTCGACACCGAACCTAAAGTGTATGGCAACGTGTATGACGGCACGCCCTACTATGCCGAGAGCTATGAGTCAGGCGACGGATCGAAGGACAAGCCGTACCTTATCAGCAACGACATGCAGCTGGCTAAGCTTGCACACGACGTCAACAACGGCGTGTCTTTCTCCGGCAAATACTTCAAGCTTACTAAGGACATCGACCTTAGCAAGGCGTTGTGGACTCCTATCGGCTCATGGAATCCAAAGACACCTAATTTCTTTGCCGGTAAGTTTGACGGCGACGGCCATAAGATAAGCAACATGCACATCTGCTGGACCAATGCAGACGGTCAGGAGGCTTCATGGGGTCTCTTCTCACGTCTGGCAGGATCAGCTGCCAACGAAGCTGGCTTCGCCTGCGTCACCAACCTGGTAATCGAGAAAGCCTGCGTGGAGAAGACAAAGGGTTATCGCCCCGTGGGCAGCGGTACCATAAAGCTTGGCGTCGTAGCCGCCGACCTTACCAAGAACGCTGAGATAAGCAACATCATCATACGCAACTCAAAGGTTACGGACAACGAGGAAGCGTATGACGCTAACGGCGTATACCGTATAGGCGGTATCGTGGGCTACATCAACGGCGGCTATCACCGCGTCTTTAACATCTCTGCCGACGTAAGCATGAATATGCACAAGAACGCCACATGCAAGAAAGCGGTAACCATATCTGGCGGTATTGGTTGTGCCACCAGCTTCTCGACCAACTCTTACACCATTCTCCCCACCAACATCTATGTGCATGGTCCTGGCATCATAACAAACGGCAGCAACATCAAGGGAAGCGTCATTGCTTTCTATGGCAGCTCGTACCAGAAGAATTTTCCAGCATCCAATAAGGCTACATTATATTACTCTAATGCCAATGCCGTATCAGGTTCTACCAACTACAACGACGGAACAGAGCATGAACCCACCGACATCGACCCCTCTACGGGCAAGACGTTCTTCAAGACATTTACCGAAATAGCCAACGCTTACATCAACGACAATAAGCTCGACCGCAAGACTTGGGCTTATTCCGCCACGTCCAACAGCTTCGCATTCAGCTCCATAGCTCTGAAGATGGAGCGTGGCAAGGAGGACGTGCTCACCGTCGTTGACGAAGAAGGCAAAACTATGAATGACGTTTACGACTGGTATGTGTCGCACGGCAATGCTGAGCCGGTGAAGTTAAATACCGACAAGCTCAATCCCTTCACCCTACAACGTCAGACATACGCACAGTCTGTGTATGCCACCGACGGCAACTCCACCACCAATACTCTCATCGTAAACCCCATCACGCTTTCGGCAAGTCTTACGACAAGCGAGCGTGACTTCACCGTCAACGTCACCAACGACTCTGAGGAAGGTCTCTCCAACGACGAGCTTGGTCTCGACATCACCTACGAATGGTATAACGGTACGGAGCGTCTTACCTCCATTCCCACTTCGCAGAACATCGTAACGCGCCCTACGGACAGTTCCAAAGGACGCAAGTATTACTGTAAGGTTACGGTAAAGAGCGGCTCATCGGTATTGCTTGAGAAATACGTGAATGTTTCGGTGGTGGTTTATCTCTGCCCTGCCGGTGTAACCACATCTGACGGCAAGACATACGCCATAGGAGCCGACAATCTTACGGACGACTCATGGGGCTACACTCCCAACAAGCCTATGCTTACATGGAAGGGAGCCTACAGCAAGCTGTCAGCCAAAGGTTCGTGGGACGAGAACACCATCGTCCTTATGGGTACCAGTTCTTCTACTGACACCCAAAACGGTTTCTGCCTAACTAAAAACTATAAAGGCGAGAACCTTCTTACATATGATGACTGGGCAAATGCAAAGCGCGACAATCCCCAGCTCTTCCGCAATACCACCATCACGGGCAAGTGGGACAAGGACTACGAAGGCAAGATAGAGATTATGGGAGCGTCAAGAGGTCTGCCCATCTGGGGAAACACCCGCTTCGAGAACCTTACCTTCGCCATGAACGGCGGCGACAACTATAAAATCATCTACTGCCAGTATAACAACATCCTCATGGATGAGGGCATCCGCATGACGGGATTCAGCCATAACTCACCCGACTACGGCACCATCGACGGCGCCGTGACCAACGCCCTGCACATCTTCGGCGGCATCAACAACGACGGTCGCTTCTATCCGCTCAACAATCCGGACAGCATCGCAGCCTATAACAAGTCGATGCCTCATGGCAAGGAGGGATTCAGCATCAGCGTCAAGTCCGGATTCTATTCCTGTATCAGTGCCGGAGGTCGTCAGTCGGTCACCATAGTAGACAACAAACCTGCCAAGCAGAACGGCATTATGGGTACACCCCAACAACCCATAAAGTGTACCATCGACATTGACATTGACCGTACATGGAACGACCTCCACAACGAGCAACGTATGGTGACGATGAACGACAGCACAAAGAGGCTGAGCACCAACGACTATGACGCCGGCGTCATCCTTGCCGGCAACCACGAGGGTGCCATGTATGCCGACGTCGACATCATCATCAGAAGCGGCAAGGTGGCTCGTGTTGTCAACGGCACATTAGGTGCTCAGACCGAACTGACTCTGCCTTACGATGACAAGACATACAACGTACCTTGCAATACGTTTATGGGAAGAGCCAACATCACGCTCGACCCTTCGTCATCCGAAAACAACAAGGACGAATACACCGACAAGCGTATCATCATAACCGAGCTTTACGGTGGCAGTACCGGTCGTGGACATACGGGCAACGTGGTTGTCAACAATCCCTTCTACGGCATCAGCACCGTCACCATCAACGGCGGCACCTTCCAGATTCTTCCTGAAAACAACGACAAGAAGGACAACATCCTCTGCGGCATCTTCGGAGCCGGTGCGGGCGGTATGAACGGCATCGGATATGGCGACGACACTGCCGACACACACACGCCCGACGATCGCATTCCTTACTGGAACGACCGCCGCGACGTGATGCTCTACGGACCGTACGCCACAGCCAAAGACCGTCTGGTAAGCTATCATTGCTACAATGCTGACACCCAGGACTTCACCGAGGTAAGTCCTACGGACACACGCTCCGAAATTGTCATCAATGGTGGCGAGTTCGGTTACGCTTCCGCTCCCATTGACGGCATATATGGTGGCGGTAGCGGCTTTATGAGCAAGAGTCTGTGGACCAAGAAAGCAGCCACACCGAGCCAGTACGGCGGCAACGTGTATGGCAACGGCAATGAAACGGACGTCGTGACATCTCTGACCATTAATGGCGGCGAGTTTTATTGCCAAAAGGGTGTGTTCGCTGGCGGACGCGGCACCGCCTATTTCTTCTCCACTAACGCGTACGGTGGCAACATCAACTACGGCAACTATAAGTATAAGGAACTGGGCAAGACCTACGGCAACGTGAAGCTGACCATTAACGGCGGCATCTTCCATTGCCCTGTCTTCGGCGGAGGCTACGGCGTGGCAGACGCCCAGCAGCTTGGCAAATCCAACGTGGAGACTCTCTCACGCATGGCTCGCGTATATGGCAAGTCTGACGTCAACATCCAGGGCGGCGTCTTTTTTAATAATGTATACGGTGGCGGCGACATGGCTGTGGTGGAGAACCGCGGCGCCGATGCCACCAACGTCGTTATCGGCAACAATGCTGACATCCGCGGCTCCGTGTTCGCAGGAGGCAACGGTCGTCGCCGTCGTCCTTCCACACAGACATTCGCCGCGAACGACGGCCTGACGCAGCATCCCGACTCGGTGGGCTTGGTCATAGGCAATGCCAACGTCAGCCTCATCGGGTCAGCCGAACAGGCACCTTACGTGTATGGCGACATCTTCGGTGGCGGCAATTTAGCTCAGGTCAGCGCCGACACCTACGTCAGCATCTATGCGGGCAACATGGCTGGTCAGATTTTCGGTGGCGGCAACGGCTACATCAACGGCGACACCATCACCTATGCCGACGTTCTCGGCAACACCAACGTGATGCTGGCGCAGGACGAAGGCAGTATGAGCGGCGAGGGCGGACACAATGAGAATAACGAGTTCTCAATCAATGTGATATGGAACCGCAAGTGGGATGCCACGAATAACCTCTTCTACGTCTGGGACTCTGACATCAAGGACTCCTCTGACGAACCAGCCATTGAGGGAGCAGTGTATAAGAAAGACGAGTTCTTCGCCAATGGCAAGTTCCTCAATCCTCATAACATCTACGGCGGAGGCAATCTTGCCTGCAACGTCGCAGGAAAAGCCACCGTTCTCGTACAGAAGGGAACTACTCCCTACGATCTGCTCACGACAGACGAATGGAAGCAGGCTTATACGGACAACGACAATCCTCACTTCAGTGTATTCGGCGGCGGTTACGGTCAGCTGACGAAGGTCGGAAGCACCGATGTCACCGTCAACGTAGACGGTGATTACGGAAAATACGACACGGAGGTGGACGATAATTATCAAATGGCGCCGCCTAAGATTTCCGAAAGTGGCACTTTCGCCACTCACGCCGAACGAAGCGCAACAACTATATTGCCGGTTTTCGACAACTCTATGGGCATCCCTAACTTTACAGTATGGGGCGTTCTGGGAGGCGGTTATGCAGGTACGGTGGCTGACAGCACCAAGGTGACGGTGGACGGCAAGACCTTCGTCCATCGTGTGTTCGGCGGTGGCTTCGGCGACCCAGCCTCCACCAAGGACAACACCACGGGACAAATTGGCGGCAAGACGGAGGTGTATTTGTGCGGCGCACGCATACACGGCGACGTGTTCGGAGGTGGCGCCGGTCTGAAACCCACGACTCCTTCTTCCGACCACTTCGTCAATGTGGCTCGCGTCGTCGGCACCACCAAGGTGGACATCTCTGACGATGCCAAGATTTACGGCAATGTGTATGGCGGTGGCGACAACGCCAACGTGGGCGAGTATGTCTCTGCCAAGCCCTCCACATATTACTCTACAGACTCGCTTCGCAGCGTCTCAACTCTCAATCAGACCGACGGCACATTCATTAGCTATGAGGCTGTGGGCTATCGTTCGTTCGTCAATATCTCCGGCGGCACTGTCTTCGGTGAGGTGTATGGCGGCGGCAAGGGTCTGACAAAAGCAGAGGCTGACCATTATGAAAACGTAGGACGCATCAACGGCAATACGCTCGTACACATCACCGACAGCAAGCCCGGCAACGATACTGACAAGGACAACATCGTGCCCTACGTATGGAGCAACGTCTACGGCGGCTGTGCCTACGGCACGGTGGACGGCAATACACTCGTACACGTCGAGGGCGGCATGCTCGGCAACAGCGTCTTCGGCGGCGGATATGGCGACGTACTCATTGACAACGAAGAGAATCCTGCGGACGAGGTGCTCGGACGTAAGGACACAGCGAACGAGGGCACCTACGCCAACATCCTCGGCAACACGAAGGTGCAGATGGACGGCGGCACGTGGATATGGAACCGCAAGGCAGACCAGAAAGGCAACATCACCACATGGACCTCGGCAGACGCTGACAGCAAACGCGTATGCAACAACAAAGAAGAGTTTATGCGTCTTGTCTTTACTATGGTTGCTGCCCAATCGCTTGACAGCATCACCGATACTGCAACCAAAGAGGTAATAAACCGAATCAGGAACGACAAGAACACGAGTCTCTTCTTCGATTTGGACAGACGCATGTTCGCCAACAACCATAACATCTTCGGCGGAGGCAACCGTGCCTGCAAGGTGGGCACAACGGGAGACAACAACACGGGCAAGGCTGTGGTCATCGTCAATCATTCGCCCCTTGAAGACCTTAAGGACTCGAAGGGAAAGACCATAAGCTTGTTCGACATCACTTCGCTTCAAGGCATGTGCTGGTACTTATGCTGTTCGGATGCCTCACGCCCGCAGTTCTCTGTGTTCGGTGCAGGATATGGCGCCAATACAGAGGTTGGCAAGACGGAGGTTTATGCACAGCCCGGAACAAAGGTTGACGACAAAGGCGTTCTGACCATAGACGGCATCAAGTATCGCTATCTGAATCAGAACAAGGACTTTCAGACATATCTGAGTCTGGAGTTTTCCATGGTTAACGACTTCCAGAAAGTGTCGAAGGAAGAAAAGATGCTCTATTACGGCAGCTATGACGGCAGCGACGACGACCCTAACACGTTCCGACGTTATCACGCAAGCCGTCTGGCATGGATGACAGGCGCAAGCGGACTGACATTGCTTCAGATAAACGGCGGTGGCTTTGCCGGCTATGTCAGCGGCGATACCTATGTAGAGACCGACTGTCAGCTCACAGCGCATGACATCTACGGAGCTGGATTAGGCGCCCTTCCATACGGCGACTATAAAGACGGCAGCGCCTACGACTTCGGTAAGGTGAAGGGCAAGTCCACGGTTTTCGTCAAGGCTGGCACCATCGAAGGCAACATCTATGGAGGCGGAGCCGGCGTAGAGTCGGCATGGAAGAACGGCGCTTACGTCGACTTCCCCAATATGGCTCGCGTGGAGAATACGGAGGTGCATATTTACGGCAAGATGTTCACTTACAAGAACACGAACAGCCGCATTGACCGTACGTTGGTGCTCGGCAGCGTGTATGGCGGTGGCGACGTGGCTAACGTAGGATCCAAGAAGGCAGCCCCAGCCACGTTCTCACGCGACAACTACGTCAATCCCTCCAACCGCACCACCCTGGTAAACATCCGTGGCGGCTCTATCATGGACGGCGTGTTCGCAGGAGGCAAGGGACGTATCGCCTCGGAGTGTGCAGACTATAAGACATTGGGCGGCATCTACGGCAACACCTGCCTCATCATTGACCGTCCCGTCATACACTATCCTTACTGGGACGACAAGAAGAAGCAATCTCTCTCGCCCTCGGACGACGCCAACATGGCTCATCCTGCGGACGATAACAACAGGGATGTCTATTCCTTTTTCATGGAGCGCATCTACGGTGGCTGTCAGAACGGCACCGTCTATGGCAACACTCTACTGACACTCTACTACGGTTCCATCGGACATGGCATCTATGGAGGCGGCTTAGGCAGCTCCAGCACCGCCGACGTGGAGGGCAAGAGCGTGCTCACCACCACGTCAGCCGACGTAACGGGCAACACCAACGTGTTCATCCTCGGCGGCGAAGCCCTTATCCATTCGTACTGGCGACCACGTACCCGCTCATGGGAACCTGCCAGCATCATCGACGGCGTGACTTACTCTCCGCAGTACGACCACGAGAAGCTGAAGTTTAAGATCAATCATAACATCTACGCCGGCGGCAACGTGGCATGTAAGGTGAACGGCAATACTTACCTTACCATGACGAAGAGTCTGCTCCACGACTACACCGAGCTGGTATCGGGAAGAAACGACAAAAACTTCTTTGAGAGCAACGAGTGGAGAGAGATTTACGAGAAGGTGGGATCGCCCCACTTCTGCGTCTTCGGCGGCGGCTATGGCGACAGTGCCATCGTCGTAGGCGACACTTACGTCAACGTGGATATGGGGAGTCGCGGAAGCAACCACAGCGGCATGGGCTTCGTAGAGGGTGAAGAATACAAGCACTTCCTTAGCGGCTATGCGGTTATGGACATCATGGGTGGCGGCTATTCGGGCAAGGTCTGCGGCGACACGCACATCGTAGGCTCAGGTGGATTGTTCTGCCGTCGTATGTTCGGTGGTGGCTCATACAGCTCCGTGCGCTCCACGGACGTGGAAATCAAGGCTGTGGACTGCCATGACGTCTTCGGCGGCGGATTTATGGGCGACGTGCTTAAGGCCACCACGGTGCGCATAGGCACCAACACACCAGACGCCACGTCTGCGTTAAACAATTCGGACATCTACATCCACGGCAACATATACGGCGGCAACGACGTGTCAGGATACGTGAACGTGGTGCTCAACAAGGACGGCTACTTCAAGGACAACGGTGGCACGGGTGCCAGCATCCAGATTTTCGGAGGCCACATCTATGGCGACGTTTACGGTGCCGGCAACGGCAATTATCTGTATGCCAACGACCGAAACGGCAACAAGAAGGTGACCGTCAACGAATATTATCCGCTCAATCCTGACGACCCCAAGTCGGAGACCGTACCGTTGGTCTATACGGTGCCGATGCGAAGCACCATGCCTTCGCTCAGAGCAGCCACCGACGCGGTGAAGATTGTGAACATCAATTCGTGGCGTCCGCTTACCAATAAGGTGAGCATCCACATCAACGGCACCTCCGCCACGGACACCATCCGCATTGACGGCAACGTGTATGGCGGCGGCAATTCTGCCACCGTGCAGAAGATATTGGCTCCGGACGATGAGCAGCTGGAAGATTCGGACGTGATGGTCGGCGACGTGAATGTCAACATCGGCAGTCATGTCCGCATCGGTGGCGTGTTTATGGGATGCAACGGCGACGATATGTTCGTCACTTCGGAGGACAATGACTTTATGAATATGTTTCAGAAGCTCAACGGCGACGTGGACGACCACTCGAAGGAGCTTGACCTTGCCGACTCCATAGACTGGACCAACGACCCTGCCAACATGGACATCAGCACCGTGTATCTGCCGACGGAGAACAGCAAGCGTCCTCTTGTCTATCCGCACCTCATCGACCTCTACTTCCAACCCGTGGAGACTGACATCCAGGGCAGCCTGACATGGAACGGAAGCGTGGACGGCAAGGGCCTTGAGGACTGCATCATCGGCACGTTCTGCTGCGGCGGCAACCGCGGCAACATGAACGTCAAGCCTATGACAGCGGAGGAGGACGACCGCAAGATAGGCAACGTGGTGGACTATTACTTCCCCGAAGGTCTGACCATCACGGAGAAGATAGTGGGCGGATGTAACAACGCCAACTACGACTATAAGGGCAAGGCGTTCCATGAGGGCGGTTATCTGCTCGGCATCGCACACTCCATCTATCCCTTCATCAACCTCACCATCCGCAACCGCTTCCTGCCTAAGGAGAAAGACGGAGCTTATGTAGGAGGCAGCGTGTATGGCGGTTGCTTCAAGAGCGGCACCATCAGAGGCGACATCACCGTCAATATGCAGAGCGACATGCTGGCTGGCAAGGAGAGGGAGAAGCTGGAGAAGTCGAACGAACTGCTCATAAAGGATTCGGAATATTCTTCGCTCAACGTGTACGGCGCCGGCTATGGCATGGAGAGCTACGTATATGGCAACACGGAAATAGTGTTCGGCGATAACGTGAAATGCTCTGACCCACAGATGGACGGAGGCAAGTTTCTGCCGTGCGGCGTTTCAGCCAACTTCGTATACGGCGGCGGTCAGCAGGGTAATGTCATCGGCGTCACCAATGTGGACATCCTCAACGGCCATGTCTTCCGTGCCGTTACGGGAGGATCGTATTCGGGCTACGTGTTCGGTTCCACTCAGGTGAAGGTGGGCTATCCCACATACTATCATGTCAACTCTGACCACTACGTCAGCGGCAGATACGTGCTCAACCGTACAGACCAGAAGAATCTGCACCTGGAGAACAACAACGGCACGGAGACATCGCCCACCATCAAGCAGAACATCTATCTGCTGACGGACGAACTGGTGTCGCAGGGCACATACGACGACATCGTAGCCATTGACAACGGCAACGGCAAGCGCAAGGAAATAACCGAGGCCAACAAGGACTATTACTTCACGAAAGTCACTCCCAAGGAACCGTCTGTGGGATGGGACAACGTGCATATCAACATTGACGAAGCTGTGTATGGCGGTGGATATTCCATCGCCCAGGGATCGTCTGTCCTTGCCAACAACACCACGGTGCTGAAGTTCACTGACAAGTATAATGCGGACAAAGCCTACACCACCGACGAAGACCTCGAAGAACTGAAGGGGCTGCCGGGAGGTTCGACGGCTGGCTTCGGCGGCAACACGCTCATCGTCATCGGTGACAACAAGGACCATGAGCACATAACTATCTCCCGTCAGGAGATGAAGGCGGTGACATTGCCTGAGGGCACAGACCTCTACGGCTATTACTATAAGCATTACGACAACGACGAGGCAGTGGCTAACGACGTATATACGTATCGCTACATATCGTTGCAGGACAAGTATTTCTATAAAGGTGGCAGTACGCCTCCCGCCGGACTTAACGGCATCCGTGAGAACGTCTTCTACGAGTATGACAGCGAGGGCGGCATCTTCGGCGACGGCCACCTCTCGTATGCGCAGGGATTCCGTAGCGCCGACGTGACGGGATATGGCTTTGCCGAACACACCATCGACAATCCGAAGATTCTGAATACGTTCCAGCGTCTGGACATCATACGCCTGGAGGACAACTGCTTCTCGCTTCTCGGCGCACGCGACTATACCGTCAACGAGATAAACAAGACGCCCTACTCCATCTCTCGTGTGGGCGAGATAAAGATGGTGGCTGACAACATCCGTCTGGACATCAACGGCAACTTGGAGGCTAAGACTGACAACAACAACGCATTCACGTACAGCACCAAGGCTCGCAACTACATGGGATTCTCCAACAACATACATTATGTGGGTGCCGTAACGTCCAACGTCAGCTTCGATAAGGAGAAGTGGCACAACCGCAAGGGAGAGCTTGCCTCTGCCACGAACGCGGACGACAAGGCTTTCGCAGGAATGTCTTATCAGGACGTGAAGCAGAAATACATCGACGACTATCAACAGAACAAGGACAAGCAGGACGCTAACGACCCGTTGGGCGAGTTCCAGAAGCGCAACGACGGTACGGCGAAGAACATGATTGGCATAGCCTCGGGCTACGCCATGAAGATTCAGCTCTGCCAGGACACTTACGACGAGGACTATAAGAAGGTGGTGGAGAAAGAACATTACGGTCCCATCTATGGCGTAGTGGAGATGAATCTGATAAACGTCCGTCAGGATGAGGGTGGCGGCTACGTGTATGCCGACAACAATCACAAGCGTCATGAGGGCGATTCGCACAAGGAGGACTTCCTCGAAACCACGGGCAACTTCGTCTTCCCCTATCATGAGGGACGCTACATCGTGGACGACTGTTTCCCGACGGGCTATTACTCTGCCAAGAATGTGGAGGACGTCAAGGTGCATTACTGGTATGTAACGGGTTTCCACTATTATTATAATGTGAACATCACGGGCTACACTTACCAGTCGTCGAAGGACCATCCGCTCGAGTTCGACAGCGACAACAAGGACGGTCTGACGGTGCTCTCGGGTCTGAAGAGCGGACAGAAGGTGCGCATCCAGACATGGAAGATGCGCAGCGGACACCCGGCGGACAAGGACGAGTACTCGAGCGACCTCGAATATCGTAACTACCTTACGGGCAACGAGAGTAAGTATTACTCAGACAAGGTGACGGACGGCTATCGCCTCTATGTGGGCGGTGCTGCCACCAACTCGTTCAGCGGCGCTCGCACGGAAGATGACAAGGAGAAGGAGACGAAAGGTTTTGCCGCACAGCTCTCAATGAGGGAAAAGGGAAGCAACGAGACCACGCTCTTCAACAATACGCTCCCTGCAGGTCTGAAGGAGGATGCCAAGATAGCGTTCAAATTAGTGGACATGGTGGATAACACCAACTACGTGGAGCATGACTACTTCGACAAGCACCTCTCAAAGAAGAGCTTGGCTACGCTCGTGATAAAGGCTCCTGCCTACGAAGAGTATGTCAGCGACACCAACAACAAGCCCATCTATGCCAACACGGGCAAGCTGTATAAGAAGACAGCGGACGGCTATGTGGAGATAACATCGGGCAAGCTGGACGCTGACAACACCTACTATCAGCCACAGACGGAGGAGTTTGTCAAGATTGACAGCCTCTTCCAGTACGACATCAACAACAAGAAGTACGAGAAGGTTAGCAACATCTCTGACATCATCATAGACGAGAACAATCCTACTGCGTACTACGTTCCGCGCGAATACACCTACACCATCTACCTGACCATCGAGTATGTGCAGGGTCCGACGGTAAGCGGACACATCAACGTGGGCAACTGTGTGCTGCCGGGCGAGATGATACGCGTTACGAAGGACGACCTCGTGGTTAACGCCGACCAGTCGTTCGCGGTAAGCGGCTATTACTGGCGCATCGGCAAGCGTGAGAAAGCTGCGGACGGAACGTGGAGCTTCACCGACACCACGCCGTGGACAAAGGAGAACATAAAGGACGCGGTGGCTAAGGGATACGACACCTTCAACCAGGCTGACGAAAAAGGCAGCGGTCTGTTCACGGGTTGTCATTACGACAAGACAGACGACTATCTGGACATACCGGCATATTACTATATGAACGGTTACGGCATCCAGCTCGGCGTTGCCATCACTGGCGTGAACGACATAATGCAGATAGACATGCAGGAAGACGACCGCCTGACCGTGCACAACTATCATCGCATGGATCCTCACAAGGCTGGCATCAACCTCCACCTTGCCGAAGCCATAAAGCGTGCCAAGGAGGAAGGCAAGGCGTTCGCTGAGCCTCGCATCTACATAGCCGACCAGAGCGACCTTAAGGCGTTTGCCGCCTTCGTCGACTCAATAGGCAATGGAAGTAAAGCTCCGCGCTATGGTGCCAATGCACAGTTTGTGCTGCAAGACAATCTTGACTTGACAGCCACGCCGAAGAACGGCGCTTACATCTCCGAATTTGCCGGCATCCTGCATGGCAACGGCCATATCATCAACGGTGTGGGATCGGACAATGCGCTCTTCGGTAAGGTGACGGGCAACATCTATAACCTCGGTCTTTCCTCGGGAAGACTGTCCGGCACGACAGACGAGAACGTAAAGCCCAACTATCATTGCTGTTTCGAGTATGCTCCAAGCGGCAGCGGCTCAACACCTGTGGTGTATCGTTGGGACGGCAGCGCCTACAAGGGATATACGCGTGACGACTTCCGCCTCGGAAGAGTGGCGTACGACCTCAACGGATATTATCTGCTTAGACGTAACAAGGCTGACAAGGACGTTCTGAAATACGTGGCAGACTATTATGCCAACGGCGATTATCAGTATGCTTGTCGTACGGATGCCATCACTGGCAAGAACACCGGCATAACCTATCTGCGCATCGGTAAGCTCAGCGACATCCCCAACTATGAGCAGGTGGAGACGCGTCATGACAAGACGCACCCCGCAGACGCTCCCCGTCTGGTGACAGAGGACGGAGCTTCGCATTACGTGCCGCTGTTTAACGACAACAAGAACGGAGCCGAACCGATGAACGACTACCTCTTCTGGGGACAGTCCTTGCAGTCGGAACCGGAGATTCTGCCCAGCGAGATAGCCTCTCACCAGCTCTCGTTTATGAGCAACCGCGTGTATCGCACGGCGGCTTACTATGGCAGTACGGCGCTGGACGCATTCCACTATAACGCCTACAGCCAAGGCTCCAGCTCAATGAATACGTACGTGCATGACAGTAAGACAACGGCTATTGACTTCACCTGCAAGGATGACCTGCCTGCAGCAATGGGCATGACAGAGCGCGGCATCTTCTATCCGCCGGTGGATGACAACGCCACTGCCTTCAGCGACTTCCGTGTAAAGGACGGTGCCGGCATTACGCAGAACCTCCTTGTGTATACTGCCGACGACAACACCGATGCAGGCAATGAGGCTTATGACGTCGTGAAGAATACGCTCGGTTATGAAGAGACCACAAGGGAGGCGCTCATAAAGGGTCATCACGTGGTTAAGACTGCGGACGACAGTTACGCAACGTCGCTCCTTCACCTCGTGGAACGCACCTCGGACAACGTGAACAGCGAGGGCGAAGAATGTCTTAACAACGACCTCTGCGTGCCCATCGCCTTCAACGTCACGGACCGTGCATGGTATGTGCGCAAGCCTATGGCGTACGCAGAAGACTATTACGGAGCGTGGGAAGGCATCTGCCTGCCGTTTACGGCTGACAAAACGGTGGCTTCGCTGAACGGCGAGATAACTCACTTCTACGGTTCGCCGTCCGCTGAGGAAGCTGCAGACCCGAAGCAGAACATCCACACGCTGCATCACGAGTACTGGCTCCGAAGCCTTACGTCTGTAGGAAATGAGAACGGCAAGCCGTCGGCTGTGTTCAAGCGACCGGACAACGATGCTGAGAACGGCGTGAACTATACGTTCAGCAATACGTTCTTCATCGACAACTACAGTGGCTGGCTCTACAATAAGGACGCCAACCCGTACTATGCCGAGGAGCACGAATACGCTGAATATCCGCGCCTTGCCGCCGAGAAGCCTTACATCGTGCGCTTCCCCGGCGAACGCTATTACGAGTTCGACCTCTCAAGTGCGTTCTATAACAAGCTGTTGGGCAAGATGGAGGACGCTCAGACCATTGCCTTCAACGCTTACGGCAAGACGCAGAACGGCAACACCTCGTACGGCACGATTACCGTTCCTGTAACCAAGACGATGCAGACCGTCAAGGACGGCTATGCGCACAGCGGAACCTTCGCTGCCGTGGAGGTAAGCAAGGGCAAGGTGTATGGCATCAACAAGGGCGGCACGGCGTTTGACGACGCTTCCGCATTGTCCACCGTCATGCCGTTCCGCACGTATATGTCCGTAGAGACGGCTGGCACAATGACAAGTCCTGCCTACAGCAGTCTGATAAACATATCGGAACTGAAGGGAGGAACCATCAGTCCTGACGCCATGGACGACGAAGACAACGCTCAGAACGACGGCATCATAGTACGTCCCATCGGCGGACAGCGTGTCCGTGTGGAGAGTACAGTCAGAACAAGGATGAACGTGGTGACGGCAGTAGGCCAGCTCTATCGCATCCTTGACGTACAGCCGGGCACCGCCACATACAGCGGATTCCAACCAGGACTCTACATCTTCGGTAAAACAAAGGTTATAGTAAAATAAACATCTCACACAGTATATATATAGTATATATGGTAAAGAACATCTTATCTGCCAGTCACACATTGCGTGCCTTGACGCTGCTGCTTCTCTCCTTCTGTGCCTTTCATGGGGCATGGGCGGAGGACCAGCAGACGCATGATCACGTCGGCAACGTAGTCTTCCACATACCGGAGGGCATGGTGAACGGGGCTTCGGACGACACCAACGGCTCGTACAGCATCACGCCTTCCAAGCAGACAGGCGTGCGCTCCTTCGTCATCCCCACCAACTACACGTTCTTCAGAAACAAGGATAAGGACGGTTATGCCTCAACGCTGCAGTACTGGGTGGAGGAGAACGGCGACACCACCGTGCATTACGTGCCGGGATATAGCTATAAGTTCGCTTCCGAAGGTCAGACGCTGACGCTCGTTCCTGTCTTTAAGGACAATCCTGCTTCGGCACATAACCGCACAAACGTGACGGTGATGCGCTTCGACTTTACGCGTAAGCTGCACGACTATGACGACCCTAACACCAATCAGCGCCGTCAGGTATGTGCCCCGCCAGTTAACTTTGGTAGCGGAGAGAAGCCTTTCTGGACCACGAAGGTGCACGTAAATGTCATCGAGAACGGTGAGGACAAGTCGCATTATCGCGACGTGGCGTTATGGTGCGACACGGGCAAGAAGGGATATATACGCAATACGAAGCTCGAAGAATGGTGCGCATTCGGTCCCGGAACGACGTTCTGGGTGCCGGGAGGTGTGGGTACAACCATATCAATGCTCACCTACTCGAAGATTTCGTCCACCACGTTTGACGGTGTCGTGCCCAAGCTGGACGAGGAACAGACCCTGAAGGAACGTGAGAAAGCCGGACATGACAAGGTGTACGTCTACACCTACACCACCAACAATCCTGACCTGCGTGTGCCTATAGTGATCGGAGAGGACGACTATTCGTACTATCATTGGATAGAGGTGAGAACAGCTCCTGCCAATATGGTGGAGCTGCACGCCGAGGTTCATGACAAGGAGCACGGAGTGATAACAAAGACGGAGTCGGCTTCAGGCAAGTTTGAGATAAAGAAACTGGAGGATGGAGGCTATGCCTTCAAGAAAGGCGACCGCGTCCGCCTCACCCTTAACAGACGATTCGGTTATGAGCTTGACCGCATTGACTATCTTGGCAGCAAAGACAAGAACGGCAAGCCGCTTACAGTACTGAAGATGAAAGATGACGGAACAGTGGACCTGCTCGCCTCTCTCAATGACAACAAGATCACGAACTTCGTAAAGAACGACGACGGATTATGGGGCAACGCCTCCGGCGACAACAAGACGGTGTTTACGCTGAAGGAGACAGCACCTACGGATGAGGAACTGGCAGACAGCCTTTACACTCGTTATGAGGTGGAATTCAACATCACCGACCATCGTTACTTCATGTTTTACTTTAAGGAGAAATCCACTTACTACGTCACATATAGCGGCGGAAAGGAGGCGATGGGTACGCCTCCCGCTGCTGAAATTGTGGAGGAGGGTGACGCCTTTGTAATCCCCACCAACCGCACGCTCTTCTATAAGGGCAACACGCTGGACCATTGGGAGGACGAAGGTGGCACCGTATATAATATCGACAGCACGTATATTGCCACAGCGAGCGACCTGCATCTGTTCCCCGTATTCATGCCTAACAAGTTTAACCGTCTGGACGTAAAGGAGGATGTGACAGCCACATGGGACTTTGCCACCAACGACGGAGCGCCTACCATCGACATAGAAAAGGCGCAGGGCATCCTTGTCACGCAGCTGAAATGGAACAACCAAGCCATAGACGTCAAGATTGACCTGGACGCTACGAAAGGAAAATTCACGAATATGAATGAGGCACATCCTGAACGCATGCAGATTACTGCCGGTGCTGTCATCGGATTCCAAGCCACAGCGGGTTGCCTGGCAAAGCTAACGCTGACGGAGAACATCAAGAAGGGCGACAAGACGGTGAAGATAGAGGGTAAGTCGTTGTCGCTTGTAGGCAACATGGAGCCTCAGACTGTCTGCAAAGCCGACACCGCTAATCTGAAGGTGGAGTTTGTTAGCGGTTCTTACTTCCGCTGTTTCAGCGTGACATACAAGAAGCAGAACGTAACGAAGCCCACCATCAAGACCATCTCCTGCGACGGCAATACGCTCGGCGCAGAGGAGATCCGTAAGCAAATGACGGAGAACGGGTATCTCTCCTTTGCTGTCTCGCCTTGGAAAAACGCAGACGAAGAGATGCCGGAGGTGAAGGGCACAGCCACCGAAGACGGCGTGGTGACTGCCACCAAGGCTGACATCACCACGAAGGAATGTAACGTTACGGTGACGACGCGCAGCGGCATAACAGTGGAGTCGTATCCCGTAAAGTTCGAGTTGACAACGCCAGACACGCCGCCCGTGTTTACGGGAGTTACTGTAGGAGGAAAGTTATACACCGGCACGTCCAACGAAATTTACGACGTTCCGCGAAGCGGGGTCATCAAAGTGGGATTCAATCGCACTATGAAGCAAACCTTGGTGTTCGTGAACGGCACGTTGTATATGCCTGAATCAGGTAAGGAACTGGTGTTCAGGTATTGGGATTCCGCAGCCGGAGGCGTCATTAACATGGCGTTTCCTGGAGGAACATTCAAGGACATATATGGTGCTGCATACCAGCAGGAGCTTTCGCTGACCTTGCATATAACGGAGGAGAAGGAGAAGTATCATCGCCACACCTTCAATTTCGTGGTGGGACGTGACGGCGACATCAATAAAGCCATCAACGCAGCCAACGAACACAACTATTCTGACGGTCACCGCTTTTACATCTTCGTGCCCGACGGAACGCATCATCTTACGGGCAATGCCGAATCAGACATAGCCGGCGTGGGCACCATCAATAACGGTGTGACAAGAATAGACTCGTCTAATGTGTCGCTCATTGGTCAGAGTAAGGAGGGCACTATCCTCTACAACGAGCCGAAGTACGGCGGTAGCGCATGCACAGCCACCATAGCCTTGAACGTAGACGTCAACGACTTCTATGCCGAGGAGCTAACCTTGGACAACCGCTTCGACTATGTGAAGGCAAAGGAGGAGAAGCTAAACACGCAAGCCATTGCGTTCCGTGACCGTGGAGACAGAACGGTGCTGAAGAACGTGGAGCTAAGAAGCTATGAATATACATACAACTCAAACAACCCCGCTACCAGCTCGCGTGGCTACTTCGAGAATTGCGACATCACGGGAGCAGTGGATATGGTCATGGGCGACGGCAATATATGGTTTGAAGGATGTAATCTTGTTCTGCGCGATCGTGCCGCTAACAACATCGCAGCGCCTACCACACAAACCATTCAGGAATGGGGCTACGTCTTTAACAACTGCACCATCAAGCCTGAGACCTCCCAGCCGTCACTGCTGAAGGACGAGAACTGGACGCTTGGACGACCGGGCAACAACTCGCCGGCTTGCACATTCCTCAATACAAGGATGCTCATCGAGCCGCGCCCGTACGGATGGACGAAGAAGAAGACGGGGCTAAAGGTGCGCTTCCATGAAAACAACAGCATGAACGCGGCTGGCAACAAGCTGTCGCTCGGTGCCCGCACCATCGCAGTCTGCGCACCTGCCGCCGGTTCTGACGAGTGTGTGCTTAGCGACGCAGAGGCTGCATCGTACAATGTGCGCAACGTCATCGGTGGCGACGACGGCTTCAAGCCGGACGAACTGTGCTGCCAGATAGACGCAGCTTCGGCTAACGACGAGGACAGGGACGCCAACAGCATTACATGGACGGACAACATCTCCATAGAGGACAACTTACTGACGTGGAACGATGAGGGAAAAGCAATGTGCTACTTTGTCTTTAAACAGAACGAGGAAACGGGCAAGTGGACCTTCGTGGACAACATCACAACCAACTCTTACGACCTCTCAAAGCATGAGACGGGATATTACTGTGTACGTGCTGCCAACATGCGTGGCGGCTTAGGTGCTGCCACAAAGAGCGTATGGTATGAGAAACTCGAACCCTACGTGCTCACCATTCATCAGACCGGCGACGAGACAGTGGACGGCAAGCCGTACGGATGGAGCACCATCTGCCTGCCTTTCAATGCCCGTGTGCCGGAGGAAGTGAAGGTTTATGCAGCCACAGCACACAACAGCCAGAGCGCAGACGACAAGGTTAACGACTACATCATGACGCTCACTCAGGTCATGGTGACTGACAGTCTGAAGGGTTACGTGGTGTACGGACCTGCCGGCGACCACAGCTTCTCCCCCACCTCGCAGACTTCCGGCAAGCCGACCATCCTCGAGGGCAACGCCACGGACTCTCCCCTGTCTGCCCTGAACATCCCCTGCTACGTTCTCTCCAACAAGACATGGGGACTGGGCTTCTATAAGTTCACCGGTTCTTACCTCGCCGCCCACCGAGCATGGCTCCCACAAAGCGTAGTGACAGACCAGGTGAACAGCGGATTGTCTGCAAGCTCGCGAGCCATCCGCTTCGAGATAGACAACGCCACAGCCATCTCGCCCATCCGTTATGACAAACCGGACAACACCGTATACAACTTGTCAGGACAGCGTGTCAACGGAAACACACCAAGAGGAGTATATATTATAGGGAAAAGAAAAGTGGTAATGAACAGATAGACGAATCAGCTGATATCCCCTGAAATTGGGTCTACATAACAGACCTGATTTCAGGGGATACGCTTTTATGTCACATTATTTATTTGTAAATATTTGATTATTCTAATTTATTGCCGTAAAAATGTGTTACACAATATCTACAGCCCGTGCCTGTAAGCCACTGGCGACACCCCCACTTGCTTCTTGAAGAACGTGCCGAAAGCAGAGGCATTGGGGAAGTGGAGGATGTCGGCTATCTCCTTTATGCTCTTGTCCGTAGTGGACACGAGAGAGATGGCACGCTTCGTTATCGCCTTAAACACCAGTTGCTGCACCGTGCTGCCCGACACCGACTTAACCAAGGTCGTGAGGTATTTCGGCGACAGACACAGACGGTCGGCATAGAAGCGGACGCCTCGCTCACGGTCATAATAACGGTCGACGAGTTGCATGAACTGCATGTAGGTCTCGAGCTTGCGCGTCGGAGCATTGTCGTCATGCTTCGAGAGTTCGTGGAAGATGCTGCACAGGCGGTATGTCAGCGAGAGAAGCAGCAGACGGCGCTCATTGGCGGCGAAGACATTGGCATCACTGTTGCCGACAGCTAAGAGTTCGGAATACTTGGTCAGCTCGTCCTCATGCCCCGTGTGCATTACGCGGCAAGCACAAGGATTGAGCAGTTCGACGAACTTCATACCCACCACCGTACTGCCGAGGATGTCGCGAATGGAGTCCACACGATACAATATTATCACCACCGCACAGTCGTCGCTGTGACTGCGGACAGAGAAGTAAGCATCGCGCGAGAGAAACGCCGTCTCGCCCTTCCGCACCTCATACTCCACATCCTCACAGCAAAACGAGAAGCGTCCTGACGTACACACGATGATGCCTACGTCAGCCACGTGGAAGCTTTGGAAGAAGGCTTCCGGAAAAGAAGTTATATTGCCGCACGAACAGCAGATGTCCTCATTATTGGCCATCTGCTCTTCCAGCGTATTTATGCCGTTAATGTTGTCTTTCATTACCTATATAGTTTGTCCAAGGCGAAGTTACTAACTTTTTATCAGAAGCGGAAAGCCATAAAGAGAAAATATGAACAACTTGTGATATTTTATGAATATGCCTACGCCACTATTAATCCGTAACTTTGCAGTCGAAATATTAATAAAGGTATGAAAAGATTATTGTTCACATTTTCCCTGACACTTCTTGCCCATTATTCAATGGCGCAGGAAACATTGTCATTGGGTCAGTGCCTACAGATGGGCATTGAACGAAACCTCAACTTGAAGACTTACGAGGGCAACGTGCTTAAAGGCAAGCACAACATCAGCGAGAACCGTGCACGACTGCTGCCGCAGATAAACATCGGCGCCGTGCTGAACGACAACTTCACGCCTCCCGTATCGGTTACGGACGGATCGGCTTACGGCAAGCCGTACAACGTGACGAAGACGCTGCAGTATAACTCGTCGGCGAGCATCCAGCTACAGATGCCGCTCTACAGTCAGACTGCGCTGACGGCTCTCGACATCTCGAAGACGCTCGACCAGCTCAACTCGCTCTCTTACGCCAAGGCGAAGGAGGACCTTATCATGCAGATAAGCAAGATGTATTATCTGGCGCAGAACACGGAGGAGCAGATTGGCATCATCAAGGACAACATCAAGCGCTTGCAGGAACTGCGCGACATCACGCAGGCTTTCCATGACAACGACATGGCGCTGGGCGTGGACGTGAAGCGCGTGAACGTGAACCTTGAGAACCTCAGCGTGCAGTATGACAATGCCAAGGCTATGCTCACTCAGCAGTATAACATGCTGAAGTACGTCATTGACTATCCCGCTGACCAAGACATCGTAGTGGAGAAAGCTAACGTGGAGACCATCGACTTGGCTGCGCTTACCGGACTGAACGTGAATCAGTACGAGCTGCAACTCCTCCAGACGCAGAAGACATTGGCTGAACAGCAGAAAAAATTAGTGAAGGACGGATATCTACCGACGCTTGCCCTTACCGGCAACTTCACCTACTCTGCCTTCACGGACAAATTCAAGAACTGGTTTCAGTCTGGCGAGTCAAATCATTGGTATAACTCAAACGGCATCGGCATCTCGCTGCGCATCCCCGTATTTGACGGCTTCGAGAAGCGCTCAAAGATAAGAAAGGCCCAGATTGACATCGACAACGCCAAGCTCTCTTACGAGAATGCGCTGAAGGGTATGCAGACACAATATGCCAACGCCGTGAACGACCTCGCCAACAACCAGCGTAACTTCAGCAAGCAGCGCGACAACTACCTGCTCGCGGAGGATATATATAATGTGACAAGCGACCGTTATCGTGAGGGCATCGCCTCGATGACGGAGGTGCTGCAGGACGAAATGAGCATGAGCGACGCACAGAACAATTACCTCACCGCCCACTTCAACTATCAGGTGTCGAACCTGACACTGCTGAAACTAACGGGACAGCTGGAAAAACTCATGAAGTGAGTTTTTCAAATTAGGAGTTTTGAGTTTTTATCGAAAACAATATAATCAGACAAGACAATGGAAACAAATAACAATACAAATACAACCCCCGCAAACGACAACAACAACCAGTCGTCGCACGAAGTAACCGCCAAGCAGCTCAAGCGCCAGCGCATCCGTCAGATAATCGTAAGCCTCATCGGTGTGGCAATCCTCGTATGGGGAATCGTAAAGATTGGCTGTATGTTTATGGACTATAAGAGCAACGAGAAGAGCGACGACGCTCAGGTGGAGCAATACATTTCGCCCGTAAATATGCGCGCATCGGGATACATAAAGAAAATATACTTCAAGGAGCATCAGGACATCAAGAAGGGTGACACGCTCCTCGTGCTCGACGACCGCGAATATCGCATCCGCGTTATGGAGGCAGAGGCAGCGCTGAAGGACGCTATGGCTGGTGCCAACGTCATTGATGCCTCGGTGCAGACCACACAGACCTCAGCCACAGTGTATGAGGCATCCATCGCTGAGATTGAGATTCGCCTCGCCAAGCTGGAGAAAGACCGTCAGCGCTACAAGAACCTGGTGGCTCGCAACGCTGCCACTCCCATACAACTGGAGCAGATCGAGACAGAATATAACGCAACAAAGAAGAAGCTCGACGCCGTTCGCCGTCAGCAGAAGGCTGCTTACTCTGGCGTGAATGAGGTGCAGACACGCAAGAAGAACACAGCAGCTGCCATAGAGCGTGCTCAGGCTGCCCTTGAGATGGCCAAGCTCAACCTCTCTTACTGCGTCGTTACGGCTCCGTGCGACGGCAAGCTCGGCAGACGCACCCTTGAGGAGGGTCAGCTCGTAAATGCCGGACAGACCATCACGTACATCATGCCCGACACTCAGAAATGGGTGATAGCCAACTATAAGGAAACTCAGGTGGAGAAGCTATACGTGGGTCAGAAGGTCATCATGACCGTGGACGCCTTCCAGGGCAAGGAGTTCGAGGGCAAGATAACAGCCATCTCTGGTGCAACGGGTTCAAAATACTCTCTCGTGCCCACAGACAACTCAGCCGGCAACTTCGTGAAGATTCAGCAGCGCGTGCCGGTACGCATTGAGTTTGAGGGAATTTCGAAGGAAGACAACGAGAAGTTGGCTGCCGGAATGATGGTAGTTGTAAAGGCTCAGCTTAATAAATAATGACACAAGCAGAAATATATACGGCGGTGCCCGAACACCTGCCTAAGAATTTTCCGTTCTATAACTGGGTGCCAAAGCCACTTGGCATCGCCTTCCTCGTCATCCTTTTCATACCTATCATGACGGTTAGCGGTGCCTACACCGTGAACAGTAGCGAGATGGTGGGCGGGCTTGGCATCCAGTCGGAACACATCGCCTTCATAAGCTTCGTCACGTCCATAGGCATGGCGGCGTTCTCGCCGTTCTTCTATGCCTTGGTGAGCGTGCGACGCCAGAAGATGATGAGCCTCGTGGGATTCTCCCTCTTGGCTGTGCAGAGCTATATCTGCGCCAACACGGACAGCCTCTTCATACTGGCTCTCAACAGCCTCGTGATGGGATTCGTGAGGCAGACGTTGCTGATGTGTAATCTTTTTACGCTCATCAAGTATGGCTTCGGCATTGAGGCTACGCGAAACGTCACGCCGGGCAACGAGCCGATGGACGAGAAGGGATGGGATGCCCTTGACACTGAGAAGAAGGCAAGCCAACCCATCATCTATTTCTTCTTTATGCTTCTCGGACAGATAGGCACGTGGATAACGGCATGGTTCGCCTACAACTATCATTGGCAGATGGTGTATTACGCCATGCTCGGCTCCATCCTCGTGGCATTGCTCATCACCTTGGTTTGCATGCCTTACAATCCCTACCCCACAAAGCATAGCCCGCTGTCGTTCTCAAAGTTCGGCAATGTGGTGGTGTTCTGCCTGATGTGCTGCTCATTTGTCTACGTGACGGTTTACGGCAAGGTGTACGACTGGTATGACAGTCCGAACATCCGTTGGGCTACAGTGATATGCGTGGTGTCGTCCCTACTGTTCTTCTATCTGGAGAAGACGCGCCGATCGCCTTACTTCATGCTCAAGGCTTTCAAGTCGCGCAGCATCCAGGGTGGTATCCTGCTCTTCATCGGACTGATGATATGCAACTCCAGCTCCATGCTCGTCAACATCTTCGTGGGCGTGGGTATGAAGACGGACCAGATGCAGGTGGCAGTACTCGGCAACTGGGTGTTGCTCGGTTACTTCATCGGACTGGTTACCATCCTGATTCTCAACAGCAAGGGTGTACACTTCAAGTGGTTCTTCGCCCTTGGCTTCCTGCTCATAGGTGCCGCCTCGCTGTTTATGTATTTCGAGGTGCAGACAGACGGTATGCTGGAACGTATGAAATGGCCGGTCGTAATCCGCGCCACGGGAATGATGCTCCTCTATTCGCTCATCGCCGTATACGCCAACCAGCGTATGCCGTACAAACTGCTCTCCACGTGGGTGTGCATCATGCTCACCGTGCGTATGGTGATAGCTCCGGGCATCGGCTCGGCTCTCTATCAGGTGGTGTTCCAGCACCGCCAGCAATACTACATCACCCGCTACGCCCATGACTATGACCGCACCAATACGGAGACTGCCATGACCTACGACATGACTGCCCGCGGTATGCAGTATCAGGGCAAGAGCGAGACGGAAGCGCAGAACATGGCAGCCATGTCAACGAAGGGCAAGGTGCAGATACAGGCCACTCTCTCCGCCATCAAGGAAATGTCAGGATGGACCATCTACGCCTGCATCATCCTCGCCGGACTGATGCTCGTAGTGCCATGGCCAAAGCGCGACATATCGAAGGACACAAAAGAAGGGTTTGTTAATTATTAGTTATTATTTTTTAATTATTAATTGGGCTGCGCCCTTACAAATATAAAAGAGGGTGTGCATTCTTGTTTCTTGCATAGAAACATTGAATGCACATCCTCTTTTATATTAACACATTGAATGATACAGGTTCTTCTCCTGTTCTTGCTTTATATTCTTCATAAAGCATTTCACGCATTCTCTCCACCATATTTTTCTTTTGTTTTTTAGCTGATTCCCATCGTTTTAAAGCTTCTTCTCTTGTTATTTTATCCATCTTTTATTCCTTATTGATTTTACTCAATGCAGATTAAAATTCTTTATTTCGGACAAAGGTATATATAAAAAACGTAACAAACTAATAAAATGAAAGCAAAGCACTTTCTTAACCTTACTATATATTAAACTTTTCGACGCTTCATCCTCAGTATTCCCACAATTATTTACAAATTCTTTTACACAAGGGACTGAGGGTGAAGCTTTTTTTATTAATTTAACCCAAATCATTAGGACTTGGAGTTAAACATGTTTTCGCACTCTTCAGTAGTTCTGCCGAATACAATATTTGCATCTCTAATGCTCAATACTATGAGCTGAGCGCACAACAAAATCTTTGGTGTGAAATTCTTGAGTTTTGAGCGTTTGGAGACAATGTGCTTATACACAGTGTGTTATGCGGTTTTCTGAAGAAATATTATGAAATCAGATTCGCAAAATGACTTAATACAGATTTGCTTTACACGGTTTTAACAATTCAAAAACAGTGTAAGTAATGAAAAAAGAGCGTAGACAACCTCGTCATTTTGACGATCAGTTCCGTTTGAGTGTATTAAAAGATTA
>NZ_NOVE01000022.1 GCF_002265625.1 Prevotella sp. 885
TTCTTTTATAATTATAATATATGTTTCTTCTTTGCAAAGGTAGTGAAAATCGCGCATAAAAGCTAAACTTTATCCACTATTTTAATTACCTTTGCGCTAAAATAGCGAATAATGAGAAATAGAATATTACTTATATTATTAATATTGGCTTTTAGTTCACTCGTTTCCACCCCTAATTTGAGCGCACAGCCTAAGTGGAACTCGGTTTACCAGAACTATATCGACCAATACAAAGACCTTGCCATAGAGCAGATGCTGCGTTATAACATTCCTGCAAGCATCACCTTAGCACAGGGCTTGCTGGAGAGTGGCGCAGGACGCAGCCAGCTGACACGTTCCGGCAACAATCATTTCGGCATAAAGTGTCATGGATGGAAAGGCAGACGAACTTATCATGACGACGACGCAGCGGGCGAATGCTTCCGCGCTTACGACAACGCCAAGCAGAGCTACGAGGACCACAGCAAGTTTCTCAGCACGCAGCAGCGCTACTCGCGTCTGTTCGCCCTCTCGCGTACAGATTATAAAGGTTGGGCTAAGGGACTCAAGCATTGTGGATATGCCACTAATCCGAATTATGCCTCACAGCTCATTCAGATAATAGAGGTATACAGGCTCAATCTGTATGACAAAGCCACCAGCTACGACCGCTTCATGGCGCACCACTCGGCTGAGGACCGACCCGGACCTGACGGAACATATCATATAATCAAGTATTACAACAAGAACTATTATGTGATTGCAAAGGACGGCGACACGTTCAAGTCGTTAAGCAAGGAGCTTGGCATTTCCGTCCGAAAACTGGCAAAGTATAACGAACGCTCTCGCAAAGACCGTCTGGAAGCCGGCGACATCATCTACCTCAAGAAGAAGCGCAAGAAAGCCACAAAGAACTACAAGGACAAATTCCACGTGGTTAAGGCTAACGAAAGCATGTACACCATATCTCAGAAATACGGCATACGTCTGAAGAGCCTCTATGACAAGAACAATCTTCCACCGTACTATCAGATAAATGTGGGCGACAAGCTTCTGGTATATTAATGTATATAAGGAAAACTTTCAGAAACAATACAATCAATAAAAAAACAAATCAATATGAAGAAAATCTTAACAACATTGGCACTCGTGCTTACCACGCTTTGCGCAAGCGCCAAAGGTCAGAACATCCCTGTATTCGCATGGTCGGGATGGGGAGAGAACACTACTGAGAAATCGCTTACTGCTGACTTCAAGACTTGGAAGAAGCATGGCGTCACAGGTGTATGCATCAATGCTGGAATGGACACAGAGAAGATCCGTACGGCTGCAAAGGTGGCTCAGAAGGTGGGTCTGGAATATCATGCTTGGGTGCCCACTATGGTTCAGGGCGGCAAGCCGAAGAGCTGGTATACTGTAAACCGTCTCGGCCAGTCGGCTTATGACGATCAGGCTTACGTGCCTTACTACACAACTCTCGACCCCCGCAACGAAGACGTGAAGCGTTTCCTCGTCGAGAAGTTCGAAGAGATTGCCACCATCCCTGGCGTCGACTATGTTCAGCTCGACTATATCCGTTATGCTGACGTCATCCTTGCTCGCGGTCTTTGGGACAAGTATGGTCTTAACATGAACGGCGAATATGCCAAAGCTGACTATTGCTACTGCCACGATTGCGTGGAGGCTTTCAAGAAGCAGAGCGGCATAGACATCACAAAGGTTTGCGATCCGTCGAAGATAAAGGAGTGGGCACAGTTCCGTTGCGACGCTGTTACGGCTCTTGTCAACAGCATCTCTGACGCCGTACACGCAAAGGGCAAGAAGATAAGCGCCGACGTTTTCCCCGGACCGAAGAGCTATGCAGAATGGATGGTTCGCCAGCAGTGGGATAGGTGGAATCTGGACGCTGTCTTCCCCATGAACTATAACGACTTCTACATGGAGCCTGCTGCTTGGGTTGGCAAGGTGACGAAGGAAGAGGCTGAAGCCATCAAGGGCAAGAACACATTATTATATAGTGGTATCTTCATCTGCCATGACTGGCGCCACAAGGACAAGGTGGTGGATCCCGAGAACTCAGGATTGCTTCCTTCCGAAATAGCAGAGGCTGTAGAGTCATCTATGGAAGCCGGAGCTAACGGTATCAGCATCTTCACTCCCAACGACATGACAGAAGAGCATTGGGCTGAGCTGGCGAAGGTACTGAAGAAGCTTCAGAAATAATAACATGAAACTATAAAAAAGCGGAGGTCTCACTCATCAAAGTGACCTCCGCTTTTTTATTATAGTATTGAATCTAAAGCGAGTTCATATACTCCGCACACATTTCAGCGCATCTCTCGCCGTCCACTCCTGCCGACACGATGCCTCCAGCATAGCCTGCTCCTTCTCCGCAAGGGAAGAGTCCGCTTATTCGTACATGCTGCAGCGTATCCTTGTCGCGGACAATGCGTACCGGCGACGAAGTACGGGTCTCGGTGGCTATCAGAAGGGCGTCGTTGGTAAGGAAGCCGTGCGACATCTTGCCAAACTTCCTGAATCCTTCCTGAAGGCGCTTGCCCACCTGCTTTGGCAACCAGAAATGCAAGGGCGACGACACAAGTCCGGGAGCATAGCTCGACTTCGGCAGGTCATACGACAGGCGTCCGTTCACGAAGTCTGCCATACGTTGCGCCGGAGCCGTCTGCTTCATGTTGCCCTGCTGCCAGCAGTTGCGCTCCAGCTGTTCCTGGAAATGCATTACGCGCAGCGGGTCAGCCTCGTCTCCTACCACGTCTTCCGGTCGTGTCTCCACCACCATTCCGCTGTTCGACCATTGTGTGCCGCGATTGCTCGGGCTCATGCCGTTCACCACGATCTGCTCCTTGTCCGTAGCGGCAGGGATGACAAATCCTCCAGGGCACATACAGAATGAGTAGACACCACGTCCTTCCACCTGCGTCACGAAGCTGTATTCGGCAGCAGGCAGGTATTTGCCCCTACCCTCCTTCGAGTGATATTGTATCTGGTCAATAAGATGCGAGGGATGTTCCAGTCGTACACCCACGGCTATGCCCTTCGCCTCTATCTCCACCTTTGCTTCTGCCAGATAGCGATAGACGTCACGTGCGGAATGCCCCGTTGCCAATATCACCGGACCGCGATAAGTCTCTTCCGCGCCGTTCACAAGGTTTACGGCTTCCACGCCTGTCACCTTGTCGCCTTCTATCAGCATTCGCGTCATCTTGGTCTGGAAGTGCACCTCTCCTCCGCATCTCAATATTGTTTCTCTCATATTCTCTATCACCTTCGGCAGTTTGTCCGTGCCGATATGTGGATGAGCGTCGGCAAGGATAGCCGTGGAGGCCCCGTGCTGGCAGAATACGTTAAGGATTTTCTCCGTGCTGCCACGCTTCTTTGATCGTGTATAGAGCTTGCCGTCCGAATAAGCGCCGGCTCCACCTTCTCCGAAGCAATAATTGCTCTCTGCGTCCACAGACTGGTTTTTCTTTATATTGGCAAGGTCGACCTTACGGTCTCTCACGTTCTTTCCACGCTCCAAGACTATCGGGCGCAGTCCCAACTCTATAAGGCGAAGCGAAGCGAACAGTCCGCCAGGGCCCTCGCCCACCACTATGACAGCCGGCTTGCTGCTCACGTCGCCATATTCCGTAACCACATAAGCGTCGTCCTCCGGCATTTCGTTGATGTAGAGCCTTACCGTGAGGTTGATGAATATCTTGCGTTGTCTGGCGTCTATGCTTCGTTTCAGCACGCGTACTGCGTTTATCGTACGTACGTCTATGCCGCGGTCTTCAGCCACAAAACGCTTGATGTTCTGCTCGCTTGAGGCCACCACGGGAAGGACACGTACCTGTATTTCCTGTATCATTCTTCTTTGATTATGTTTCCTGTTATTATAATTCGTAGCGCAAAATTACGCAAATTCAGACAATTATACTTGAATTTACAACCTAAAATTTGTAAGATACGTTTATTATTCGTAGATTTACTGACTCTTAACAATAACAAAACAAATCAACATGAACACCATAAATCCGTTTTCGCGTCCGCTATACGTGATGCTCAAGCCCGTTGGCGCCGCCTGCAACCTACGATGCCATTACTGTTATTACCTTGAAAAAGCCTGCCTTTATAAGGACTCATCCAAGCGTGTGCTGAGCGAGGAAATGCTCGATCAGTTCACTAAGGAATACATCGAGACTCAGACCATGAACGACGTCCTCTTCACGTGGCACGGCGGCGAACCTCTCATGCGTCCCCTCTCCTTCTATCGCAAGGCCTTGGAGCTTCAGAAGAAGTACGGTCGCGGACGCAACATCTCTAACGTCATCCAGACCAACGGCACGCTGCTTACCGACGAATGGTGCCGATTCCTGCATGAAAACAACTGGCTTGTGGGCGTATCCATAGACGGTCCGCAGGAGTTTCATGACGAGTATCGCCGTACGGCAAGCGGAGGTCCTTCGTGGGCAAAGGTGATGCGTGGCATACGGCTGCTCAACAAGCACAACGTGGAATGGAACGCCATGGCGGTGGTCAACGACTTCAATGCCGACTACCCTCTCGACTTTTATCATTTCTTCAAGGAAATGGGATGCCGATTCATTCAGATTACGCCCGTTGTGGAGCGCATGGTCAATCATGCCGACGGCAGACACCTTGCCACCCTTACTGACGACGCCACAGCTCCCGTTACCGATTTCTCTGTTACGCCGGAGCAATGGGGACGTTTCCTCTGCGCCATCTTCGATGAGTGGGTGCGTAATGATGTAGGCCAGACTTACGTCGAGCTCTTCGACTGCATCCTTGCCAACTGGGTGGGCGTCACGCCGGGCATCTGCGTCTATGCCAAGGAATGCGGCCATGCCGGCATTATGGAATTCAACGGCGACGTCTATTCCTGCGACCACTTCGTCTTCCCCGAATACCGCCTCGGCAACATCCGCGAGAAGACCATCACGGAAATGCTCTACGGCGAACAGCAACAGCAGTTCAGCCGTCTCAAGAGCCAGTCGCTGCCAAAGGAATGCAAGGAGTGTGAATGGGAGTTTGCCTGCCACGGCGAATGCCCCAGAACCCGCTTCATAAAGGACGTCTACGGCAATCCCGGCAAAAACTATCTCTGCGAGGGTTACCGCATGTTCTTCCGTCACATAGCCCCATACATGGACTTCATGAAGAAGGAATATATGAATCAGCGACCACCCTCTAACGTCATGCAGCACATCCAGGAAATAGAAGACAGCAGAAAGTAACCGTGAGGTTTTTTTATTGACAAAAGTTCACTTTTTCTTAGATTTTTATTTGCATAAAATATATTTTTCGTAAATTTGCCGACACTTTATCCAACTTTATGTTACGACACGGCGCTGTATCGCCCCGCTGCCGTGCAGTATTAACAAGCAGACCGAGGTATCCCTCCCATGCCTCTCCCGTAATGAGGATTGGGAAGAAGCCAGTCTGGCTGCACCCGCTAGCCACAGCGCCGAAACATAACCGCCTCCCTTGTATGGAGGCATTAACCATAGAACAAGAGAAAATGAAAGTAATGAAGTTTGGCGGAACCTCAGTAGGTTCCGTCGAGAGCATCCTTAGCCTTAAGGCTATCGTAGAGAAAGAGGCTCAGCAGCAGCCGGTAATCATCGTAGTAAGCGCACTTGGAGGTATAACTGACAAGCTCCTTGCCACCTCGCAGCTCGCCGTAAAGGGAGACGAGGCATGGAAAGACGAGTTTCAGGCCATGGTAGACCGTCATCATAAGATGATCGACACCATCATTACAGACCCCAAAAAGCGTGAGACGCTATTCAATGTCGTCGACTCGCTATTCGAGCAGCTACGCTCCATCTATTTCGGAGTGTTCCTCGTGCACGACCTTTCCAAGAAAACGCAGGACGCCATCGTCAGCTACGGCGAACGCCTCAGTTCCAACATCGTTGCCACACTCGTAAAAGGTGCCAAGTGGTTCGACTCAAGGGAATTTATCAAGACCATGCAGAAGAACCATAAGAATACGCTCGACTCAGACCTTACTTGCCGACTGGTGAAGCGCACGTTCAGCGACCTTCCACGCATTTCTCTCGTTCCAGGTTTTATAAGCATGGACCGCGACACCAACGAGACCACAAATCTCGGACGTGGCGGATCTGACTATACGGCTGCCATCATTGCTGCAGCCCTCGATGCAGACATTCTTGAGATCTGGACAGACGTAGACGGATTCATGACCGCCGATCCTCGTGTCATCAAGACTGCCTACACCATAAACGAACTTAGCTATATAGAGGCGATGGAGCTTTGCAATTTCGGCGCAAAGGTCATCTATCCCCCTACCATCTATCCCGTCTGCGTGAAGAACATCCCCATCCGCGTCAAGAACACATTCAATCCTGACGCCAAGGGCACCATCATAAAGGCGAAGATAGCCAACGATGACAAGCCCATCAAGGGCATCTCCAGCATCAGCGGCACCACCCTCATCACCGTAACAGGACTCTCCATGGTGGGCGTCATCGGTGTCAACCGTCGTATCTTCACAGCGCTTGCCGACAACGGCATCAGCTGCTTCATGGTGTCGCAGGCTTCCTCTGAGAACTCCACGTCCATTGGTGTCCGCGATCAGGACGAAGCAGCTGCCGTGGAAGTGCTCAACGGCGAGTTTGCCAAGGAGATTGAGACAGGAGCCATGTTCCCCATGCACGCCGAAAAGGGCCTTGCCACAATAGCCGTCGTGGGAGAGAACATGAAGCATACGCCGGGCATTGCAGGAAAGCTCTTCGGCACACTCGGACGTAGCGGCATCAGCGTCATAGCCTGTGCGCAGGGTGCTTCGGAGACCAACATATCTTTTGTCGTAGACAGCAAGTATCTGCGCAAGGCGCTCAACGCCATACACGACTCGTTCTTCCTTTCCGAATATAAGGTGCTCAATCTCTTCGTATGCGGCGTAGGAACCGTCGGCGGACAACTCCTCCAGCAGATTCACGACCAGTATGAGGAACTGAAGCGCACCAAGCGTCTGAAGCTCAACGTAGTAGGAATAGCCACATCCAAGAAAGCCATCTTCGACCGTGACGGCATCGACCTCACCTGTTATAAGCAGCTCCTTGACGAGGCTCCTATCAGCACGGACAAGCAGCTGAGCGACGAAATAATCGGCATGAACATCTTCAATAGCGTGTTCGTGGACTGTACCGCCAGCAAGGACGTGGCTCAGCTCTATCAGGAGTTTCTCTCACACAACATCTCCGTGATAGCCGCCAACAAGATAGCCGCGTCATCGTCTTACGACAACTACATCCGACTGAAGGAGACTGCCCTTGCACGTGGCGTGCTTTTCCGTTACGAGACCAACGTGGGAGCCGGACTCCCCATCATCGGCACCATCAACGACCTACGCAATTCGGGCGACAGCATACTCAAGATTGAGGCGGTACTTAGCGGTACGCTCAACTTCATCTTCAACGAACTATCCGCTGACGTCAGCTTCTCCGAAGCCGTTCGCCGTGCCAAGGAAATGGGTTACAGCGAGCCCGACCCACGCATCGACCTCTCAGGAAAGGACGTCATCCGCAAGCTCGTAATCCTCGCACGTGAGGCAGGATATAAGGTGGAGAAGACGGACGTGGAGAAACATCTATTCATTCCTGACCACTTCTTCGAAGGAAGCATTGACGACTTCTGGAAAGACCTGCCCAGCCTTGACGCCGACTTCGAAGATCGCCGCCGACAGCTGGAGGCAGAAGGCAAGCGCTGGCGCTTCGTTGCCACCTTCGATCATGGCCACACTTCCGTGGCTCTAAAGGAGGTAGACTGCAACCATCCCTTCTATAATCTTGAGGGCAGCAACAACGTCGTTTCCCTCACCACCGAGCGTTATCGCGAATATCCCATGCTCATCCAAGGCTACGGAGCAGGAGCGAGCGTTACAGCTGCCGGAGTGTTTGCCAACATCATGTCCATAGCAAACATCTAAGGCATCGCAAACAATTAGGAAGCGTATTTTTCCCTTAATATTGTTTCGCCTATGAAACACATCATCATTCTTGGTGACGGCATGGCTGACCATGCCGTCCACCGGCTTGGTGGCAAGACTCTCCTTGAGTATGCCGCCACTCCCAACATGGACGCCATCGCCCGCCTCGGACGTACCGGACGTCTCATCACAGTTCCTGACGGCTTCCTCCCAGGAAGCGAAGTGGCAAACGCCACCATCCTCGGTTACGACATGCACAAAGTGTATGAAGGACGCGGCCCGCTTGAGGCAGCCTCCATAGGCTACGACATGCGCGATGACGACCTTGCCCTCAGATGCAACATAATCTGCCTTGCTGACGGCGTCATACGCAATCATCACGGCGGACATCTCACCACCGAAGACAGCGAAGAGCTTATCAGCCTCCTCAACGAACGCCTCGGTTCGCCGGACGTCACCTTCATAAAAGGCATACAGTATCGTCATCTGCTCGTCATCCGTGGAGGCAACAAGCACATCGTCTGCGCCCCGCCACACGACCATCCCAACGAACCTTGGGCGTCACTTCTCGTACGTCCCGAGGAAGGCTATGAGGAAGAGGCGCAGCCCACAGCCGACCTTATCAACGACCTTATCATAAAGTCACAGGAGGTGCTTGCCGAAGCTCCGCTCAACGTGGCACGCCTACGTGAAGGCTATGACGAGGCCAACAGCATTTGGCCATGGGGAGGAGGCTATCGTCCCAAGATGCTCACACTTCAGCAGATGTATCCTGATATACAGCACGGCGACGTCATTTCGGCTGTCGACCTCATACGTGGCATCGGACATTACGCCGGGCTACATAACATCGTCCTCCCAGGTGCCACCGGACTTGCCAATACCGACTATGAAGGCAAGGCACGTGCTGCCCTCGAAGCCCTCCGCAAGGACGACTTCGTATTCCTCCACGTGGAAGCCAGCGACGAAGCAGGACACGACGGCGACCTGCAGCTGAAGCTGCAGACCATCGAAAACCTTGACCGACGCATCGTGGGCCCCATCTTCAAGGAGATAAGCAGCTGGAGCGAGCCTGTATGCATAGCCGTAATGCCTGACCATCCCACACCCGTAGAGATTCGCACCCACGTAAAAGAGCCCGTACCCTTCGCCCTGTGGTATCCCGGCATCATCCCCGACAACGTACAGACTTACAGCGAAGTAAGCTGCGTAAACGGCAGCTACGGCATGCTGCGCCTAACAGAATTTATGCAGAAGTTTATGAGCATAAAGTAAAAGTCCACTCCAAATAATAAATAAAAACAATAAATATGAAATACTACAGCACCAACCATACCGCCCCTCTTGCCTTCCTTCATGAGGCAGTCGTAAGAGGTCTTGCCCCCGACCGTGGACTTTACATGCCAGAGCGCATCCGTAAGTTGCCAGCAGAGTTTTTCGACCACATAGACAGCATGTCCTTTCAGGAGATTGCCTACCACGTGGCTGATGCATTCTTCGGAGAGGACATCCCCGCAGACAGACTCAAGCAGATAGTTTATGACACACTCTCCTTCCCTTGTCCTGTAAAGCCTGTAGAAGACCGCATCTTCTCGCTCGAGCTCTTTCATGGTCCCACCCTTGCCTTCAAGGACGTTGGAGCACGCTTCATGGCACGCATGCTCCAGTACTTCATACACGAGGAAGGCACGAAGGAAGTAAACGTGCTCGTTGCCACAAGCGGCGACACGGGATCTGCCGTAGCCAACGGATTCCTCGGTGTTGACGGCATCCGCGTCTTCGTCCTCTATCCCAAGGGAAAGGTCAGCGCCATTCAGGAGAGCCAGTTCACCACGCTCGGACAGAACATCACAGCCATAGAGGTGGACGGCGTGTTCGATGACTGCCAGGCGCTCGTCAAGCAGGCGTTCCTGGACGACGACCTCTGCCACCACATGAAGCTCACCTCTGCCAACTCCATCAATGTGGCACGCTTCCTCCCACAGGCGTTCTATTACTTCCATGCCTACGCACAGCTCAAGCGCATGGGCATGGCAGACAACTTCGTGGTCTGCGTGCCAAGCGGCAATTTCGGAAACATCACGGCAGCCATCTTCGCACGCCAGATGGGGCTCCCCATTAAGCGATTCATTGCCGCCAACAACGCCAACGACGTAGTATGCCAATATCTGCAGACTGGCAATTACGCCCCGCGCCCAAGCGTCCAGACCATTGCCAACGCCATGGACGTGGGCGACCCGAGCAACTTCGCCCGCATCTCCGACCTCTTCCATGCCGACTGGCAGCAGATACGCAGCCTGATGAGTGGCGCCGCCTACACAGACGAGCAGATTCGCCACACCATGCGCCATTGCTACGAAGCCAACCACTACGTCCTCGACCCTCACGGAGCCTGCGCTTACCAAGCTCTTAAAGACCTGTTGGCGGACGACGAGGTCGGCGTATTCGGCGAGACAGCACATCCCGCAAAGTTCAAGGAAACAGTAGAGTCTGCCATCAACGCAGAGATCGACATCCCCGAACGCCTCGCCGCCTTCATGAAAGGCAAGAAGCAAAGCGTCAGCATGTCCAAGAAGTTCAGCGACTTCAAGCAGCTGCTGATGGCAGAATGACCTCACAGATGGTGCCTTTATATTAACATGGCTTACAAGGCTGACATAGAAGGCTATGGTGTCTCGCCGTAGCCACACACCCACCCTTTACAAGCTTCTATCTCACGCTCCCTCTCACATAAAGACGCTTTCTTCGCATACATAAAGACGCTTTCTTCGCATACGTAGAAAGTAGAGTGATATTAGGGTGCGTGAGAATCTCCAACAGGTGTCATAGATAAGCACGGATGTGTATGCAAGAAAAGAACGAACACTGAAAGTACATTCCTTTTTACGGGTTAATTCGACAAAAAGGAAGTAAAAAAGGTTTATTATAAAAAAATGTCTATATTTCTTCTTTGTTAATATTTTTATTGCTACATTTGCGAATGTTAAAGGTTTTATGTCTATAGTGCAATACTTATTGCATAAGGGCTTAAGATGAAACGTTGATAATTCTATATTCACAATTTAATATTTCTATTATGAGAAACAAGAGAATTATACAACTTGCAGGATGCCTTGCGCTATCACTGAGCGCAACGGCACAATCAAGCTTGCCTTTCGTAGAAACGTTTGATACGGAAGAGTCAATGAACAAGTTTGTCGTAATCGACGCCAATAAAGATGGAGTGACGTGGAGATACGACAAGGAGCAGCGCCTCGTGCGATACGACTACAACGACTACAAAGCAGGCGACGACTGGCTCTTTCTCCCGGCAATACACTTCGAGAAAGACAAGGAGTATAGAATTTCATTCACCACGCAATGCCGCTCAGCGGCGGCAATAGAAACCGTAGAAGTGACAATCGGAGCAAAGGCAGAGGTAGACGAACAGAAGCCAATAGCCGACAAACTGTCCGTGGTATGGCCTTCACCGAAAGAAACCGAATACAAGTTCACAGTGGAAGAAAGCGGAGACTATAATCTTGCTTTTCATGAAATCAGCGCGGCAGCCAAATATTTCCTGCTGCTCGACGATATAAAGGTATCAGAAGTTGTAAACGTGGCAGTGCCTGGAATCGTGAGCGACACAAGCCTTAAACCGGCAGAAAAGGGCGAAAAGAGTGTTGATATCTCATTCACTGCACCCTCGCTTGACGCCAATGGAGCTCCGCTGGCAAAGATTAGCAGTATCAACGTATACCGTGAAGACCTAAAGGGTAACGTGAAAACTTTTACAAACCCTACACCGGGCGAGAAACTGAGTTTTACCGATACAGTTAACAAATCGGGCATATACACATACAAGATAACCGTTAACAACGAAGGCGGAAATGGAGAGACAGTTACCGAGGAAACATACGTTGGCTATGACGTGCCAATAGAAATAGCCGATATCAAGGCTGTTGCCGACGGCAACAAAGTGAAAATCAAATGGACTGCACCTACGGAAGGAATACACGGAGGATACATTGACACGCAAAATCTGCAGTACTCCATTACGAGAGCAAACACAGAAACACCGTTAGCCACAGTAAAAGGCACGGAGTTCGTCGATGACAAAATAGACTACAACTATGCACAGCAGGAGCTGAACCTCTACACCATAAAAGCTATTAACAACGAAGTAGAAAATGAAGGCGCGAAATCTAACCTTGTGATTTCAGGCGAACCATACATGGCACCGTTTGACGAGTCATTCGCCTACGCTTCCACATCCCTCTATCCATGGTATTCCGAAAATACATACAGCGAAAAGGAAAAATATTGGGATGTGAGGACATACGGATTCAGCCCACAGACATACGCCATGGACGATGACGCCGGACTCCTCCTCTTCCGTTCCTATTCAGCACCCAAGGAAACACAAGAGAAATTCCTCTCACCGCTCTTCGACATATCGGAAATGTTACACCCGATATTCGTCTACCACGTTTACCACACAAGCAACGCAGCAGACAAGGACTATCTTACTATTGAATTCGCAAAGGACGGCGGAGAGTTCAAGGCTTTCGGAAACCCAGTAACACTCGGAGCAGAAAATGAAGGATGGGAAGAATACTACGTGGAGCTTGACGAACTGCTCGACAGCAAGTACATACAGCTCGGACTGAAAGGACATGCTGAAGGAGGCCACAACATACACGTGGACAAGTTGGCTCTCATCGACAATTGCTACGACGTGATGCCTACAAAACCCGTTATAGACAAAGACGTAACCATTAACACGCAATTCCCCGTCAGAACCACCATCGTGAACTCGGGCAACAAGACAGTGGAGAACATAGAGGTAAGGTTGCTGCGCAATGGAGAAGTGGTGGAAACAAAGAATATCAATGCGCTTGAACCGGCAATGGAGACGGACGTAACATTCAGCGTGGAAGAGGATGTTTTCGCCGCAGGCACAACCGTGGTATACTCCGTACAGACATCGGCAGAGAAGGACGAGAAGACCAACAACGACATATCGGAAGAAACAGACGTGGACATCGTAATGCCGTCACTGCCCGTGGCGTCCAACCTCAAGGCAACGACAAAGGGAGGCAACGTGGAGTTGACATGGGACAATGCCGGCATATACAATAACTACATGGAAGCAATGGAAGACTTCGAAAGCTACCCGGCATTTGCAATTGACGGACTTGACCCATGGACACTCGTGGACGAAGACAAGGAGAAGACCGGCGACTGGTATATACGATACGAACACGTTAACGAGCCGATGGCATTCCAAGTGTTCAATACGGAAGAAGCAGGACTTACAAGCAGTGAGATGGAAGCTCTTGCAGCACACAGCGGTAAACAGTATCTGATAAGCTTCTTCAATGACGACACAACTATAGCCAACGACGATTGGCTGATTTCGTCAGAAGTATCAGCAGACAAACCGATAAGCTTCTATGCTAAGACATTGTCAAGAGGCTATAAGAAGGAGAAAACAGAGGTATACTACTCAGAAACGGGAAAGGCAGTTTCAGACTTTAAACTCCTTGCAGAAGAACTCATACCATACAACTGGACAGAGTTCAACTATCGTCTCCCATCAACGGCACGCTACTTCGCCATAAGACACATCACGCTCGATGGCTCAGCTCTGATGATTGACGACATTACATATGCGCAGAAAGACAAAGAGCCGATGAAGGAAACACCTTTAGGCTACAACATCTATCGCGACAACAAGAAGATAAATGATCTGCCTGTAGAGACTTGCACATACACCGACGAGACGGCAACAGTAGGAAAACATATTTACAAAGTGACCGCTGTATACGGAGTTGGAGAGTCTTACTTCAGCAATGAAGCGGAGATTGACAACGTGGCTACAGGCATTAACACAGCCAAAAAGCAGGGCGCAAGCTTCTCGTTCGTCGGAGGCAGACTCATGGTTGACGGTGCTTACGAAGGTGCCGTATCTGTATACGGTATTGACGGAACACTCGTAGACCGCTTAGAAGGTAGCAAACGCGTCAGCACAATGCTTGGCAAGGGCACATACATAGTGAAATACAACGGTAAGATAATGAAGCTCGTCAACAGATAAATAGATTCAAAATATAAAAATGAATAGGAGGTAAATACCAATCAAGGGCATTTACCTCCTATTTTTATGTTCCTCTATTCCGTACCATTACATGTGCAATACGGCAACTAATGTATTGTTATAGTTTCGTTTTTATTTTATCGTATCAGTTGTATAACATTGCTTAACCCCAATCGGTCATTAGGACTTGGAGTTAAACATGTTTTCGCACTCTTCAGTAGTTCTGCCGAATACAATATTTGCATTTCTGATGCTCAATACTCCTCGTTCAGCGCACAACAAAATCTTTGGTGCGAAATTCTTGAGTTTTGAGCGCTTTGGGCTATATTGTTAATACACAGTGTATTATGTGGTTTTTCAAGAAAATGTTATGAAATCAGACTCGCAAATGAGCCGTTTTCTTCTGCTATAGAGCCACTTTTACACTCCAATAGTGCCACTTTTATCATGCAATAGCGCCACTTTTACACTCTAATAGTGGCACTATTGCATGATAAAAGTGGCGTTATTGTTATGCTCGGCTGCTGTTTGCACAGCAGAATACCGTAAAAACAGCAAACCAGAACTCCAGAATCAATTTTTATTTTGTAACATGTTTTTACTCTTTGTACGATATTTGCATGGTGGACAAGAAGACTTTTCTAATGACCGATCTGGGCTTAAGGGCTTACCATTGTTTTATATCACGAGGGATATAAGTTACAGCACCACCTAAACCAAACGGATAAGCTTCAACAGATTTGCCAAGATATGGAGAATCTATAAGGATTTCTCCATCTACCATGTATCTTGTCTTAGGAAATTTAGTGCCATCATCACTAACATCAACAGGCTGCCACTCGCTTGTCGGTTTTAGTACAATCTTGACAATACCCTTATATACACCAAGGACAAAGTCTGCTTTGTCAGCTCTTTTTTTGCTGAGATACCAGTATTTTCTTATTGCCTCAAGGGGTTCAGAACGCTTATAAACTCCTTCTGCCTTACTCTGATCAAAGCTTTTATTAAGGTTTACGAGCAATAATCGTTCTCCTTTATTAATTTCGATAGGTTGCGATTTCATATTCATATTTCAATATTGTTATTGGGTTTGATTGAATATTTGTATTCGCAAAAGTACGAAAAACCACAAAAATGGACAAGGTCAATTCGCCTTTTCTCCTAAATTATTTGATTTTGACACTTCCTCTATTAAGATTCCTTACTTCTTATCCATCACTCGCCACACATACGCTATGTATCCGAAGACAAAGGGTACGAGGAGGGAGACGTAGAACATGGTGCGGAGGGTGAACTCGCTGCTGCAGCTGTTGGTGATGGTCAGGGAACTTTGCAGGGAGACGTTGGAGGGATAATAGGCGGTGTCAGCGAGACCTGCCACGAGGAGCAGAGACAATACTACGAGAACCACGCCGATGCCTGCGGGCCAGATGCCTTTGACGTAGGACGAGCTGAGGATGGTGCGCAGAACACCATAGAGGAGCAAAGCCACGCCAACTACGGTCATGAGGGTAAGGGGCCAGAGACGAAGATAGTTGTGGAGATACTTCATCGGCTCCATGAATACGGCTCCGGTGGCAGGGTCTACGGCATAACCGTCCTTCAGCAGGGTGCGCACGAAGAAGGCGAGGAAGAGCACGAGGAAGGGTACAGTACAACCAACGAGTCGCACCGAACCGCGAGAGCGGATGTCTTCGTCAGGCACGTTGTTGATGATGTAGAGGATGCCAAGCATGCGGGCAAGAAACATCACGGCAAGGCCGAAGATGAGGTTCCAGGGATCGAGCAGGGCGTCAAGTCCTGCGGAGGCATTGGCCCAACTGCTGATGACGGGAGCACCAAGATTGGTGAGCGATGCCTTCTCCACGATGAAGTTGGAGCCATTGAAGAACGTGGCGACGGCGCCTCCAAGGAGCAATGGACCGACGATGCCGTTAAGAACAAGGAACCAACGGTAAGTGCGGGTGCCGAGCAGATTGCCCTTACGATGCTGAAACTCATAGCTGACGGCTTGCAGCACGAAGGAGAAGAGAATAATCATCCAGAGCCAGTAAGCGCCGCCGAAGCTGGTGCTATAGAAGAGAGGAAAGGAAGCAAAGAAGGCGCCGCCGAAGGTGACGAGGGTGGTGAAGGTTATCTCCCATTTGCGACCCGTTGACTCTATAACCTTACGCTGACCTTCCTCTGTCCTGCCAAGGCTGAAGACGAGGGAATTGGCGCCCTGAACGAAGAGCAGGAAAACGAGCAACGCTCCGAGAAGCGACACAATGAACCACCAGTATTGTTGAAGAAATGCGTAACTCATATTAGTTAGTATTTATTATTTAGTATTTATTATTTAGTATTTAGTATTTATTATTTAGTATCTGACAGTTGCTCCGGCTTATAGTTCTTTATCACGCGGCACATAATCCTTATTTCGGCTATCAGCAGAACCGTAAAGAGGATAAGGAAGATGAAGAAGGTGGTGGCAACGCTGGATGTGCTGATGTCAGAAACGGCTGCCATGGTGGGGAGCATGTCCTGTATAGCCCAAGGCTGACGACCGAGCTCTGCCACTATCCATCCTGCCTCGCTTGCCAGATAAGTGAGCGGGAGCATCAGCAACGCCCACAGCCACAGCCAACGACGACGCACGGTGATGTCCTGACGCCACGCCACATGACCGATGACGAGGAAGAAGAGAATGAGGAGGGTGCCCACGCCCACCATTACGCGGAAAGCATAGAAGTTGATGGGGATGTAAGGCACCAGCTCGGCACGGTCCTTAATATATCCGTAACCGAAGTAAGGCATGTCCTTCTGGAGCTGTGCGGCAAGCTCAGGCAAGCGCTTGTCATTGGCGTCAGCAGCCTTCAGCTTACGATATTCTGCAAGAGCCGTGATGGCACGGCGTCCGCGCTCCATCTTCTCCTCGGCAGAAAGCTCACGCTTGCCATCAGGACGTACGTAGCCGTTGAGAAGGTCGTTGATGCCAGGCACGTAACCGTCGAGGGAGTGCGTGGCAAGCACGGAGAGTCCGTTGGGAATGGCTATGCGGAGCGGAGCCTCGCCACCCTTGGCATAGTCAGGCTGCGAGAAGGGATTGACGGCAGCCACGGCTGTAAGGTCTACGCCTTCCCCGCCATCATAGAGAGCTTCCATGGCAGCGAGCTTCATGGGCTGCACCTCAGCCACCTTCACAGCAGACGAGTCGCCGGAATGCATTGCAAGCAGGGAAGCCACGATGCCCACGATGCTTGCCACCTTGATGCTCTGACGAGCCAGCTGCTTCTCTCTGCCACGAAGCAAATACCAAGAGCTGACGGCACATACGAAGACGGCTCCGACTATCCATGACGACGTGACGGTATGATAAAACTTATTGACAGCCATCGGCGAGAGCGCCACAGAGAGGAAGTCAGTCATCTCGTTGCGGACTGTGTCAGGATTAAACTCGCATCCTACGGGATACTGCATCCATGAATTGGCTACGAGAATCCACCATGCCGAGAGAGTGGCGCCGATGCCGGTCAGCCATGTGGAAGCAAGATGGAAGCCGCGCGACACTTTCTCCCATCCGAAAAACATAACAGCCACGAAGGTGCTCTCCATGAAGAACGCCACGATGCCTTCGATGGCAAGCGGAGCGCCGAAGATGTCGCCCACGAACCAGGAATAGTTGCTCCAGTTGGTGCCGAACTCGAACTCAAGAATAATGCCTGTGGCTACGCCCATCGCGAAATTCACTCCAAAGAGGCGTTGCCAGAACTTGGAAGCTTCTTTCCAGAAGGGCTTTCCTGTACGATAATAGATGGTTTCCATGATGGCCATGACTACGGCAAGGCCGAGGGTGAGGGGCACGAACAGCCAATGATAGATGGCAGTAAGCGCAAACTGGGCTCGAGACCAGTCAATAAGGGTTGGGTCGATTGTCATAATTATTAGTTATTAGTTGTTATTTTTTAATTGTCAGGTTTAATACATTAATTATATATTAAGGTTTCTTGTCAGTCTTAGCGCTTTATAAGTTCGCCTGCCACGTAGGAAGCCTTGTCGCTGCCCTTCGCCTTATGGCTGAGCACGTCGGGAAAGAAGAACACCTTGAGGACTGCGAAGATGATGACAAGCTTTATGATGATGATTGTCCACAAAGTGCGGCCAAGGGTCATACTGCGAAATCCATCACAGTAAAACTTTAAGATTCTATATGCAACATTTCGGTCAGACATATTTGTTTATAAGGTTTTAAGTTGTTGTAATTATTACATTTCAGTAAACTTTTGCAAAGATATGAAATAATCTGATAAGTTGTTTATGTTTTGCCGATATTTTTTTTTCACAATAATCTCTTTGCTGATTGGAATGAAAATATTATCTTTGCACAACCAAAATATAAGACGACCAAAAAGAATACGGGTCGTGCCAATTCGATCGGGATACTCATCAATAAAAAATCGAAACCGAGAATACTATCTTTTGCCAATGGCGGGCCATATAAAACCCTTGTGGACTAAGCTGTAAAGCCGGTGGATTACAAAGGCGGAGAAGTCTCAAATCTTGTACATCAGGAGTTTCATCACATCATTGGGCGACCTGTTTTTAAATATAAACGGTGCAACGATACATAAGGTTTCGTTGCGCCTTTTTTTTAATTAATAACCAAATAAAAAAGAAATAGAAAAATGTTTTCCGGCATAGTAGAAGAGATGGCTACACTCGTGGCCCTGAGAAATGACAAAGAGAATGTTGACTTCACGCTTACCTGCTCATTCACCAACGAACTGAAGATTGACCAGAGCGTGTCGCATAACGGAGTGTGCCTGACGGTTGTCAATATTGACGGCGACAAGTACACGGTTACGGCAATGAAAGAAACCCTTGAGCGTTCGAATCTTGGACTGCTGAAGGTGGGTGACAAGGTGAATGTGGAGCGTTCGATGCTGATGAACGGCAGACTGGACGGCCACATCGTTCAGGGACATGTGGACGGCACGGCGAAGTGCATAGAGATGCGTGACGCTGACGGATCAACGTACTACACCTTCCAGTACGCTTTCGACAAGGCAATGGCTGAGCGCGGTTACTTTACGGTGGACAAAGGTTCGGTAACCGTTAACGGCGTATCGCTTACCGTATGCAACCCTACAGAAGACGCTTTCACCGTGGCAATCATCCCTTACACACATGACAATACAAACTTCTGTGATATAAAAGAAGGAAGCATCGTGAACATCGAATTCGATATTCTCGGAAAGTATATTGCAAGACTTCAGCAGCTGAAGTAAAAAGTTAATTGAGAGTTGGGAATTGAGAGTTGAAAGTTTTGAGAACTCTCAATTCTTAACTCTCAACTCTCAATTTAGTTAATCTATATAGCGCTTGACGATTTCGCCATATTCGTCAATACGGCGGTCGCGAAGGAAGGGCCACCAACGGCGTACGTCCTCGCTATGTCCCAAATCCACCTCAGCTATGACGCTCTCTTCCTCATTATCGGAAGAACGATAGAGCAGTTCGCCCTGAGGACCAACCACCATAGAAGAACCCCAAAATTGGATGCCTGGAGTCTGACGGCTCGGATCAGGCTCGAATCCCACACGATTAACTGACACTACGGGCAGTCCGTTGGCTACGGCATGACCACGCTGAACCGTCGTCCATGCTTCACGCTGGCGCTGCTGCTCGTCCTCCGTGTCGCTTGCGGCATAACCGATGGCTGTGGGATAAATAAGGATTTCGGCTCCCTGCAATGCCATCAGACGTGCTGCCTCAGGATACCATTGATCCCAACATACCAGCACGCCGAGCTTGCCGACGCTGGTCTGAATGGGATGGAAACCAAGGTCGCCAGGTGTGAAATAGAACTTCTCATAATAAGCAGGATCATCGGGTATGTGCATCTTGCGGTATTTGCCGGCTATGCTTCCGTCGCGCTCAATGACGACAGCCGTGTTGTGATAAAGACCGGGAGCACGTCTCTCGAACAATGAAGTGACAATCACTACGTTACACTCGCGAGCCACAGCTCCGAAAAAGTCGGTGGACGGTCCGGGGATGGGTTCTGCAAGGTCGAAGTTGTCTACATCTTCCACTTGGCAGAAGTAGAGCGAGTTGTGGAGTTCCTGCAGCACCACCAGTTCAGCGCCACGATTAGCGAGATCCTTAATTCCCGCTGCAAGGCGGAGAATATTTGTTTTGGTGTCAGCAATGTTATGTTGCTGCAGATATCCTATCTTTAAGTGCTTCTTCATAATTTTGATATTCTTCTGATATAGTTTTTATTTTTATTCTCTTTTTATCTTACTCCCTCAGGATACTGCATGGTCAGGCAATGGATGGAGCCATGCTGACGCACGATGGTACGTGAGTCGACTCCTATGATGTCGTAGCCGGGGAAAGCGTCGGCTACAAGAGAGAGAGCCTTGGCGTCTTTCTCCTCCTGTGAGTATGTAGGCACAATTACTGCGCCATTGAGGATGAGGAAGTTGGCGTACGTGGCAGGGAGGCGGTCGTCATCGTCATAAACCGGCTCCGGCATAGGCAGACGCAGCAGACGGTAAGGACGTCCGTCTGCATCCGTAACAGCCTGAAGTTCCTCCTCAAGGGCGCGGAAGTCAGCATACTGCGGATCAGCCTCATCGTCACATCCCACATATAGGAGGGTGTTGTCAGGACATACACGTACGATGGTGTCGATGTGTCCGTCGGTGTCGTCGCCGATGAGTTGTCCATGATTGAGCCACACCACCTTGCGGGCGCAAAGACGCTCCTTCAGGGTTTGCTCCACCTCTTCAAGGGTCATCGGCTGATTGCGATGCGGAGCCATGAGGCAGATGCTTGTGGTGAGAACGGTGCCATTGCCGTCGCTCTCAATGGATCCTCCTTCAAGGACGAAGTCGTCATAATCGGCACGTTCGCCACGGAACACTCCCTTACTGTAAAGCGTACGGTTGATGAGATTGTCCTTGTCGGCTGCAAACTTCTCGCCCCAGCCGTTGAAGCGGAAGTCGAGCAGGCGGCAAGCTGTGCTTTCTGTATCCGACGTTTCGGTTGTGGGGTTCTCGTCGTCAGCAGGGATAAGGGTGATGAAGGCATGGTCGCGTGCCCAAGTGTCGTTATTGTCACACTCGTATATGCTCACACGGTTCATCTCTTCTTCGTTAAGGTTGTCGCTGAGCATCTCGCGCACCTCTTCAGGATACTTGGCGGCTATCACGAGCGGCTCATAATGAGCTATGGCCTTGGACAGCTGAAGGAAGGTCTCGGTGATGTCCTCCAGATAAGGACTCCAGTCCGTATCCTTGTGAGGCCAAGTGAGTTGCACACATGCCTGACGATGCCATTCTGCCGGCAGGACATATCGTTTGTGGTTTGATGTCATATACGTAATATATAAGTAATGTCAATGAAAATACAATGAACTGTTCGTATGAAGCAGTTTTTTAGAAGACAAAGTTACGAACTATGGAGCAAAAAAGCAAGACTTGATTTCCGTTATTTCAATAAAATTGCCTACTTTTGCACTAAAATAGCGATACAGGAATATCAAACTTGACAATAAGCAATAACATCATACATGAAAAAATTCGTACTGGACCTTACGGTCAACTCTGTAGAGGCGCTGAGCGACAAGCATGTGCTCATAAAGCTCACAGATGACAAACCGCTGCCCGAGATGCTCCCGGGACAATTCGTGGAAGTGCGCGTCGACAATTCGCCGTCGACATTCCTCCGCCGACCCATATCCATCAACAACGTAGACTATGACAATAACGAGTTGTGGCTGCTCGTGGCTGCTGTCGGAGACGGCACAAAGCGCCTGCAACAACTCAAGAAGGGCGACCGTCTGAACTGCATGCTGCCGTTGGGCAACAGCTTCACCATGCCTAAGGACGCATCGGAGAAGGTGCTTCTCGTAGGTGGCGGCGTGGGCGTGGCTCCCCTACTCTACTTCGGCAAGAAAATCAAGGCGATGGGCATTAAGCCTACATTCCTGCTCGGAGCACGTACTGCCAAAGACGTGCTGGAGAAGAACCTCTTCGAGGAGGTTGGGCGCGTGCTAATCACCACAGAGGACGGTTCTGAAGGCGAACGCGGATTTGTGACCAACCACTCCGTGCTGGCATCAGAACACTTCGACCTCATATCCACGTGCGGCCCCAAGCCGATGATGATGGCTGTGGCACGTTATGCCTACAAGAACGGCATAGAGTGTGAGGTTTCGCTGGAGAACAAGATGGCTTGCGGCGTGGGTGCCTGCCTGTGCTGCGTGGAGAAGACCACGGAAGGCAACAAGTGTGTATGTAAGGATGGTCCGGTAATGAACATAAAGGAATTGTCATGGCAGATTTAAACGTAAAAATAGGCAGTCTGAAACTCAAGAATCCCGTTATGACTGCTTCGGGAACATTCGGATATGGACTGGAGTTTGCTGACTTCGTGCCTCTGGACGGCATCGGAGGCATCATAGTGAAGGGCACAACGCTCAATCCTCGTGAGGGTAATGACTATCCCCGCATGGCGGAAACGGCTTCGGGAATGCTCAACTGTGTGGGTCTGCAGAACAAGGGCGTAGACTATTTCTGCCGAAACATCTATCCGCAGATAAAGGACATCGACACCAACATGATTGTGAACGTCAGCGGTTCTTCGCCTGATGATTATGCAGAATGTGCAGCACGCATAGACGAGCTGGAAAACATTCCTGCCATCGAGCTGAACATCTCTTGCCCTAACGTAAAGCAGGGCGGCATGGCGTTCGGCGTTACAGCCAATGGCGCAGCCAGCGTGGTGCGTGCCGTTCGTCAGCGTTACAACAAGACGCTTATCGTAAAGCTCTCGCCCAATGTTACGGACGTGACCGAAATAGCCAAGGCTGTGGAGGCGGAAGGCGCTGACAGCGTGTCGCTTATCAATACGCTTATGGGTATGGCCATCGACATCGAGCGTCGTCGTCCGATGCTCAGTATCTCCACAGGCGGACTCAGCGGTCCTGCCGTGAAGCCCGTGGCGCTGCGTATGGTGTGGCAGGTGGCTAAGGCCGTGAAGATTCCGGTGGTTGGACTTGGTGGCATCTGCACAGCAGAAGACGCCATTGAGTTCCTCATGGCTGGAGCAACAGCTATCGAGATTGGTACAGCCAACTTCCTCGATCCGGCTGTGACGATAAAGGTGCGCGACGGCATCAACGACTGGTTGGACCGTCACGGATGCTCATCAGTAAACGAGATTATCGGAGCTTTGGAGAAATAAAAAGGACAGCACGTCCTAATCAACAAGACAGAATGAAAAGACGACACTTTTTCATGGTTAATGCAAAAAAAACAGCGCATTCCTTGAAAGGGTGTCGTTTTTTTATAGTTTTAAATAAATCATATACATATAATATATGAAGGAAAGAATAGGCAATCTGCTTAAAGCCATAAACCGTGGCTTATACGAGAAAGAAACAGAGACAGCCCTTTCTCTGCTTGCCGCAATTGCCGGCGAGAGCATCATACTGCTCGGAGCACCGGGTGTGGCAAAGTCGATGGTGGCAAGACGGCTGAAGCTGGCTTTCAAGAATGCTTCTGCATTTGAATATCTGATGTCCCGATTTTCTACGCCGGACGAGATATTCGGCCCCGTAAGCATTAGCAGACTGAAAACCAATGACGAATATGTACGCTCCACAAAGGGTTATCTGCCTACAGCCGACGTTGTATTCCTCGACGAAATATGGAAAGCAGGCCCTGCCATACAGAACACATTGCTGACGGCCATAAACGAAAAGCTGTTTCGTAACGGCACTAAAGAGACACGCATTCCGATGAAACTGCTCATAGCGGCAAGCAACGAGCTTCCGGCTCAAGGCGACGGACTGGAGGCACTATGGGACCGCTTCATAATCCGACTGGAATGCAGGGGGATAAAGAAGGAAGCCAACTTCGACATGATGTTGCTCGACGATTCATGTGATTGTCCTGAAATGCCTTCCGAAGAACTGCAGATAAGCGATGAGGAATACAGCCTTTGGCAAGCCGACCTTAATAAGGTGGCTGTCAGCAAGACCATCCTCGAATGTATTCATAGCATCAGACACTCCATCAGGGCCGTGCATGTGGAAGGCTCGGACGAAAGACGCGACATATACATCAGCGACAGAAGATGGAAGAAGATAATACGTCTTATCAGGACATCTGCCTACCTACAGGACAGACACATGGTGGAACTGGCGGATGTCATTCCCGCTTACCATTGCCTTTGGCAGGAGCCGGAGGAAAGAGACGGTGTAAGAAGCATTGTCATCAATGCCGCCTTCTCTCCGTTGGCGTCACGCCTTACTGAATTTAAGAAAAGCCTGAAGGAAGACATCAGACGCCATCGTGCCAACAACGCATCGCAACGCCTTGCAGACGGAAGCGGAACGCCAAGTCTTGCGGCAGGCATGGAAAGCAGGGACTATCAGACGGAGATAGAAGAGATTGCAGACAGCATCCTCAATATGGAACACAGCATAAAGGACAGTCTCTTTGTGTCTGAGGAGGACAAGATGGCACTAAGATCTTTGCTTGAACCTCTCAAGAAAGAAATAGCCTTTACAAGACAAGATATCATAAAGCTGTACGACTAAGATTGGCAAACGTATAATATTGACTTACACGTATTTATATGGACTACACACATGCTGACGAATACTGGCGTTTTCATACGACAAAGGCAGAGCGCATGGACGTTACACTTTACCTGAAGCTCATCGAGATATTCTGCGAGACGGGGGAAATGGCAGGACGTGGAGTTATCTGGCCGGAGGACAAGCCATGGCTTGAGTATGACGATCCTCTGATGAAGTATCTGACCCAGCTGATGAGCAAGCCGGAGATAAAAGTCAAGGTGCTTTCCAGCAAGATGTGCGCCAATATATTCTATGCTTCCGTAGGACGATTTGTCATCAACTTCATAAAGCATCGCAAGTTCTCCGTTCAAAGACAATGGACGGAAAGAAAGAAGGTAAGCGAAGCTGCTACACAATGGAACGTGGAGCATCCTGGAGAGGAAGACTTTAATAAAGCTTGGCAAACACTGCTTCAGGAGATTGACTCACGTCATAGCCAAGACGGATTCGACAGGAGTTTCCACAAACATCAGTTTAATGACTCACACCAAGGCGAGTCCGACCCTGTGAGAACGGAGGAAGACTTGCGTAAGGACAAGTGGGAAAAGATGGTGGACGATTGGGCGAAAGCTCTTGACGAACAAGTGAACAAGGAGGACGAGCGTTACATCAACTCCAATAACGCGCAACTTGGAGAACGGCTGAAAAAACAATTTGACGACGTAACGTCTTACCTTAAGCGCAACGACATCGACCAGGAAAGAGCCGTGCAAGCATGGAAGATGATGGACGGACATTGGTCAGAGAGCGAGTTTGAGAGACAGATGAGGATTGTGAAGATTCAGGACAGCTATCCACAACTGTCTAAGGTGGTGAACTTGATGGGACGAGTGCCTGATTCGGGTGGACGCGACCGCATGGGAGTGGTCTGTCAGCATGGACTTAAGATTGACCATTCTGCGGGTAGCGACATCGAGGGCATCACAATGGGCAAGGACATCCATTCATTGCTTCCTTCAGAGATGGCGATGTATATGGACGACGACATGGAGAATGTCTTTCTCTATAAGTATGTCAGACAATCCTTGCAAACCTTCCGATACCGATCGAATATCGCCAAGCCTATTCGTAAGCTCAGTTTTCAGCACGCATCAAGAAGCGGTCCCATGATAATATGCGTGGATACGTCGGCAAGCATGTTCGGCGTGCCACAAAGGATTATCCGCTCTGCCATGTCGTTGATAGAGTCGACGGCAGAACGGCTAAGACGCAACTGCTTTCTCATCGACTTCTCTGTCAGCACACGAGCCATTGACTTGAAGATGAGAAGCCGAATGCAGCAGTACGAAAAGCTGGGGTTCAGCCCGAAAGAATATAACTTCGAAATCGGCGACATCCCGTTTATAGGTGGCGGAACTGATGCGCAGAACATGATGGACCTACTATTCTGTCTGCTTGAGAAGGACACCAACTACGTAAATGCTGACGTATTGTGGATGTCCGACTTTCTTATTCCAGAACCACCGGCTTCCTATATGTTGCGCATGAAGGACTTCCGCTCTACCGGAACCCGCTTCTATGCGATGGAGATAATGCCCGAAGGCAGCGACAAGTCGAAGTGGGAGAATGCCTTTGACAAGATGTTCCGTATAGGCTATCAAATAGTCCGACGATACTAAAAAAATGCCCTCATACAGTCAAATTGCCACACAATCCATAAGAAACGACGTGCTTTAACCCTACTAAATAGGAAATTTTACGTAACTTTGCAAAGTTACATCTAAAATAAGAACGTATCAATTATATATGACAGACAACAAGAAACCTCTCATGGGTCTTTCGCTCTACGAGCTTAAGGAAGTGGCTAAGCAGCTCGGCATGCCTGCCTTCACCGGCGGACAGATGGCAAAGTGGCTTTACACGCAGCACGTAAGCCAAATAGACGACATGACAAACATATCGAAAGCCAACAGAGAACAACTCGCAGCCGAATACACCATCGGCTACATGGAACCCATTGACTGCCAGAAGTCGAAGGACGGCACCATCAAGTATCTGTTCCCTACAGCCTCAGGCAAGCACGTCGAGACAGTATACATCCCCGACCACGACCGTGCCACGCTGTGCGTGTCGTCGCAGGTGGGATGTAAGATGAACTGCCTCTTCTGCCAGACAGGAAAGCAGGGTTATGAGGAGAGCCTTACGGCTGCAGACATCCTCAATCAGATTTATGCCCTGCCGGAACGCGATAAGCTCACTAACATCGTGTTTATGGGACAAGGCGAACCGATGGACAATCTGGACAACGTGCTGAAGGTGACGCAGATTCTTACAGCCGACTATGGTTATGCCTGGAGCCCGAAGCGCATCACAGTAAGTAGCGTAGGTCTGCGCAAGAAGCTGCAACGCTTCCTGGACGAGAGCGAATGTCATGTGGCTATAAGCATGCACTCGCCCATTCCTGAGCAGAGAGCCATGCTGATGCCAGCCGAGAGAGGAATGTCAATAGAGGAGGTTGTGGAACTGCTCCGCAACTACGACTTCTCTCACCAGCGCCGACTTTCCTTCGAATACATCATGTTCAAGGGACTGAACGACACCACTACACATGCTCGCGAGATAGTGAAACTCGTAAAGGGACTGGACTGCCGATTCAATCTTATCAGATTCCACCCTATTCCTAACGTGGACTTGCAGGGAACAGACGACAAACACATCGAGAGCTTCCGCGACTATCTTACCAATCATGGCGTCTTCACAACCATTAGGGCAAGCCGCGGACAGGACATCTTTGCCGCTTGCGGCCTGCTCAGCACAGCGAAGAAGATTGAGGAGGAGCGTCACAAGCATGAGTCGGAATAGACGGACGCATTGGAAGGTCGCGTGGATCAGCATGGCATTGTGCCTACTGTTATGTTCATGCACAGTAAGGAAGTCGTTGATGACGAAGAGTGGCGGAAGACCGTTTGAGGTGGTGGTGTATGGCGACGAGGACAGCGTCCTTTACCATTCGCTTACCAGTCCAATCCCCGCCTTGCCCCAGCCCGAGCCTTCTTTCGACGTGACAATATCGAAGAACTCACAGCCGAAGGGGGCAGACTTGCTCATGCGCAACATCGTCATTGTCACAATAAACCCTAAGACATTCAGCCGCACCTCCGTGAAATACGAGAGGGACGTTTATGCGAAGAATCAGATAGTGATATACGTTGGTTCGCCTTCTGTCTCACAGCTACGTAAGGACATGACAACATCAAGCATCATAACCGACTTGCTGACAAGACAAGAAATGGGCGTCATGGTTGCCACGCTGAAAGATAAGCATAGCCCCAAGATGGAGGAAACGGTAAGGCGGATGTTCGGCATAGAAATGCTAATCCCGTCAGACATGAAATCGTACAAGGAAGGCAAGGACTTCGTATGGATATCCAACAACTCGCCCACTTCCATGACCAACATCTGCATCTATACTTCAGAGAACAGGGACAGCGTCATGCGGAAGAACATAAAAGGCGAAACCGACAACATGTATATGACCACCAACAAGGAAAGCGTCATTAGCTCCATAGCCAAGACGCAAGACCGGCAGGTGACCGTAAGGCGAGGACTTTGGGAGATGAAGGGCGACGCTATGGGCGGACCGTTCGTCTCACACACCTTGCACGACATCGCCGGACACAAGACGCTGACAATAGAATGCTTCGTCTATGCGCCCGGAACGAAGAAGCGCAATACGCTCATGCGGACGGAAGCGTCGCTGATGACTGTGAAAGTAGCAGGACGATAACACAGCGAGAGCTGACGACCGCCAAAAGACCTGATAGATAAAAACAGAACAGAAACAACTCAAACAATAAATATGGAAGACAGAAAAATACGCGTTGCCATTACCCATGGCGACACTAACGGTATCGGATACGAACTGATATTCAAGGCATTCTCTGAACCGGAGATGCTCGAACTATGCACACCTATTATATATGGCTCCCCCAAAATAGCAGCATACCATCGCAAGGCTATGGACCTGCAGGCCAACTTCAGCATCATCAACAATGCTATGGACGCACAGGACGGACGCGTAAACATGCTGACATGCATTGACGGAGAAGTGAAGGTGGAGCTTGGTACACCTACAAAGGAGTCGGGCGACGCAGCACTCAAGGCTCTCGACAAGGCCATGACCGACTTCAGAAGCCAGCATTTCGACGTACTGGTAACCTGCCCTGCCTACGCACAGACCATGAATGCCGACAACTATAGCTACAAGGGACTGAAAAGCTATGCCGAGACAAGCATCGGAGAGGGCGCCAAGGGTGTGAAGATGATGATAAACGAGTCGGTACGCATAGCTCTCGCTACCGACGGACTTGCCATCAAGGACATCGCGGCTAACATTACCATCGACAACATCCTCGACAAAGTGCGCAAGCTGCACAACAGCATGAAACGCGACTTCCGTATCTCCAACCCGAGAATCGCCGTACTGGCTCTCAATCCCAACGCGGACGGAACGGAAGAGAAGGAAGTGCTCATCCCTGCCATCAGAAAGGCGGAAGAGGAAGGCATCAACGCTTACGGTCCCTACCCTGCCGAGGAATTCTTCGGACAGAATATGTGCGACGCTTTCGACGTTACGCTTGCCATGTATGACGACCAGGGCATGATTCCGTTCACGACGCTGATGCAGAACGACGGCATCTTCTATATCACATCTCTACCCCTCGTATGCACAGCTCCGGCCCTTACTCCTGACTTTGAGAACGCCGGTAAAGGCATCGCTGACGAGAACGCTCTCCGTCATGCCATTTATACAGCCACGGACATCATCCGCAACCGTGCAGAATATGACGAGCCTCTGGACAATCCGCTTCCCAAGCTCTATCACGAGAAGAGAGACGAAAGCGAGAAGGTGCGCTTCTCCATCCCCAAGAAGAGAGAGAATCCACGCAACGACCACAGACAGCCGTCTCAGCACAACGCACAGCGATTTAATGGTCAGGCTAATCCTGCTAAGGACAATGCGGCTAATGCTCCTGCAGCCGCCAAGGAACCTGCTGCAAGCGCCCCTGCAAAAGAAAACGTAGCGGATGAACAATAAATATCAGAACGGCTTCTTCCTCTTCGGAATGGCCGTTCTTATCATAATGGTGACACAACTCGACTTCATACAGGTGTGGGACGGGTTGTGTCACGCTGGCTATTGGTCGGTAGCCGTTATAGCGATATGGGCATTCCTGTACGTCTTCAACACTTTCTCATGGTATATCATCATCAACGCAGGAGGACGTACAAAGGTGAGCTTCTGGTGGCTATATAAGATTACCATATCAGGATTTGCGCTCAACTACGCTACGCCGGGCGGACTGATGGGAGGCGAGCCTTACCGCATAATGTCGCTCTCGCCTATTATCGGAACCGAACGGGCTTCGTCATCCGTCATACTGTTCGCCATGACGCATATCTTCAGCCATTTTTGGTTTTGGACAATATCCATCATATTATATCTCGTCCTTTATCCTGTCGGGACATTCATGGTCACATTATTAGGAGCCATAAGCATATTCTGCCTGCTCGGCCTGTGGTTCTTCATCGCCGGATATCGCAAAGGACTTGCCGTACGCACGATGAACGTCTTGCGCCACATTCCCTTTGCCAAAGGATGGGCCAAGCGCTTTGTCACCAGACACCAGCAACAGCTCGACACCATCGACAGCCAGATAGCCTCTTTGCACAAACAGAACACAAGGACCTTCGTGACAGCCGTCCTTAGCGAGCTGACATGCCGCATCTGCTCAGCAGCCGAAATCTACTTCGTCCTGCGCGTACTTATGCCGCAAGCCAACTATGCTGACTGCATACTCATACTTGCCTTCACCTCGCTTTTCGCCAATCTCCTCTTCTTCATACCCCTACAACTCGGAGGACGCGAAGGAGGATTTCTCATGTCCGTAGCCGGACTCGGAATGAAAGCCAGCGACGGAGCCTTCGTGGCTCTCATCATCCGTCTGCGCGAACTGATATGGACAGGAATTGGGCTGTTGCTCATTAAAGCAGGCAAGTCCGGACCAAGAAACAGCTGTTAAGAACATAAAAAAGGCCCGAAAGTAACGCTTTTCTCAATTATTATATGTAATTTTGTGCCAAATGGACACATCAGAACTGCAAAAAATAAAACAAAGGTATAACATCGTGGGCAACTGCGATGCTCTTAACCATGCCCTTGACGTCGCTCTACAAGTGGCGGCAACAGACCTCAGCGTGCTTATCGTGGGAGAAAGCGGAGTGGGAAAGGAAATCATACCACGACTCATTCACGACAACTCGCCTCGAAAGAGAGAGAAATATTTTGCAATAAACTGCGGATCTATACCGGAAGGAACCATCGACAGCGAACTCTTCGGACACGAAAAGGGGTCGTTCACAGGAGCCATAGGCGAAAGCGAAGGCTATTTCGGTACAGCCAATAAGGGAACCATATTCCTCGACGAGGTGGGCGAACTGCCAATCGCCACACAGGCACGCTTGCTGCGAGTGCTGGAAACAGGCGAATACATCCGCGTCGGAGGACAGAAGATAATGAAGACAGACGTGCGTATCGTAGCCGCTACAAACGTGAATATGCACAAGGCCATAACGGAAGGACGATTCCGCGAAGACCTCTATTATCGCCTGAACACCATACCCATCCAGATGCCACCCCTGCGTGAGCGCGGAGAGGACATCCTGCTGCTGTTCAGACTCTTCACGATGCAGATGGCTGAGAAATATCGCATACCACGCATCACTCTTACGGAAGATGCCAAGATGATGATGATGAAATACAAGTGGCCAGGCAACGTCAGACAGCTGAAGAACATTACAGAACAGATGTCTGTGCTTAGTCAGAAGCGTGAGATTGACGCAGAAGCGCTCAGCAAGTTCATCCCGCACGACCAGGAGAGCACGGAGCTGACAACAACAGCCACTCCGGACGCCCACTCTTACGAAAGCGAGAGAGAGATACTCTACAAGATTCTGTACGAACTGCGTGGAAACGTAGGCGACCTCAGACGCGAGATGAGCACTCTGCGAAAGCAAATCGACGACAACAACACGCTCAACAGCTTCGCAAACGCCAGAGGCATACAGTCGTTAGCTGCGCCTGAGCCTAACACACAACCCACGGACATAAGCGCCCTTCACCACTACCCCACCACTCAACAACCCCACTTCAGCCCTTATCAGGACGTGGAAGCTGAGGAGATAAGAGAAAACGACAGCGCTAACGGCGAAAGCCTGAACCTTAGCGACATCGGACGTCAGGTGGTGGAGAAAGCTCTTGAACGCAACGGCGGCAACCGCAAGAAAGCCGCTCAAGAACTCGGCATTTCTGACCGTACGCTCTACAGAAGATTAAAACAATACGGGCTTGACAAACAAGACAAAGAATGAGACGAATATTAACATACGCCAAAACGGCGCTGCTGTCCTTGACTGCAGTTGTGGCTCTCGCTATGGTATCGTGCTCCGTAAGCTATAAGTTTAACGGTGCCAGCATCGACTATACGAAGACCAAGACCATACAGATAGCCGATTTCCCCATACGCTCCAGCTATGTATGGGGTCCTATGGGTCCGATGTTTAACAATCAGCTCAAGGATATGTTTGCCAGCCACACGAAGCTTAGCCAGGTGAAGCGAAACGGCGACCTGAAGATTGAGGGCGAAATAACGCAATACTCACAACGCAACAAATCAGTGGCCGCTGACGGACGATCTGCCCAGACAGAACTATCCATAACCGTGAACGTACGCTTCACAAACAACGCCAACCACAGCGAGGACTTCGAACGACAGTTCACAGCCAACAAGTCGTACGAAACCACACAAAGTCTCGCATCCGTGCAGGAGGAACTTGTGACGCAGATGGTGAAGGATCTGACAGAGCAGATATTCAACGCCACCGTGGCAAACTGGTAATACATTAATAATATAAGTAACAAATAAAAAAGACGAAGAAGTGGACTTAGTGCGCCTCATAGAACATCCGGAACTCATGAATAAGGAGACTCTCTACGAGCTCCGAAACCTTGTTGCGCTCTATCCTTACTATCAGACAGCCCGTCTCCTCCTTCTGCAGAACATGTATCTGCTGCACGAGACGTCCTTCGATGACGAGCTAAGACGTGCAGCCATATACATAACAGACAGAAAGACTCTATTCAATCTTGTGGAAGCGTCACACTACCATATCAAGACAGCCGCAGAAAAGATGGAAGAGGAAGCAAGAGAGGCGCAACGAAGCGAACAAAGCAACAACCGAACCCTGTCAATCATCAACGAATACTTAGAGTCGACACCTAAAGACTCGCAGAACGAAGACGACGACACAGGACGGAAGCCTACCCCGGCAGACGCAGCCGTGGACTACGTGGCTTACCTGCTCAAGACGGAAAGTCAGGAAGACAAGGAAACGGAAGCTGACAGACCGCAGATGAAGGGTCAGGACCTGATAGACAGTTTCATAAACGACAACGGAGGAAAAATCCAACTTCAGGACAAGCCAACCTACAAGCCCGAAACCGAAGACGAAGAAGATAAGCAAAACGAGCAAAACGACTACGACGAAGGCTATTTCACGGAGACATTGGCGAAAATATACATAAAACAAGGAAGATATTCAAAGGCACTTGAAATTATTCAACGATTAAATTTGAATTATCCAAAAAAAAATGCTTACTTTGCAGACCAAATTCGTTTCTTAAGGAAACTTATACTCAACGAAAAGGGCAAAAAGCCGCAAGAAGCAACAACAGACACCCCTTCCAGAGAGCAAGAAAAATAATAATAAAAACAAAAACAAATAACAAAAATGGTTTACATCTTATTCGTAATCTTCATCGTGATAGCCTCTATCCTGATGATAGGCATCGTCCTTATCCAGGAGTCGAAGGGAGGCGGTCTCGCATCTAACTTCTCATCTTCAAACGCCATCATGGGCGTGCGCAAGACTACAGACTTCGTGGAAAAAGCAACATGGGGACTCGCTGCCGCTATGGTTGTGCTCAGCATCATCTGCGCATACGTCGCTCCTGTTTCAACATCAGAGACAAGCGTAATGGAAAAGGCTGCAACAGAAACCCAGACCACCAATCCTAACAACACACCGGGATTCGGCGCTAACCAGCAGCCGGCACAGGGTGCACAGCAGGCTCCAGCACAGGGCGCTCAGCAGGCTCCCGCACAGCAGACACCCGCACAGCCTGCACAGTAAGCAGACATAAAACGTCCCCTTCAAAGGGAGAAACATGAGATAAAAAGAACCTTTGCATATGCTCTAAGCAGCTGTATGCAAAGGTTTTTTCGTATACAGACATACAAAATGCGAACTTTTTGAATAAAAAATGCAGAAAAAGCGTAGTATTTAAAATTTTATTATTACCTTTGCACTCGGAAATAACGAAACACCGTACAAAACGAAACATTCGTCATTCCACACATAACATGGTGGCCGTAGTTCAGTTGGTTAGAGCGTCAGATTGTGGTTCTGAATGTCGTGGGTTCGAGTCCCACCTGCCACCCCAACAATACAAGCCTTGCAAGACCCATCTCTTGCAAGGCTTATTTTTTTGCTATAAATTCCTCAAACATATTCTAAGAATGATTGGGTTCACCCGATAAAAGACTGACATCATTTAGTAATCTGGCCATATATAGAGGTTCTGCCGAAGACAATATTTGCATTTCTGATGCTCAATACTATGAGTTGAGCGCACAACAAAATCTTTGGTGCGAAATTCTTGAGTTTTGAGCGTTTGGAGACAATGTGTTTATACACAGTAAGTTATGCGGTTTTCTGACGAAACGTTATAAAATCAGACCCGCAAATGAGCCACTTTTTGCTGCAATAGCGCCACTTTTACACTCCAATAGTGCCACTATTATCATGCAATAGAGCCTCTTTTACTGTCTAATAGTGGCACTTTTGGAGTGTAAAAGTGGCGCTATCGTTAAGCTCGGGTGCAGTTTGCACAGCAGAACACCGTAAAAACAGCAAACCAGGACTCTATAATCAATTTTTATTTTGTAACAGGTTTTTACCACTTGAACAATATTTGCATGGTAGATATAAGGACATGTTTTAAGGCAAGAAGACTGGTATATTTGGATAAAAAGGGGCTAAAACAAAAAAAATAGCGATAAAAACGAAAAAACTTGCGAAAACATTTGGAGGTTTAAAGAAAAAGCTATACCTTTGCACTCGCTTTTAAGAACAAAGCTTTTCAACAAAGGAAGAATGGTTCTCGAAGCACAACATGGTGGCCGTAGTTCAGTTGGTTAGAGCGTCAGATTGTGGTTCTGAATGTCGTGGGTTCGAGTCCCACCTGCCACCCCAACAAAATGCATACAGCATAAACAAAACTTTAAGGCTCCGTAGCTCAACTGAATAGAGCATCTGACTACGGATCAGAAGGTTGCAGGTTTGAATCCTGCCGGAGTCACAAGTTTAAAAAGAGCTTTACATTACGTAAAGCTCTTTTTTTTTGCATTTATGCCAAAAGCGTAATCCAATTGTGTAAAAAATATAAAATTAGGGGAAAACCTACTGCGTTTTAGGGTTTTTCCCTAATTTTGCAATAGAATAAGCATTAAATTTGCAGTTGATAAAATAGATACAAACAAAGACAATCATAAACTATAATGATTATGACGACACGGTTTTTATTTCTTTCGGTCCTCATGGGCGCAATGCCTCTTACGATGGCAGCCCAGGACGACGACCTCTATTTCACACCGAAAAAGAGTTCGAAGGATGCGCCCGTAAAAATAGATAGAGACGTATACGACAGACCGGCTTACTATTGCGGTAGCCCACGTAACGTAGACGAATACAACAGACGCGGAAAGCTGAAGAGCTATTATCAGAAGATAGGTACTGACTCGCTCGGCAACGACGTCATAGAGTTTCATGAGGGTGACGGCACGTACGGAACTGCCGACCTCGACTCCACCATAACCATCTATCCCGGCTCGGAACGCTATTACGACGAGGACTCAGACTTCGCCTACTCTCGCCGCATGGGACGATTTGACGACTTCTATTGGGATCCGGCTTTCTACGGCAGCTACTATGGTTCTCCATATTGGCGCGGTTACTATGGCTGGTACGATCCTTGGTACGACCCATGGTACGGACCATATTACACCGGATGGTACGGCAGATGGCACAACCCGTGGTTCTATGGTTACTACGGATGGGGATACCCCTATTACGGATGGGGCGGCGGATGGTATGGTCCGACATGGCACTATGCTTACAAAGGTCCTTCCGGCACACGCAACCACTCGAACGGTGGCGGACGCTTCTATGGCAACCGCAGCTCGTTCGGATCGAAGGGCGAACGCTCAAGCTTTAACAGCAACAGAAACAACAACAGCTCACGCAATGGCTTCGGTCAGCGCCGTTCTTCTTTCGAAGACAACAACAACCGTTACCAGAACCAGCAGCCCACACAGCGCCCGTCTTACAACAACAACCAAGGCGGATTCGGCAGCAATCGCGGTAGCTTCGGAGGTAGCCGTGGCAGCTTCGGTGGCAGTCGCGGCAGCTTCGGTGGCGGCGGAGGATTCGGCGGCGGTAGCCGTGGCGGAGGATTCGGCAGTCGCAGATAAACAGTCAGACCACACACTCAACACATAAAGAACATATTATATTATGAAAAAGATATTTTCGCTCATGGCAGCCGCCATGCTTACTACGGCAGCCACGGCACAAGAGACATACGACAACGCCCCGCTCGCACAAAAAGACCTTAACGGTACGGCACGTTACGTGGGTATGGGTGGAGCTATGGAGGCTCTTGGTGCCGACATCTCAACGATGGGCACCAACCCTGCCGGTATCGGAATGTTCCGTCGCAGCGTCATAAACGGATCGTTCGGATTCAGTTCGCAGTCGGACGCAGAGGAGTTTAACGGCGCTGACAAGACCAAGATGAGCTTCGATCAGGCAGGCTTCGTCTATTCGATGCGCTCAGGACGCTCTTCGTTCGTCAACTTCGGCTTCACATACAACAAGAGCCGCGACTTCAACCAGATTCTTACTGCAGCCGGACGCTTGAACGGAGCTTCGCAGAACAAGTTGTCTGGCATGAAGAACTATAACGGAATCTATAAGCTTCGCAGCAAGAACGGTACGCTCTCAAGCCCTGACGCCACCTGCAGCCAGCTGGACTATCTGTACAGCAACGTCATTCTCGGCGACGGCAACAGCATCCTTGCTGACAAGAACGGCAATATGATTGGCGACAATACCGACGGATTCCTTATCCGTAAGGACGGCTTTTCGCCTACGTTCTATAATGCCACGGACTACAGCTTCGGCAGAGAATCGTCAGGATATATCGGAGAATACAACTTCAACATCAGCGGCAACTCAAATGACCGCTTCTATTGGGGTTTTACTTTCGGACTCTACGACGTGCATTATGACGCAACGACACAGTACTCCGAGAACCTTGTGGACGGAAGCAACAGCATCGGAAGCGTAACCTTAAGTGACAGAAGAAAGATTACCGGTTCTGGATTTGATGTCAAGGCAGGTATAATCTTCCGTCCTGTAGAGGAGTCGCCGTTCCGTGTAGGTCTCTACGTACACACTCCGACATGGTACGACCTTACGTCAAAGAACTATACACGCCTGGACAACAAGCTCCAAGAGAAATACGGAGCACACGACTACGGAGACATCAACGAGGCGTACGACTTTAAGTTCTACACTCCTTGGCGTTTCGGCGCAAGCATCGGACATACCGTCGGCAACTATCTGGCACTCGGCGCCACGTACGAATATGCATACTACTCCACCTCTGACATCCGCATTAACGACGGAGGAACCGTTGACTATTGGGGCAACTATTATGACGAGAGCCATAGCGATGAGGCTATGAAGCAGAACATCAAGCAGTCGCTGAAGGGCGTACATACGCTGAAGCTCGGTATGGAGTTCAAGCCGGAGCGCAACTGGGCTGTACGTCTTGGATATAACTACGTATCGCCGATGTATAACAAGGAAGGCTATAAGGACGGCACCATCAATTCGTACGGCACTTACTATAGCTCTACGACAGACTACACCAACTGGAAAGCCACAAACCGCATCACGGCTGGCGTAGGCTACAGCTGCCGCAACTGGACAATAGACCTCGCCTACCAGTACAGCCAGACCGACGGCGACTTTTATCCTTTCATGAGCAATATTAGCAACGACAGACATGAATATAACAACGTATGCGACGCTGTTAAGGTAAGCAACAAGCGCAACCAGCTGCTGCTCACATTGGGATATAAGTTCTAAAAAACGGCATCAGTCTTATAACTGAATTAACATAAAGAAAAGCCTTCGCCCTTGTGGTTTCATACACAGGACGAAGGCTTTTCTTGTTTTTATGCGCATTTATTATTTCTGCACGGCTAAGTTCTTATTTCTGGTCAGCCAAGCGCACGCCTTTGGCAAGGTTTTCTTTTCCTACATTCTGACACATATACGCCTTTCTGTATTCTCCACCCTTCACGCGCAGAGTGACATCACGCACATCCACCTCACCAACATTACGGAAGAACATTCCCCAACATGGGAATACGGGCCATTCGCTTGTGGGTCTGTCAACGAACCATGCCGGAAGTCCGGGGTCGTCAATTCCGTCGAACTCAAGATCACAATGCTTTAATGTCACCTTGTCCGTAGGAGCCATTCCCCAACTCTTCACAGAAAGAGCCATACGAGTAACGTCACGGGCAGTCAGATTCTCCACAACGATGGTTCCGCAGGTGTTGTCCTCACCAAGAGTCACGCAAAGCGGCGAGAGCACACTCTCCACCTTGTTGCGACGGATGAAGATGCGATCCATGCGTCCCGGAGCCTTTCCCCATGCGCCCGGTTCAAGATTGATGGCGTGTTCAGAACGTGTGCGATGCGAAGTGATATGCTCGTATTGTCCCGGTCCGTAGATATTGCAGTCGGCAATCTCAAGGTCCGTGGAAGGCATTATCATGCGAATGCAGTTGCAGGACGAATTGAGCACGCATCTGCTTATCTTCATCTTCTCCCAATATCCTCCCGCAATGGCGTCATCACCGGTATGGATCTGACATTTCTCTATTCTGACATCCTTACTACCACGGATATGTATGCCGTCCCATCCACCTTCTATAGTGAGATTGCTGAAAGCCGAACGGTCAAGACGATAAGCAAGGAAAGCATAATTGGCAGAACGCCTGACCTTAAAGTCGCACATCTTAACGTCTCGACATCCTGCCATCAAAACCGTATGAGGACCACGCATGTGCTCCTCGCCAAGCGGATTGCGCACGTCGCCACCATCTATGCAGCCAGCACCTTCAATGCCAGCACCCACACATCCTACAGCGAAAATCATAGCCTTCGACCATTGTGGATCCGTAGCGCTATTATAATTGACAGTTCCCTGTCCGCTCTCGTAGCGCGAAAGATCGAGGTCGGTCACCAGAGACGAATAGTCGGACAAACGGCTGGAGCCGAGCAATACTGCTCCTTCGTTCAGCCTCAACGTAACGCCAGAGCGCAAGAATACGCTACCTGTTGTGAAGGTTCCATTCGGCACCTCCACCACTCCACCGCCCTTGTCAGCACAGTCGCTTATGGCTGTGTTTATTGCTTTGGCATTATTCACAGTTGTGTCATTCGGCACAGCACCATAAGAAAGGATGCTGACCACGATTGCTAACAAAAAATTCATACGATATAGGTTTATTATAAGTTTTATGATTTGTTTTGTATGACTATATAATGCAAAAACAAAATTACATATAAAAGTAGAGATATTCCGTACGATGACCAGTTTTTTCAGCAAATCCTCTGAGGCTTCCTTTGTGATGTAGGAAGAATTCATTAAATTTGCAGAAACTAAAAAAACAATCAAGAAACCATATCAATACCAAAATTATGATAAAACGTCTTTTAGACTTTCTCGACAAGTCGCCCGTGAATTTCCTGGCAGTAAAGAACATTGTGAGCGAACTGGAGCTTAACGGCTACCACCGTATTGACCCAAGCATGCCATTGCCCGAGCTGAAGGCTGGCGAAAAGCTTTACGTCACAAAGAACGACTCGTCGGTGTACGCCTTCCGCATCGGAAGACAGTCGATTGCCGATAAAGGCTTCCACATGATATGCGCCCATAGCGACTCGCCGACATTCCGCGTAAAGCCAAACGCCGAGATGCTGTCGGAGGGAGGCATGGTAAGACTTAACACAGAGGTGTATGGCGGACCTATCATGTCTACATGGATGGACCGTCCGTTGACTCTTGCCGGTCGCGTGATAGTACGTGGAGAAGACGTTATGGCTCCTGAGACCATGCTCATCCACGTGAAGCGCCCATTGCTGCAGATAACCAATCTCGCCATCCACTTCAACCGTCAGGTGAACGACGGCGTGAAGCTGAGCAAGCAGAAGGACATGCTGCCCCTGCTTGGACAGATAACCAACACGCTGGAAGCAGGCAATCTGCTCATGAACATAATTCTCGAAGAGCTCAACAAGGAGCGTCCTGTAAGCAAAGAGGACATCCTCGACTTCGACCTTTATCTTGCTGACGCCACACCAGCATGCACATACGGCGTACACAACGAGATGATTTCGTCAGGCAGACTGGACGACCTGTCGATGTGCTTCGCCGGACTGGAGGCTCTGCTTGCCGCAAAAGACAGCGACACTACGCAGGTGCTTGCCATCTTCGACAACGAGGAGACCGGCTCACAGACCAAGCAAGGAGCTGCCAGCCCGTTCCTCGCATTCATGCTTAAGCGCATAGCCTTGGCACAGAGCAATACGGAGGAGGCTTACTATCAGGCTGTGGAGCGTGCCTTTATGATTTCGGCAGACAACGCCCACGCTTGGCATCCCAACTATCCTGAGAAATACGATCCAACAAACCATCCCGTTCTCGGCGGTGGTCCTGCCATCAAGTTCAATGCTGCACAGAAGTATGCAAGCGACGCCGTATCGGCAGCCATCTTTGCCGGTATATGCCAGAAGGCTGGAGTGCCATGCCAGAAGTTTGTCAACCATAGCGACGTAGCCGGAGGCAGCACACTCGGCAATATCCTTGCTTCCTCAATACCATTGAAGGGAGTGGACATGGGCAACGCCATACTTGCCATGCACAGTTGCCGCGAGACTGGAAGCACGAAAGACCACGAATACTGCGTCAAGGCATTCACAGAATTCTATAACCAGTAAAGAATGCAGACAGACACACTATCTATATCGCAAGACCCGATGGGAGCTGCCATACGCGACTTTCACTTGACGGGGAAAGCAGGAAGGCTACGCGTCTTGTCCTCTATGTTCGAAGAGGACGAGATGCCCGTGGCTCACCTTTTCAGAACCTTCAAGGACATGCCGCGTACCGAGCAGCGTGCCTTGGAGGAAGCTTACGGCAACGTGCTGGACATCGGAGCTGGTGCCGGATGTCATGCTTTGGAACTGCAACAACAAGGCAAAAGCGTGAAGGCTATAGACATATCGCCGCTTAGCTGCGAAGTGATGAAGGAACGTGGAGTGAAGGATGTGGAATGCACGAATGTGTTCTGCCCGACTTTCATCGGACAATTCGACACAATCTTGCTGCTGATGAACGGCACGGGTATAGCCGGAAAACTGAGCAACCTGCCTAATCTCCTTAATCGCCTGAAACAACTAATGAGTAAGGACGGACAGATTCTGATAGACTCTTCTGACCTTAAATATATATACGAAGACGAGGACGGAGCCTTCGACATCGACCTTAACGGACCGTATTACGGAGAGGTGGATTATCAGATGGTTTATCGTAACGTCAAGGGAGAACCTTTCGACTGGCTATATACAGACCCGACTATGCTTAAAGCAGTATGCGAACAATGCGGTCTGAAATGCGAAATAATAGAGAAAGGCGACCACTATGACTACCTCGCAAAGATAACATTAGCAATATGAACAAACGAGAATACGCAAAGGCGAACCTTGACTGGCTCGCAGAAAAAGCCAAGGAAGAGGGCGTAAATGCTCTTCCAAGAGGAATATACTATAAGGTGTTGTCGAAAGGCAACGATGACGGCAAGCACCCTACCCCACGCAGCATCGTCACGGCACACTATACCGGACGAACCATAAACGGAAAGAAATTCGACTCAAGTCGTGGCGGGGCACCACTCGCTGTCCGCCTGTGTGACCTGATAGAAGGATGGATAGTGGCAATGCAGCAGATGTGCGTCGGCGACAAATGGGAAGTGTATATCCCTGCCGATATGGGATATGGCAAGTTCTCGCAGCCAGGCATCCCCGGCGGTTCCACTCTGATATTCGAGATAGAACTGCTCGGAATTGCCTGACGCAAGCCTTTAAGCAAGGTTTAGTTACGTTTAAACTATTGACAAGGTTTAAACTTAGACAGCATATTACGAATCTCAACAGCCCGCTCTAGCGACAGGGCGGGCACACCATCCAACCTATAACGCATACCCATCTTCTTATACTTGTAAGTTCCGAGAGTATGATAAGGTAGGATTTCTATTTTTTCCACACACTTGTAACGCCCTACATGTTCGCCAAGACGGATGAGCCAATTGTCGTCATCCGTAACGCCGGGAACAACAACGTGGCGTATCCAAGTTCTTATGCCGCGCTCCTCAAGCTTGTCCAAGAAAGCAAGGTTATTGTCCTGTTTGATACCTGTCAGCTTAGGATAAAGCTCAGTATCCATAGTCTTGACATCCAACAACACAAGATCTGTCTCGTCAAGCACGCGCAAGGCATCTTCCGTACAGAAAGCTCCACTTGTATCGAGTGCTGTATGCAAGCCTTCTTTATGGCAAAGACGGAAATACTCTCTCACAAACTCAGCCTGCATCAAAGGCTCGCCACCAGATACGGTAACGCCACCGTTCTTTATAAACGAACGGTAACGCAGAGCCTCATCCACAAGTTGCTGCGGTGTCATCTCATACTGACATGTCCCTTTAGGATCCCATGTATCGGGATTGTGACAATACATACAACGCAAGGGGCAACCCTGCATAAACGCCACAAAGCGCACACCGGGACCGTCAACGGTTCCAAAAGACTCTAAAGAATGAATGTGTCCTATCATGGATGCAAAGTTAACACATTACGGCGACTCTGACAAGAAACCGACAAAACTAAAAAGACATGGCATACCAACACAATCAATACGATATCGTTTGGCACGCATTTTGCATACCTTCGAATGCATGATTACACGTGCACAAAACGGAATAAACAAAAAATAAATAACTAATAAATACACATAAAACAATTATGGCACAAAAAGGTAATATCGGCGTAACAACCGAGAACATATTTCCAGTTATAAAGAAATTTCTCTATTCTGACCATGAGATTTTCCTGCGTGAGATGGTGTCAAACGCCGTTGACGCAACACAGAAGATGAAGACTCTTGCTGAACGCGGCGACTTCAAAGGCGAGCTTGGCGACCTTACCGTACGCGTAAGCCTCGATGCAGACAAGGGTACGCTTACCATCAGCGACCGTGGTATCGGCATGACAGAAGAAGAAATCAACAAATACATCAACCAGATTGCCTTCTCTGGCGTAACAGACTTCCTCGACAAGTATAAGGACAACGCCAATGCCATTATCGGCCACTTTGGTCTCGGCTTCTACTCTTCGTTCATGGTGAGCAAGAAGGTGGAGATCGTGACACGCAGCTATAAGGAAGGCTCTAAGGCCATCAAGTGGAGCTGCGACGGAAGCCCAGAGTTCGAGATTACGGACGCAGAGAGAGCAGACCGCGGTTCGGACATCATCCTTTACATCGATGACGACTGCAAGGAGTTCCTTGATAAGCTGAAGATTCAGGAACTGCTCAACAAGTACTGCAAGTTCATGGCTGTGCCTGTGGCTTTCGGCAAGAAGACCGAATGGAAGGACGGCAAGCAGGTTGATACTGATGAGGACAACATCATCAATAGCGTGGAGCCGCTTTGGACAAAGACCCCAAGCACTCTCAAGGACGAGGACTATAAGAACTTCTACAGAACACTCTATCCGATGCAGGACGAGCCGTTGTTCTGGATACACCTTAATGTAGACTATCCGTTCAACCTTACTGGTATACTCTACTTCCCCCGCATCAAGTCAAACATTGAGCTGCAGCGCAACAAGATACAGCTCTACTGCAACCAGGTGTTCGTAACAGACCAGGTGGAGGGCATCGTTCCTGAGTTCCTTACACTCCTCCACGGAGTTATCGACTCACCGGACATTCCTCTGAACGTAAGCCGCTCATATCTCCAGAGCGACGCCAACGTGAAGAAGATATCTAAGTATATCACGAAGAAGGTGGCAGACCGTCTGGCAAGCATCTTCAAGGAGAACCGCAAGGAATATGAGGAGAAGTGGGACGATCTCAAGATATTCATCAACTACGGTATGCTCTCGCAGGAAGACTTCTACGACCGTGCTAAGGACTTCGCCCTGCTGAAGGACGTAGACGGCAAGTACTTCACATTCGAGGAGTATCAGACTCTTATCAAGGACAACCAGACCGATAAGGACGGCAACCTCATCTATCTCTACGCCAACGACAAGGAGGCAGAATACAGCTACATAGAAGCAGCCAAGTCAAAGGGCTACAGCGTGTTGTTGTTGGACGGACAGCTCGACACTCCTATGGTATCAATGCTGGAGCAGAAGCTTGAGAAGACCCGCTTCTCACGTGTAGACGCTGACATCGTGGACCGCCTCATCGTAAAGGAGGACAAGAAGGAGAGCGAACTGGCTAAGGCTGATCAGGACAACCTCTCACAGGCTTTCCGTTCACAGCTGCCGAAGGTGGAGAAGACTGAGTTCTACGTGGACGTTCAGGCTCTCGGCGAGCAGGCTCTGCCGGTACTTATAACCCAGAGCGAGTATATGCGCCGTATGAAGGAAGCCAGCAAGTTCCAGGCAGGCATGTCATTCTACGCTCAGATGCCGGACGCTTACAACCTCGTGCTCAACAGCGACCATCCGCTTATCAAGAACGTACTCGAGAACGAGAACAAGGAATGCGCCGACCAGCTCAAGCCGGTTGTATCTGAACTCAAGGGTCTCGAGGCACGACTTGCAGCTCTCCATCAGACTCAGAACGGCAAGAAGCCTGAGGAAATCACTCAGGAGGAGAAGGATGAGGTGAAGACAACCGAACAGTCCATCGAGGAGCAGCGTACCAAGAAGAACGACATCATCGCTTCTTACGCAAAGGGCAACAACGTCATCCATCAGCTCATCGACCTTGCCTTGCTGCAGAACGGCATGCTGAAGGGTGCTGCGCTCGACTCATTCCTCAAGCGCTCTGTAGACATGATTAAGTAAAAGCGCTATCAAACGCATGAACATGTATTGAGACATACATAAACAATTAAGCCCTGTAAAGGCAAGAACAAGAAGAAAAACTCTTCACCTTGCCTTTACAGGGCTTTTTGTTTTTATTAAGCTTATTGTTTGTCCTGCTTTTGTTGCGTATCATCAAAGTCCTCTCCTTGCAGGACAGGCAGCGAGATATGATACTTTACAGCCAGAATGCGTATTATAACGACTAAAAAGAAAGCTATAATTACAGATAATGTCATATCACAACCCCACTCCACAAGACCCCAATATGCGGCGCCTCCGATGATGCTCGCCATGGCATAAATCTCCTTCTGGAATATTACGGGGACGTTATTGAGCAGCACGTCACGTATCACGCCGCCAGCCGAACCGGTCATCGTACCCATAATGATAGCCACCCAGAATGGGTAGCCGCAGTCGAGGGTCTTCTGCAAACCAGCCACCGTGAACAGCGCCAAGCCAAGCGTATCGAAGAAGAACCACGTATTGTCAAGACGCTTCAACGAGCGGGCAAACACAATGACGAACACCTGAGCCATAAACGTACACACGAGATATATGGACGAAGTCATCCAGAATGGCGTGACGCCAAGCAGAAGGTCGCGCAACGTACCGCCACCAATAGCGACAGCCACGCCACACACGAATCCTCCAAACCAGTCGAATCGCTTTGCCGCAGCATGACGAATGCCGGAGATGGCAAAAGCGAACGTACCCAGAAATTCTATAACATTAAGCAAAGGTCCGTACAAATCCTCTGTTGGCATCATACATTTACGACGTTTACGGGATTGCCATTAAGGAACGAACGGATATTGTTCTCCGCTATATCCATAAGTCGGAGACGAGCCTCTTTTGTAGCCCATGCCACGTGCGGGGTGATGTAAGCGTTGGGCTGTGAGAAGAGCGGATTGTCAACTGACGGCGGCTCGCTGCACATCACGTCAGCACAATATGCGCCCAGCTGACCAGACTCCAACGCAGCTGCCACGTCCTCTTCGTTGACAAGCGGACCACGTCCTGTATTTACGAGCACAGCTCCATGATGCATCTGTGAAAGGCTCTTACTGTTAATCATCTCACGTGTGGACGGTGTAAGCGGACAATGCAGCGTTATGATGTCACACGCGCCGAACATTCCGTCCATTGTGGTCTTCTGAATGCCGGCGGGCAAAGAAGCCGAGCCCTTGCTTGTAACAGCGAAGACATCCATGCCGAAAGCCATGGCAAGCTTAGCCACCTTCATGCCGATATGTCCCAAGCCCACAATACCGATGGTCTTGCCAGCCAGTTCCACCAACGGCGTGTTCCAATAACAGAAGTCAGGGCAACGTCCCCAAACACCATCTCTCGACTCACGTGCATAATGGTCGACATGGTTTGTGACATTAAGAATATGTGCAAAAACCATCTGCGCCACGCTGTCCGTGCTGTAAGCAGGAATATTGGTAACAACGATGCCACGACGACGCGCAGCCTCCATATCCACAACATTATAGCCAGTAGCAAGCACACCTATATAGCGCGTATTTGTGAGTGCGTCTATCGTAGAGGCATCAAAGACCGTCTTGTTGGTCAACACTATTTCGGCATCGCCTACATGAGCGAGCACGTCATTCTTGTCAGTACGCGGATATACCGTCAGCGTACCGAACTGCTCTATCTGTTTCCATGAGATGTCACCAGGATTGACACCCTGACCATCTAAAACTACTATTTTCATCTTTTCTTTAATTGGTTATTTATCCTGTTTGTTTTAGTATTATATATCATTTAATGGGCTATTCCTCAAACCTCTTGCCCCAACAACGGAGCATCTGCTGATACGACTTCTCCTCTACAGGCGAGTGCTGCGCATGCCATATACGCCTGTCTGTCAGAGCGTCGGGCATATACTGCTGCTCCACGAAGTTGCCTGGATAGTCATGCGAATACTTATATCCGTCATGATAACCGAGATTTTTCATCAACGACGTCGGAGCATTACGCAGATGCAACGGCACGGGCTGATTGCCGGTCTCGCGCACCAGAGCCAAAGCGTCGTTAATGCCGCAATAAGCCGAATTGCTCTTCGGGCTTGTGGCAAGATAGACCACAGCCTCAGCAAGCGGAATGCGTCCTTCCGGCCATCCTATCTTCATTACGGCGTCAAAGGCGGCATTTGCCAACAGAAGCGCATTAGGATTGGCAAGTCCGATGTCCTCAGCCGCACTTATCACAATACGTCGGGCTATGAACTGCGGATCCTCGCCAGCCTCTATCATACGAGCCATCCAGTATAAAGCCGCGTCAGGATCAGAACCGCGTATAGACTTGATGAAAGCCGATATGATGTCGTAATGCATATCACCACCCTTGTCGTAGGCAAGAGGGTTCTGCTGAAGCCTGTCCACAACCTTATCGTCCGTTATAACAACATCATCGCCGCTCTCCGCCTCCACCACAAGCTCCAGGATGTTGAGAAGCTTGCGCGCGTCGCCACCGCTAAAACGGAGCATGGCGTCAGTCTGACGAAGCTCTATATGGCGCTTCTTGAGTTCGATGTCCGTCGACACAGCACGATGGAGCAGTTCCTCAAGGTCTTCCTTCTCAAGCGGCTTGAGCACATACACCTGACACCTTGACAGGAGCGGACGTATGACCTCAAAGGACGGATTCTCCGTAGTGGCGCCAATAAGCGTCACCACGCCACGTTCCACAGCACCAAGCAGCGAATCCTGCTGAGACTTGCTGAAACGATGGATTTCGTCAATGAAGAGAATAGGAGAATTGCTGCTGAAGAACCGTCCGCTCTTGGCACGCTCAATGACGTCGCGCACGTCTTTCACGCCGCTCGTCACGGCGCTCAACGTATAGAACGGAGTCTGCAACTTATTGGCTATGATCTGCGCCAACGTGGTCTTTCCCACGCCCGGAGGTCCCCACAGGATGAATGAGGAAATCCGTCCCGCATCAATCATCTTACGCAAGACAGCTCCCTCGCCCACCAAATGCTTCTGCCCGACATACTCGTCGAGAGTGCGTGGTCTTAATCTTTCTGCTAAAGGTTCACTCATATACCACACAAAATTATACAATATCTTGCAGACCCCCAAAAGAATTGGCTTAAAATAAGATTAAAGTAAAGGGCGGAATTAATATTAATTGATTACAGCCTGGTATTTTGTCTATAAAAAACTTGTAAGTTAGAAGTAAAGTATTTACTTTTGCACCACATTTATCCAGATTATAACCAAAATCATAATATGAGACAACAAAAAACTTTAACACTCAAAACGCTGACAAAAAGTAACGTATGGGAAGTTCAAGAGAACGACATTTTCAGAATGTGGGAAGCCGCATCCAAAGACGCCGATTTCAAGGACAACAGAAGACACTATTTTGATGTAGTCCGCAGTGCTTTCGAGATGGAGGAAGTCAAGATAGACCGCCCCGAGGTCATTAAGAAGTACGAGGCACGCGACTTTAAGGTTGGAATTCTCCAGAATGACGAGAACGACCACACTAAATGGGCCATCAAGAAGCGCCCCATCAAGCGTGTGACAGACCTCACTTACGAGAACATACGTCATATCTCAGCAACTACGCTCATCGAGGTTCTGGAGCGCAACTTCGGCGGCGGATGGGACTCGCTGTCGCAGAGCATTCAGGACATCATCGAGAGCGGATTCGACATCAGCACAACCACATTGCCTAAGGACCGCCTGCACAAGCCAGGAGGTATGTACGAGAAAAAGATAAACGACGGTTTCGAGGTGCTCGAGATTCCGAAGGGCGCATGGGTTGAGGCCATCTTCGCCAAGGAAAAGCCCGAAATGGAGAAGCCTGAGATGCACAAAGAGGACAGCGATTTACGCGACAAAGACTATGACGACGAGGATGACGAAGAAGAAGACGACCTTCCCGACAGCAAGTATGGCGACGACGAGGATGACGACGACTTCGACGAGGACAAGCTTACCGAGGAAAGCTATCGTACCACCTTCGACACAGACCCCGAGGACCTCTATCTGGAGGCTGAGGACGTAACGGACGACGACGACAACTAATTTTGACGGTAGAAATTATCTACATTATAATAATAAAGCGGCAAGGACAACTCTAAGAAAGAACGTCCTTGCCGCTTTTGTTTTTGTTATATCATCATCATACCGAACTTGCAATAATTATATCATATAGCCTTTCACATAAAGCCTAACGGCGTTATGTAACATCTATAGAGCTTGTTTTAATTATCAATAGGGCATGTTTTAGATAATTAAAGCGCCACTATAGGGAAACTAAAGCGCCACTATAGGGAAAGCATTACGCTTCAGCTACGTTCCTTCGGCACAAAAGTCTCCCACGTCTGGTCGTCATAAAAGATTCTGATTTCGGATATACGGCGTTGCGGTTTGTCACATTTCTTTATCACTACAACCTTACCTTCCTTACTGCCATTAGCCTCCATACCTGCTTCATCACTCGTCATCTGATCGTCTGATCCGTCAGATGCCCCATAGGGGAGAGGAGCGTCATTACCATACAAAGAAGCAGACGGAGCATCCGAGAAATCGACTGTCAAGCCATTGTCCTGACCACGCTTAGCCGACTCATTACCATGCTGATCAGCCGCTACGTCAACAGTCTTAAACATCGGTCCGACACCGAACATGAGCCAGTCAGTAGAGATATCTCGGAACCTATTCTTTATGGCTTCCACTACAGATAGGGAAGGGCGGGTGCGTCCGGTGAATATGCTGCTGAGCGTCGCAGGAGCAATTTTTATATAGTCAGAAAACTCCTGTTGGGTCATCTTCTGGCTCTCCATTATTTTCTTTATACGATCCTTCATTTTTGCTTTGATTTTACGTCTTCATTGATTTGGGGCAAAAATGCGCCCGAAGAGGCACTTTTGCCAACATTTACAAAGGTAAAACTTTTTATTAGAACTCACAACATTTACGAATATTAATTTGCAATGTCAAATCATTTAGGATTGTTTAGTTTCAGAAATTCATAGGAATTGATTCGTTTTAGAATAGTGGCTTTTAGACCGTCATGCGGCTTAACCCTTCTTTTAAG
>NZ_NOVE01000023.1 GCF_002265625.1 Prevotella sp. 885
AATCAACGAGTTATGCAACTTTTCAAAGAACTATTTCGCAATATAAAGTGTTAAATGTCAGCAACTTAACGAGCTGAATTCTTGCACTTTTTATGTCAGATTTATATCTAAATTTTGAACACTCTACCCGAAAGGGGGAATAAGCGGGTGGGTTCTGACTTTTATAAATAGGGCGTTTACTTGACGCTTGTCTTTCAAACCGTAAACTTCGCACCTTTACAAATCACAGAAGATAAGATGGCAACGTAGATGCCCACGGTAGGTATATTGTATACCCTGCCGTGGTTTGTCGTATACATACGTCTCGTTCTTGCAACGGGTACGTGTGTGTACGGCTTCCCACGTATGGGATTATATAGTATAAATTATGCGTGGGCTTTCTGCAGTTGCTCGTTTCTGTGATTGGGCAATGCGAAGGCCTACGGTTTGCGGAACGGGCGAAGGAGAAAGAACCCACGCATTCTGTTTTTAAGAGCCATGAAAGATAACTTAGGTCAAACTGTTCTGATATTTGGGTTCTGTCGGAGATATAATGAAGAACGTTAGGATCTATTATGTACATAAAATACGTTTTCTCTGGTCATGAATCCTTCCCATGTAGAATGTTGTGGCCTATAAAGGGATACGACTATATTGTTGAAGGTAATAATTTCAACGACCCCAACTCTGTTGTTGAGTTGGGAGTAGGCAAGAATATGGTTGCTTCAATACGCTATTGGTTGAAGGTTCTGGGATTGACCGAACAAGACAAATCTACGCCGATAGCCAATTATTTGTTTGATAAAGAAAATGGGAAAGACAGATACATAGAAAGTCTTGGTACGTTATGGCTTCTCCATTTCCTTCTTGTTGCAACTCAAGAAGCCACTCTCTATAATATTTTGTTTCTTCGTTATCAGAAGGAGCGCAAGCAGTTTGACAAAGAGCAAATACAGAATTATGTGAAACGCCTTATGACGGAAGACAATAAGCAGAAACAATTCAATGCTAATACGGTGGGCAAGGACTTTGGTGTACTTACTCAGAATTATGCACAGCCTTCAAGTCCCAAGTCGTATGAGGACTATTCTTCTCTTCTGATAGACTTGAATCTTATAAGGCACGACAGAACAGACAAGTCTTTTGCATTCAATATCGACGGAAAACGTTCTGTGCCATTGGAGATTTTCTTTTATGCCATCCTCACGATGAAAGGCGAGGACCGTACTGTGTCGTATGACATATTGCAGAATGTCGGACTAATATTTTGCATGACCGATATTGAAGTGATAGAGATGATGCAGCAGATAAGCGTTGAGTATTCTGAATATGTGCAATACAGCGACAATGCAGGAATACGCCAGCTTCTATTCAAGGAAGGCAAGAACATTGAACCTATTGATTTACTTAACAGATACTACAAAAATGCAGCAGTTTAGTTTGTCGGCAAATATAGAGGAAGGCCTAAGCAAGAACTTCCAATATATAGTTACCCCTAATGCACGTGATGTTGCATCCGGACTTGTGGATGGCTACCGCACAGGCATACATTCGTTTACTATTATCGGTTCGTATGGCACTGGTAAGTCAAGCTTTCTGCTTGCTTTGGAGAAGGACTTGCAGAGTAAAGGTTCCTACAGCCTTCTGAATCCACAGACTTTGTCGGCTAATGCAAAGTTTGATGTGCTGAAGATAGTAGGCGACTATAAAGACTTAGTCTCGTTGATGCGTGATAAATTGTCGGTCGACGGAACGGCTGACAATGTGCTTGATCGATTGCGTGAAATCTATAACCAAGCAAAGAAGCAAGGTAAGTTTCTCGTTATTTTCATTGATGAGTTTGGCAAGGTGCTTGAACATGCTGCGAAGAACAATCCTGAGCAGGAGTTGTATTTCATGCAGAAGCTGGCTGAATTTGTGAATGTGTCAACAAGGCAAATTCTTCTTGTAACCACTCTTCATCAGAACTTCAGTGCTTACGCTCGAAAGCTCTCTACTTTGCAGAAGGAGGAATGGACTAAGGTGAAGGGACGCTTCAAGGAACTTGTGTTTATAGAGCCAGTTGAGCAATTGCTTTACCTTGCTTCCACCCAACTGAATGCAAAAAACGATGTTGGTGTTAATGCCGAGTCTATGGAAAAGTTGTGCCAGCTTGCCAAGGCAACAAAGTTCGTTTCGGATGGTTTCAATTCGGACACGGCTAATGCCCTTTATCCGTTGGAGCCGTTCTCGGCTTACGCCATGACACAGGCTATACAGCGTTATGGGCAGAATGAGCGTTCGCTGTTCTCGTTTCTTAACGCAAAGGGTGCCAGCTCTTTGAGTGAATACAAAGAAGGCTTCTATGGCATTGCCAATTGCTACGACTATATATTACAGAATTTCTACTCATATCTGAAGGATGCCAATGCCGACTCGATGCAATGGAGTTCTATGCAGGTGGCTCTTGAACGTATTGAGGGACAAGCATGGGAGACAAAGAACGAGCTGCTTGGGTCAATAAAGATTGTAAAGACTATTGGAATGCTTAATTTGCTTGGCAATTCTTCGTTCAAGATGACGAGGGAGCAAACTGCCAACTATGTAAGCATTGCACTCGGAGTGGAAGATGCTCTTCACATACTCAACTTGCTTGAGCAGTACAAGATTATTCGCTTCGCAAGCTACAAATTACGGTATATCCTTTTTGACGGAACAGACATTAACATAGAGAATGAAATAAGAAAGGCAGGACTCGTGGTGAGCCGTCCCGTAAATTATGTTGACGAGATACGCAACTATTGTTTCAAGAAGATAGCTCCAGTCAAGATGTGCTATTTCCAGAAGGGCACTCCGCGCTATTTCGAATATGAGATATTGGAGGAGGGTCAGGACAAAGTGCCTACTGGAGATACCGATGGTTACATACAGCTGATATTCTCGTCGAAGAAGGATATTGTAAACGACACGCTTGCATTGAGTGCAGAGTGTGGAAATGCAATAGTGTTTGCATGTTTTAATAACATAGATGAGCTTGTAGACCATTTGCACATGGTAGAGAAGTATAACTATATTCTTAGTAAGGTGCTTCTTGACAAGTCTGACCATGTGGCAATAACAGAGGTGAAGAATCTCTTGGAATATGAAAAGATATTGTTGGACAAGTCGCTCAACGAGGCATTGTTCTCATATAACGATGATGTGACATGGATATTCGGTGGCAAGGAGGTGGAGGTGAAGACCTTCCGTATGTTCAACGAACTTCTTTCGTTCGTTTGCAATACGGTGTATCATAAGACATCTGTAATGAACAACGAACTTTTCAATCGCCACAAGTTGAGCGGTTCGATATCAAGTGCACGTGTGAAATATCTCACGGCGATGCTCAACCAAGGAAATGAGGTAGACTTCGGATTTGCAAAAGACAAGTTCCCACCAGAGAAGACAATATATTACTCACTGTTGAAACATACGGGACTTCATGCGGATGGCGCTTTTGCGAGTCAGCCCTCCAATGAAGGAATCAAGCCGTTATGGGATGCCTGTGAGGATTTCTTGGCTTCAACAACAAATAAGCCGCGCAAGATATCAGAACTTGTAAAGCTTCTGTCTGCACGTCCATATAAGCTGAAACAAGGTTTTCTTGATTTCTGGATTCCAACGTATCTATACATAAAGAAACAGGAATACTCGCTATATGGCAATGGTGGAGCATATATTCCGAACGTGAACATGGAGTTCTTCGAGTTGCTTCAGAAACATTCATCCGACTATAGTGTCAAGGCACTTGACGTGACGGGGGTGCGCATGGATATATTTAACAAGTATCGCAAGTTCTTGAATGTAAATGCTCTTGGGGAGGTGAAGAGCGATGACTTTGTGGAGACCATAAAGCCGTTCTTCTTTTTCTATAGCCGACAGCTTAATGATTATGCCAAGCACACACGAAAGTTCAATCATGAGCAGACCGCACGTTTCCGTGACACGCTTGCCGTGGCTAAGGACCCCGAAAAAACCTTCTTTGAGGACCTGCCCGAAGCATTAGGCTTCGACAAGATGGCTTTGCAGAAAAAGGAAAAGGTGGAGGAGTTCTGCTATGTCGTTAATCGTGCAGTAAGAGAATTGCGCTCATGCTACAACGACCTAATTGACCGTATAGAATCCAGCGTCTTGGATGCCCTCAGTATCGAGGAATATGATTATTCTGAGTACGTGGTCGAAATACGCCAACGTTTCGCCTCTGTCAACGAGCATTTGCTTACCGGCCGACTGAAGGAATTCTATAATCACGTCATGGCAGAGTTTGACAATCGCAAGGAGTGGTATCAGTCAATATGCTATACTGCTTTGGAGCAGCCACTTGAACGTTTGCGCGATGATCAGGAAGAAAAGCTTGTGCATAACCTTGTGACGCTTTTTCGTGAATGCGAGAAATATTCCGACATCTCACGCATGGGCGTAGCTACCAACGCCAACGAGGAATGCTTCTCGGTTGACATGGTGGCAACAAAGGGCAAGAACCTCTCGTCACAGACATTCCGACTGCCTAAGACGGAAGAAAGTAAAGCTGACGAGCTGGAGAAACTGTTGGATGAGGCTCTTGCAAATACCGACAATGATAATGTGGCTATATGCACATTGTTGAGAGTGTTAAACAAAAAGATGGCAAAATGAAAGTAAGACATATTCTTGGAATTTCTGGAGGAAAGGATAGTGCAGCCCTTGCAATCTACCTTAAACAGAAATATCCTCAACTGAAGATAGAATACTACAACTCCGACACGGGATGTGAGCTGGCAGAGACAGAGTTGCTGATAGAAAGATTATCAGCATATTTGGGAACTATAAAAAGACTTCGAGCTGCTGAGGGCAGCCCGGAGCCAACTCCCTTTGAGCATTTTCTTAAAGCAGCAGGCGGCTTCCTTCCGTCGCCGCAACAAAGATGGTGCACTCAAAAAATGAAACTTGCAGAATTTGAGCGTTATGTAGGCGACGATTATGCAGTGTCGTATGTCGGAATACGTGGCGACGAGGATCGTGACGGCTATATATCTTCCAAACCTAACATTCAGGCTGTTTTCCCTTTCCGCCGCAATATATGGAGTATTGATGTTATAAACAAAGTGCTTCACAACGACCAGCAGGAGCAGATTATTGCTTTGTACGACAGTCTGTGCAAGGATTATCAGCGTGAGGACATAATGCAAGTGTTGAAACGCCCGATTTCCAAGCAATTCTATTATTCCAAGAAGTTGAACGCCTTGCTCGATATTGACGTTAAGCTGTTCAATCATGTGGTGTTTGAATACTTGAAGACAACGGAATATCCAATAGGCAAACTCGACAGTTTTCCTTTGATTGACAATGACGAGGTGCTTGTTAAGGACGACATCTTCCGACTCTTGCGCGAGAGTGGAGTAGGAGTGCCAGCCTATTATGAGGAAATTCCTTTTGAGGTGGACGGCAAGACGGGCACTTATTGCAGAAGCCGTTCGGGCTGTTACTTCTGTTTCTTTCAGCAGAAGATAGAATGGATATGGCTTTATGAGCAGCATCCCGACCTCTATAAGAAGGCAATGGAGTTTGAGAAAGACGGCTATACATGGAATCAGGGTGAGAGTCTTGCCGAATTGATTAAGCCTGAGCGAATAAGAAAGATAAAGCTCGACATCATAAAACGACAGGAGGAAAACCGCACAAAGCAAAAAGGCACTACACTTGTCGACTTGTTCGGCGACGAGATAATGTGCGCTAATTGTTTCATCTGAAAACTCTTAAGTTTATGCTATACGAGGTTGATTGGGCAGAAGACGGAACATATCGCCCTGGGGAATACAATTCGCCAGAGAAGTTCTTCAACGATGGGTTGAGGAACAGCGATGAGTTTGATTTGCAGTTGGGCTATTTCAGCTCTGCTGCAATAAGTGTGCTTGCTGAGGGCTTTGCTACTTTCATTGCGAATGGTGGAAGAATGCGCCTTGTTATAAATCAGATAGTTTCGGAAGCTGACAAGAAAGCCATAAACAATGGAGTGAACGGAACGATTATTGACTGTTTCGACCTGACGGATTTCGAGTCTTTGCGACAGACTTTTGACGAATACCAGCAGCAGTTCTTCGACTGTTTAGCTTTCCTTATTCACCACAAGCGTATTGATATACGTATCATACGTCCACGCAACCGTAAAGGCATCGCCCATACCAAGTCGGGACAATTTCGTGATGGCGACAGCGTGACTTCATTCACAGGGTCTGCCAATTTCACAATAAGCGGACTGTTCAATAATCTTGAGGAGATAAAAATCGACCGAAGCGACTCGCTTGACGTGATGATACGCAAGCGGATTCAAAACCAACGTGAAGAGTTCGATGCTATAATGAACCGTCAGAAGAATGGTGTTGAGTATTTGTCGGCAGACAAACTTGAAACAGCAATAACCTCGTCTTTTAAAGATAAGGATATTGACGAGCTGCTTGACGTGGAACGTAAGTTGAAAAGAATCAAGGCTGAAAAGGAGGCTCGAAAGATAAATGAAGAAAAGGTTGTGGTGCATGATGAAGAAAATGAATCCAGTCCCCATTTTCCTTATCCGTCAGGTCCGCGCGACTATCAGAAACAGGCTTTTGAGAATTGGAAGAACAACAAGCAGCGTGGTCTGTTTGCCATGGCTACGGGTACGGGCAAGACCATTACATCGCTTAATTGTCTGTTGGAGATTTACAAGCGCAAGGGCTATTACAAGGCAATAATACTTGTGCCGACTAAAACATTGGTTGAACAATGGGTTGAAGAATGCCGTAAGTTCAATTTCAAGAATATCTATAAAGTATATTCTCGCAACAGAAGATGGAAGGATGAGATTGAGGCTTTGCACATGAAGGAGGCTTTCAATTATTCAGATGGCGACGACTCCTTTATCATCATTTCAACCTATGCCTCATTTGCTCGTGCCAATGTATTCAATACCTTGAATGGCTTTTCTATGAGTAAAACTCTTCTTATCGCTGATGAGGCTCATAATATGGGTGCTGGCAGAATCCTTGACAGGCTCGATGGCATAAAGTATTTCCGTCGCATAGGATTGTCGGCAACTCCCAACCGCCAGTACGACGATGTGGCAAACAACAGACTGGCTAATTTCTTTGGAAGTGAGAGAGGCTTTACCTTTGAATATTCCATGCGTGAGGCCATTGACAATGGTTTCTTGTGCCGTTATTATTATTATCCTCATGTGGTATATTTGGATGATGAAGAGATGGCAGAGTATATAAAGATATCATTGCAGTTGGCTAAATTTTTCAACTACGATAGTTCGTCTTTTCCGCAAGGCGATGATATTCTCATGGCTTTGTTGCTGAAGCGAAAGCGTATAATACATAAGGCTAAGAACAAGGAAGAGACTTTCCGCAACATCTTGAAGCAAAGGTATGAGGAAAAGGGGAATTTGAGATACACCTTGGTTTATGTGCCAGAAGGCAACAAGCCAGATGAAACGTCAGACGTTTTCGATGTGGAGGATGTAGTAGGTGAGGATGAGACTTCACAGCACCTTATAGATAGGTATACAGAAATAGTGAAGGGCATAAGTCGCACAACTACAGTACGAGAATTCACTTCCTCGTCGAAAAAAAGGAATAAGATTCTTGAGGATTTCGCCAATGGCGATTTGGAAGTTCTTACTTCTATGAAATGTCTTGATGAAGGCGTGGACGTTCCACGTAGCGAGATGGCTATATTCTGTGCAAGTACGGGCAATCCTCGACAATTCATACAACGTAGAGGCAGAATCTTGCGAAAGCACAAGGATAAGTATCATGCCGTGATACACGACCTGATTGTTGCGCCTATGATTAACTCTGCATCTGAGAGTTACAACATGGAGCGCAAGCTGCTCGAAATGGAAATGCGACGTGTGAGGGATTTTGCTTCTTTGTCAGAGAATGCAGACTTCACTTACACCGAACTTGATGACATTACTACATATTACAACATAACAATTTTATAAAAAAATATGGCATATACTTCAAATAACGACAAGATGCTTGAGGCTGTTCTTACAGACCCCGACTTGATGAAATTTGGCGATTATAATCCAGCCGAAGTCACATCAATATACCAAGCTATTGATTCTGACAATGTAGTTGTCAGCGCTGTTGCTCAGATAATCAAACGTTCAGCAGAACAAGCAACAGAGAAAGAAATATACAAAGAAGTAACAGAATATTTAAAGAGAAACGTATGATAATAAAGGAAATATCTATACGTAACTTCCGAAGTTACTATGGGGAAAATAAATTTGAGTTTTCTGAAGGACTGACTCTTGTCATTGGTGACAATGGAGATGGCAAGACAACTTTCTTTGAGGCTTTGCAATGGTTGTTTAACACGGCTACAGAAAATAATAGCATTGACAATGCGTCGGAAATGCGCAAGTCGAAGTTGGAAATTGGCGAAAGCGATGAAGTCGCAGTAAGGATGGTTTTCGACCATGATGGCGAAAAGATTGTTGAAAAACGCTTCACTTTCGAGCGCACGTCGGAGACTTTATTCAAGACTTCTTCTATTACTTTCCGAGGCTATGAGGATACAGGCGCAGGGCGTGAAGTGGTGAATGGAAAGACTCTTATGGATAGATGTTTTGATGCGTTTATCCAAAGATTTAGCATGTTCAAGGGTGAGTCTACTCTTAATGTTTTCCAAAATGCAGCAGCGTTAAAGGAGCTTGTTGATAAATTTTCTGATGTGAGAGAGTTTGACAAATTGGTTGAAATCTCTGCTGAAATGGAAGATAAATCTAATAAGGCTTATCAAAAAGAATGTAAGTCAGACCAGAAAATAGCGACTCAGGCAGGAAAACTCGAAAGCCAGTTGAAACGTGTATCTGAAGATATATATAACAAGAAAAAAGAGATAGCGGACAAGAAACTCTCTGTGTCGGTTTTTTCAACAAAACTTGAAGAATTAGAACAAAATCAGGAGACAACAGAAAGATTTAATGAAGTAAGTGAGCGGTTGAAGTCTCTGAAGGAGAAGTCGCTTAAGTTGAGGGCAAACATAAGTATGGTAAACAAGAATACTGCATTGTTGGACCAATTATGGATATTATGCGCTTTCCCTTCTGTTTTGACAGAGTTTAAGAAGAAATGCTCGGATTTTAGTCGAGAAAAAAGACAACAGGAGAAAGCCTTCGTTGAAGAACAAGCCAAGGAAATAGGCAAGAAGGAAGCCTTGCAAGAGGTTCGTGGCATGTTGTCGGATAACGTAGCAGAATTGCCATGGTATTTGCCCAACCAAGAGACAATGGAGGAAATGATTCACGACCATGTGTGCAAAGTTTGTGGCAGCCCTGCACCAGAAGGGTCTGATGCTTACAATTTTATGATGAATAAGCTTAATGAGTATAAGAAGCATATTGCCGCCAAATTGCAAATGGAAGAGGAAAAAGCGGCTGTAGAGCGTAAGCAATTGTTCACAAGTGGATATATCGAAGAATTGCATAATATGAGTATCCGTCTTGGTGGAAATAAGGAAGCTCAGATTGCGCATATTTCAACAGATATATTTGATAGATTGAGTCTTGAGGACCGTCTGCGTGAAGAATTAAAGAAGGTTGAAGACAAGAAGCAAGAAACTGAAGATGAAAAAGCTCGCTTACTGATACAGGCTGGTAATGTGTCAGAGGAGTTGCTGCAAAAGAGTTTTCTTGACATTAAGGGAATGTTCGAGCAAAAAGGACGTGCAGAAACTTGTCTTGTAGAGTTGGAACGCGACCTTCAGGACTTAAAGGCAGAAGAGGATGATTTGCGCAAACAGTTTAATGATTTGAATCCGCAAAATGGTCAAGTGAAAGTCTATAGGGACGTTCATCGTGTGTTTGAAGAGATAGCAAAGGCTTTTAGAAAGGCTAAGAAGGAAAACCTGCGCCGATTCCTATCTGCTTTGGAGGAGTGTGCCAATGAGTATTTGGAAAGACTTAGTGCGCAAGACTTCCATGGAGAAATACGTTTGCGTCAGACTGTTGAGGAGTCTACCGAGATTAGGCTTTATAGCTCTAACGGAACTGAGATAAAGAATCCTTCTGGCTCTCAAGAGACAGTCATGTATATGTCGGTATTGTTTGCTATTTCTGATTTTACAGATCAGAAACGTGATGAGAATTATCCGTTGATATTCGATGCTGCTACATCTTCATTCGGCGATTCAAAGGAAGAGGGCTTCTACAATGTTATAGATAAAATCAATAAGCAATGTATCATTGTGACAAAGGATTTCATAACAAAGGGTCAGCTTCGTCTGAACGAAATCGACCAGTTGACATGTGGTGTGTATCGTATCAGAAAGGCTGATAATTTTGATAGCCATAATATGGCAACAATTAGGACAATCGTTGATAAAATAAAATAGCTATGGAATCATTATTCGACTTATGGAGCAAGCGTAATCCTCAGTGGGAAAAACGCTACGAAGAGTCTGTCATAAAGGTGTTTACCGACTATGGACGAGGCACAACATCATATCAAGCTGCTCGTGCTAAGATATTTGGTGCGGGTTATGAGCTTTTTATAATTGCCTTTTTCATTGGTTTGTATTTTGACCAAACAAAACCATTGATTGAAGATAAAGCAAAATTAAAGTCATTCGGACAGCCGATACAATATTGGGGTAATCAAGAAAATCGTCTTGGAAGAAAATCTTATGGCGAAATACGGCAGTTTTTGTTTGCTGCTCTTGTGGCTAAAACCGATATTGACCTTATTGCTTTGGATAAAGGCGAAATTACAGCTCGAAAAGTTGTTGACCAACTTATAGATAAGATGGAGCAATATGCAAATTTTGGTTTCTCGTATATTCACGAAAAGATGGAGGAAGATCCTAATTATTTTTTCAAAGAAACAGTTTTTTTTCAATTATTCTTATCATTTCTGAATGATAAGAAGAACGAGGATGATGAACAATTGGAGGAATTGTAGATAGAGAGATAGATATTATACAGGATGTGAGGATTATTATATATTGCTATTATTGCTGTTTTCTGTCTTATACTTGATAGTAATAATTAGCTATATAATAATTACTCCATCCAAAGTTATGGCTTTATCAGTTTTATATAGTATCTTTGTTGAGTTACTTCTAACAAAAAGAATGCTATGATTGAACTTACACATTATATAGGTGCTTTCTCTTCGCTCCACACTGCAAAATCGAAGGGACACAAGGCACCGCATAAGGCCGTGCTGTTGTTGGCTATTATTGACCTTGTGGAGTATGATATAATACGTTCACAAAGGATAGTGCTTAGCGATACTCTTGAGAAAAGATTTAATGAAATATGGCATCGTTATCTTGGCGACTCTTCATTATTTATATGTGACATAACTAAGCCTTTCTTTCATATGCAGTATGAACCGTTTTGGAGATTGGTGGAGCATAATGAGGTACAGGAAAAAATAGTGGCGGAAGATTTGCCACTTGTTAAAGCAAAGAAAGAGAAGAAGGATTTGCCTTCGGGTGCTTATTCTGTATCGGCAATGAGAAGAGCGTTTGCTTATGCAGAGATAGACGGAATGCTGTATGAACTTCTTAGGAATGCAGACGCAAGAGCTATGTTGCGTGTTGTGCTAATCAACGAGTATCTGAAAGGACAGCCTACCAAGACAATGCCAGACTGGGGACAATTGGTGGCAATGTTACCATTGATTGCATTTGTGGCGTAGTATTAAGGTATAAAAAACTCAAGTTTCGGATTTAGAATTCAAGCCGTTTGAGCATACTCTCTAAGTGCAGCCAATCTCTTGTCATTCTCAATAATTGATAGATTTACACGACTTATCAGTATGTTTTAGCGAGTGTTTTAATAAACCTTAAATCCTCAACCTGTAATATTTTTGATATCTGTGGTTGCGGATACCTCTCTAAAACGACTCGTTTTCGTAAAGAATCCTTATGGTGTAGTCGCAAGGGACAAAATCACCTTACCCCATGATGCGACTTGAGGCAATACGCAAAAGACAACGAAGATTTTAGGCTACCCAAAATCAAACATTCTGATGCAGAAAATGCAGGAAACCTACTTGAAGACAATAGCGGAGTGAAGCGTAGACGGCGTGCAGCATCCTTGTCCAAGTGCAAAATTACAAAATGTTTTTATAAAATCACTCCCTGCTGTAAATCTACAGCAGGGAGAAGTGTATATATACTAACTAACAAATGCTATTGTCTCACCTCTGTTATTGCACGTAAGGTATAGCTTTTTTATGAACTATTTCTTATCCCGAACCGTGGTAAAACCTCACGAATTATAAGCCTGTTGGAATAAAAAAGGAGGAAAGCTTTATCGGCTTTCCTCCTTTTCGGTATATGTTTCTGCTGTCAATTACTTGACGTCAGAGTTTCTTAAGTCTTACTTCTGCTCTGCATCAGCGTTTGCTGCAGGCTGCTCCTGCTCAGGTACGGGAATCTGACCGCGTGTAAGGATGCTTGTGATGCGGTTGTTCATGTCGTTCACCATTGAGTCGAACAGCTTGGCACTCTCGAGCTTGAAGATGAGCAACGGATCCTTCTGCTCGTAAGAAGCGTTCTGCACGCTGTGACGCAGTTCGTCGAGCTGACGGAGGTTCTCCTTCCAGCAGTCGTCAATGATGTGGAGCATGATGACACGCTCAAACTGCTTAACGACGTCCTTACCCTCTGTGCGGTAAGCCTCCTTAAGGTTGCAAGGAATGTTGTAGACACGCTTGCCGTCTGAGATTGGCACCATGATGCGCTCGTAGATGGCACCCTGGTTTTCCTCCACCTGCTTGATGATAGGCCATGCAACTGATTCGATGCGGTCTGTCTTGCGCTTGAAGGTAGCCATTGCAGACTGGAATGATCTCTCTTCCAGATCCTCACGTCTTACGTTCTCTGACTCTTCCTCTGAGAACGGGCACTCCATAGCGAGCACCTTGAGGAACTGCTCGCGGCAGCCTTCGTAGTCGTTGGTCTCGATGATGTTAACGACGCGGTCCCAGATGATGTTGGTGATGTCCATGCCGATACGCTCACCCATGAGTGCGTGACGACGCTTTTCATAGATAACGGTACGCTGCTTGTTCATCACGTCGTCATACTCGAGCAGGTGCTTACGGATACCGAAGTTGTTCTCCTCCACCTTCTTCTGAGCACGCTCGATGCTGCGTGAGATCATCGGGTTCTCGATACGGTCGCCCTCCTGGAATCCGAGTTTGTCCATAAGGCTTGCAATCTTCTCTGATGCGAACAGACGCATGAGCTTGTCCTCAAGCGATACGTAGAATACTGAGCTTCCCGGGTCGCCCTGACGACCAGCACGACCACGGAGCTGACGGTCTACACGGCGGCTCTCGTGACGTTCTGTACCGATGATGGCAAGACCACCGGCTGCCTTAACCTCCTTGGTAAGCTTGATGTCGGTACCACGACCTGCCATGTTGGTGGCGATGGTAACAGCACCGAGCAGACGCTCTTCCTTATGCTTGTTGCCGTCTTCGTCAACGATTTCGACGAAGCCCATATTGCTGCGTCCTGCCTCTGCCACGATGTCAGCCTCCTTCTTGTGAAGCTTGGCGTTGAGCACCTGATGAGGTATCTTGCGCATCTTGAGCATCTTAGAGATAAGCTCAGAGATTTCAACTGATGTTGTACCTACGAGTACCGGACGTCCGCTGTTACGCATCTCAACGATTTCGTCGATAACGGCAGCATACTTCTCGCGTGCTGTCTTGTAAACGCGGTCGTCGAGGTCCTTACGAAGGATGGGGCGGTTGGTAGGAATCTCCACAACGTCGAGCTTGTAGATATCCCAGAACTCGCCAGCCTCGGTAGATGCAGTACCGGTCATACCGGAAAGCTTGTGGTACATACGGAAGTAGTTCTGGAGTGTGATGGTTGCGAATGTCTGTGTGGCAGCCTCCACCTTCACGTGCTCCTTAGCCTCTACAGCCTGATGGAGTCCGTCGCTCCAACGGCGGCCGTCCATGATACGTCCTGTCTGCTCGTCAACGATCTTCACCTCGCCGTCCATAACGACATACTCGTCGTCCTTATTGAACATTGTGTAAGCCTTGAGGAGCTGCTGGATGGTATGTACGCGCTCGCTTTGTACGGCATAGTGGTTGAGGAGATCGTCCTTCTTGTCAAGACGCTGCTGCTCGTCAAGGTCTTTCTCGTTCTCCAATGCTGACAGTTCTGATGTGATGTCGGGCAATACGAAGAGCTCCTTGTCCTGCACCTGATTGGCGAGCCAGTCAGTACCCTTGTCTGTAAGGTCGCAGCTGTTAAGCTTCTCGTCTACAACGAAGAAGAGCGGCTCAACTGCCTCGGGCATGCGGCGGTTGTTGTTCTCCATATAGTACTCCTCTGTCTTGAGCATGCCAGCCTTGATACCTTCCTCAGAGAGGTACTTGATGAGCGGCTTGTTCTTAGGCAGGGCCTTGTGTGAACGATAGAGAGCGAGGAAGCCTTCCTCCAGCTTCTTCTGGTCGTTAGTCTTCTGACCCTCGGTAATGAGCTGCTTGGCCTCTGCGAGGTACTGTGTGGCGAGCTTGCGCTGAACGTCAACGAGACGCTCCACGAGCGGCTGATATTCCTCGAACATCTGGTCGTCGCCCTTAGCGATAGGACCTGAGATGATAAGCGGTGTACGTGCGTCGTCAATAAGCACTGAGTCGACCTCATCGACGATGGCGTAGTTGTGCTTGCGCTGTACGAGATCGTCAGGTGACAATGCCATGTTGTCACGCAGATAGTCGAAGCCGAACTCGTTGTTGGTGCCGAATGTGATGTCAGCCATGTATGCCTTGCGGCGCTCCGGTGAGTTAGGACGGTGCTTGTCAATGCAGTCTACTGAGAGACCATTGAACATATAGAGCGGTCCCATCCACTCCGAGTCACGCTTTGCGAGGTAGTCGTTCACGGTTACGACGTGTACGCCGTTGCCTGTGAGGGCGTTAAGGAATACGGGGAGTGTTGCCACGAGGGTCTTACCCTCACCCGTTGCCATCTCGGCAATCTTGCCCTGGTGAAGAACAATACCACCGAAGATCTGAACATCATAGTGTACCATTTCCCACTTGAGGTCGTTGCCGCCTGCTGTCCAGTGGTTGTGGTAAATGGCCTTGTCGCCGTCGATGGTGATGAAGTCGTTCTTGGGATTCTCTGCGAGCTCACGGTCGAAATCGGTGGCGGTAACCACTGTCTCCTCGTTCTCAGCGAAACGACGGGCTGTGTCCTTTACAATGCTGAAAGCCACAGGCATGATTTCGTCGAGAGCCTTCTCGTACAGGTCGAGCACTTCCTTCTCCAGCTTGTCGATGGCATTGAAGATTGACTCGCGCTCATCAATCGGAGTCTCCTCAATCTTAGCCTTCAGCTCGGCAATCTTAGCCTTCTGCTCGTTAGCTGAGTCCTGTACATACTTCTGTAATTCTTTAGTGCGTGCGCGGAGTTCGTCATTGCTCAGTGCCTTGATTTCGGGATATGCTGCCTTTACTTTGTCCACAAGAGGCTGGATAAGCTTCATATCCTTTGATGACTTGTTGCCAAACAATGACTGTAGAAATTTGTTTAAATTCATTGTATATTATTTTTTTTTATTTCGTGTGATGGTTAATAAGTGGGTGTAAAATTACAAAAAAAAATCCATACAGCACCCAAATGGCGTCTTTTAAACGTCATTTTATTGGAGTGGTGCCGCCGAACAGGCGTTCGGCGCCCTGATGCGTATAGCCTTAGCAACTGTAGGCGCAATGCGGTCTACCGTAGCAGGTGTGGTTATACGTTCCGGCTTTACCCCGGCTCCGTAGAAAATGATGGGGAACGGGATAAATGCTGCCCTTGAGAAATAGCTCTCGTTGGTGTCTTCGTTTATGATTTGCCATCCTGGAGCGGTCTCGATTACGAGGTCGCCGCTGACGGACGGATTGTAAGGACTGGCTGATACGCTTCTCACGCCGGCTGTCTGAACGAGCAGTTCTTTTGATCTGGCGATGATGTCGTTGAAGCTAATGTGGCGCTGTTCTATAAGCTTGCGGTCCAGATAAATCTGGTTGTGAAAACTTGTCTCAACATACTTGCCCTGACCGTAAATGGCGCCAAGGTACATGTTGAGAAGATTGGATGTGCGATTGATATAGAATGTGCCTGAAGGGATGCGGAAACGCTGGTAGTCAACCTGTTGCTCGCTTGTGTAGCCAGTGCTTGTAAGCACAAACATGACATTGTCGCGTCCTACCTTATCTTCAATTCGCTTGATAAGTGAAGCCAATGTCTTGTCGAGCTTAACGTAGATAATCTCCATCTCCGACTGCCATACAGTGGCATCCGTACCCTTCGCTGAGAAGGTCACGGAGAGCATATCGGTGATGTTGTCGCGTCCCATAGCCATATTGTCAATGCAGGCTACGGACATATCGGCTACGTCATCGTTGTTACCGTTAGTGAGCTTGTTTGTGCTGTTGTTGTAAGTGCGTACAAGGGCCTGTGCGCCTTTTGAGTAGTATGTGGATGTTGTCCACTGGCCGTTCTTGTCGTTCAGCCAGAATGCGCCGTCTGCGGCATGGCCTGCAGAGATGACGGCAGCGTCCTTATCGGAAGCTACAGAATAGACAAGTGCTGCTCCTTTAGTGGATATCTTAAGCTCGTCGCTTACTGTGGAAGTGGCGATTTTCTGAGGTGACACGCCGTATGTTGCGTCGTCCGTGCATAATACAGGGCGCAAAGTGTTGCGGTCGAGCCATTGGGTTCCGACTATATTATTATAATGTGGGGTTGTGCCGGTGGCAATAGAGGCAATAGCCGATGCTCTGTCAACGGGCGAGAATGGATAGCTGGCGGCCTCATATATGCGTCCGTTCTGCAGCAACTTCTTGAATCCGTCCTCGCAATAGAGCGGTGCGAAGTGCTCGATGTAGTCGGTACGTAGCTGGTCTACAGCTATGTTTACGACCAGACGTGGCGCAGGCTGCAAGCTTTGTGCTTGCATCTGTGAGCCGGTCAGGACGGTGAGCATTATAATTGTAGATATATACTTGTTCATCTCTTGTTTGTTGTGTTAGCCGTCTGGCGTATTTTCATTATGTTTCTGTATAGCAAAGACAATGCCACAAAGTAGATTCCCTCTGCATAAGACTGTATTATTCCTCCTAAAAGGAACAGGATTATGAGCACGGTCCATGCTTTTTGCCATCTGCAGGGCTGTCCTTTCTTTATCTTCTTGGATGCGCTCCACAGGAATACGAGGTTCAGCGGATTGAGCAGCAGAATCTGCAGATTTAGGCTTACGGTGGGGTGTTGCGAGAAAATCATGGCAAACAGAATCAGTCCGCATGCTCCTGTTAAGAACATCATTATCGTGTCTGTAAGCCAATAATTTGCTTTTCGCATTGCCTCTATTGTCGTTATGGCAACGACTAATGCCGCCAAAACTCCCAGGCACACGATTGGGGAGACGGGGAAACTGTCGCTTCCAGAATCGCTTGTGGCTGGCAATACCCATGTCTCGCTCTCGACAAACTTGCGTTTTGAGCCGTCCTTGTCGTATATTACGGCATGGCTTATGTCCTTTGAGAGGTTTTTGGGCAGAAACTGTTGTTCGCCGAACGTTGTCGGACGATCCGCCTTGACTCCGAGCAGAAGGTCATTGCCGAAGCGTGCCCATCTGTGACGCTCGTTATATTGATGGATGAGTTCGCGGAAAGAAGGGTAGGGGTTGGCTTCGTTTTCGAATACCACTTTTCCGTTTATGTTGTCGAGTATGATGTCTCTTGCGCGAGTTGTGCAATTGTCGTAGAAGTAATTATACCTGTACACGCGGTTTTCCGGCAGGTAATTCTTGTCTATAGCCTTCGCTATGGCAGCCTTCTCCTTGTCCGTCAGGTTGAGAGTCTGCTGTATGACGCCGCATCCCGAACGCTCGTATTGGGCCTTGAAATCCTCGAAATACTCGATGCCCATCTCATAGTCGGTCAGTCCGAAGACAAACCTGAGCACGAAGTATGGCTTGCTGAACGAGAATATACCATAATTAATGGCGATGTCTATGCCTTGCGTCAGGTTCTCGTATCTGATGGCTGTATGTCCGTATAGGCTGTAGACGTATGGTCTCGGCATGCATGTGAGCAGGCTTATGCGTATCGAGTCGGCTTGCTTTCCGTTATCAGCGGCAGCCGTTTGCGACATAAGCATGATGGCAGTCAGCAGGCATAATATTGTTCTTTTAAGTTGTTTCACAATTAAATATTGGTCTGTTATTTGTCTTTACATCTTACAAAGGTATTAATAATATGCTTAATATGAGCTTAAAAGGCTTGTTAAAAAACGTAAAAGCGGCGTTTTTGGCAAGTAAACGCGGTTATATTATACTTTTGACGAAATTTAAAAGTCGTTATTTCTTGTTTATCCTGCTATTATCTCGAATTTTTTCGATAAATTTGCACCTAATTATGCGAGAAAGAACATGTGCCTTATATATAATAAGGTATAGAGATAAAGCAGGAGAGTGTTCTGCTTGTTTCGTGTTCTGATCGTTTTTAAGCAGATAAATATCAAGAAAGAGAAATGAAGAAATTACTGATAACTGTTTGTATGGCCGTGACTTCCATGGCTGTGTTGGCCCAGAGCGGCACAAACTCGCCTTATAGCCAGTATGGTCTTGGCGTGCTCGGAGAGCAGTCGGGGGGATTCAATCGTGGAATGAACGGTCTTGGCATTGGCTTTCATGAGCACAACCAGATAAACACATCCAACCCGGCTTCGTATGCCAGCATCGACTCGCTGTCGTTTATCTTTGACGCTGGTATTGCAGGGCAAATAACGAATTTCTCGGAGAATGGAGTGAAGCTGAATGCCAATAACGCCAATTTCGAGTATGTGACGGCAGGTTTCCGTCTTGCGAAGCATCTTGGCGTCAGCTTTGGTGTGCTTCCGTTCTCGAATATCGGTTATAGCTACTCAAATACAGGTAAGCTGAACAATAGTGAAACCGGATCGTCGACGACTTACGAGAATGTCTATTATGGTACGGGAGGTCTTCATCAGGTGTATTTGGGATTTGGCTGGATGCCGTTTAAGGGGTTGGCTATCGGTGTGAACGGCTCTTACTTGTGGGGCAATTACACGCGCTCGGTCATCAACTCATATTCCGATTCTTACGTAAATACACTTTCGAAGTACTATACAGCTGACGTAAATAGCTATAAGCTTGATTTTGGTCTGCAGTATACGCTCAAGCTTTCAAAGAAAGACAATCTGACCATCGGCCTTACCTATGGTCTCGGCCATAAGCTTGGCGCAGATCCGGAATGTAAGGTTATTTCTACCAATGCGCAGACAGGAGTTGCTGATACGGCCTTGTTTGTGGCTAAAGATGGTCTGGAGCTTCCGACAACTTACGGAGTGGGTCTTATGTGGAACCGTTCAAACCGTTGGAAGATTGGTGCCGATTACGTCTTGCAGAAGTGGTCGTCGGTGGTAAGCCCGGAATATCTGACAGTCAATGGTAAGACAGATTATGTGGTTTCGAAGAACTTGTATTCAGACCGTCATAAGATTACCGTTGGTGGTGAGTTCTGTCCTCAGGAGAATAGCAGAAGTTTCTTCAAGCGTGTTCACTATCGCTTGGGAGCGTCATACGCCACCAATTATCTTAAGATTTCAGGACAGGATGGTCCGAAAGAGTATGGAGTAAGCGCAGGTTTCGGCATACCTATCATGAACGGATATAACAACCGCTCGCTTCTTAATATCTCTGCACAGTGGGTTCGTCAGGACTCGAAGACTTTCATTACAGAGAACTCGTTCCGCATCAATATCGGTCTGACGTTCAACGAGCGTTGGTTCGCTAAGTGGAAGATGGAATAAAAAAACAAATATCATCAGACATTGAATTACATTAAAATCATAATCCTTACAATGGTGGGCTTCTTCCTTCTCGCGTCTTGCGAGGGGCAGAAGGAGCATACTGCGCCAGCTGTGCACGACCGCGACTCTGCGTCGATGATGATCAGCTATGGTGTTAACACCCTCATATCCGATTCGGGCGTCATCAAGTATCGCATCGTTACAGAGCGTTGGGAGGTTAATACAGTCCGCAATCCGTCACGTTGGATTTTTGAGAAAGGTTTGTTCTTCGAGCAGTTTGATGAGAAATTCCATGTCCAGTCGTACATTCAGTGCGATACAGCATATTATTACGACCAAAAGAAACTTTGGGAGTTGCGTAGCCGCGTCTCTATATTGACTAAGGATGGCTTGCGTTTTACGAGCCAACAGTTATTCTGGGATCAGGCATCGCATGAACTCTATTCGAACGTTCCTTCACGTCTGGTCACACCGGACCGTACGTTGGAGGGAACGTATTTTCGCAGCGATGAGCGTATGACACGCTATTTCGTATCGAATAGCCGTGGTTCTTTCGAGAAAACGGACATCGCAGGCAAGGGCGACACAATAACATCAGCTCCAGACACTGTAAAGGCAGCCATCAGACCGCAGGTAACACCGCAGAGACGTACTGCCGTACGGTAGTATAAAAACACAAATAAAGATAGATTATTCTTATAAATAGTGGAAACAGACATACCTCTTTTAATCAGTATTGCCGTAACAATGATATTGTCGGCATTCTTCTCTGGCATGGAAATAGCGTTTGTGTCAAGCAATCGCATGCTCGCAGAGATGGACCGTGAAGGCAATCACCTTACCAAAAAACTCATTTCCAACTTCTACAAGCACCCTAATGGTTTCGTCAGCACAATGCTTGTAGGCAACAACATTGTGCTTGTCGTATATGGTATTCTTATCGCCAAGCTTTTTGACAGCACAATATTCAGTGCGCTTGACGACGGAATGCGCGTGACGGCAGACACTATTGTCTCGACGCTTATCATCCTTTTTACGGGTGAGTTTCTTCCTAAGATTCTTTTTAAGAACAATGCCAACAGACTATTGGCTGTGTTCTCTCTTCCTGCATACATATTCTATGTTATATTGTGGCCGATAAGCCGTTTCTCCACTTTTATTTCTAAATGTCTGCTCCGTATGGTGGGCATACGTATGGAAGCGGAAAGTGATGACGAAGGCTTCTCAAAGGTTGATCTTGACTATCTTGTGCAGTCGAGCATCGACAACGCACCTAAGGAAACCCTAATCAATGAGGAAGTGAAGATCTTCCAGAATGCACTCGATTTCTCAGACTGTAAGGTTCGCGACTGTATGGTCCCACGTACAGAAATAAATGCTGTAGACATTAACGAATGCAGCACCGAGGAGCTTATGCAGAAATTTATCGAGAGTGGCAACTCAAAGATAATCGTCTATGACGATGATATCGACCATATTACGGGCTATATCCATAGTTCGGAGATGTTCCGCAATCGCAATCGTTGGCGTGAATGCGTGTGCAAGATGCCTTTCGTACCAGAGACAATGGCGGCTCAGAAGCTTATGCATATACTGTTGCAGCAGAAGAAGAGTCTCGGTGTTGTCGTGGATGAGTTTGGCGGAACAAGTGGCATTGTCTCTCTCGAAGATATCGTGGAGGAGATATTCGGTGATATCGAGGACGAGCATGACAGTACGAAGTATGTTGCGAAGCAGACCGCGCCAAACGAGTATATCCTTTCTGCGCGTCTCGAGATTGACAAGGTGAATGAAATGTTCGATCTTGATATGCCTGAAAGCGATGAGTATATGACGGTTGGAGGTTTCATCCTTCATGAATATCAGAACTTCCCGAAGCTCAACGAGGTGGTGACAATCGGAAAATACGAGTTTCGCATAATTAAGAGCACAATGACTAAAATAGAGCTTGTGAACCTAAAAGTTAACTCGTAAAGGCAATTTTTCAGGCAAACATGCCCAAGTTTGGCAATAAATTAGTATTTTTGTACGCATTTTGTGGCATAGAGAGATTTGTGCCACATATTTTATGCCGGTGGGCGACCGTCATAATGCCTTAAAAAAGCTAAATCTAACAGAAAATAAAAATAACAAATAAAAACAATTAAACAATAATGGCAGCATTAGGAAAAATCAGAAGCAAAGGAGTCCTGCTGATTTGCATCATCAGCTTGGGTCTGTTTGCGTTCATTGCCGAAGAGGCATTCCGCTCATGCGAGTCGTCGAGCGCTGAGAAGCATCAGCAGGTAGGCGAGGTGTTGGGCGACAAGATCAGCGTCACTGAGTTCCAGAAACTCGTAGACGAGTACACTGAAGTTATTAAGATGCAGCAAGGTCAGGACAATCTGAATGAAGATCAGCTCAATCAGGTGAAGGATATGGTGTGGAACACCTACGTCCAGACAAAGCTTATCGCTAACGAGACCGAGAAGCTTGGTCTGACTGTTACTGACCAGGAGATGCAGGATGTTCTGACACAGGGAACCAACCCGATGCTTATGCAGACTCCGTTCTTCAATCAGCAGACACGTCGCTTTGACGTTAACGCTCTGAAGAAGTTCCTCGCTGAATACAAGGCACAGGGCAGCACTAATCCCCAGCTTGCAAAGCAGTATGATACAATCTACAAGTACTGGAACTTCATCGAGAAGACACTTCGTCAGCAGTTGCTCGCTCAGAAGTATCAGGGTCTGTTCGCTCATTGCTTCCTTTCTAATAAGGTAGAGGCTAAGCAGGCATTTAAGGATCAGAACGAGGAGAGCCAGATTCAGCTCGCTTCTCTGTCTTACTCAAGCATTGAGGACAACAAGGTGACAGTTACTGATGCCGACCTTAAGGCTAAGTATGATGAGATTAAAGCCCGCTTCAAGCAGTACGTTGAGAGCCGCGACATCAAGTATGTTGACATTCAGGTTAAGGCTTCAGCATCTGACCGTGCAGCTCTTCAGAAGGAATTTGCAGCTTATGATACAGAACTTGCTGCTGCAGCCGATCCCTCTGACATAGTTCGTAAGAGCACTTCGCTTGTCGCTTACACTGGCGTTCCCGTCTTGAAGGATGCTTTCCCCTACGATATCGCTCAGCGTCTCGACTCTATGGGCGTTGGTTCTACAAGTAAGGTGTTCGAGAGCAAGCAGGACAACTCGCTCAATATCATCAAGCTCGTGTCAAAGCAGCAGTTGCCCGACTCTGTTCAGTTCCGTCAGATTCAGGTGGCTGGAGCTAATGCAGCAGAGACAGCAAAGCGTGCTGACTCTATCTCTACAGCTCTTAAGGCTGGTGCCGACTTTGAGGCAATCGCTAAGAAGTATGGTCAGACAGGCGAGAAGAATTGGTTGACAACCAAGCAGTATCAGGGTGCTCCGTCACTCGACAAGGATACTCGCAACTATATCACAAGCCTCAACACAATGTCTGTAGGCGAGGTTAAGAACATCGCTCTCACACAGGGCAACCTCATTATTCAGGTGGTAGACCGCAAGGCAATGGTCAACAAGTATGTTGCTGCTGTCGTTAAGAAGAACATCTCATTCTCAAAGGACACATACAGCGCAGCTTACAACAAGTTCAGCTCGTTCGTAAGCGCTAACCTTACAGCAGACGAGATTGTTAAGAACGCAGCTAAGGCTGGTTACACTATCCAGGAGCGTAAGGACATAACCACAGCAGAGCACAATCTTGCCGGTATCCACAGTACTCGTGAGGCAATGCGCTGGCTCTTCGACGCTAAGAAGGGTGATGTTTCGCCGCTTTATGAGTGTGGAGACAATGACAACCTCCTCGTGGTAATCCTTGACAATATCAACAGTGTTGGCTATCGTTCTCTTGAGGACGCACAGGTTAAGGAGTTCGTTAAGGCTGAGGTTCTGAAGGACAAGAAGGCTGAGATGCTTCTTGCAAAGCTTAACGGCGTTAAGTCTGTAAACGAGGCAAAGGCTAAGGGCGCAAATGTTACTGCTGTAAATCAGGTTACTTTCGCAGCTCCTGTTTTCGTTACAGCTACTGGAGCAAGCGAGCCTGCACTTAGCGGTGCGGTTGCTGCAACAGCAAAGGGCAAGTTCTGCAAGGCTCCTGTAAAGGGCAATGCAGGTGTATATGTCTTCCAGGTTGTAAACAAGTCACAGCGTGCAGCCAAGTATGACGAGAAGGCAGAGATGCAGAAGCTTCGTCAGCAGCACATGCAGATGGCTGGCAACTTCATGAACGAGCTCTACATCAAGGCTAAGGTGGTGGACAACCGCTACCTCTTCTTCTAATCCATCTTTAGTATAGAAACAACAACATTCTATAATTTGTGTCCCGGAAGTGTTCTACTTCCGGGACTTTTTGTTATATTTGCATTCCTATTTGAAGTCTAACATATAACAAGTAAAAGATAAAGCCAATCATCAATGATAATAGAAATGAAAGACGTCCATCTACGAGTGGGCGAATCAGAACAATATGGCAACATATCCTTCTCAGCCTTGCCAGGCGACATTTTTGCCGTAACAGGAGGCAGCCAGCAGGCTCGCTCTGCGGTGTTGCAATCCTTGACCGGTGTTCAGCCTGTTGAAAAAGGCTGGATAAGCGTGGATGGTGAGGCTGTAAAAGGAAATCTTGGTGCCTATTTTCGTAGGCAGATGTCTTACTTGCCAAGTTGCTTAGACTTTGGTGATGAGTTGGTCCGCGATGTTATGGATTATTACATCTGTCTATCCGTCAACAAGAACAAGGAAATTTCAATGTCTATTCTGAAGGACGAACTACGTCAGTTGTCTTTGAAGGACGATGTCATTGACCGGAAGTTTTCTGCCTTGTCTGCCGCGGAAGCACAGCGTGTCGCTATAGCGTTGACTGGGATGACAGAACGAAAGGTCTTTCTTCTGGATAATCCTACGTCCTCGCAGGACGAACGCGGCATAATGTCCGTCATGTCATACCTTTGTTCGCCAAGGATGAAGGACGTTACGCTTGTTGTGGCGACGTCCGACCAGGCTTTACTGTCTGTATGTAACAAGAGTCTGAATCTTAATCATTTTATCATATAAGAATATTTCGCTTATGCTTTTATATCTTTCCTTAGCTTTATGCGCTGTGTTTCTTGCAGTGCCCATATACGTGGCGTATGCATACCGTATATCAGAGATACGTCACATCTTTATGGCGTTAGCACGCATGGTGCTTCGTCTTGGTGTCTTAGGAGTTGTGGCATATTATCTTGTTCTTTGGGATAATTGGCTTCTTAACATCGTATTCTTGCTTCTCATGGTGGCTTATTCAGCCATGTCTGCAGTGGTGAAGAGCCGACTCGGACTGCGTGAATATATTGTCCCCGTTGCCGTCGGCATACTTGCGTCCGTTGTATTTGTGACAGGAGGGATGGCTGTATTGTGCATAGCTCCGGAGATAAAGTTAAGTTCGCGATTTATTGTCCCAGTAGTCGCAATGATGTCTGGTGGCATAATAGAAGCGCAGGTTAAGGCTTTGAGATTGTTCTATGGAGGTATAAGCCATCATAACCATCTCTACTATTATCTTATAGGCAATGGAGCCACCCATTCCGAAGCCATGTATTATCTTGTACGACGCTCCCTGCATGCCGTTCTTGTCAAGGAGATATCAAGGATGGCTGGCATGGCAGTAGGCATAGTGCCTTTCGTAATGTTGGCAATGATGATGTGCGGTTTTGATGTGTTGCAGGCAGCTGCAATGCAGGCTGTGTTAGTGGCAGCGATGATGTCAGCAAGCGTTATCGCTGCTTGGGTGACGCTCGTAGCGGCACGTCGTTTTGTATTGGACGTTTATGGTCGTATAAAAAACATAAAACCAGACGTGAATCACACGGACAATCAAGAATCAGCAGAACAATAAATGATATATTAATAGGATAATGATGAATAAGAAGTTTTTTAATGTATTGGCGGCAGCATTCCTGTGCCTGTCAATGTGTGCCTGCGATGCGAAGGGCTTGAAGGCAGGTTTGGCTGAAGGCCGTAAGATTTATGAGAGCGAGATAGCAAAGAAGGATAATGGCAATAGCTCCAATGAAGCTACTGTTAATAAGCAAACGTCATCGAAGATTTCTATTGAAGGAATTGAAGTGCCCGCTCCTTTGAAGAAAACGCCTGAGATAGTGCTTAAGCGTACTGGTTATACAGTTTCGTATAACTCTGACCGTCGTGTCCCGAATTGGGTGGCGTGGCATCTTACTGAAGCCCATCTTACCGGCAACACAAAACGAGCTGAATCTAAATTCCATGAAGATCTTGATGTTCCGGAGCCAAGAGCGGTGGATTTCGATTATGTGCGTTCTGGATACGACCGCGGACACATGTGTCCAGCTGGTGATAATAAGTGGAGCAGCGCAGCAATGGACGACTCTTTTCTCTTCACCAATGTGTGTCCACAGGCTCCGTCGCTCAATCGTGGAGACTGGAACGAGATGGAGCAGGCATGCCGCAAGTGGGCAAAGCAATATGGCGACATATATATAGTATGCGGTCCCATATTCTACAAGAAAAGCTCTAAGACAATAGGCAAGAATAAGGTGGGTGTTCCTGATGCTTTCTTCAAGGTGGTGTTGTGTATGAATCCCTCTCCGAAGGCAATAGGCTTTATCTATAAGAATGCTGACGGCAATCGTCCGAAGGGCGACTATGCCAATTCTGTGGACGAGGTGGAGCGCATCACAGGCATTGATTTCTTCCCATCACTTTCTGACGACATAGAGAAGAAGGTGGAGGCGAAGTGTGACGTATCAGAATGGAATCTGTAATGAATGGCAGTGTTAGTGCTATGAAAACCAATAATATACGTGCCGTTGCTTTCGATGCTGACGATACGCTGTGGGCATTACAGAACCATTTCCTTGATGTAGAGAGAGAGTATTGTCAGCTTCTGGCTCCGTTCGGTGATAGCGAAAAAATCACCGCAAGCCTTTTTGAGACGGAGATGTCCAATATGACAGATTTAGGCTATGGCTGCAAGGCTTTTATTATCTCGCTCGTCGAGAATGCCGTCAAGGTTAGCGAAGGTATGGTAGAGGCCCGTGTTATTGGCGAAATAGTGAAATTGGGTAAGCGTCTGCTTCATGTTGACGCTTGCCCGCTTGATGGTGTGGAGCCGACTCTTAGCCGTTTACATGACCTTAAGCATGCCGATGGCTCACGTCGTTATCGTCTTGCCGTATTCACAAAAGGTGAGCTGATGGACCAGGAGAATAAGTTGCGCCGTTCCGGTCTGCTCCGCTTCTTCGATGTTGTCAGCATCGTTAGTGACAAGACACCGGAAGCTTACCATACATTATGTTCTCAGCTTGCCGTTAATCCGGACGAACTTCTTATGGTTGGCAACAGTTTCAAGAGCGACATTGCTCCGGCACTTGCCATCGGAGCTTATGCCGCCCATATACCGTTCCACACTAACTGGGCGCACGAAACCACTGAAGAGTTTGAGCATGAGCGTCTTTGGCGTATTTCCCATTTCTCGGAAATACTGGATATCCTTAACCCGTGATACGCTTTAGCTCGTCAGATTATCTCCATTTTATATACATTGGTTTCTCTTTTCCAGAACCCAATGCTTTGGTAGAGCGCATTTGCTTCGATGCGTGACGGGCGTGACGTTAGCAGAAGTGAGCAGGGGGCAAATCTCTTTGCCTCCTTTATTGTCTTTTCTATAAGCGTACGTCCGAGTCCTTTGCCGCGATAATCTTTGTCCACCACTACATCTTCAATCCATACCTTGCAGCCTATGGGCGACCTATAGACGGCAAGCGTGGACATTCCGATGATTTTATTGTCAATGCAAAGAAAGAACAGGTGGCTTTCGTTGCAAGTTGTCAGATACGTCATCTCGTCAATGGTCATTGGTTTGGCATTCTGCGATAGTTGTGTCAGCAAGTTGTTTACGGCAGAACGATATGCCTCCTTCGGTTCTGTAACTTCAAAGAATGTGATGTTATGCATGTTGTTGTATGTTTTTATATATGTTTCCGATATGGCAAAGATAACGCTTTTCGAGCGTATTATGGTCCGTAAGCTTATGTTTCTGAATATTTATTAGTAACTTTGCATTCATTAAGAACCGCTATCTACTAAAACAACAAATATTATATATCTATGAACAAGTCTTTATTTTTATCGGCAGCGTTACTGCTGTCTTCTCTTTTTGCCTCTGCACAGACTCCGCGTAATCAACTTACTCCAAAGCCTCCAATGGGCTGGATGACATGGAATCTCTTTCAAGGCAACATCAACGAACAGCTTATTCGTGAGACTGCCGACGCTATGGTGGAAGGTGGCTTCCGTGATGCCGGCTACGAATATATCTTTATTGACGACCTTTGGCAGGGAGGTCGCGATCGTCAGAATAACATCATTCCTGATCCTGAGAAGTTCCCTAATGGCATGAAGGCCCTTGCCGACTACGTTCATTCTAAGGGGCTTAAGCTTGGCATCTATTCTGATGCAGCCCAGCTTACGTGTGGCGGTTGGACCGCAAGTCTTGGCTTTGAGGAGCAGGACGCACGAACATTTGCTTCATGGGGCATTGATTATCTTAAGTATGATTACTGCAACGCTCCTGAGGATAGCGCCACAGCTCGTCATCGTTATCGTACTATGGCCAATGCCTTGCAGAATTCCGGTCGCGACATCGTTCTCGGCATCTGCGAGTGGGGACAGCGTCAATGCGAGGAATGGTGTGAGGAAGTAGGCGGTCAGCTCTGGCGTACCTCCTATGACGTCCGCGATATGTGGAAAGACGTCGTGAAGGAAGGTGGTATGGGCATCATTGATATTGTCAACGTCACAGCTCCGCTTGCCAAGTATGTGCGTCCTGGACAATGGCCCGACATGGACATGCTTGTCGTAGGACTTAACGGTACGGGCGGTCCGTCGAGCGATCTCGGTGGAGTGGGCTGCACCCAGATCGAATATCAGACACAGATGAGTATGTGGTGTATGATGGCTTCTCCTCTCGCCATGACCAATGACTTGCGCAAGGTGTCTGAGGACGATCGCCGCATACTGCTCAATCCGGAGATTATCGCCATCAATCAGGATGTGCTTGGTAAGGCCGCCGAGCGCAAGGTAATGAACGACAACTATCAGATCTTCGTTCGTCCGCTTGCTGATGGCTCTCACGCCGTTGCTTTGCTCAACACTTCCGAAAAGCCGCTCACTCTTACTGCTGACTTTGCTTCTCTCGGTTTTGCTGGCAAATACACCGTACGCGACGTGTGGCAGCATAAGGACGTAGCCCGTAACGCATCAAAGTGGAAGGGACGCGTAATGCCGCACGAGACACGCGTATTTGTGATAAAGAAATAAAACGTGATATATACGAAAAAAGGTTGGTTGTAAGCCTATTGCTCGCAACCAACCTTTTTCTTTGTTCTTCCTTTATGTTTCATCATAGCGGCTCAATAGTTCTTCAATAGGGCTATTTGGCCATTCTTACAGCTATGATTGTTACCAAGGACGTGAGTATCATGACAAACGCTATTATCTTAAAGAATAATGTAAGGCTTCCAAAACAGAAAAATGTCAGCGCGATGCCTATTGATATCAATTCTATTGTGAAGATATATGCCCAGTAAACCAGTATCTTTATCTGTCGCATGTTTGTGATTCGTAAGCTCATTTCAATCAGATAATTGGGACGGTAAGCGGCATACATATAGAATACTGCCAAAGCGGTGCAGAAGCCACCTACGAGTAACAGCCAGTAGGGACTCTCAAAGCTGTCAGCCTTGCCTGAGAAGTCAATGTGAGTGGGGATTGGTTCACCATTCGATATAGCCAACTTATAAACTATTCCTCCCCAAAGAATGAGTAATAGCAAACCAATGATTATCTCAAAGAAAGTATTGGTCAATGTGCGTTGCAGCCGGATTTTTGGATATTCTTGCTCGTCATTGGACGAATCGCAGAAGTGATTAAAGTTTGTATTCATAGTTGTGGAGGATTTTTCGTTTGTCGTTTCTTGGGCATTCGTCCGCTCTTGCGCAGAGCCTCGGCGATAATCCATTGCAGTTGTCCGTTGATGCTGCGGAATTCGTCAGCAGCCCACGCTTCAATGGCGTCCATCGTCTCGGCATCCACGCGCAGAACGAAACTCTTAGTTCCAGTTTCCTTTTTTGTCATACGGTTTAATGGTTTAGAGTTCCGGCGTTGACAACAGGCTGAGCCGAATCGTCACCGCAAAGCACAACGAGCAAGTTGCTCACCATGGCAGCCTTCTTGTCGTCGTCAAGATCTACGATTTCTTCGCTACTTAGCTTGTCAAGAGCCATTTTCACCATCGACACGGCACCCTCCACAATCTTCTCGCGTGCAGAGATAATGGCGTCAGCCTGTTGGCGGCGAAGCATCACGGCGGCAATCTCCGGTGCATAGGCAAGATAGTTGATGCGTGCCTCTACCACTTCTATGCCGGCCATGCTCAGACGCTCGTCAAGTTTCTCTTCAAGCTGCTTGTTTATCTCGTCGGCACTGTCGCGCAGAGTAAGTTCCGCCTTGCCCGACTCGTTGTTGTCATAGGCATAGAGTCCTGCCACCTGACGAAGTGCTGCGTCGCTCTGTGTCTTGACAAAGTTCTCGAAGGCGAGCATCACGTTCGACACGCTTGTTCCGATCTGCTGTGCTGTTCCGCTCTGTGCCATTGTCTGCGAGTCAATCTCAAACATAGCCTTGTATGTATCCTTTAGCTTCCACACGAGCACCAGTCCTATCATAATCGGATTGCCCGTCTTGTCATTAACCTTGATAGGTTCTGCGTCAAGGTTGCGGGCACGAAGAGACAGCTTCTTGGTGTTGATGAAAGGGTGCACCCATGAGTAGCCCACCTTGGTGTACGTGCCTTTGTATTTTCCGAAGAACATCATCACACGTGCCTCGCCCGGTTCGAGCATCACGAAGCCTGCCCAAATGAAGAGTGTTACGGCGAATACGGCAAAGCCGAAGCCTACAATCAATCCTGTCAATATGTCATTCAGATTCTGTATGAAGCCAGTAACAATAATCGCTGCACTCAATACTGTCAACATGATGTTGACGAAAAGCATGGCAAAACCATTCATGGTCATACCTTTAAACTGAAACTCCTTGTTCTCCATAATCTTACTTTTTAATGGTTATACATGTGATTGTTTAGTGATATCATTTTGATATCGCAAAGATATGTCAAATGTTTGGAATGACAAAGAGAAATGTTGATTTTTTTAAGTAAAACTTAAACAAAAAAAGGTTGGTTGTAAGCCCAATGATCGCAACCAACCTTTTTGCGTTTGTTATCCTGCAAATCGTTATTCTTTATTTCACTTCAATGTTCTTCATAATCTTAGCTTCCTTCTCTGGCGTTATCTTCGGAATTACGATGGTAAGTATGCCATCGGCAACGCTTGCTGAGATATGGTCGCGCTCCACGTCGTCAGGAAGAGTGTAGCTCTGTTCATAGTTGCCGTATGAGAATTCATGACGCAGATAGCTCTCGTGTCTATCTCTTCTGCAACCACATTCTTTTTCTTCCTCCTTGTGCTCCATCTTGTTCTCAATGGCCATGTGGAGCAGACCTTCATTGGTAAGGTTTATTCTTACCCATTCCTTCTTCAGACCAGGAACAGCTACTTCCATAATATATTCTTCACAAGTCTCCTTGACGTTGATAGCCGGAGCGGTTGTTCTTACCTGTGATGTTGCCTCTGTGTTAAACAATGTGTTGTCTAACCAATCGTTCAACCAATTTGAACTGTTATTTCTGCGAACTACTAACATAATGTATTACCTCCAATGTTTAATTGTTTTGCCGTCTGCCTTTATTGCTTCCGGCTTTCATCATGCCATAACGCAACTTATGTGCCATCCGGTAAGGATATTGTCAAGTCTGACATTTTAGCCAAATTTGTCATATTGTTGTGTTAAAATGTCAGTTAATCTAAGTTTTATTGATTATTTAACAGTAATAATATCTGATATTTAGTATAAATAATATACCTTTGTACTGATAATTTGTATCATCGGCTGCTATGTTTAGCAGTCTGATGACAAGATTGATTTCAGAATGCGTACAGTTAACAGAAGGCATAGACGTTTGGCTTGGCTGCTGATATTGGTGTATTTGCCAATGTTGGTGGCGATAAGCTTCCACCATCATGAGGAGGTGGAAGACGATGTCGTTGCGTCCTATTGTCAGGACTGTCTGCATCATGTTCATCATAGTGGACACATTGCCTCCACACATTCATTTACGCACGACTGTCTGCTATGTCAGCTTCATAGCACGTCTTATCTTGTGCCTACTTTGATTGTGCTGGCTGTCTTTGCTGTGATGAGGAGGCTCACCATGCAGCGGTCATGTCCAAAGCCATGTCTGCTGATTGTGGGCGTAAGGAGCACAAGAGCTCCGCCTTATTGTTGATGGTCACCCCATGTGTTTTTTTGAGACAAACAACAATAAGGAAACAAATAAATGAACAATATATATAAATCGTTATTGCTGATGGGCGTATGCTCGTCGGCAACAGTCCCCGTTATGGCTATAACCGAAGAAGCAGACACCACTCGCCATCAGCCAATGACCGAAACCAATGTGAAGCTAAACGAAGTGGTGGTCACAGGACTTACAGGACATCAGAAACTCGGAACGTCGGCAGCTCCTATAAGCATCGTATCGTCTCGCCAACTTGAAGCACAGCCTTCCACAAATATCATAGACGCCATCAGTCATCAGCCGGGCGTGTCACAGATAACCACAGGCAGCGGCATCTCAAAGCCCGTTATACGCGGTATGGGATATAATCGTGTAGTGGTGGTAAACGACGGTGTGCGTCAGGAAGGTCAGCAGTGGGGCGATGAGCATGGAGTTGAGATAGACGCAGCGTCGGTTCACTCTGTCGAAATACTTAAAGGTCCTGCCAGTCTGATGTATGGCTCGGATGCTTTGGCAGGTGTGATAGTTTTCAATAGCGCACCGGTACTTCCAATGGGAGAGATGAGCGGCAACATAATGAGCGGTTATCAGACCAACAACGGACTCTTCGACTATTCACTTAATTTTGCTGGCAATAAGCGTGGCTTTGTGTGGAATACTCGCTACAGTGGCAAGATGGCGCATGCATATAAGAACCGTTACGATGGTTATGTGTATGGCTCTGCTTTCCGTGAGCAGTCGTTCGTGCAGATGCTTGGCTGGAATCATCGTGTCGGACACACTCATCTTACGCTCGACTATTATCATCTTACACCAGGAATAATTGAGGGAGAACGTGATGAAGAGACGGGCAGACTTGAGATTCCTGACGGCTTCAATCTTAAGAGTTATGGTCGTTCTCTGCCGTTCCAGCAGATCCATCACTACAAGGCTGTCCTTGACAATATGTGGTATGTGGGTGAAGGCAACATAAAGTTGCTTGCTGCTTACCAGCAGAACCGCAGACAGGAATATGAGGAGAAGCGCGATGAATGCGGGCTCGACCTAATGCTCCATACTGTCAACTATGATTTGCACTACACATCGCCATTGTTGGGTTCGTGGAAAATTGCCGCTGGACTGAACGGTATGTGGCAACGGTCTGTCAATAAGGGCACAGAGTTTCTCATCCCAGATTATAGCCTCTTCGACTATGGCTTGTTTGCCACAGCCACGTGCAATGTTGATAAGCTGAATCTTAGTGGTGGTGTGCGTTATGACCATCGTCATCTGCATGGCGATAATCTCTTGGAAGATGAAGAGGATGGCGGCGTCGTGGAGCGTTTCAAGGCTTTCAGCCGTGGGTTCGACGGGTTCTCGGGCAGTTTAGGAATGGCTTACGAACTGCTGCCGAACTTTAATATCAAGCTGAATGCGTCGTGCGGATTCCGTGCGCCAAACATCAGTGAACTTGCTTCTAACGGTGAGCATGAGGGAACACAGCGTTATGAGATTGGCAATACGGCTTTAAAGCCGGAACAAAGTTGGCAGCTCGATCTCGGACTCGACTATTCTTCGGAGATTGTGTCTGCCGAGCTTTCGCTCTTCGCCAATCGCATCAGCAACTATATCTTCAGCACGCGTCTCACCGATGCCGATGGCACGCCGGTCGTTACAGACGGCTCCGACACCTACCGATTCACCTCGGGAGATGCCCGTCTGATGGGTGGTGAAGTGCATGTGGATGTCCATCCGTTTGAGCGCTTGCACATAGGCAATAGTTTCGCTTATGTGGATGCCGTGCAACTCGGTCAGCCACACGAAGCAAAGTATCTGCCGTTCACTCCTGCTCCTCGTTGGCAAGGAGATGTGCGTTACGAGATTGTTTGTGACGGACGCACGTTCGACAATATGTACGTGAAGTTTGCCGTTGACTGCAATCTTCGTCAGAACCATTATTATGCAGCCGGCGGTACGGAGACAGCCACACCATCATATACATTATTAAATATGTATGCAGGAACCGACATAAAAAGCCACGGCAAGCGCATTGCTTCGCTGTATGTTTCGTGTGAGAACATCACCGACCGTGCTTATCAGAGTCATCTAAGCCGACTGAAATATCTTGACGTGAATAAGGCTACGGGCAGAATGGGAGTGTTTAATATGGGTCGCAACTTTACATTCAAGGTTGTTGTGCCGATAGGATTATAAATAAAGAGTGATATGAAAAAACGGTCAGGAAAAGGTTATGTTACTTTTTGCCTGACCGTTTGTTGTTTTTATTTGGGGTGATAAAATGGCTATTTTGTCTTCTGCGTATTAGGCAGCAGTCCGGCTATGATTCCTAACAGCGGCAGGAAAGCGCTTACTTGGAATATGAACTCTATGCTTGTCTTATCAGCCAGCCATCCGAAGAAAGCCGAACCCAGTCCGCCCAGTCCGAACATCAGTCCGAAAAATACGCCGGCTATCATGCCCACTTTGTCAGGCATGAGGTCGGTGGCGTAAACCACGATAGACGAGAATGCTGAGGCGATAATCAGACCTGAGAGGAAACAGCAGACTATAGTCCATGTCAGACCCACGTAAGGCATGGCAAGAGCGAATGGGGCTGCTCCGAGGATGGAGAACCAGATGACGTATTTACGTCCGAATCGGTCGCCGAGCATGCCTCCTGCTACGGTTCCGATGGCAAAGGCTGCGAGGAACACGAAGAGGAACAGCTGCGATGCCCTTACCGACACGCCGAACTTGTCAATGAGGAAGAACGTGAAGTAGCTCGTGATGCACGAAGTGTAGAAATACTTAGAGAACACGAGGAGAATGAGTATAGCCAAAGCTCCGTATTTGGCTCGCTTTGAGATGTTGTTGTTCAGCTCCGGCGTTTTCTGCGGATGCTTCACAATATACTTCAGCCTTGCCTTATACCATGCTCCGAGCCTTATCATTATCAGGGCTGCAAGTAGAGCTGCTAAGGCAAACCACGAAATGGAGTGCTGTCCGTAAGGGAGGATGATTATGGCAGCAAGCAGCGGTCCGAGTGCAGATCCGCCATTGCCTCCAACCTGGAATATCGATTGCGCCAGACTCTTCTTGCCGCCCGACGCCATTTGGGTTACGCGTGAGGCGGTGGGGTGGAAGACGGACGAACCGAAGCCCACGATGCTCACAGCGATGAGTATGGCAAGGTAATTATTGGCGAAGGCAAGAAGCAGGAGGCCGGTCAGCGTGAAGCACATGCCTACGGAAAGGGCGTAGGGGCGCGGATGGCGGTCGGCATACAGTCCGGTGAACGGTTGCAGGATGGATGAGGTCATCTGAAAGACGAGCGTGATGAGTCCGATCTGTGCGAAAGAGAAGTCGAAATTAGCCTTCAGAATGGGATATATTGACGGTATGATAGACTGTATCATGTCGTTAAGGAAGTGTGAGATGCCGCATATCACGAGCATGGAATAGACGGTTCCCTCTGTCATTGAGGGATTGCCTTTTAGCTTTTGACTGATGGTTTTGAGTTTCATTATCTGATTGTCTTTTCTATTTTACGATGCAAAAGTACTCATTATTACTCATTTTTTGTGGTGTTTCCTTATTATTGTGGTACCTTTGCATAATATATTTGCAAACATAATAAATGTCAGAGAAACTAACTAAGGACTCCATTGATCTCAGTACGCTGAGCATCCCGCGTCTTTTCGGACGCTATTTTCTCCCTACATTGTTCGGTATGCTCAGCATATCGGCGATGACAGCCATTGACGGCATCTTCGTAGGTCATGCTGTGGGAGCGGACGGCATTGCTGCCATAAACATCTGTGTGCCCATTCTTATGGTGGTGACAGGACTGGCTCTGATGATGGGAGCCGGCTGTTCCGTAGTGGCATCCATCCATATGGCGCAGCACAAACTCAAGGCAGCCCGCATCAATGTCACTCAGGCTTGGATATTCGCCACAATCGTGATCTTGGCGATGATAATTCCGGTGATGCTGTTCCCGTCGGCAATAGGACGTATGCTCGGTTCGTCAGATGCTTTGCTGCCTTTGGTGCGCGAGTATATGCTTGGCTTTATGCCCGGCGAGTTGTTCGGCGTGTGGGCGGCTTTGCTGTTGTTTGTCATCCGCCTTGACGGTAGCCCGCGTCTTGCCATGTGGTGCAACGTGGTGTCGGCTGTAGCCAATATCTTCCTCGACTGGTTTATGATAGTATATATGGGGTGGGGGCTTTGGGGAGCTGCCGTTGCCTCGGCGTTGAGTATGACCATTGGCGGCATCATAGCCATGTGGTATATGCTTTTCGCGGCACGTCAGCTGCGACCCATCCGACTGAAATGGAGCCGTCGCTCCCTGCTCTATTCCGTCCGAAACATCGGCTATCAATGCACCATCGGACTGTCTGCCCTTATGGGAGAATGTACGATGGCGGTGCTTGCCCTCATCGGCAACTACATATTCGGTTCTTATCTGGGCGATCCTGGCATCGGCGCATTCGGAATAGCCTGCTATTACACTCCCTTTGTGTATATGATAGGCAATGCGGTGGCACAGTCTGCACAACCGATCATCAGTTTCAATTATGGTACTGGTGACGGTCGTCGAGTCAGTTCCACATTGCGTGTGGCTCTGCTGGCTGCTGTCGTATGTGGAGCGTCGGCGAGTGCAGCGTTCATGCTCCTTCCTGAACAGCTTGTAGAGTTGTTCATAGACCGTAGTGAGGCAGCCTTCCCTCTTGCCGTCAAAGGTTTCCCGCTGATGGCTCTGGCGTTTGTGTTTTTCATTGTCAACCTCACGCTTATAGGTTATTTCCAGAGCATAGAGCGCGTGCGTTCGGCTATGGTGTTCGCCCTGCTGCGCGGCCTCTTCTTCCTCGTACCCTGCTTCATCTTCCTTCCGATGGTGTTCGGCGAAACCGGCATTTGGCTGGCGTTGGGCATGTCAGAGATGCTGACAACGCTTTGCATAATCGCTTATATGGTACGTTTACGATAAACGGCAATGTGCTCTCATCATCTTATTCTTCTTACATTGCCGCCGGCAAAACTATTTCCCTTTTGTTTTAGCTGATGACAATATTTGCATTCCTGATGCTCAATACTATGAGCTGAGCGCACAACAAAATCTTTGGTGCGAAATTCTTGAGTTTTGAGCGTTTGAGGACAACGTGCTAATACACAGCGCGTTATGCGGTTTTCTGGAGAAATGTTATGAAATCAGACTCGCAATAGAGCCGTTTTTTGCTGCAATAGCGCCACTTTTACACTACAATAGTGCCACTTTTATCATGCAATAGCGCCACTTTTACAATCTAATAGTGGCACTATTGGACTGTAAAAGTGGCGCTATCGTTAAGCGTGTGTGCTGTTTTCACAGCAAAACACCCTAAAAACGGCAAATCAGAACTCTAGAATCAATTATTGTTTTGTAACAGCTTTTTACTCTTTGTACAATATTTGCATGGAGGACATGAAGACGTGTTTTTTGACAATAAGACATTAAGAATGTGTTTTTGCTTACAAAATCCTCGTTAAAATATTCTAATAAAGCGTGTGCATCCTTCCGTTTCTGCATAAAAAGCAGTAACTTTGCAGCATATTACATATAGTATCTATATACTTAAAGGCTGAAAAGCGTGAAAATAAAGGAAGTTATTGAAGCCCTTGAACGTTTCGCGCCTCTGCCCTTGCAGGAAAGCTGGGATAATGCTGGCCTGCAAGTCGGACTGACAGAGGCGGAAGTATCAGGGGCATTATTGTGTCTGGACGTTACGTGTCAGATTGTGGATGAGGCCATAAAGAAGGGATGCAACCTTATCGTATCGCACCATCCGTTGATTTTCCGTAAGCTTGCGCGTCTTACTGGTGAAGACTATGTGCAGCAGGCAGTTATGAAGGCTCTTCTTAACAACATCGTAATCCTTTCGATGCATACCAATATGGACAATGCCCGTGGCGGTGTGAACTATAAGATGGCGGAGAAGATGGGGCTGCGTAACGTGCGCTTCATGTCGCCCAAGCAGGTGGACGGCGTGGAATGTGGCTCGGGAGTGATGGGAGAGTTTGAGGAGCCTGTGGCTGCTGACGACTTCATCATCATGCTCAAGAAGACATTCGGCGTGGAGTGTGTGCAGGCTAACCAGCTCTTGCGCCGTCCTATACGTACGGTGGCAATGTGCGGAGGTTCGGGCTCGTTCCTCCTGGACGAGGCTGTGGCTGCGGGCGCCGATGCGTTCCTTACAGGCGAGATGCATTATCACGAGTTTTTCGGACGTGAACAGCAGATACAGATAGCTGTCATCGGTCATTATCAGAGCGAGCAGTATACGAGCGAGATATTCCGCGACATCATCGAGCGCGAATGTCCTGGTGTGGGATGCTTCATAGCCGAGACATGCACCAATCCTATAATGTACTTTTAAATAATAAAAAGAATAACAACATACATCACTATGGCAAAAAAGGAAACAGAAAATTTGGTAGAGGAAAAGCTGAAGAACCTTTACCAGCTTCAGACCACTCTCTCTGCTATTGACGAGAAGCGTGCGCTGCGTGGCGAACTCCCTCTTGAGGTGCAGGACCTTGAGGACGAGATTGCCGGACTGAAGACTCGTGTGGAGCATATCGAGAACGATATCAACGAGTTTGAGCAGGCTGTGGCACAGAAGCAGGGCGAGATACAGGATGCGCAGGAAAGCGTGGAGCGCTACAAGAGACAGCTCGATGAGGTGCGCAACAACCGCGAGTACGACACTCTTACAAAGGAGATTGAGTTCCAGAGCCTTGAGATTGAGCTTTGCAACAAGAAAATCAAGGAGGCAAATGCTAAGGTAGAGGACAAGAAGCGTGAAATGGCTCACACACAGGAGCTTATCGCTGACCGTCAGAGCGCTCTCAGCGAGAAGAAGAACGAGCTGGACGAGATCATGCAGGAGACTCGTGAAGAGGAGGAGAAGCTGAAGGCTAAGGCCACTGAGCTGGAGGCCACCATCGAGCCGCGTCTGCTCTCAAGCTTCATGCGTATCCGCAAGAATGCCCGTAACGGTCTCGGCATCGTGTACGTACAGCGTGATGCCTGCGGCGGTTGCTTCAACAAAATTCCGCCTCAGCGCCAGATTGACATCAAGATGCACAAGAAGGTGATCGTGTGCGAGTATTGCGGTCGCATCATGATTGATCCTGAATTGGCTGACGTGAAGATTGAAACTCCGGAGGCTACTGAGGACAAGCCGAAGCGTAAGCGTGCCACAACACGCAAGACTGCTGCTTCTAAGAAGTCTGAAGAGTCAGAAACAAAGCTTAGCTAAAAAGCATACGACAAAACTCATGGTGTGAGTTTTGTTGCTGGAAAGTAAGAGGGTTGAAAGCTGACTTTCAACTCTCTTTTTTCTTTACTACTAACTTGACAACCAATAACTTTTACTTTCGTTATATTATGACTACGCCTGATACCTCAAAGAACGTAACATGGGACGAGCTTCTTGAGAGCATCTCCACCGGTGCTGCCCATCCCGACGAAACCAACTGGAAGATTTTCCGTTACCTACAGCACAACTATAAAACTATGGGATCCGTTATGGCTCGCACTCTGCTTGCCGCATACATGAAGCTGCATGTGAAGCGCATGTCGCTTATCGACTCGTGTATGCTCGGTATGGCGGTAAATGTAAGCGAGACTTACAGCGACTTCAAGCTGCCGAAGTTTCTTGAGGCGTGGGGGTATGACCGCTTCTTGCGTCCGCAGGATTTGCGGAGGCAGACAGGGAAGGACGGTAGGCAATACCTGTCGCTAAAAGAACGCGTGGAGCGTGCCCTTCAGTCGCATATGCTGCATCATCCGGAGGAGAACAAAGAAGCGTGTGACGCCATTGTGAGTATGTACGCTGCCAAGGTGATAGAGAAGGAGACCAATGGCAGGAAGCGTCGTTACGTGAAGCTTGTGGCAAGGAACGGATCGGAGGTCTTGGCTGACAGCCATCAGTTTCCGTGTCGTCCGTGGGAGATATGCGGACGTATGTTTGATGTGTTGAGAAGAGTTTCAAAGCAAGGCAATGAGCGTGCTGCCGATATCGTGCTGTCGCAGAAGCGTGTGGACGAGGTGTTTTCGGTGGAAGTGGGGTATGTGGACTTTGTGGATGAGAATCACGGACACATTCACGTGTATGATTCGCAGTCGCGCCATTTCGTTGCGCTTAAGTCGGTTCACTCCGCTCTTAACATAACAGCAGGCAGCTACGTACGCTTTTGTCCGATAATAGCCAACGGCGACCATTTTAAGTGGGCTGCCATCTTAGGGTTGATGGACAAATACGAGGGGCGTAATGCTTTCGGTGTGTACGAGGCAAAGGTGGAATATGCTAATCCGAAGGAAAAATACATACGCTATTCTCTTGAGTCGGCTATAAAATACACGCCTGAAGGAAATATCATAAAAGGCGGATTTGCCTCTACCGCCGCATTGCCGGATGATGTTAGAAACGGAATAGTGATAGACAGCCACGTGCGCCTTATCCTCTTCCTTAAACGTGGTAAGGACGGGATAAAGCACAACTACGTGGCTGAAGTGTTCTGAGAAAACTGCGTGGACTTTTCTTATCCCCACACTTCCTCTGTGATTTCTCTTACAAGACTGAGCTTTGCCCATTGTTCTTCTTCGGTGAGTTTGTTGCCAATCTCGCATGAGGCGAATCCGCATTGTGGGCTGAGGCTGAGTCGTTCCAGAGGAATGTACTTCTCTGCCTCGCGTATGCGGGCTATAATGGTGGACTTGTCTTCCAGTATGGGCGACTTTGTGGTGATGAGTCCAAGTACTACACGTTTATTGTCTGATACATATTTCAGCGGTTCGAAAGAGCCGGAACGCTCGTCGTCGTATTCCAGGTAGTAGGTGTTGACGTTTTCCTTGGCGAAGAGGTAAGGTGCGACAGGGTCGTAGGCTCCCTTTGTGGCGTAGCAGGAATGATAGTTGCCGCGACATACATGAGTGTTAATGGTGAGGCCTTCGGGCTTGTCCTCAATGGCAAGGTTGTTTACTGTGAGATATTGCAGAGCCTCGTGCTCAAGAGTGAAGCCTTTGCCTGCCATCGACTTCCAGAAGTCGTCGTCAACGATCATGCCCCATGTGCAGTCGTCGAGCTGTACGGTGTTGCATCCGGCGGCGTGAATCTCGCGGAAGAAAGTGCGGTAAGCTTCTGCGATGTCATGGATTAGTTCTTCGTTATTGGGATAGAACTCACGTGTGTTCTTCGAGTTATCGCCACGGAAAAGCTCGGCGAGGAACTGTGCTGGGGCTGGGATGGTCAGCTTAGCCTCGACACCTTCCTCCTCAAACTGTTTCACAAACAGAAAATCCTTAATGAACGGATGGCCGGATCCTGTTATCTTACCGGTAAGCTTCAGCGAACCTTTAGTGGTCTCCTCGCCATGAAACTGATAGCCATGATCAAGCTCGATGTGTTCCACACCGCCGAATCCCCACATAAAGTCGAGGTGCCAGTAGCTACGGCGAAACTCTCCGTCCGTGATGTAATGAAGGCCATGGGCCTTCTGCTTCTTTATAACGTCCTCTATAAGGCGGTCTTCAACTGCTCGGAGCTGTTCTGCTGAGATTTCGTTGTTGGCGAACTTGGCTCTTGCTTCCTTCAACTCTGCCGGGCGCAGATAACTGCCCACAGCATCAAAATGCTTGTTTACTGAATTGCTCATAATCTTTTTGTTATTTATTTGTTCTTTTTGTTTCGTTTCTGATTTCTGAGCGCAAAGTTATGAAGAAGAACTATTACAGCCAAAAATTCTTTGTAATTCAGAAATATTTCCTAACTTTGCATTGTATATATAGCTTTTTGCGGAATATTATTCTGCAAAACGGATACAACTTAGTAAATAATTAAACAATAAACAACCAAGCATAATGGCAAATCAAGAAACGCTTGACGAGATAGACATCAAGATTCTGAAATTGTTGCAGCAGAACTCGCACATGACGGTAAAGGAACTTGCTGCACGTGTGCATCTGTCACCGTCGCCAACCTTCGAGCGTCAGAAACGTCTGGAGCGCGAGGGCTATATAAAAAGATATTCGGCTGTGGTGGATCATCACAAGATGGGGCATAGCGTGATAGTGTTGTGTAACATCAGGCTGAAGCAGCACACGAACGAACTAATTCAGCAGTTTATGGATACTGTGCAGACCATTGACCAAATAACCGAGTGCTATAACACCACGGGCGACTACGACTTCCTGATAAAGGTTTATGCCCATGACATGAAGGACTATCAGGACTTTATGCTTAACACGCTTGGTAATATAGACTGTATAGGCAGTCTGCACAGTATCATTGTGATAGGCGAGATAAAGGACTCGCATTATATCCCTGTGAGCAGATGTTTGATAAATAGAAACGAAAAATGAGAGCTATGATGGCCTTAATAAATAATGTAAGGCGTTCATAACTCTCATTTTTCAAGCTCTTTTATAGTTCGGAGTTTATCCATCCAGTTATGGTCTGAAGCACCTCCGGGGCTATGGTCTCCTCTATCTGCTGATACTCAACGACATTGCCTGTCGTGCAATGCTGGAAGAGATGATTGACACCGTCCACCTTCTTTATGGTGTGCTTGCAATTTGTAAGCCCCCTCTCGAGTTGTATGGTGTTGGCTGTGCAGTCCACCTGTGTGTCTTTTGTGCCGTTAAGTGCCAGTACAGGACATTTAATCTTAGACAACAGTTCGCTTACGTCTATGTTAAGGAAGTGGCGTATGTACGGTGTGTCTGCTTGTTGCAATGATTTTATGGTGATAGGTTTGAGAGCTTCGGGCATACCATCGATGTTTATTTCGCTTGCCTTCTTGCCACTTGCAATCTCGTCGAGTGCTTTACTGATGCTATTGCAGTATGTGTCAACCGTTTCCTTTGGCAGACCTATGGCAGACATGGCTTGACGGTTCTGCATAACGAGCGTCTCCTTACCGGATATAGCCATTCCTGCAAGCGACACGATGAAGTCGGCTTTGCCTTCAGCAGCAAGTATCAAGGCTATGGTTCCACCCTCGCTATGACCGAGAACGCCAACCTTGCTGAAGCGTTTGCGCAACAACGGTAGGGCGGCAGCGGCATCTTCGCAGAAGTCTTCTACAGTGAAATTCATGAACTTGACGCTTCTTGCATCGCCCCATCCGCGGTCGTCATAACGCAAGGATGCGATGCCTTGACGAGCCAAAGCGTCGGCTATTACGGCAAATGGCTTGTGCTCGAACATTTCCTCATCACGGTTCTGCTGTCCGCTACCTGTTACCATCAGCACCACGGGAGTTTCCTTCGTGTAGTTCTCTGGTAAGGTGAGTGTGCCGTTGAATGTATAGCCTGCGTTGGTGAAACTTACGCTTTCTTCCTTGTAGGGGAATGGTGGTACGGGAGTCTGCGGACGCTTTACTGTGATTTTACCAGGTTTTAAGGTAAGCGGTAGAGGAAAACCGTTCTGAGTGAAGGTTCCCTTTATCTCGCCGTTTGCCATCTTTCCTTCGAACGTAGCCCCAATCATTCCGACCTTTACCTTTATCGTACCGTCGTCTGTAACGGTCTTCTCAGCGGGAATGCCCTTTGCGTTTTGTGACGGAGAGTCCATGGTGCATCCATTGGTGGTGAAATTAAAGACTAATGGCAGCTTGGTGCCCATAACGTCAAGTTCGCCGTTCCATGCGCCTTCCTGAGCGTTGGCCGTGAATGCCAACATGGCGAGGACGAGGGAAGTCAATTTTCTTAATGGTTTCATATCAAAAAGTTTTTCAGTTCTTCGAAATCGTTAGCCACTTCTATCATGTTGTGCCAGTCGCCGCGAATCATTCCCTTTTTGTCGAGATCGTCCATGAGCGCAATGAGGGCGTTCCAGAATCCCTTCATGTTATAGAGAATAACCTTCTTTGAGTGGTAACCGATGCACTTTGATGCTGCCACGCAGAATATCTCGTCCAGCGAACCCACGCCACCAGGCAATGCCACTACTACGTCACATTGGTCGATCAGCAGGTTCTTGCGGTCGGAGAGGTTGTCTGTGGGGATATGCACGTCGAGATAATCAGACATGCGTCCGCCTTTCTCGACGAGCGACGGCACTACGCCGATGACGCGTCCGCCACCCTCATGCACAGCCTTTGCCACGCAGTTCATCAGTCCTTGGTTGGTTCCTCCGAATATAAGGTCGTGATGGTTTTCAGCCATCCATTTGCCAAGTTCTTCTGTCAGGCGGAAATATTCGGGGTCGATATGCTCATTTGCAGAGCAGAATACGGTAATCTTCATCTTATTAATGTTATATGAAAATCTGCTAAATAAAACTCTCAGTTCTTAACTTTTCTTTCGCTTACAGTCCTCTTGCCTTGTAGATGGTCTCCTTTGCAGCGCTTATCTCTTGGAATTTCTTTTCCGCAGCCTTGCGCACGTCCTCTCCGAGCGTAGCCACACGGTCAGGATGATGCTTGAGAGCCATTTTGCGATATGCAGCCTTTACTTCGTCGTCCGTGGCGTCGGGAGTTATGCCGAGCACTTTATATGCGGCGTCAATGTTGGTGCTGCCCGTTGAGAGGTTGAGCATAGAGGCGAGGTCTTCTGGTGAAATACCAAGGCTGGCAGCTACGAACTGCAAGGCGTCAATCTCGCTTTGAGGCACACTACCGTCGGCTTGGGCAATCATCACAAGGAAATTGGTGAGCTGCAGTCGTTGCGAATATTCCATGTGCTGCGCTATTTCGGCGCAAGCCTCACGTATGGTGTTCTTGAAAGCCATAGTGCCCATCTGCTTTTGGCGATCGAACAGGCGCATAAGAATCTGCTCGCCTTGGCTGACAGCAGCCTCGCCGAAGTTGCGACGGAGGAATGAGCGTACAAACTCCATTTCGGAATGCATCACCTTTCCGTCTGCCTTGATGATGTATGAGGCAAGTACAAGCAAAGAGAAGAGGAACGAGTTGCGCTGTCCCTCGTATTGCTGTTGAGCGGAATAGCCGTTATTCTGATGATTGTTGCCATATCCGTTATGTTCGTCCCAGTTGTTGCGGTAAGTGCCATCGGCATTAAAGGCGGAGTCGCCACTTAAACCTTCTGCTCCTTTATCGAAAAGCCAGCCTAAAGCGTAGCCGGCAAGTGCTCCAAGCGGTCCGCCAGACATAAATCCGAAGAATCCGCCAATCCATTTTCCTACTCCCATAATCTTATGTTTCTTTCTGATTTTTTTCTTTCTGATATTGTTTAGTATTGATAATCCTGTTGGCTCTACTTAAGCATCTTCTTCACCACAGCCGGATTGCCTGCCGCCATGCAGTCTGACGGAATGTCACGTACGACTACGCTACCCGCGGCTATTATGCATCTGTCGCCTATGGTGACGCCGGGGCAGACAGTTACGCCTCCGCCCAACCAGCAGTTGTCGCCTATCTTAATAGGATAACAGGTCTCCACGGGCTGCATGCGCTCTTCGTAGTCGATAGGGTGCTGAGGTGTGAAGAACTGGCAGCGCGGGCCTATCTTGCAATGAGCGCCAATCTTTATCTCTCCTCCGTCGAGCATGATGCAGTCATAATTGATGAACGTATGCTCGCCAATGACAACTCCGTGTCCGTGGTCGCAATGGAATGGAGGAACTATTGCCGAAGTCTTGGGCAATCCGGGAATCAGCTCCTCTATGATCTTTCTGTATTCCGGTGAGTTGAAAGTCATTGTGGACAGTTTGGCGCATATTTGGTTGGCACGGATGATGCTTCCCATCAGTTCAGGGGCTTCAAAGCAATAAAGCTGTTGGCTGCGCATTTTCTTGTATTCAGCAGAATCATGCAATTTTTCTTGTTCTGTCATACTTGCTTTAAGATTTTGTCGTTATTATTTGTTATTATCAAGGGGGTATCTCGTCGTAGTCAGGGATTTCCCTCAGAAACTCATACTTGTGATTCTCATAATCCATGCGGCAGCAATAATGCTGCAGTCCGTTGCTCACCACAAGATAGTCGACGTGCAGCAGGAGGTTGTAAGCAGCTATCTGGTCGAACACCTTCTGCGTTATCTCTATATGTGGAGCTTTGTATTCGATAATCATCCGAGGCTGCATCTGACGGTCGTACAGCACGCTGTCAGCCCTCAGTTTCTTGTTGCCTATGCTGAGGCTTATCTCGTTAGCCATAAGAGCCGTTGGGTAGCCTTTGTGACCCGTCAGGAAATGGACGAAATGCTGGCGCACCCATTCTTCTGGTGTAAGGGCTATGTAGCGTCGTCGCAGTATGTCGTATATCCGTGGGTGTTCCTGGGTGCCCGACAACTTTATTTCGAAAGTCGGTAGGTTTAATCGAATCATTTTATTATTTTTGCATACAAAATTAATGAAAATATGTGATAATTGCGAGTTTCGACATTGTCGTTTGCGCATTTTCACATTATATAATATGTATACTTGATTATGGCAGAAAAAAAATCAACTATGACGTTCGAATCCGTCATGCGTGACCTCAAGGCAGGAAGATATGCTCCTGTGTATATTCTTATGGGAGAGGAAGCGTACTATATTGACCAGATAGCCGACTTCATAGCCGAAAATGTTCTACAACCCGAAGACCGCGACTTCAATCAGGACGTAGTTTTCGGCTCTGATGTCACGGATCGACAGGTGGTGAACATGGCTAAGGGTTATCCCGTATTGCCGGCTCAACATCGTGTGGTTATTGTGAAGGAAGCGCAGAATATGCGCTCGATGGATGCTTTGGAGCGCTATTTCGAGCGTCCGCTGACCTCAACCATCCTTGTGATATGTTATAAGAACGGCAACATTGACCGCCGCAAGAAGGTGGTGGGCAAGGCAGAGGCGATAGGAGTGGTGTTTGAGAGCAAGAAAAAGAGAGACTATGAGCTGCCAGCGTTTGTGGAAAGCTATCTTAAGAGTCGCAATACAGCCATCGACCCGAAGTCTGCCTCAATGATAGCGGAGCATATCGGTTCGGATTTGTCCAGGCTGATATCTGAGTTGGACAAGGTGATGATTTCGTTGCCGGATGACAACCGCAGGATTACGCCGGAAATAGTGGAAAGCCAGATAGGGGTGAGCAAGGACTTCAACGTGTTTGAGTTGAGGAATGCCATCGTGGGACGCGACGTTTATAAGGCTAATCAGATAGTAAAATATTTTGACAAGAATCCGAAAGCAGGTTCATTGTTCTCGTGCTTGCCTCTTCTCTATTCGTATTTCCAGAACCTCTTGCTGGCGTTCTATTCGCCTGATCGTACCAATGAGAAGGCGCTGGCTGTGTTCCTTGATCTCAAATCCGTGTGGGGTGTGAAGGACTATTTGACCGGTATGCGAAACTACACGGCGATGAAAGCTCTGCAGATTCTGGCTAAAATAAGAGAGACAGACGCCAAAAGTAAGGGTATAGACAACCCAAACACGTCTCAAGACGACCTGATGCGCGAGCTTCTCTTCTTCATTTTCCACTAAAACGGGCTTCTGACACCCCTTTTTTTATCTAGATTGTCTCTTCAAGAGAAACCTTATTTTTCGACCTAATTCTCTAAACAAACGAGAGTTAGGTCTTTTTTTACCCCTTTATACGTGACGAAAAACGCGTTTTCAAATCTCTGGTCGTGAATTTTTTAGTATTGCAATTTTGGGTAAAAAACGGCTCTTCTGAATATGCATTTAATAAATAGT
>NZ_NOVE01000024.1 GCF_002265625.1 Prevotella sp. 885
AAAAAACCATGACTTCATGTCTACTTGTCAAAAACATGACTTCATGTCTCTGTCAAAAACTGGCTTCATGTCTTCTTGTCAAAAAACATGGCTTCATGTCTTCTTGTCAAAAAAACATGTCTTCATGTCTTCTTGTCAAAAAACATGGCTTCATGTCTTCTTGTCAAAAAAAACATGGCTTCATGTCCACCATGCAAATATCGTACAAACGGTAAAAAACTGTTACAAAATAAAAATCAATTCTAGAGAATCAAAAAGCCGTTTTTATGGTGTTCTGCTGAGCAAACAGCACCAATGCTTAACGATAGTGCCACTTTTACATCCCAATAGTGCCACTATTAGAGTGTAAAAGTGGCGCTATTGCATGATAATAGTGGCACTATTAGGGTGTAAAAGTGGCGCTATTGCAGCAAAAAAAGGCTCTTTTGCGAGTCTGATTTCATTGTATTTCGTTAGAAAACCGTATAACATACTGTGTATAAGCCTGTTATCTAAAAACGCTCAAAACTCAAGAATTTCGCACCAAAGATTTCTTCGTGCGTTCAACTCATAGTATTGAGCGTTAGAAATACAAATATTGTCATGCAAACTAACCGTCAAACAGGAATTTATCGGTGAGATTTGGTTAGGCAGGGCTTTGACAAAAACCTTTATCCACATACCTTTTGTTGTCACACCCTACGGGTTCATGATATCGTTTGGCGAATGGGCTTTACGAGAGCGTTGCTCTCGACACCCATCCTCCAAACGATATCATGAGTGATGCTGGAGCATCACTGTGCCAACAAAAGGAAAAACATAAAAAACACAAGGTTACACAGTAGAAATTGTGTCTAAACTAAAGAATTACACATCATATAGTATTATAATGTTGTTTTATATAACCTTGTGTTTTTCTTTGTTTTTTCCGATTATGGGCGCGTGCTGTGCACAAATAAAAGGCTTTACGTTAGGTTGTCGAGAACTGGTTCTCGTAAGACCTAATGTAAAGTCTTTTATTTAAATCCGATAGGATTTGCGCCCATAAGCGGATTGTGGATAAAGGTTTTTGTCAAAGCCCTGCCTAATATTATTCCTAACACTCTGTAGTCCGTGGCTGCGTGGCTACGGCGGGACGCATAGCCTCCTACGATTACCTGGGATAGGCATCCTCTCATCCTCTCTTGGTTCCGCAAAGCGGGACACATTTTTGTTATTTCTTGAAAATAATTTGTAAAATCATTGTGAAAATTATACAAATTCCATAACTTTGTATTCCAAAACATTTGCAAACACAACTATGGATACGACTACACTTATTGCATACGTTGTTAACTGCTCCGTATGCTTCACTATAAGCCTAATGTTTCTTCTCACTCCCGCACAGAAGACATCGGAAGGAAAGATCGAATCATTCAGTATGGCACGCATGTGCCTCGCTGGCTCCTCATTACTTGAGGGCATCGTCAGCTTCTTCACCATAATCCGTCTCCTTAACGGATATGACTATCTCCAGCTCAATTACTTCACGAGTCCACTTTTCCTCTTCTTCGCCATCTGCTTTGACATTACCGCATGCATCTATCTGCTCCACGGTAAGCGCCTCTCCGTACGCACCATCATAGCGTTCATAATGCCTGTGGTATGTATATGGCTGACGCATATTCTGGTGTTTATACCCCTCCACGGACTCACCCTCTCGCCAAGCGTATATAATGTCTTCCTCGAGACCCCGCCAGCCATCTTCACCTGCTACATGCTCTACATCACCCTCGTCATCGAGGGACTCGGCATACTGTGGTTCGTATCGAAGCAGATAACCGTCTTCCGTCAGCACATCGACAATTATTACATCGGAGAGAACAAGAGTCGCAGCCGCTGGCTCATCGCCGTCGCCATCTCCCTCATCCTATATTACGTCGTCAGCATCATCGACATCGCCCTCTTCAATCGCTTTCTCGACAACATATTCATGTGGGTAAGGTCGTTAGTGGTGTTGGTCAACAGCATAGCGTTCATAAAGTGTCGCACCGTCTATTGGGACATCAAGCCCGCCTTCGCCGATATGGAGGTGGACCACGGCTACATCTTCGAGCCGACACCGAAGCCACGTCCCGTCCACAACAACTCCAACGTCACCGTCTCCCCAGATCCCGCCGACCTCGCCATCCGTCAACCAGAGACGCTCGAGACGAAGCCCGCGGAGGAGGATCGCCATCGTGACAGCAACTACAGCACCATCGACGCCATCGTGACGGAGTGGATAGGTCGTGCCGACAAGCCTTACCTCAAGGATAGCATCACCATCATGCAGGTGGCTGACCAGATGGGACTGAACACCCGCCTCCTCTCCAACTATATTAATAATGTAAAGGGCAAAAACTTCAACGCATGGATTAACTTCCTGAAGGTGGAGGAGACGAAGCGTGTCCTCCTCGAGGATCGCTCCCGTCCCTTAGGCGAAATAGCATACGAAATGGGTTTCACCGACTCCGCCTCCCTCTCCAAAATCTTCAAGTCAATAGAAGGTATCCCTCCGTCAGTATACAGGCAGCGCCATTAAGGAGCCACGCAGCAGTCACAGTGATGTTCTCCCACGGATGCCACAGATTATCACGGATGTTGCTTGAGAAAATGTTCTCCCACGGATGCCACAGATTGTCACGGATGTTGCTTGAGAAAATGTTCTCCCACGGATGCCACAGATTGTCACAGATTTTTTCTTTTGATTAATCTGATGTCTGACCTCAAGCAGCCAGCACAAACATAGGAGGCTATGGCGTCTCGCCGTAGCCCCGCAGCCCAGTATAGCAGATCCGCACCCATATCCGTGTAAATCCGCGTAATCTGTGGGAGACTCAAACGCACCCTACGATTAAGCGAACACGGATTATCAGATGCAGCTTGAGAAAATGTTCTCCCACGGATGCCACAGATTGTCACGGATGTTGCTTGAGATAATGTTCTCCCACAGATGCCACAGATTGTCACAGATTTTTTCTTTTGATTAATCTGATCTCTGACCTCAAGCAGCCAGCACAAACTTAGGAGGCTATGGCGTCCCGCCGTAGCCCCGCAGCCTTGTAGTGTTAGCAGTGTTAGGCAGTGCTTTGACAAAAACCATTATCCACAATCCTTTTCTTGGCACACCCTACGGGTTCATGATATCGTTTGGCGAATGGGCTTTACGAGAGCGTTGCTCTCGACACCCATCCTCCAAACGATATCATGAGTGATGCCGAAGCATCACTGTGCCAACAAAAGGAAAAACATAAAAAACACAAGGTAGCGGACGACATCGTCCGAATTAGGAATTTTGTGTTTTTTTGGTTTTTTCCGCTTGTGGGCGCGTGCTGTGCACAAATAAAAGGCTTTGCGTTAGGTTGTCGAGAACCGGTTCTCGTAAGACCTAATGTAAAGCCTTTTATTTAAATCCGATAGGATTTGCGCCCATAAGCGGACTGTGGAGTAAGGTTTTTGTCAAAGCCCTGCCTACCACAGCCTAACGCTCAATCAGCTTGCTTGTCCAAGGCTGCGTGGCTACGGCGGGACGCCATAGCCTCCTAAGTTACCCCATTCTACTGTATCCTCTAACATAATCAACGACCAGCTTGCAGCACAAACTTAGGAGGCTATGGCGTCTCGCCGTAGCCCCGCAGCCCGGTACAGCAGATTATCGTTAGCGCCGTGTCCCGAGGGGACACGTTACCCATCCGACACCCACTGCAAGCTGCGCCGCTCCGTAGCTGTGGGATAAGCCAAACTCCCTTGTGTCCGATTCCTTATTACTGCACGAATCGGACAGTAAATATTGTCCAATACTCTTGTGAATATCTAACTTGGGACGGATTTGTGAGATTTTTACCCTGCCTAAATTTACAAAAACTTGAGAAAAACATGTAAAATGTTGCAGAAAAACGTTCAAACGGTAAAAAAAACATAGAAAATTACGATTTGTTTAATTTTTATACTATATTCACAAATGATTTCCGAAAATTTGATGTACCTTTGCAATGTCCAAAATAAAGAAGGACAATGACGCTAAACACAAAGTCGTAACGACAACACAACGACGACGCTAAACTAAGACGCTTAAACGACGCAAAACTAAAAAACCAAACTATCTATAACGTATATAATAAGGTTTAGAAGACGACTTAACACAACAGTACAGCCCCACAACCCCACTTATTACATTATTAGATAAGATACGTATTATCACGGAACATTAAACAACGAACTAAATAGAATAATAATATGGCTAAAAACGTAACATACAGATTGAGACTGCTCATCGTAGCTATGCTCGTGGCTGTATCGGCTAACGCCCAGCAACTGGGACTCAAGACCAACTTACTCTACTGGGCTACCACAACCCCGAACGTCGGTCTCGAACTTCAGACCGGCAGAAAGCACTCCGTTCAGGCCTTCTATGGCATCAACCCCTGGAAATTCAATGACAACAAGAGCATACGCCACTGGATGGTACAACCCGAATACCGCTACTGGTTCTGCCAGACGTTCAACGGATGGTTCCTCGGAGTACACGCTATGGGAGGACAGTTCAACGCTGGTGGCATCGAACTGCCGTTCGGAATGTTCAAGGAGTTTAAGGACCATAGATATGAAGGATGGTTCGTAGGAGGCGGTCTGACAGCAGGCTACCAATGGCCGCTCTCAAAGCACTGGAACCTCGAGACTTCTCTCGGAGTGGGTTACGACTACATCCACTATAAGAAATTCGAATGTAAGACGTGCGGTAACAAGAAGGGTGAGGGACATCACAATTATGTAGGACCCACCAAGGCAGCAGTGGAGCTGATCTACGTATTCTAAATATAAAAGAAGTCAGCCCACTATTCACCACACATTTTCACTAACAATAAGATCCACCATTATGAAATACTACATTATACTATCAGCAGCCCTCGCCATCAGCGCCGTCAATGCGTCGGCACAGACGAAGAGGTCGACCAAGATTCTTGACCGTCAAGTGGCGGTGGAGAACATCAAGGCGACAAGAGCTGACGACCAGTTCTTCGTAGGAATGGACCTCCGCCTTGACTCGCTACGTATGCCTGCCAACAGACGCATCGTCCTTACGCCGGTTATCGAGTCGGGAGAGAACAGCGTGGCTCTGCAGCCCATCGTCATCAACGGCAAGAGACAGAAGGTTATTTACGACAGAAGGGACGCCAAGCAATATCCCGGTGCTTATGACGTGACAAGGAAGAACGGTAAGGAGCAGACGTTCGCTTACCAGACTCAGACCGAGTTTGCCGACTGGATGCGCTCAGCAGACGTCGTAATAAAGGAAGACCTCTGCGGATGCGGCAAGATTGACGACCAGGAGCAGGAGACCGTAAAGAAGATGAGACAGCCCAAGGTGGCGTTCATACAGCCCGTCGCTGTGGAGCAGAAGACATACGAGATGTCAGGAAGAGCGTTTATCGACTTCCCCGTTGACCGCACAGAGCTGCATCCCAACTACCGCAACAACCCGCGTGAGCTGGCGAAGATTGTTGACACCATCAACGTGATAAAGAAGGACGCCAATATGACAATCACCAAGATTGAGATTCATGGCTATGCCTCACCGGAGGCTCCTTACGCCCACAACGAATACCTCGCCACTAACCGTGCCGCTACGCTGAAGAACTACGTGCGCCAGCTCGTCCATCTGGACGACCGCCTCTTCACCGTAAACGCTACGCCGGAGGACTGGGAAGGTCTCTGCAAGTATGTCAAGGAGAGCAACCTCGACAACCGAAGCGCTATCCTCAAGATTGCGGAGGACAACTCTATAGAACCCGACCGCCGCGAATGGCTCATCAAGTCGCAGTATCCTGAGGAGTATCGCACAATGCTCGCCTCATGGTATCCGGCTCTCCGCCATTCTGACTACGTCATCACCTGCAACGTGCGCCCGTTCTCAGTGGAGGAGGCTAAGGAGCTTATCAAAACCAAGCCGCAGCTGCTCTCGCAGAACGAGATGTATATGGTGGCTCAGACTTACGAGCCGGGATCGAAGGAGTTTAACGAGGTGTTCGCCATCGCAGCGCTCATGTATCCCAACGACGAGACTGCCAATCTGAACGCTGCATGCGCTGACATCAATGAGGACAGATTCGCTGAGGCGCTCCGCAAGCTGGACAAGGCTGGCGACTCGGCTGAGGCTTACAACGCAAGGGGCATCTGCTACTGGCACATCGGCAACGACGAGAAAGCCATCGAGTGCTTCAGGATTGCTTCCGAAAAGGGATGCGAGATTGCCAAGCAGAACTATGACGACCTACAATAAAAAGACATAAACAACCATACACCCTTACAACACAAAGACTAAACTCGGCTTCACAAACACAAAGACAAGCCAAACACAGAAACTCTTTAAAAAAGAAATATTTTTACTAAACACAAAAATTATTAATCACTTAAACTTCACAAGTATGAACAAGTTTAAATTATTCCCATTGGCACTTGCTGCCTTTGCATTCAGCGCTTGTACATCAGAAGACGCTGTAGAGAACAATCCTAACGTGGAAGGCGTTAAGAGTTATGTAGCTGTAAACATCAACAACGTTGGTGCTGGCACCCGTGCAACTGATGGTGGCTATGCTGACGGTGTTGGTACCGAGAACCAGATCAATGCCGTACGCTTCTACTTCTTCACAGCCAATGGCGATGCCTACAAGATGAAGAATGGACAGAGCTACGTTGAGAAGGATAATGTTGGTGGTACAACAAAGGATAATCCTAATGTAGAGAAGATTACAGACGCTATGCTCGTGATTGAGGGCGCAACAACAACTGCTCCTCACTCAATGATTGCTGTCGTTAACCCTGGCACTCTTAATGCTGGCGTTCTTAAGGCTACGATGACTAAGGAAGAAGTTGTAGCAGCAGTGGCTACGCAGAACTTCATTAATAACGGTGCTGACGCAAAGGACTTCGTAATGTCTAATTCGGTATACGCTGAAGGAAATCAGCCAGTTTGGGTATCCGACATTACAGGCCACGTAGCAACCGAGTCAACAGCTGCAATGCAGAATCCGGTTGACATCTACGTAGAGCGCGTAGCTGCCAAGCTTACTTCTACAGCAACTGGTGCTCAGGAAGGCAAGTACGAGGTAGGCGCAACAACCAATGGTACGCCGGTATATGCTGTTATTAAGGGTTGGGGTATCGCTAAGGAGACAACTGACGCTAACCTCATTAAGAAAATTGACGCAACATGGAGCGACGCTGACTTAGGCTTCCAGTGGAATCATCCTGCATACTTCCGTAGCTACTGGGAGGATTCAAGAACAGGTTTGGGAGAGGACAAGACTTACAATGACTACAAGTCAAAGATTGACCAGGTTTACTACACCAATCCTAACACTAATGCACCTGAATACGTAGCTACTGTACAGCTGCAGTATGCTGACGGTACACCTGCAGAGATATGTAGCTATAAGGGCGTTGAGTATCTTTCAGAAGAGGCTGTTAAGAAGGCTATCTTGCTCGAGAACAAGGCTTACAAGACGCGTGTAGTAGGAACAGGCGGTTTCACAGAATCAGACCTTACTGTTAACGACATCCATTTCGTAGTAGTAGGCTATCAGGTTAAGGCACAGCTCAAAGATGGTGTTACAGTATACAAGGATGGTATAGAGGCAACAGCCGAGGCAAACAACAAAATTGGTGAAACACTTGCTGAAATCCGCAAGGATGGTATGGCTTACTACCACACTGGCGTAGAGCACCTTGGAACTGCTAAGGGTATTGTACGTAACCACTTCTATCAGATTGACGTTAATACAATTAAGGGCTTCGGTACTCCGGTATACGATCCTGATAGCAAGTTCATTCCTGAAGATCCTAAGGACGTTAAGACTTACATCGCTGCTACAATCAAGGTTCTCTCTTGGAGAGTTGTTAAGCAGACTGTAGATCTCGGTAAGTAATCTTACATCTCACAACGACATCACTGACACATAATATTGTGACACCTGTTCCGGCTTATGCCGGACACTCTAAATAGAAATATGAGGGGGAGGCTGTCGGCTCACCCGATAAGCTCTCCCTCATATTTTTTGCTCAGACAAAAGACGCTCCGCACAATGAGGGCGTACTGCTGATTATTGTTCCCTATAGGGGAGGTATCGAGCCGACAGATACAAAAGAGAGGTCGGCATGGCGAGACACCGGACAAGGTGATAAGCCCACTAAAAGAAGACTTAATAAGACGACTACATATACATTATATATATAAGAGACCATCTCACAATATCACGAACAGAAAACAAAAGCTAAGCAATATGAAACACAACAAGCGCCAAATAATAAGCGACCTCAAGGCCATCGCAGCTGTGATGGCAATGATGTTCACCGTTACCTCGTGCGGAATGATGGAGGACGACCAGTCGGACTGTCCACAGGCGCTGCGCGTTAACTTCAAGTACGACATGAACATGAAGTTCGCGGACGCTTTTCCTAACGAGGTGAAGACCGTTACGCTCTACGCTTTCGACGAAAACGGACGTCTGGCCCTCGAAAAGCAGGACCGCGTGGAGGACATTAAGAAGCGTGGCGGATATATGAACGTGGACGAGCTGAAGCCCGGCGACTACACGCTCAAGGTTTGGGCGGAAGGCGAGGAGAGATACACAGGATCGTATGTCTTCGGAAAACCCGAGACGGCAACTCGTGCTGACGACATCAGCGTCCTCACAAGCCGCATCAACAGAACCAGCCGCACCTTGGACCACGACATAAACGGCCTTTATCACGGACTCGTGAAGAAGGCTGACCTCAATCTGGAGGGATTCGGCGTGAAGACTGCCACTGTGGACTTGATGAAGAACACCAACGTCATACGCGTGGTGCTCCAGAACACATCGGGCAAGCAGATTAAAGCCGACGACTTCGACTTCTACATCGATGACGACAACAGTTATCTCGGATTCGACAACGCCGCGCTCACACGTGCCTCGATGGCAGACAATGAGGAGCTGCCGGAAGACTCAATACGCTACGTGCCATGGTCGAAGTATGACGGCATCGTCGGACAGAACCGCACCGTAACACGCGCTGAAGGAACCACACAGGCTTCGGCAGTGGTGGCAGAGATGACCGTCAACCGACTCTTTACTGGCAAGAACCCCCAGCTCTGCGTTCTGAAGCATGAGACGGGAGAGAAGATTTTCCAGATTCCGCTTATCGACTACGTGCTCCTCGTAAAGGGCAAATACAACAGGGCGATGTCAAATCAGGAATATCTTGACCGCCAGGACGAATACAGCTTTATCTTCTTCCTGGATGCCAACAACAACTGGCTGTCATCACACATATTCATCAACTCCTGGAGAGTGGTGCTGAACGAGAAAGACCTCTAAGCACCACATCCCTGAAAGGGAGAGAGACTTAATAACACAAAAAACTAAACACCAAAAGAAACTGACTATGCTTAGAATAAACCGCAATACCTCCGCGCTGACAGTTTCGCTCCTGTTGGGTCTGCTGTCCACAACGTCGTGCGGCTTCGATGACGGCTACGACAAGGAGGACACGGGCGACGATAATGTGAAGGTGGCATTCAGGATGGCCTTCGTCAACGACAACACAAGAGCTGTAAACGACGGCTGGGAGGACTACAATCCGACTGACCCGGGCGATTCCTACGAAAACGCCATCAACGCTGACCAGCTGCAGATTAAGGTCTGCGACAAGGACGGAAACATCATTGGCGACGTGCAGGACGTGAGAGTGATAGACGATCAGATCACCGGAACATGGGAAAAGGCAGGAGACCTGCTCAAGCAGGCCAATAAGATTATGGTGTTCGCCAACTGCGGAACCGACAACGTCACGCAGGACAACATCTCGTCGCTTGCCTTCCGCGTGGACCAAACCAAGCAGTATATCCCGATGTGGGGCGTCACCACGCTGACCAAAGACCTCGTTGTCGGAAAGCAGAACAATCTCGGCACCATCGACTTGCTCCGCTCTCTCGCTAAGGTGAAGGTGAAGATGGCTGACGGCATGAAAGCCAGAGGCTATGCCTTGGGCAACATAACCTTCAACAACTACAACACCGAGGGCTATACGCTGCCGCAGACCTACAACACGTCGAAGAACACAAAGGAGATTCTGTTCAGCGGATCGCTCAACGCAAAGCCTTCGTGGAGCCAGTCTGTTACGATGACCAACACCGACGAAGAGAGCATCATGCTCTACATTCCAGAATATGACAACAAGGCAGCCGCTGCTGACAAGAAGGCAAGCATAACCTTAAACCTCAAGTGCGACGGCACGGACGACGGAACTTACACATTGCAGTTCTGTAACTACGTGGACGGTGTGGCAGATCCTTCCACACTCTACAACATACAGCGCAACCACTACTACGAATACACGGTGAACAAGGACGACAGACTGAACGTCACACTGAAGGTGCTGAAGTGGAACAAGCGCACACACTCTGAGATTATAATGTAACAACATAGAGTATTTACACAAAAACTAAAATAGCGATGACTCACGCCAAGAACATTTTCACATACATGCTTGCGCTTTTCTCAACGCTCGCCATCGTAGGATGTAGCTTTGAGGAAGACCACGCCGATTGCCAAGGGAATGGTGAGGGCGAGAAGATGCAGGTGGAGCTAAGGCTCACCGCTTCGGCTAACTCGCTGACACGTTCCTACAGCACCTCCGACGGCGTAACGAGAGCGTCATGGGTGGACACAAACGCTGCCCGAGAAGGAGAGATGATGCACAATTGCTTTGTTGTCATCGTCCAGAACGGCAAGATACAGAGCATAGTACAGCGCGACTTTACGGAGGAAGTAGAGCAGACCAGTCTTAAGGCGAAAGCCGAATTGGGCAACGCCACGTTCTATTCGTTTGCCAATATCACGCCCGCAGAACTCGGAATAACAATGACGACAACGCCCACCGAGATAGAAAGCAAATACTATAAGGTGGAGGGCAATACAGCCCAACTCAGCGCCAAAGGCATTCCGATGAGCAACAAGCAGACCGTCAACATCACCAGCAAGAAACAGCAGGTGGACCTTGAGGTTATCCGTATGATGGCAAAGGTGGAGCTTAACTTCACCAACGACACGGGCTATGATCTGAGCATCAAGAGCGTCAAGCTGACCGACATCACCGACAACGCTGCTGACAACGTAAGCCTGCTGCCTATGAAGGACGCCTCGGGCAATGTGGTGCCGAACATCAACGCCGCTGCCACATACAAGGATTACACAGTAAGCATCGGCGGCACGTCAGGCACTCAGGTAAAGAACGGCGGCACGCTCCAGACCACGTTCTACGTGAACGAGAGCGTCGCCCGCAATCCTAAGTACTTCGTTCTCAGCATCAACACCGACAAGGGAACAGTGACGAACCGCATCGCCATGACAGAATGGAGCAAGATAGCGCGAAACGACTACTTGGTTATCCCCGTCAAGCTGGTTGACTATCGCATCGAGCTGGAGCCGCAGGTATTCACAGCCATCGGCGTTATCCCCGAACTCAACTATGATGGCGACCGCATCACAGCCACATTCAAGTCGTACGGCGAGTTCCATCTGAAGCTGCACGTCATTAAGCGCAGCGACAACACGGAGCTGAACAACTGGACCTTCAAGGGCATCACAACGCTTGAGGCTGATCCGGCAGGAGGAGAAGGCACATCCATCTACGACGAAGCGCCTTACTTCGATAATCGCACCAAGACCTTCGAAGGATATATCAGCCCGCGTAAGGGATACGCCATCCACGAAATCAACGTCGAGATAAACGGCGTAACAATCCCATATCGCTTGCAGATAAACAAGGAATAACATTTAATAATAGGTGGGTATGGCATTCCTGCCATACCCACTTTTAGATTTAACAAGTACGAACATAATACCTTTTGAGATATGAAAAGTCGCAAAAACAACATAAACAGACCCGCACCGTCAAGAAGACTGCTACTGCAGCTCCTTGCGATGATGGCACTTACCGCAGCGCCAAGCAGTGTGTATGCGCAGAGCTTAGGCTTCCACAAGGAGGGCCAAAGTGGATTGCCGCTTGACAGCCGCGGCATGCAGCAGACTGCAGAATGGCATTACTATTATTATCTGCCGACAAATAGCAACACAATGGAGCTTGAGTTGCCTTTTGCAGGATGGGGGGATAGCAAAACCAATGACCTTGAGCCTTACGGATGGATTCGTTGGTATGACTATACTACAGACCTAAAGTCGGATAGACTGACAGTATATAATTCAAGTTCTACAAGTTTGTATAATTCGAAGGACAACACCAGCAAAAAGGATATAGGACTTATTGCCGGTAGTCTCGGAAATTCTGCAAGAGATTATGCAGGAGTCAAATACAATAAACCGACGGGAGCAGATGCAGAAGATTGGGCTGGAGAAACTATCGCTTGTGACGTAAGCCGATACAATAATTATAGTCTTACTAAACGAGGGTATTATCCTAAATATACAAATTATGTTGAATATGAGCCAACCCTCTCCATCCGATACATCTTCCACATCAAGTCTGCAGCATATCTGGCAAAGCAAATCAAGGATGCTTTATGTAATCCCAGCAGGGCTGCTGACCTGACTCTTGAGGACAACAAGCGTATCGTGTTCGGTGCAAAGGACGCAAACGCAAAGATGACGCTGCGTACAAATATGAAGAATTCTGGTGGACAAAGCTATTGGTTCTATCCTTTGAAAAATACTGTTGGTAAGTCGGTTTATCCTACTACAGAGAGTCAGAAGATAACGGCAGCAGACTTCAATACCACTATGAAGCAGGCTGACAATATAGTGTGGACGTTCTACAATGAGGATAAGACAAAGTTTTGCCAACTTCCACCCAGTACTCCCAGTAATCCCAGAACTTCCATTTCTCCGCAGTTCTGTGACTTGACCATTAGTGCTCTCAACAACGCGACTTGGTATAATGTCTCTAATGACGCTACAACTACAAAACCTACAGATATAGGCTTTGAACATACTGTTTATGTAGTGGCATGGGCAGTAAACGGCACGACCGATATGTGTCCCGTTGCTAACTTTGAGGTGTTTATACATAAGGGTTATCCGAAGATGAAGGACGAGCTGACTGCTGACGGCGACGTAGACCGTACGATCTCATATTTTGAGGATAAGTATGAGCAGCAGATGGACATCTCGTTCGATGACGACAATCCTGATCTGACATTGGATGCGCCGACAACGCCATTGGACAACATGAGTCGTAAGCCGTCCGACTTCAAATCACGTGCATACGGATTCACCTATGCGGATCTTTCAAGTTCTGATTATTATAAAGGTGGCACACACAACGGTAAGTCACCTATCCACGGTGATTATGGTCTCTATAAATCGGGTAACCTACCAGGCATTTCGTATACTGATCAAAACGGATACAAATGGTGGGCAGAAGGTTCTCCTACTATCTATGATCGTACCCACGCAAAAACCAGCGGCAAGCAGTACGGACACTTCCTGTATGTGGACGCTTCGAACGAGAGCCGTCAGATTGCATCTGCCGACTTTAAGGCTAACCTCTGTACAGGTTCACAGCTGATTTTTAGTGGAGCCGTTGCCGAGTATACCGCAGCAATGAACTCAACTGCACCGCAGGTGATGTTCCGTCTCTATGGTATAGATAAGGACGAAAACGGCAACGAAATCGGCAAGAAGCTTATCCAGTCGTTCTCGTCAGGCGACTTTAAGACTAATACAAAGACACACGAATACGGTAAGTGGTATCAGATTTACAGTAAGCAGGTGCTTCAGAAGTCTGCTGCTGCCGACAACTACACCGACTTCCGCATTGTGCTTGACAATATGTGTCAGGATACATGGGGTGCCGACTACTGTGTTGACGACCTTTGCCTCTACACTCAGACATCCAAGCTGGACGTGCTGCAGAACAAGCCGCTCTGTCCTAATGAGACAGGTTATGAGACAGCTCCCGATGATATTACACTGAAGCTCCGCGGCATCTACGAGACCTTCCAGGCGATGGTGAACCAGAAGGAGTCGAAACTCTTCTATCGTATCTGCGACGCTACCGGAAAACCGGTGGACAACATCGACTATGACGGCAACGGACAGCCCGACGATTACGGCATAGCACGCATTCCAGAGTCTTACAATGCGGGATATGTTCTTCCTTCGGCAGCAGCCGGTGGCAAGACTAACGTTCCGATGTTCGAGAACGACAACAGCGGCAACCGATGCTTGGTAATCGCCAACCGCAACTTCAACATTGTACCGGGCAAGGACTATTACTTCTCCATCGCCTATCCGAGCGAGGACAATTCTAACGTACCGGGTAAATGGGGCATAAGCACCGATGTCTGCTCTACGTATAGTGATATATTCCAGGTGGTGGAGCAGAACATCAAGCTGACCGACAAGAACAGTAACGTGCTCACAGCTCTGAGAGTGAACTGTAACACCCACACTCCGACAGTGGAGATGATAGCCAAGATAGAGACGGCTGACCCAGTGAACGGCGGTAAGGTGACCATCGAAAATGTCAAGTTCGACTGGTTCCTCTCAAAGCCTAACGCAGAGAACGAGCTTTACACTACACCAGGTCTGTTGGAGGCATTACACGCTTATCGTGCCAAGTATCCGGAATACAATGGATTGAGTACTGATTTCCGTAATGATAACCGTACGCGGTACGCTCTCTTGAAGCAGTACGTGGACAGCAAGCAGCTGATTCTGAACGCCAGCAACTCAATGGGCAACCGTCAGTTTGCTTCTGACGAGATGGGTCTTTATAAGATTGCTGTCATCCCAGTGCAAGCCAAAGCCACCATCAACGGTCAGGAATACGAAATCTGTGCTGCCCCGATGTTAGTGGATCTGCGCGTGGTGACCGATGGACCGAATATTAACTTTGGCTTCTCTGACGTCATCTATCCGAACGACGCACGAACAGTACGTGTCGGTCTGCCGCAGATAGAGGCGATAGCCGCAAATAACGGCGCTCTGAATCTGCCGATGACAGGCATCGAAGGAGCCACAAGCGTAAAGATGAGGGACTATGCTAAGGTATTTATCTCTAACACCAACGACCCAAGCTTCAATTCCACAAAGCAGGAGATCGGCGTGGTGACATCAAACACCATCTACAGAACCGATAATACTGTAGGCATCCGCTTCAACCCCAATGCCGCTACAATCCTGAAGGAAGGCTACTGGTATGAGATAAACTTCAGCTATAACAACGCAGACGGTTCTATGGCAAGCTGTCCGGGCGAGACATTCATCAAGATGTGCATCGTGCCTGAGTATGCCACATGGAACTCGTCGCCAAGAACTGCCAGCACAAACTGGAACGACGACAACAACTGGCTGCGCTCTACGAAGGCTGAGATCTTCAAGGACTCATACGCTGACTATAACACCACCACGGCATTCATGCCGATGAAGTTCACGAAGGTGACCGTGGCTAATCAGAATGACAAGGGCAAGGTTTATCCTAACCTTGACGAGATAAGCTACAGAAGCAACGGCATCGCTTCCTCAACGAAGATGAAGAGCTTTGCTTACGACTTCGTGGCGAAGTGGAGTGACACAGCAGACGGTTCTGACAACGGCAACGGCACTTTCTCTTGCGAGAAATGGGCAGGCAACTTCTGCGACCAGATCTACTTCAAGCCGGAGGCAGAGCTTCTCTACGCCAACTACCTGAACTACAACAAGGCTTATGTGGAGAAGGAGCTGACGCCTAATACGTGGAGCATAATGTCTTCACCGCTTCAGCAGACCTACGCCGGCGACCTCTACGTTCCGAAGAGTAACGGACAGGAGAAGTCGGAGGCATTCAAGCCGATGACATACGACGAGAATGTGAACGACCGCAGCGCTTATCCCGTTTATCAGCGCAGCTGGGACGGCGACGCTCAAGAGGTGATGAACAACGTCACCAATTACAGCGCCAACCACGATGGCACAGTGGACGTAACCACAGACAACGAACTGTCAATCAACTCTGGCTACTGGTCGCACGTATATAACAAGGTGGACGAGCAGTACACTAAGGGTCAGGCGTTCGCTGTAAAGGCTGGTGACAAGTACACCGCAGGTGCACAGGGCGCCAACGCTACAGCCGTAATCCGTCTGCCGAAGGCTGACACCCAGTTCAGCTATTACGACAGCGAGAGCAACAAGCCGGTGAATGTAACTGTCAACCGCGACGCTAATAGCTACCGAATGCTGCAGGGCGACGTTGCCGGCGACAAGACAATGGCAATGACTCAGTCGCTGAAGGAGAACCTGCACCGCGACAACCGCTACCATCTGGTGGGCAATCCTTACACCTCATCGTTGAGTATGTATCGCTTCCTCAAGGCTAACCCAGCCTTCGAGAACAGCATCTGGACTCTCGACAACGGCGTTATGAAGACCCACAGCGTACCAGTGGATCAAGACTACGACAAGAAGACTGACGTAATAGTGAATCCCACTCAGGCGTTCTTTGTAAAGGTGAAGGAGGGCGAGACCGCTCCTGCCAACGTAACATTCAATGCAACGATGCTCATCAACAAGGATGTTACTCCAGGCGAGAAGGCTCTCATCATCCGTCCGACCGTAACGCTGACCACCGTCAACGGCGAGAGAAGCAGCCAGTCTGAGCTTATCGTCAACGACGAGGCAAGCCGCGACTACGTGGAGGGCGAGGACGTGGAGATGCTCGGTGAGGGCAACATTGCCGAGATAGCCCAGGTCTACTCAGTAGCAGGATCGCAGGCTGTGGCGCTCAACGCTTCCGACGACATCAACTGGATGCCGGTGGGCGTAGTGGCACCAAAGAGCAAGGACATCGACGTGAACATCAGCCTAAACAGCAAGATGCTTATCAAGATGAACAACGAAGGCTCACAGCTCTTCCTCTTCGACGCTACAACAAAGACGTTCTCAGAGATTAAGGACGGCATAACGGTGAAGATGATGGCCAACGACCACGGTCGCTACTACATCACCAACCAGTCGTCACTAAACACAACGGATATCAACACCATCGACTGCTTCTCACCGACGGAGAACACCATCGTGGTGGCAACGCTGAAGGGCGACATGAAGCGAGTGGTGGTATACGACATCTCGGGTGCTCTGGTAACAAGCAACCACAGTGTAAACGGCGGTCGCTGCCAACTCAACGTACCGAAGGCTGGCATATATGTCGTGAAAGCCACGACAAAGGAGGACCGCACGGAGACATTCAAGATTGTGGTGAGATAACTATCGCACGCACAAGGACTAAACAATAAAGAAAAATCTTATCGTATTATTAAAAAAGGGAACGCTGTGAAGCGCTCCCTTTTTTGTTACTTTACTATTACCTTCTGTGTTGCCTTACTGCCGTTCTCGGTTTCCACCGTCACAACATAGAGTCCGCTGTGGAGGTCTACTGTGGCGTTGGAAGCAGCGATGTTATGTCTGCTGGTGACGAGCTGACCGTTGAGGCTGTATACATATAAGGTGGAGAGGGTGGAGTTGGCAGCTGTGGCTGTCAGCTTTCCGGCGCAGGGCGAGAAGATCTTCACCTCACTGATGACAGTGTCCTCGCTGGGAAGCGACGAAGCCGTAGTGATGTAATATCTTCCGTGGTCGTTGGCTTCGATGGCTATGCTGTCCGCCTCGCTGACGGGAGTGAAGCTGCGAGTCTTGGTATCGAATATCCACAGACAGTCACGGTGGGCGCGGTCAGTGCGGAACGACAGCCAGACGCGTGACGATGTGGCAGCCACAACACCAATCGGTAACCATTCAATGCCGGGCACTTCATTGAGCGCCACCGCCTCGCTGCCAGCCACCGTATATACCTGCGGCAGAGAAGAGAGCGCCGAGTTGTTGAGCAGTTCCACGTCCTCCGTATCGTCATACCGTTCCGAAGCATCCTCGTTTATCACCACCCTTGCCACGCTTGCCGCCTTGCCGTCCTCTGCCATCGCCGTAACGGTCAGTCCGTCCTGACTGACACGCTTGCTGCTTGTGCTTATCCAGCGGTCCACGGTCATCGTTGTGGAGAACATTGCAGCGGCAGGAGCCGTCTCACCGTCCTTCACCTTCACGAAGAAAGCCTGCATCGGCGTTATCAGAACGTCGTTACGACGGTCGTACGCAAGAGTGAGGTCAATGACGTGGCCCTCCAGTCTGCCAGCTTCCAGTGTCCATATCTTCGGCGTGAGCGACGGATTGGCCTTCAGGAAGAGGTATGCGCTGATGGTGGCAGGGTAAGGATTGCCCAGCAGATGGTAGGCATTACGGTCATGGATGTTGGCAGAGAGCTGTTGCTCTATGTGGCTGAAGGTTCCCTCCACGTTGCTCGGTTCCACCAAGAGGCGGTAAGCCTCCTCCTTGCTTACCCTCACACTCTGTTCGGACTTCGTGTCGTCCGCAGCGTAATAGGCATACGACGTGTCTGCCTTAGGGAGACGGAGCAGAGCCAAAGGTGAGGAAGCCGAGGACGTATAGTCGTCAGTCATCTTTATGGCAAAGCCCTTGCCGTCGGCGTAAGGCACGTCCATACGATTGTAGACATGGCTCCAATAAAGCGACTCCACATTCATCGAATTGTCCGAAAGCGTGTCGATGCGTGTCAGCACGCCGTCGTGGTCAGCGGCTTCATAGAACGTCACGTTGTCCACCACCTCACGTCCGCCTTTGTCCCAGCTGCGCTGATAGACGGGATAAGCATTGCGGCTGTAGAGCGCCTCGTCAAAGCTGATAGGGTGGAACGCCTCTGTCTGCTGTCTGCCGTCCGCCTTAGGCACATACATGTCGCCGGCGTAAGTGTCGCGTAGCGGCGAAGAAACGATATACCACTTGTTCGGCTCCATCTCCTTCTCCACGTAAGCCTTCCTATATATAAGGTAGCAGGGATCGAGGAGTTCGGCTTCCGGCTTGAAGTAGATTTCGTCGCAGAGATTGCCCTTGAAGTTCTCGCAAGAGAAGTTGCCGTCGCCCGTGTCCGAATGGTCCTCCGTGTCGTAGTTCCATTTCACCGCCATATCGTACTGGATGTCCGTGGTGGCTTCGTCGCCCTTCGTGTTAGCCAGCTTTCGCGCCACGTCGTTGGAAGGACGATAGACGATGTTGCCGAGATAAGGATAAACCTTTCCCGTCTGGTCTGTGACGGTAACCTTCGAGAACTTCATCGGCACGTAAGCCTGCTGCACGGTCAGACGGTTGTCCGCATTGCCGCCTTCTAAAGAGGCAGAGCCATAGTCGGTGTAGTCTTTCTTCTTATATATCACAGCCGCCGTGGAGCGCATCCAGTTGAGGTCGTTGTTCCAGTTGGCGTTGAGCTTGTTGGCTGCGGACGAATACCATGTAAGATATTCAGGCACAATCTTGAACTTTATGAACGTCTCGCCGGGGCATGACACCACCGTCTCTCCAGCCTGACGAATCTGCGAGAACGAGAAATTCAGCTCATACCAGTAACCTTCATGGAAGGTGGTGAGAGCCGAACGGTCAAAGCATATCTCAATGAGCGAGTCGTCCGTCTCCACCTCCTCGTTTACCACCTTGCCCACCACCTGCAGTTCGTTGGTGAACGAAGGGTCGTTGGTGTCAGATATGAATATCTTCGATTCGTTGTTGAACGCCACGCTCTTGCTGCTCTCCAGTGACGTCATCGGCAGCGTCAGCTTTGCGCCCTTCTCCGTCATAGCCTTAATCTGCGGCAGACCGATGCGCACGCAGCGCTCGTCATTAGGATAGACCACATTGCCGAATCCCATCGTCATCTTCGGTCCGTCCTCCACGATGCGCAGCGAGAAATACATCGGTTCGGGGCAGATATGGTATGTGGTATTGCCCTCATTGACAGTTGCTGCCACGGGAATGGCAGCCACCTTATACAGGCCGATGCGGTCATGGGCGAACTTATAATTGGCGAGGCTGTTGCTGTAAGCGATGACCAGCCTTCCTGCGTCAACATATTGCTTGAGGAGGGCGTACTGTTCAGCATTCGTTGCTTCGAAGTCAGAAGAGAGCGACGTGGCTGTGGGGTAAGCTGTGCGGTAAGCGTCGAGCGCCTCCTTCAGTTTCGGTATCTGCTCGAAGTCGTTAGGCTGGTCAGGTTCAGAGAGAAACCAGTCGAACCGTACATCGTCAAGCGTAACCTTACCGCCATTTACGATGTCAGGAGTCTCCAGCTTGGCGTGGATGTTTACGTCCGGCGTGCGGTTTTCGTCGCACGACACACGCACGGTGGTCACCACGCTACCGTTGGCATCGGTGATGACAACATTCTGGCGCACCAGCTCGAACATCTCGCTATAGCATGAGCAGACGTTGGACGCCACGCCCCACGCACCCGGCTTCGTCTCGTCGTCAGCGTCGGGATAAGCCACAGACACATAGTATTTCTTCGACATCGAAAGCGGGAAGTTGCGGTCAGCGAGGACGAGAAGCTTCTCGTTCTGCTCGTCCTTCTCAAACATCGCCACGTCCGTCCTTCCTCCTGCGGCAGCCTTCGGCAGCTTCTTCGTTTCGTCATACGCGGCAGGAACTTCCGCCGTGCCATACTCGTCAGGCTGTCTGTCGCCGTCATAGTCGATGGTGCTGACAGCGTTGCCGTCCTCATCGCAGAAACGATAGAACACGTGCGACGCCTTATTGCCAACCATCTGAAGAGTGCTCTCATAGGCAGTGCGAATCTTCAGCGTCACGTGCGACGGCAGGTCGGCAGCGGAAGTCTCGCTCGGACATACGGGCATATTCTGTATCACTTCAGCCTTTGTGGGGGCGATGTAGAAACGGAGGTCGTCAATGAGGTAGTCGGAGCCGCTCGTACTCTTACACATATTGTCCATGACTATTCTGAAATCAGAATAGTTCTCCGCTCCAGAGTTGCGAGGCAGCACCAGCTTTGCGTAAACCTGCGTCCATTCGCCCATATTGCGCGAATCAGTATTGTAATTAAATTCGCCTGATGAGAAAGATATGATAAGACGTCTGTCCGTAATTTTATCGTTCTCATCACGTATAACACCATACAGTCTGAACAACACCTCTGGGTCTACAGCGGTAGTAACGTCAGCAGTGAAGTTAGACACATAACCCGAGAAGATAAGCTTGGCACCTGAGCAGAGGTCTGCCTTGAAGTCGGCAGCTGCAATCTGACGGCTCTCGTCCGATGCGTCGATATAGAGGAAGTGACCATACTGCTTGCCGCCGGTCAGAGCGTATGTGCGGTCATAGACTGTTGTGTTTTTTTGATACCATGTATATCCGCTGGCTGCGTCGGATATGCCTTTCAGATTGGCACTCTTATAGAGGTTGTATTCGCCATGCACAGGAGTGAAGGGAGTCCACCAAGAGTTCACGGGAGCGAAGTCCTTGAGTTGTGGGTATGTAAAGGCATAAGAACGGCGGTCCCAGCGTGACGGAATTGCCGATAGGTTGTCCTCCGGCGTGGTAGGCGCAGCCAGTGTCATGTCTGTATTGTCATCGTCAAAGGTGACAGGCTTCATCGCCTGCTTGTAATGGTCTTCAATGTAGGAGAGCTGGCGTTCCTTGTCGCCAGCAGCCTGAATCTGAGCGTCGGTCTTGGGGTAAGTGGTTTGGAAGAACACCTCGAAGTTAGCGATGGGAGCATAGTATTTGTTGTCTGCACTGCGTGCAAAAGCCACTACATACAATATATCGCCGTATGTGACGGACGGCTTTGATGTTCCTGAGCCATCATCAAGGTTTTTCCATCCATTTCCGTTGTTTACTGCGGTATTTGCGTCAAACCATGGGATAATGTTCTGCTTTGACCAAGAGAACAGGTCAGTGTATTTGGTCTTTGTCTGGTTGTAAACACGCCAGTATATAGATCCTGAACGATAAATCTTCGTCCGGTCGAAATCTTCCGACGTTATCCGTTTGGTCTTGTCAGCAGCATAAACATGGTGCGACGTGTTCTTCAACGGATAAAAGTAATACTGGTCATATCTGTTGTTTACGCGAAGTGCTATTCTTGCTCCCAAATTCTTTATGCCCACCACAATGCGCTTGTTATCCTCCAATGTCAGGTCAGACGCAGAATTATGCAGGTCTGACGATGCTGCATTGGCTATCTTCTCTGCCAATCGTCGTGCCGGATAGATATGGAAGATATAGCGGATGGACAGTGTCGGTTCGGCTGTCATCGTCTCGCCCCCCGTTCCGTTCCAGTCATTATATCGGCTTACGTCACAGGCTATTGTCTCGCCCTGCCATGAGTAATCGGAAGCATCGGCAGGCGGATTATATGTCACGCCGATGGTGTTATGACATGGATTGAGGTTGCCGTCAGAATAGAGGTTTATGGCGAAGAGTCCACAATCGTTGCCATCTGCATCTTTTACTGCTTTCAGCTTAGAGCCAACGGCTGTAAGATTGGCAGAAGCTCTGTCCGTGGAATAATCATACCAACGAAAATAATTGCGAGGCTCATTATCGTTACCATTACTATTATAGTTCATGCAAGGCAACTGCAGATTAATGGCACTGCGATTCTCATCGACGTAATAATAATATTCCACCTCTACTGTGCGTTGCATGCCGCGCTCGTCAAAGGACGTGTTGGCAACGCCGCGATAATGCGCGAAGGTCTGGGCATCAGCCCCCGTCACGCACAGCACGGCAAGGACAGCGAGTGTCCATGCCGTGCCAAGAAGCCGCAGGAATGAGATAACTGCGGCAGAGATATTATGAATAAGGATGTTCATATATGCTTTATTGTCGGATAATCTGTACTTTGTAAGGAATGGCGTATGACAAGCCTGTCACATGGAAGAACGCCTGATGGAGTGCCGTGCCGGGACGGTTGCCCATAAAGCCCTCAATGGTGAGGCTGCTCGGTTGAAGGTAAGGCATACGGTCGTAAATGCATGTTCCGGCTTCGCCCTCGGGCATAAGGGAGAGCACCTTCCATTCTGTGAGGCTCCATTCGTTGCCCGCCGTCAGCACCTTGCCGTCGCTGAGACGCGTCACGGTGGGGCGAAGATGGAATTCGCCGTAGGAGGCGAAGGTGGCTGTGAGCATGTCCTTGTCGTAACGGACGGTGGGCAGGACGCCGATGGCAGTAAACTGCTCCACGTCGAAGGAGATGCGATAGTCGTTGAGGCGGATGGGGATGCGCAGGTATTCGTTGCGTGCTATGGTGTTCCAGTCCGTCATTGCCACACGATGCGATACGGTCTGCTGGTCGGTCTCTACGTTGAGGATGAAGCAGCCGGTGCTGCGAGCCACTGACTCGTTAAGGTAAAAAACGGTCTCGATGCTGTTCTTGCCTCCTGCCAGCAGCGTCGTGCCATCATCGCCGCCTATCTTTATGGTGCGGTTGGCGGCAGTGGCAGCTGCTGAAAGATTGGGCGCCGTGCGTTCGTCGTCGATGATGTCAGGCATGAGCATGAGATTGTCTCGAGCGTCTGCTGTGATGTCCGACACCGTAACGGAGCGTACACGGAAGTCGGCAGCCGACTCATTGGTGAGCGTCAGCCGCATCTTTGCCACCATACGTATGACCTCAAGGTCGATGTGTGAGGTGCGCTCGGTGATGGTGGTCTGCAGCTTGCCGCTCATCGGAATGCCGTCAGTGAAGTCGGAAGCCGCGTTGACGTTGCCCGCCACGCCGTAGGTCATGCGGTCAAAGTCGGGCGCTGCGGTGCCGACAGCCGTAGCAGGATCAATGCCTATCTGTGCCGGACGAATGTTGGCGAAGGAATAGATGGTGGTCTTGCCGGGATTGATGTGCAGCGTCAGTCGTTCGGCATAATTCGTCTCCTCAGGATAGTCGTCGCTGACAAGCACGCCGGCTATCTTGCCGTTCTGCACAGCCACCACAAAACAATGGCGCATCATCTCGCCGGGCACAGCGTTAGGGTCGTCCCAGGAAGTTCTGCTAACGGTGGCTGCACGTCCTGAAACAGACGGTGCAGCGGAACGTGTGGCAGCGCCCTGCATGGATATGGTCAGATCCACGTCCACCGGCTTTGATGCCTTGATGGAGTCCTCCGTGCTGTCCGTCGCACAGCTGATGAGTGACATGGCAGCTGCGAAGACGAAGAGGAGGCTGAAGAGTCTCAGGGTATGTTTGGTCATATATTTATATATACATTATTTACATTATCACGTCATCATGGTCGCGCACATACCAACGGCGTACGTGCAGGCTGACCTTTAGTTGATTGTCCGTCTTGTAGACCTCAAACTGATAAAGCGTGTTTCGCTGTATATCGCGCAGACGGTCCGTAGGCGCTCCGTCTGCGTCGTACTCGCAGAACGGCAGGGTGTAAGTGTCCTCAAGTGTGCCGTTTCGGAGGAGTTGGAGGGTGATGGTGGACGGTGTGACGCCGGCGGTGGTGTTGGAGCGTTCCGGGAGGTAGGCATAACCGGGGGCGGTGAAGTCCAGTCCTCCGTCCGTAGCAGGAGATATCAGTTCGTGCAGCGAACCCTCGAAGCGTATGTCCGTAGTCTTGTCTACGCTTTGGTAAGTGAGGGGCAGACAATATCCGCTGGTGTTGCGATGGTTGAGCGTCAGCTTTCCGACGGTATAGCCCCGGCTCTCCATATCGCTGCGAAGCTTAAGGCTGACCTTCGCCATTGCTCGGAGAAGATGTATGTCGCCGAGGTCGTTGCTCTCGCCCTTCGTCAGTGACGTGAACGATCTGACGCCCCACATGGGTATGAAGCCGTCCGTCCGGTCAGCGGAGTAAGTGATGTCGGCAATATTGTCGGAGGCGGCAGCCGATCCGCAGTTGGCAAGAATCATCACCTTCTTGGCGTCTTTGAGGAGATTGCCAGGCGACATCCATGCCCCCGTAAGGCTATACTGGTCCTGCGTCATGCGCTCCATGTGGATGTCTTCCACGTTGCCGATGACACGTCCTTCGGCATCACATATCTTTATGTGGATGTCATTGGGGCGGATGGCACATTCCTTGTCAGTGCCCTCGTCAGTAGGGTCATAGTGGTCCCATCCCATATCAGAACGCGTGGCGTTGTGGTCCACGGTCACGACGAAAGCCACACGCACGTGCTCTTCCTGCGTCGGCTCAAACTCGTCCGAGAAAGAGCACGCCAGCAGAGCAAGCACCACTGACAAGGTCAGGGCGGCATGGCTTATCAGTCGTAAGATACATGATGACGGGAAGTTCATTTTCTGATTTTGTGATTAGATGTCAGTGTTGTGCAGGACTACAGTCCATGAATTTATAAGAATGGAGGCGGCAAGCCAGTTGTGATTGTCGTCGATGAAGAACACGAAGTTATACTCGCTTTGTCTGTCGAGATATTCCTGGTCAGTCATCTTCTTATTGTAGTTGCCCTTAACGAGGAGGGCATAATCGTTGAGCGGAATGCTGAATATGGTCTTGCCGTTGAGATTGTTACGCACACGAAGGCGCGGATGCTTGGAGGTGAGCAGACGGTTGACGGTCATCTCCGCCACCACGGCAGACATTTTCGAGTCGTCGCCTACGACGCCGTCATACTGCGACCAAGGACGGTAGCAGACCGAGTCGTCCGGCAACGGGGCGTTGTCGTAAGCGAGGAATGTGTTGTCGTCGTCGATGAAGAAGGAGAAGTCGGTCTGATTGAGGCGTTCTCCTGAGGCGTTCTGCAGTACGACGCGTATGATGTTGGTGTTTTTTACGAGGGGGACGGTGACGGTGGCTACGCCGTGTCCTTCCAGAGAGAGGTCGGCATCGGTGAGCTTACCGTGAAAGAGTGGGGTGAGGTCATGATTGAGTTCTTTTGTCTGACGACTGACGCGGCTGGTGAGGCTCTGCGCTCCGTCAGTGGCAGGTCCGCCGTATGTGTAGGAGTCGGCATGGCGCTGTTCGCCTTCCGCCCATACATATAGCGAGTAATGTCCTGGAGCGACATTGTCAAGAGTCATATATCCGCCGCGAGCCACGATGTCTGCCACCTTCTCAGTGCGCTCGAAGGCAAGCGCTCCGTCGGGTGAATAGGCGTAGAGCGTGAGCGTCTTCACCTGTGGGGCAAAGGCGTCGGCAAACTCCATGTTCATGTCATAGCGGAAACGCACACGCAGTTCCTGCTGACAGCCCGAGAGGTCGTCGTGCATCATTGTGCATGACGAGACGATAAGCAAAAGGGCAAGGAGGCGGAGGAATTTCATCTTTTAATTAGGAATTACGAGTTACGAATTAGGACTTAGCTTTGTCCTATAAAATAAGGGATTGGCGAGAGATAAAAAGTGTCAAGGCTGACTGTAGGAGCCGCGGGCATTCCTGCCCACGGCACTACAGTCAACCATGACTAAATGTTATTGACTATTTTTTCTTGTTAGAATCCAAGTTTACGTTGCTATTTACTACACGCCAAGAGAGAACTTTGATGCGTGCAGCGAGGTAAATGTTCTCCTCCTCGGGAAGAGTCGGGTCGATAACCTTATCAGGATTGTATACCGGTGTACCGAAACCACTAACATCCTGAATGTTAATCTTGTATGAATGGTTACGAACTACGCCGTAATAGCCGAGTTTTGCTTCTTCTGTACCAAGGTGTTGGATCGGAGTGTAGTAGTAAACACGTCCTTCTCTACGGACCTGAGCCTTGTTGGCATCAATAGCGAGAGCCTTGTTGGCATCGGCAACGTTAACGCTCTTGTGGTCGGCATCATATATTTCAGCATCAGACTTAAACTGCGGTATAACCTCGTAATCCTTGAGCGTAGCTGAGCCACCTTCAGGTGCTGAGGTAGCGAAAGTGAGGTCGTCCTTAGAGATGCTTGTGTAAACGTCAACGTTATGACCCTCAGAATCTGTGGTCGTGGTCTTCTTGAAGTATTTGCTCTTGTTCTCGTTAGCAACAACAGTCAGCACGTCCTCTTTGCTAAGATACTGGATGCCTTTGTACTTACAAATTTCAGCCCGATGTGCTACACCAGCCTCGTCCTTGTACCAGAGGTGAGCAGCAACGATGACCTTTGTAAGGCTGTTCTCCATCTTGTCAGCGAAGTCACCTGTCTTTACAGGAGTGTTCGGCTGAGTATAGACAACACCGTCAGCGATGGCTGATGAGATATTTTTAAACGATTTGTTCAAAACCTTATTATCTCCTTCGAAGGGAACGCTTGTCTCCCAGAAGCAACGGTGATAGTCGCCGGTTGTCCATGGGTCGATACCGAGGAGATCTTTGTCCCAAGTGGTGCTGATGACCTTCTCCACATTGGCGCGTCTATTGGCATCAGCCACGCTCCAACCATCCACAACTACGAAAACGTTGTTGTTGAAGATCTTGTCTTTGAGCTGGTATGTCCACTTGCCGTTGTTCCATGTCTCTGTACCGATATTCCAACCCTTTTTGGTGTCGCAAGTGGTGGTTACCTTAGCGGCAACACGCTCCACGTATATGTCAATAGGATTCGTTTTTGCAACTTCAGGGTCTATGGCTACATGGCCTGATACGGGCACAGCATACTCTTCCTTACCATCCTTCGTCATATAGATGGAGTTGGCCATAACGAAGTTTTTGGTTTCTTTTGCATCGTAGAACAGAGTGTCCTGTACATTGCGGAGATCTGAAAGTGAGAGAGCACCATTACCAAGTTTGGAATCAAGGTTGTTCGAAAGTGAAGTGCTGTTGATAACAGCCACTACAGAATGAGGAGCTACCTTATTCTCACCATTGATGACGAGAATTGCTTCAGTAAGTTTTGTTACGTTTGGCTTTTCATCGTTTTTGGTACCATCCGTAGGTTTATCGACTGTCATCCAGTTCTTGTCTGTATCCTTAGGATCGTTTTTCTGGAGGAGGTACGGCGAACCGTCAGCGTTGAAGAAGTAGAAGCGTACGTTGTTGATGTTGCTCTCGTTAGGAGTTCCGTCTTCGTACACATCACCCTCGGCGCGGCTCATAGCCTCGCCAACGTTCTGAATGTTAACAGACAAGTAGCTAACGTCTACGTTGTTGTTACCCCCCCCCCCATTTTCTGTGTCCTCGGAAGAACAAGCACTGAACATGAATGCAGCCAGTGCCAATGGAATAAGTTTAATTTTGTTCATGTTGTTTGTTATTTGTTTGAAATTGTATAAAAATAATCTACATGAAGTTTTAAAGGCATGTCATGAAACATGTCTTACCTGTTATCCTATTAATTATTCTTTTCTTGTTATTCTATTAATTAACTTTATAAGTTGTTATGTAATTAACTTTATAAGTTGTTATGTGCGTGTTGGTCAATTTGAGGATTATTATAAAACTCTCTAATTTTTCGCTAATAACACGTATGTCGTTTTTTTATGGAGTGCAAAATTATAAAAAAAAACGATATTCAAATTGTATATTTGCGCAAAAAATACACAAGAAAGCATGTTTTTTACGATTTGAACAGTGCAAATCGTAAAAAATATGCACAATTTTACAAGAAAAAGGGTGTTATACTCAATTTGCTTCCGTCTGTGGGTGCGTGGCTACGGCGAGACGCCATAGCCTCCAAACAAGTCCTATTCTCTTACAAAACCGCTATTATTGCTGACACAAAGCCATTGATACGTTCTCTCACTTCGACCGATGCAAGCATTAACTTCGTTCGATGTGAACATTCACTTCGTTCGATATGAGCATTCACTTCGTTCGATATGAGCATTCACTTCGTTCGATGTAAGGTGACTAAAGTGGCGGTTTCGGATTATTAGCGAGGTAACCGTGTTAGGCAGGGCTTTGACAAAAACAAAGAAAAACACAAGGATATCGGGCGACATATGGCCCGAATTATGAATTATGAGTTTGAATTATAGCAGACAAGGCAAACTTAGGAGGCTATGGCGTCTCGCCGTAGCCACGCAGCCTACCATTGCAGAAAACTGCAATTTAGCTTAGGAGCAGCGCCGTGTCCCGAGGGGACACGTATCTATCAGAAACCCACTGCAAGCTCCGAAGGAGCGCAGCTGTGGGATAAGCACTCATCACCATCTTGGTTCCGCGAAGCGGGACCAACCATCATCAACATTATCGAGGATGTGTAAGTCCCCCTTCGGGGAACACTTGTGGGAGAGATGGGAGAGCTCACGTACCCACAGCTGCGCTGCTTCGCAGCTTGCAGTGGGTTTCATGACATAGGTCCCGCTCCGCGGAACCCGCAGCTCATACTCAATCTGTTTGCATTCGTGGGTGCGTGGCTACGGCGAGACGCCATAGCCTCCTATGTTTGCCTCATCTGCTGAATAATTCAAAACTGGACAATTCATAATGCGCCTTGGCGCACAATTCAAAATTCAAAATTCAAAACTCAAAATTCGGATGGCGGGAGCCACCCGTTTTTATTCTTTCTGCAAGCTGTTGCGATACATTGTCGGTGTCATGCCGCAAACTGACTTGAAGATCTTTGTCATTGACGGAGCGTCGGTAAATCCTACGCGATTGGCAATGGTATTGAAGTTCTGCGAGGGCTCTTCTTCGATGATGCGCTTCACCTCCTTCACCTTAAGCTCGTTTAGCCAGGCGTTGAAGTTCTGGTTCAGCACGTTGTTGAGGTACTGCGAGAAGAGGCGCTTGTTAAGACACATCTGCTCAGCCACCTTGTTAACGGTGAGTCCATCGGCAAGGTATGGGCGGTCGCCTCTGTTCACCCAGCGGTCGATGATGACGGAGATGGGGTCGTCGCCGTTAGCGGCAACTTCAGTCTGCTGTTCTTCGCTGTTGGCGTTAGCGTTGCCGAACGCCGGACCGAGATTCAGATATATTTCCTGGATGTTCAGCGTGCTAATGGTGATGATGATGGAGAGCACAAACTGTATCCACAGCGACGTTACGTTAAACTCAGGTGTGGTTACGAGGATGGTGACGCAGCAGAGAATGTAAAAGACAATGAGCGACCACACGAGGATGTGAATCCACGTGCACTTGCTGCATACCTCGCCGTCATGATAATGGCGGATGTGGGAGAGGAAGCGCACCTTCGATACGACTAAAAAATAGATGCCAATGGACGATATGGTCACTACGTAGGCTGTAAGCAGAGCGTCGAGCACCCGCGACGTGGCACACTCAAGATAGGCATCATAGGAAGCTGTGAGATTGTTGCTGTCTACGATGGCGTGGATGCCGGGGATGAAGAATATGGCGTAATGGATGAGGGCTATGACCACTATCGGCACCGACATATATACGCCGAGCTTATACGACACGTTCACCTTAGAATAGAGGAAGGTCTGAAGGCCCGCATAGATGACGATTATCTGGATGAAGAAGATGGTGGGTATGACAAACTCGTACATGTTCTGATAGTCATAACCGAGGACGATGGTTATGAACATCAGGAGGTGTACGAAGCCTTCCATAAGGATGCCGGTGGCAATGAGGTTCTTGCCCTTGATGTACGACTTGTTGTTGGAGAGCGGCGTCTTGATGCCCTTTGTGAGATAGAGCACCGACGACAACGCGAAACACGTGGTCGTAACTATGATGTAGGTGACATATATGATAAAATAGATACCGTCAGTAGCAACTTCCATAATATGTTAGTTTTATTTTTTTTGCTTTTGCAAAGGTAGTGAAATAACTAAAACCAACAAAGAAGAGATTATTTTTTAATCGATTTGATTCAGATTTTTAACACTTTGGAGCCGCTTTTGCCTACATGGTCTTGTGAAAAAACTCTCCTTATTAGTATTCAATGTGTTATGGAAGTGAGGAATGAGTGTATTTGTTACTTTTGTAACATGTTTTTCCATACGTCTTTCAAAAACCTGCTATGGTTTTTGAAAGACGATGAAACATATATGTTTAAAAAGAGAAATATAATCCAAAAAATAAACCTTTAATTTGCTATCTCCACCTTTACGTTCTCGTATCCCATTGACTGGAGCATGCTACGGAACTGCTCCTTGGCGTTCTGCTGGGCGTTGCGGATGTTTGCAGGAGTGAGGCAGCGGCGGCGCATCATGGCGTCGGCGCGGCGATACATCTGCTCACGGTCCTTATGGCTCCACTTGCCGCTCTCAATGAACGAACGTGTTCGGGTCTCGTCGATGAAGCTCTGGTCGAGCAGACGGACGGGTGGGAGAGTGGCTTTCACGGTGTCGCCGTCCATGACTATCCATCCTTCGTGCGCTTCCTTCATGTTGATGCCGAGGCGGAGTGTGCCGTAATAGATGCGCACCAGCTCGTCGTCGCCGAAGAAGCCCTTGCGCACGGTGTCTACCAGTTCTTCGTCGTTGATGGTGAGAAACTCCCATTCGCCGATGTTCTCGATGGACCTTATCTGCATGGGCGTGATGTCGATGGAGTCGTTCTGCTCTATGGTCAAGGCGGCAGGCGATGACGTTATCTTCTTAACGTAATGCTTAGCCACCAGAACAACGGTGAGGGCTATGACGGCGTAGAGCACGAAGCGTGCCACAGCCGACTTGATGATTTGCTGTATGAACGGCATGTTATCTCTTTTTCGCATTTTCTACGGTGGTTTTGTCGATGAGGTGAATGATGTCCTTGCCGGAGAAGTTGCGGCTGAACGCTATGGTGATGTTCTCCGGACGATAGCCGAGCTTCTGCAGCATCGGCACGAGAGTGTTGGCGGCGCTGACACGAGCCTGCTCCATGATGTCCGTCGTGGCTATCTCGCGTATGATGGCGTCGCGTCCCTGGCGTTCGTAGGAGGTAAGCTCCTCGTCGGAGAAGTCGCGACGTGTGAGCGCGACGTACTGCTTGATGGCGTTATGGTCGATGCGTGATGAGGTCAGCACGATGTGCGGGTCGGGGAGAGTGATGCGGATGTGCGTGGAGTCGCGCTCCACGTTGTCGCTTGAGAACGTGGCAAAGTCGATGTAAGCCTTTATGGTGGCGTCGATGGGAATGGCCACCTTACGCTTTCCGAGCGGTACGGGGATGTTATAGTCGTGTCCTGCCAGCTTGCCTTTCATCTCCAGCTTGTCGTCATGCGTGAGCACCTTATGCACACGATATTCCGTGGTGTAGAGCTTGGAGCAGCGCTGCACCTGCATCACCATCACCGCCATCGTGTCGACGGCAGGCTTCGTGGCCTTCTCTTTCTCTTCTGGCTTGCTGCCGCATGAGCAGAAGGCAAGGCTCATCACGGCTGCCAGTATTGTCAGGGTGGTCTTCATCTTGCGATTTATGTTTTTTTACGTTGATTACTGTAATGTTATTCTGTCGTTTTGATATATTTTTTTATACCTTTGTATTTGTATAGACGTAAAAACAAGGAAAAAGTAAAAACACGAGATATAATGAAACGGAAATATATGGTTATGGCTCTTCCGCTGATGATGCTGTTGGCAGCATCGTGCAAGGAGGAGAAGAAACCGGATAACATCATCGTAAAGAAGACGCCGGTGGCTGTGAAGAAGTCGGTGCAGAGCATGGGCGACAATGCTGTGGAGCGTGACGTGGAATGGCTCGGCGCCACATATCATATCCGCATAGAGCGCAAGGCGGACAAGAGTCTGTCACTTGCAAAGGACGGCCAGGGCAACAAGTATTACGACAACCGCGTGTCGCTCCTCATTACGCGTCCTGACGGCAGCGAGTTTGTAAGGCGCACCTTCTCAAAGGCTGACTTCGCCTCTTACGTGAAGGGCAGCAACAGCGAAGGCGCTCTCCTCGGCATCGTCTTCGACCGTGCCGACGGCGAAACCCTACGCTTCGCCGCCAGCGTCGGATCGCCGGACCGTATGAGCGACGAGTATGTGCCTCTGGTGTTGACGGTCAGCCGCACGGGTGGCGTCAAGATTTCAGAGGACACGCAGCTGGATACGGGCAGCGATGAAGAGGAGGAGATTTAATCGTCTTCTTCGTCCTCGAATCCGAACAATGCCGGGTCGACGAAGGCATCGAGGGCTCGGCGTTCCTTCTTTGTGGGGCGTCCTGTGCCGCGTGCTCTGTCGACAAATCCGCTTATTCGGCTCATCTCCAGCAGTTCGTACTGCTTCGGGTCGGTGACATTCTCATAAATCTCAGGGATGAGCTTTGCACCTACGCGCTGCTCTATCGTCTTCAGAATCTTGAACGAGTAGACGATGGGCGGCTTTTTTACGCTCACCACTTCGCCCACCTTAACCGTATGGCTGGGCTTGACGTTCTGCCCGCCGATGGTGACGCGGCTGTTCTTGCAGGCGTCTGCGGCTATGGAGCGCGTTTTGAAGATACGCGCTGCCCACAGCCATTTGTCTATACGTGCTGTATCTGCCATATTCTTTATTCCCTTTTTTTACTTCTTCGACTTCTTTCCGAGCTTGTTAAACTGGTTCATCGTGATGTCCAGTCCGGCAAGCACGAAGCTGCGTATTATCTCCACCGCCTCGTCAATGGAGGGCTGGAGCGTGCGCATATCCTCGTCCGTGTATTTGCCCAGCACCCAGTCTACCTGCTGTCCGCGCTGAAAGTCGTTGCCTATGCCCATACGCAGACGTGCATACTGCTGTCCGATGAGCTGCTGGATGTTGCCCAGTCCGTTATGGCCGCCGTTCGATCCGTTGCCCTTCAGACGATAGTCGCCGAGAGGGATGGAGAGGTCGTCCACGACGACGAGGAGTCGCTTCTGGTCTATATTCTCTTTCTGGAGCCAGTAACGAACGGCGTTGCCGCTGAGGTTCATGTATGTAGTGGGCTTAAGCAGAAACACCTTGCGTCCCTTTATGGAAGTCTCAGCCACGTAACCGTAACGCTTGTCCTCAAAGCTTACTCCGACGCTCTCCGCCATCTTGTCGAGAACCATGAATCCCGTATTGTGGCGTGTGTTCTCGTATTCGTAGCCCGGATTGCCGAGCCCCACAATCAAGTATTTGTCCATATTTCCTTATAAATAAAAAAAGCGTACGCATCCTTTGACGCGTACGCTTGCATTATATTCTTATTGAATCGGTTTAATGTCGTTATGCGATTACTCTGCTGATGCAGCAGCTGCAGACATAGCGGCACGTGTCATCTTGATAGAGCATACGATGACGTCCTTGCCAGTAGCGATCTCGAGACCCTCGAAGCTCAGCTCGCCAACCTTGATGCTCTTGCCAATCTTGAGCGCTGTAACGTCGATGTCGAGGTGCTCAGGAATCTGCTGATAAGGAGCAGTAACGTCGATCTTACGGATAGAGAGGTTCATGCGACCACCGTCACGTACACCCTGTGCAAGACCTGTGAGCTTAACGGGAATACCGATAGTGATAGGCTTCTGGTCGTTAACCTCGAGGAAGTCAACGTGGAGAACTGCGTCAGTTACCGGGTGGAACTGAATCTCCTTGAGGATAGCTGTATGTGACTCGCCGTCGATGACGAGGTTGATAACGTAGATGTGGGGAGTGTAGATAACCTTGCGAAGCTCAGTCATAGGTACTGCGAATGACATAGCAACGGGCTTGCCGTCCTGCTCTGCGATACCATAGATGTTGCAGGGAATGAGTCCCTCCTTACGCAATGTCTTAGAAGCTTTCTTGCCAAGGTCTGTACGCTTCTGACCTGTAACGTTAATCTCTTTCATAATTGTGTTACTCTAAATTAAGTTGATAAATATTAATGTTTATGCCTTAATTCGCCATCACACGAGAACTGTATTTCTGTACGGATGTGCTCAAAAAAGCGTTGCAAAGGTACTAATTTTCTCTGAAACATACAATTATAGCGTAAAAAAATGTTGAATATTGTGGTTTTCCTTGGTAGTTAGTCAGTTTTTTCATATTTTTGCATCTGATAAAGTGGCTACGGTCTCGTAAAAACGTGAAAACAAACATTATATATATAATAGTATAGAAGGATGATTAATCGCGAATTAATAAGAATCAAGATAGTTCAGTTAACCTACGCATACTATCAAAACGGTAACAAGCTAATGGACAGTGCAGAGAAAGAATTGCTCTTTAGCTTGTCAAAAGCATACGATCTTTATAACTACCTGCTGGAGCTTATTGTCGCTGTCACACAGGAAGAGCGAAACCGTGTGGAGGTCGCTACCAAGAAGGCAGCGAGAGAAGGCGAACCCATGCCTTCGCAGAAATTCGCATACAACAAGTTTGCCGTCCAGCTCGAGGAGAACAAGATGCTTCAGGAGTTTGCCGAGACGCAGAAGCAGTCATGGGCGAACAGCGTGGAGTTCGTGCGCGGACTCTGCAACCAGATAGAGCAGAGCCAGGCTTACGCCGAATATATGGCTGACACCGACGACTCTTACGAGGCTGACCGCGAAATCTGGCGCAAGATTTATCGCCAGCTCATTCAGGAGAACGAGGCACTGGACCAGCTCCTCGAGGAGCAGAGCCTCTACTGGAACGACGACAAGGAAGTGGTGGACACATTCGTGCTCAAGACCATCAAGCGCTTCGACCCGAAGAACAAGGCCAAGCAGGAACTCCTGCCGGAATATAAGGACCTTGAGGACAAGGACTTCGCCATTAAGCTCTTCCGATCTACCATCCTCAACGCTGACCAGTATCAGCGCTATATGAGCGAGACATCACGCAACTGGGACTTCTCACGTCTGGCTTACATGGACGTGGTGATCATGCAGATTGCCATTGCCGAGATGCTCACGTTCCCCAACATCCCCATCAGCGTAACCATCAACGAGTATGTTGACCTCGCCAAGCTTTACTCAACACCGAAGTCAGGCGGATATATCAACGGCATGCTCGACTCCATCGCACGCTATCTCGTGTCGACAGGCAAGCTGATGAAGACCATCGAGGACCGTCCGCAGCGTCGTCAGGCTCCGCGCCGACCGATGACTCCGCGCCTTAACCGTGCACAGGCTGCACTGGAGGAGGGCGAAGTGCTCCGTTCGCGTTATGCTGCACAGGCTGAAGAGCAGGCTGAGCAGAACGACGAGGAGCGTGAAGACTAAATAAAACAAAAGAAAAATATAAACAACAAATAACACTTACAACAAAAATGAACATTATTGTACTCGCCGCTCAGCAGGCACAGGGAGGCGGCATGGGAATGATTATTATGATGGTGGCTCTCTTTGCCATCATGTATTTCTTCATGATTCGTCCGCAGCAGAAAAAGCAGAAGGAAATCCGCAAGTTCCAGAATGCCCTCAAAGAAGGCGACAAGATCATAACCAACGGTGGCATCTACGGCACAATACGCCGTGTGGACCTCGCTGCCAACATCGTAGAGGTGGAGATAGCACGTGGCACCGTCATTTCTGTGGACAAGAACTACGTCTTCGCAGACGCAAGCGCACAGGCTCAGAAGTAAAGTTTGCTGACAACCGTCAGTAAAGACACACGAAACACTCAAATAATATACGTCGTTTAGATGGAAAACCGCTTGACGCAAATATTACGGGTAGTCAGGAACTTCTTGTTCAGTTCAGTGAACAAGGAGTTTCTGATTTTTTTGTTCTTTCTCTTCTTGAGCAGCGTCTTCTGGCTGATGATGACGCTCAACGAGACCTACGAAAAGGAGATAAGTGTGCCCGTAAGGCTGGTGGGAGTGCCGAAGAACGCCGTGCTCACCACTGAGATGGAAGACACGGTGCGCGTAACCGTGCGCGACAAGGGATTCGCACTCGCCTCATATATATATGGTGAAGGCGTAAAGCCGGTTAGCGTCAACTTCCAGACTTACGCCAACCGCCAGACAGGACAAGGCATGGTGCCGGCTGCAGACCTCATGAAGATGGTGACGCAAAGGTTCTCAATGTCGAAGGTGGTGCAGGTGAAGCCCGACAAGCTCGACTTCTACTTCAACTTCGGTCTGTCACGCCGACTGCCCGTAAGAATGGCGGGCTACGTGGTGCCGGGCAAGTCATATTATCTCGCCCGCACGCAGTTCTGGCCTGACCAGGTGACGGTGTATGCCAACAAGCGCACGCTCGACTCGCTCCGCTTCGTCAAGACCGTGCCCATCAACATCACCAACTTCGGCGATACCGTCATACGCACCGTGGAGCTGGAGAAGATAAAGGGCGTCAAGATTGTGCCGAGCACAGTCCGCATCGGTCTGTTCCCCGACATCCTTACAGAGGAGAGCATAGAGGTGCCAGTCAAGGCCATGAACATGCCTGAGGGTAAGGTGCTGCGCACATTCCCGCAACGCGTCAAGATTAGCTTCACGGTGGGAGCCAGCATGTTCCGTAGCATCAATGCTGACCAGTTCAGCGTAGTGGTGGACTATAACGAACTGATAACAAATCCGTCGGACAAGTGCAACATATACCTCAAGTCGAGCCCGCACGGAGTGAGAAACGCCCAGCTGCAGATCAGTCAGGTGGACTATCTCATCGAACAACAATAACGTAAGAATATGCTAACAGCCATTACCGGCGGCATCGGTTCGGGCAAGAGCTATGTCTGCCGCATACTGGAGAGCCGTGGCATCAGCGTGTATGACTGCGACGCCGCTGCCAAACGACTTATGCGCACGTCCGAAAAACTGCAGCAGGAGCTTCGTCAGCTGGTCGGTCAGGACGTCTATACGTCGGACGGACAGTTGCAGAAGCGCATCCTTGCAGACTTTCTGCTTGCGAGCGAAGCCAACAAGCTGGCGCTTAACGACGTGATTCATCCCGCAGTGGCAGAAGATTTCCTGTCCTCTGGAATGACATGGCTGGAGAGCGCCATCCTCTTCGAGAGCGGCTTCGACCGTCGCATCCGCTTCGACCGCATCGTGTGCGTGTCGGCACCGCGCGACGTCCGCATACAGCGCATCATGCGCCGCGACAACATCACCGCCGAGAAAGCAGCCGAATGGATTGACACGCAGATGGCACAGGAAGAGGTGGAACGTCGCAGCCACTTCGTCATCGTAAATGACGGCAAGAGCGACATCGAACAGCAGGTGGACAATATGCTTGCACAACAGAGCAGATAATAATGTGTAAGCCCAAATAAAAAATAATAACTAATAAATAATAAATAACAAGATGGAAACAATTCTTTCAATAGCAGGAAAACCTGGACTTTACAAACTCGTCTCACGTGGTAAGATGAACCTCATTGTTGAGGCTATCGACGCTACACACCGCCGCATGCCGGCTTTCGCTTCAGACCGCGTTACATCACTCGGCGACATCGCCATGTACACCGACGCTGAGGACATCCCATTGTGGCAGGTGCTCAAGAGCCTTGGAGAGAAGGAGCAGTCGAAGGAGTGCTCGCTCAACTACAAGAAGTGCTCTGCTGACGAGCTTCACGCTTTCTTCGCTGAGGTGCTTCCCGCTTACGACCGTGACCGCGTGCACGACTCAGACATCAAGAAGCTCATCCAGTGGTATAACATCCTCGTTAAGAACGGCATCACCGACTTCGAGGCAACTCTCGCTCCCACAGAGGGCGACAACGTGGACGACCGCCAGGAGGCTTAATCATAAACCAAACAGCAACGAATGATAAAATCCGTACGGCCGAAGAAGAACCTCGGCCAGCACTTCCTCACCGACCTCGGCATCGCTAAGGCCATTGCCGACACGGTGGATGCCTGTCCCGACATTCCGGTGCTCGAGATTGGACCTGGTATGGGCGTGATGACGCAGTTTCTGGTCACCAAGCCACGCCCCGTCAAGGCCGTCGAGATTGACAAGGAGTCGGTGGCTTACCTCAACGAGAAGTTTCCGAAGCTTCGTGAGAACATCATAGGGCAGGACTTCCTGCGTATGGACCTGAACGACATCTTCGATGGCAATCAGTTTGTGCTCACCGGCAACTATCCCTACGACATCTCCTCGCAGATATTCTTCAAGATGCTCGACTATAAGCATCTCATCCCGTGCTGCACGGGAATGATACAGCGCGAGGTGGCGTTGCGCATAGCTTCCGAACCGGGCAACAAGGCTTACGGCATCCTCTCCGTCCTCATCCAGGCTTGGTATGACGTGGAATATCTGTTCACGGTGGACGAGACGGTGTTCAATCCGCCTCCAAAGGTGAAGAGTGCCGTCATACGCATGACCCGCAACGAGGTGACAGACCTCGGATGCGACGAGCGTCTCTTCAAGCGCGTGGTGAAGACCGTCTTCAATCAGCGCCGCAAGATGTTGCGCGTGTCGCTCCGTCAGATCTTCGGCGGTTCGGCATCGCCCGAATTCTATGCTCAAGACATCATGACAAAGCGCCCCGAACAGCTGTCCGTACAGCAGTTCGTGGAGCTGACCAACATGGTAGCAGAGGAAGCAGAGAAGATAGGCAAGACTTTGTAAAATCCCGTATTAATGGGGTAAGAACAACAATATAATAGTAGCGGAGGCAGAAGACCTTCGCTACTGTTTTTTTATATAGGTAGGCTTGCCTATGGCGGGGCGGAAAAAGAAGCTGGCGGAACCGCCGCCAGCTTCCGAGGCAGTAATGCCTCTTTACCTCCCACTAACCATGAGGCTAAACCCTCTCTGGTGCTTTGTTTTTCTGATGCAAAGATATAAGGAATGCGAAAATAACAGTAGGATATTTTTAACAAAAAATGGCCAATTCTTTACACTTGTGAGTTTGTGCATATCTTTTTACAAGTTTCATTAAAGAATTGGCAATTTTGTATATAGAAAAAACTAATAAAAAATAAGATTCTGATGTCCGATTTCCCGTTTTCATACGTTATATCTATGTAAGAGTTATGAAACCAAGCGAATTTAACCATATCATCCTGCCCATGCGCGACGAGCTGTTAGGCTATGCGCTGAGTGTCACAAGGTCGGAGGACAATGCCGAAGACCTTGTGCAGGAGGTGATGCTACGGCTGTGGGACATGCGCGAGCGACTTAGCTCCGAAGGCAGACTCAAGTCGCTCGCTATGACGATGGTCCGCAATATGTTTCTGGACCAGCAGCGCCATGAAAGCCATTCGGCGGCGATGCCAGACAAGATAGACATTGCCGTGGACGACCGGCGGGCGGAGCTTCGTGACGAAACAAGGATTATCCGTGACATCGTCGCACAGCTGCCGCCTCTCCAACAACAGATTTTCCGCATGAAGGAAATAGAAGGCTATACAGCTGACGAGATAATGCAGATAACGGGATGCTCCGCCGACAATCTAAGGCGAAACCTCTCAAGAGCCAGAACCAAGATACGCGAGACTTACATTAAGATAATGATGAAAGGAACCAGAAAATGATAAAAGACATAACCCCCAAACCGCACGAAACCGACATACGCACAATCATCGACCGCTATATGTCGGGCGAAACCACCAATGAGGAGGAAGCCACGCTTCGCACATGGTTTCGACTTGCCGGCGACGATATGCCGGAAGATTGGCGCCCGCTCAAAGCCTTGTTCAGCTTTGTGGACGAGGAACGGGAGACGGCGGAGGCAGACGCAGCCGAGACCGTTGTTCCTGCCGATGCTTCCCTGCACAGCCGCAATACATTGCTGATTGCTTTGCGTCGTCCTCGCATCTGGATTTCGTCAGCGGTGGCTGCCGTAGCCGTTGCCATCGTGATGCTTGTGCCGCCGACGAACAAAGCTTTCGCCCCGGAACCGCAAAACTATGCAGTCATCGACGGAAAGGTATACACCAGTCAGAAGGTTATAAACGAGCAGGTGGACGAGGCATTTCAGACTGTAACTGTGGACAACGAGGACCCGTTCAGCGCACTCGACCTCATGCAATAACTTTGACAACATTTAAACAACATACACTATGCATAAACTATTGGATATCATACACAAGCCTCCGTTGCTTACGGTCAGGACGGTTCTGATCGCTGTAATGACGCTGTTCGTGACGCTTCCGGGCCATGCACAGGAAGGACTTGCCGTGAACAGCATCTTCCAGCAGTACGGACATTCGAAGGGATGTAAGATGGTGGTGATGCAGAACACCAAGCTTCGAGGCTATCGGCTTGCCGTATACAAGAGCCTTACATATAATAATAAGTATGCCACAAGCATCAACAACATCCTGAAGACAGACCGACGGGCTGCAAAGAAGATACGAGAGGTGGTGGACAACGGACGGATAGCCAGCGGCTATTATATGATGGCACCACTCCAGTCGGGCAATAACCGCTACATCCTCTTCAGCAATACCGACCATAACAAGGGAGCAGTGATATACATCGAAGGCGACCTGTCGCCGGAGGACATCATGTCGATATGTTATACTAAGAGATGGTGATAATAAAAGAAAAAGATTATTGATAACTTAACAACCGTAAACTATGAATATCAGAACATTGGTAATGGCGGCAGCGTTAGTGCCCGCCGTAGCTTTCGCACAGGAAGCCACCACAAACGACACCACATACATCCCGAAGACAACCGAAGTGACCAGCGCATACGACACCACTTTTGTATTCAACCGTCAGAAGTTTGACATCAGTCAGAAAGGTGAGCGTACGGATGTCAGAGTGTATAAGAAGAACGGTTCGGAGATGAAGAAGGTGAAGGAGACCGAGTTTCTTGACGGACAGGAGGTGGAGCAGGTTTACATCACGTCGCCCTTCATCCCAAGAAAGACATACAAGCGTCGCAGTCAGGCATACAGCCACTATCCGTTTTTCTTCACGGGTGGCAATATGCTCGCTGGTTCAGCTTTCGGCGTTAATTCAGAAGGCAAGGAAAAGCGCGACAGCAAGTCGGGTGAATGGGGATTTACGGGTTGTGCGCTCGAGTGTCCGGTAAGCAGTTCGTGGGCTGTGACGGCAGCAATTTCGTTGGCTTTCGTCAGCCATCATTTCAAGACCGACTATATGCTCACTACCGTTGACGGTATAACAAGCATTCAGCCTTTCGCCGTTGGAGACAACAAGAATGACGAGCGTCCGTCGAAAAGCTACCTAAGCTATTGGGCTTTCCGCATTCCGATAATGCTGGAATGGTCAAACCGCATCGGTTCGGATGACATCTACGCAGCCTTCGGTCCGTCCATTGAGTTTCGTGCCAACGAGCGTTCACGCTATAAGCTCGGCAAGAGACACACGCTGACAAAAGATGTAAACATGAATCCCGTAGGAATAAACCTCGAGGCGCGTCTCGGCTGCGGCTTCTTCATGCTATATGCAAGAACAGCCCTAACCCCACTGCTGCGCACAAAATACGCTCCGGAATGGCATCCGTTTACAGTGGGAATAGGACTGAGGTTATAAGATATTGTTATTATATTTCTACATTCTCTCCATTATCTCCAGACACATACGTGTGTTGTGATAAGGACATTTCCAGAAGCCGGCTTTATCGTCTGAGTGGTTGACGGAGCCATCCTCGTTGATGCTCCAATACCACTCGCCGTTCTTCTGGTCAACGAGGCGTGTCTTGGTGTAGTTCCAGCAGCGTGCGGCTATGCTAAGACACGCCTCTTTTCCGAAGTGCTGCCAGAGATTTACGTGTCCGATGATGTTTTCACACTGCACCCACCATTGCAGCGAACGGTCTGTCTTGCCTGTGTCGGTCCAGCGTTCGTAAATCATCGAACCGTCGTCCAGCAAGCCTTCGTCAGCAGCCACAGCCACATTCTTCACCACCGGCTCTATCCACTGCAGCACATCCTTGTCGCCAATAACGAGCGCTGTCTCATGGAGCAGCCATGAAGCCTCAATGTCATGACCGAAGCTCTGTATGTTTCGGCGTCCCTGCCACTCGTCGTTGAAGAAGAGATCCAGGTGGTTGGTCTGCTTGTTGAGCAGGCGGTCGGTGAAGATATGGAGCAGATTGACGAGGCGTTCCTTCAGTTCCGGTGACGGAGCCACGCGATAGAGATTGGTGTACGGCTCGATGATATGAAGGTGAGTGTTCATCGTGCGCGATCCGTTCTCGTCCTTATCCGAGAGTCGCATGTCCGCTATGGGTTGCCAGTCGCGTGTAAGAGCCTCTATATATCCGTTGTTCTTAGGGACCACTGGAAAAAGTGTGTGGATATCGTAGTACAATAAAAACACTATATTGTCCGTTTATAAAGTCAAAGAACGGATAAATATGGAAAAGTATAGACTCCTTGCAGAATGTCTTTTGCCCGAACACATGCTGGATTGGTTCGACCTTAAAGACGTGTTTGTAGAGCAAAAGAAAGAAACAAAGCTTGTTCACATATACCTTGACGAAAACGAGCTGAGACCAGGTGACAGAACCGATATTCGT
>NZ_NOVE01000025.1 GCF_002265625.1 Prevotella sp. 885
AAGTCCCTTGTACATATTAATGCTGACATCATTTTTCATACAGCAAAGGTAAACATCTTTACGGAAAATCTATCATGTATCGTTGATATATTTGGGTAGGGATGCCACGGACTTTATCGGATGAGCCATAAACCTCTTGATTAGAAGCACCACGAAGAATGTCTATCAGCAGTTTAAATCCTACTTGTTGTTTAGTGCGCATGATGGCGGAAAGAGCCTTTTGTACAAGTATTGTTCCGTTAAATCTACGAGGAGGATTTTTGCAAACATCACAGTTGTCGCAATCATGATCCATTGTTTCTCCGAAATAATTGAGCAGAATTCTTCGTCGACACACTTGACTCTCCGCATACTCCTGCATACGATCCAACTTTTCATTATTGATATTCTGTTGACCACTTTCTTCTGCAAACTTTCTAAGCATTATAAGATCACCTACTTGATAAAACAGAATAGTCTCGCAAGGAAGTCCGTCACGTCCTCCACGTCCTATCTCTTGATAATAGCTCTCTATACTTTTCGGCAGATTGTAATGAACAACAAAGCGCACATTACTCTTGTCAATACCCATACCAAAAGCAACCGTTGCGCACACCACATCTATTTCGTCGTTAATAAATGCTTCTTGAACATCGTCTCGCTCCTTAGCAGAAAGTCCAGCATGATAAGCCTTGGCACGAATACCTTTTTCTTGAAGTTTCTCAGCCACCATTTCTGTAGTTTTCCTGCTCATGCAATATATAATACCACTCTCGTTATGATGACGAGCAATCAACGAAAGCAGAAAGCGCAACTTATCTTTTGCAGAATAGCCACGACGAACATCTAGCGACAAGTTTGGACGATCGAAAGATGATATAAAAATCTTCACTTCTCCTGTTTCATCTTTATCTAAACGGAGTTGCTGTATTATATCTTCTTTAGTAATTTTATCAGCAGTTGCTGTAAATGCCGCAACAGGCACATTAGGAAACAATTCTTTTAGCTTACCAAGCTGAGTATATTCCGGTCTAAAGTCATGTCCCCATTGAGAAATACAATGAGCTTCATCTATAGCAAACATACTAACTTTGAGAGAACCAGTTGGTTCTGTTCCATGAGAATTACTGAAGATACCATATTGAATCTCTGATAATAATTTTTCAGGCGACACATATAACAATTTATATTCACCTCTGTATGCACGTTCTGCTATATCATGATTCTCAGCTTCTGAGGCATTACTATTTAGAGCAGCTGCAGCAATGCCGTTAGCACGTAGACTCTCTACTTGGTCTTTCATCAAAGATATAAGAGGAGAAACAACTATAGCCGTACCAGGCATCATCAATGCCGGTATCTGATAGCAGATACTCTTTCCACCGCCAGTAGGCATCAACACCAGACAGTCTTTGTTGCTAAGTATATGGCGTATAATGTTCTCTTGTAGAGGGCGAAAGGAATTATATCCAAAATATCTTTTGAGTGTAGATAGCATAGGTTATTATTTTAAGGTGTAATATTAATATATATATATTAATGTGACAAATGTACAAAGAATAATCGAAAAATAGAATAACGAAACGTATTATTTTGTTCAGTTTTTTCTAATGACATTTTGTCTTGCCACATAGTACTACTTCTTTTTTCTCTATCTGCTAAGTTGGGATATGATTTCTATATCTTATAGATAATCCATTCTACTATAACTCCAAACAGCAATAATTATCCCAAAAAAGATTTTGCTTTTTGGATTAATTGTTGTAGATTTGCGCTGAGATAATGATATTTAGAATAATCAATTGACTTTAGAAATATATGGATTTGACTCATAATATCATAGAATATGTAAATTGCTGTGTAGGAGCATTTGCCAATCGTTTTAGTTTGACATTGGCGCAGTCATACGCCTATTTACGCAGGTTTAAAGGAATAGATTTCCTTATAGATTGTTATGCAGCAGAGCATACTCTTTCTATAGAGGATGCTGTAGAGGATATAATGTTGTTATGCCAAAAGAATGGAGGACGATTGGGATGTTGACTTTATATCATGGCAGCAACGTTGTGATTGACAAGATAGATTTATGTCGATCACGTAAAGGCAAGGACTTTGGCTGTTATGAGCGAAGATATCCAATTTCAGATAGAATGCCTCTCTACCGAGTTGGTTGAGATGTTGATGCAAAAATATGGGTGGAATATGAAGAAGGCACTTGATGAACTGTATTCTTCCGAGACCTATAAGCGTTTGTGCAACCCAGATTGTGGTTTGTACTACGAAGGTTCGGTGTATGTGTTCTCGTATTTAGAAAACGAGATAGAAACAGGTATAGTAAAATAGATTCATGAAATCCCTCCTCTCTCACCGTCTTTCCATGGACGGGATAAATGATATTTGCTTGCTTGTTCAGGGCGAGCAAAACCATAGTTTAAAGGAACAGCTTTATCAGCTTACGCTTGACGACGACCGCCGCGTGGCTGTCAATGCGCTTTGGACGTTCACGCATTTTGCGTTGGCTGACAATGTTTGGCTGTTTGCCAAGCACGACCAGCTTATCGAACGTGCCATCACGGAGCAAGACGTGACGAAGCTCCGCCTTATTCTCACTCTGCTTCTTCGCCAACCATTCGATGAAGAAGCCATCCGTACCGACTTCATTGATTTCTGCCTGACGCGACTCGCTGACCCGAAGTCGCCCTATGCCGTCAGAGCCCTGTGCATCAAGCTTGCCTACGAGCAGATGCGCCATTGGCCCGAACTGCTAAACGAACTTCGCCAGACTCTCGAAATGATAAGCTGCGAACCGCTATCGCCTGGGCTGCGTTCGGCTTGGCAGCAGGTGATGAAGAAATGCCTTACAGGTGTTTTTTGACACGAAGAACATGTCTTCTTGTCAAAAAAACATGTCTTCATGTCCGTCATGCAAATATCGTACAAAGAGTAAAAAGCTGTTACAAAATAAAAATCAATTATAGAGAATCATAAAGCTGTTTTTATAGTTTTTTACAGCATAAAAAACACCCTTGATGACCATCAAAATAACAATAGTGCCCTCAAAGTGCTACTTTTACAGTCTCAAAGAGGCGCTGTTGCAAGGTAATAGTTGAAGTATTGGGAGGTAAAACAAGCACTATGACACCTTAAAAGAGCCACTTTTACAACCAGTTTGTTTACGCATTTTTCTTGTAAATCACATAATCGGCTGTGTGTCAGCGTTATAGCTCCAAACGCTCAAAACCCAAGAATTTCGCACCAAAGATTTCTTCGTGCGTTCAACTCATAGTATTGAGCGTTAGAAATGCAAATATTGTGTCGGACGGTGTGCCGTCCATCTTCTTGCCGTCCTTGTACATTTGGCGCATACGACGATAAAGTGGAAGACAAACGTTGATGACTTTGTCAAGTGAAAGCGCATAAAAAGCCTTGCTTGCGTAATAAATGCCTCCGAAAGGAGTGATTTTCTCAGATTTTATGTTTACCTTTGCCATATGTCGGATATTCTTTATTTAAGTTTTAAGCAGCACTAAGGTAAGTGAATTTCCTGACATATGCAAGCATTGGATAATTTATTGTTAGCCAATGTCTTGCTTTCTTGTAAAATTATAAGTCTGCTAATTTAAGGAATAACGATAATTACAATAAGTATGGAATCAAGATTGTTTCAAGTATTAAAAGCTTTCAAAGGTGCTGATGGTTGTGAAGCGAACCTATTTGAAGAGTTTAAGAAAATAGCTGAAGCAGCATTCTTCTCTGGCTATTTCCTTATTAATGGCGGTTGTAAGGATGCGTATAAGCTAAAGTTGACCTGCATCGAATTCTATTACCATGAGGATGATGGCAATATTAAAGATGAAAAAAAATATCTGAAAGGGAAAGATGAATTTGGTTATGCTTTAGGTGCTGTATGTCCAAATCCATCGGGCGTTGATGTTTTGTTTGATGATCCACAGAAGAAATACCATGCGTCTTTCTTGATCAGAGGCTATAAAGCCATTGTGCCTGGGGAAAAAGAATGGGAGAATAATGAAAAAAGAAAAAATTGGGCTCCTCATGATTTTTGGTATGATTTATTTGGTGGAGCAAATATGCTAAGCAATGGTAAGTTTTGTATAGAATGGATAGATGAGCCTGATGAAACATCGGGCTATGCAGAACCTATGCAGCGAATCAATATAAACGACAACAGATTATGGGGATTTAAACGAGTTGAAAAGCTATGATAACAGAACAATATAAAGACAAAGTGTTTTTTTCACAGTTGCTACGTACTGATTATCCCAATATCTATAAGGATGTTTGTGAAATTCTGGATGCTAATAACGTAGCGCATGAAACGCTTCCTTTAACTAAGGATTATTGGTGTCGTGATTATATGCCGATACAATTTGCATGTGATCGTTTCTCCCAATTTGTATACAATCCCGACTATCTAAAAGGAAAGGAAAAATACATTACTGATGTAGACAAAGTGACGAAGAAGATGGTTGGAAATAAATTTATTGTCAATCATTCTTCTTTGGTTATAGATGGTGGAAATATTGTTGTTGGCGAAATAGAACAACCAAATACTTACACCACTAAATCCTTTATTGTAATGACAGACAAGGTGATGATAGAAAACGAAGGATTGTCTCAAAAGGAGATAGAATCTAAAATTCGGGATTCTTTCAAACCTAAAGAATGTAATTCAACTATTGGTGAAATAATTATAGTATGGCTACCATGGGATAAAAAGGATGTTTGTGGGCATACGGATGGTATCTTAAGATTTGTCGGTGTACAAAAAGATGGGAAACCTGTAGTGTTAACCAATCTTTCTGTATATGATGATGGTATTGCGACTCTAATGCGTAATGTATTGATGGAACATTTTTATGTTATAGAGTTGAATCTTTCTGAATATAACGAATTAAGTTGGGCATATATCAACGCTCTTCAGACGCGTGATGTTATTATTGTTCCAGGAATTGGCAATACAAAACTTGATAATGAAGCAATGAGTCATTTTATTGCTTTATATCCAGATTATAAAGGAAGAATTTATCAAGTTCAGATGAAAGTATTCATCGAGAAATGGGGTGGAGCTTTGAATTGTTGTTCATGGACAATTAGTGAAGATATGTCCAAATTGCATCACGATATAGAGAATGACAAAAGATACATTTCTATTATAGAGAAGTATCAGAAAGACTCTAAGAGTGTATGCTTTGATGAAATCCGATTCCTTGGTGACTATTATCCTAAAAAACTAGAGAATGATAATAGGGATTTGGATCGTTTGTATTATGGTTTTTAATACAAAGTGGCCAGGTAAGTACACTGTCTTTCCATGGACGAGATAAAAGACATTTGCTTGCTTGTTCAGGGTGAGCAAAACAATAGTTTAAAGGAACTGCTTTATCAGCTTATGCTTGACGACGACCGCCTTGTGGCTGTCAATGCGCTTTGGACGTTTACCCATTTCGCTGTCGACGACAATGTTTGGATGTTTGCCGACCCCAAGTCGCCCTATGCAATAAGGGCGCAGTGCATCAAGCTTGCTTACGAGCAGATGAAATACTGGCCCGAACTGCTTAATGAACTGCGCCAAACACTAAATATGATAAGCTGCGAACCTCTGTCGCCGGGAATAAGTTCGGCTTGGAGACAGGTGATGAAGAGATTGTAGTTATAATGAACAGCCGCTAAAGATGCCCTTTAGCAACTACATTATAACTTCATCATGTATAGTAACATGCTGTCACAGGCATAGTCAAGCTCAGGCATAGAATCGACTTTCTTCAGTTTTATGTTGCATTTATTGCAGAAATCACTGATGAGAGCGAAGGTCAGCTTGTCGCTTACTATGATTTTTTCGGGATGTATTCCGAGCATGCAGAAATGGTTGGCGAGTTGTGTAAGCAACTTTTGTGTGTTGTCAGGATAGTTGCACGCAGAGCTTCTTCTGCTATATTACATGAATATACTATCCAGCAAATCTTTATATTGGGATATCCAGTTTTCTGCTTGATAATCGTAAAACTTATCATCAGAATTAATAGCAAAGGGAATCCCGTACTTATCAAGCTGCTTCGTCATGAATGAAGCAAATTCTATCTGTTCCTTTACACTATAATTATCGTCTTTGTTATAATCTCCAGGCATCCAAGCCCCAACCCAGGTGTAAATACCAGTTTCCTTTTGCCAATCAACTGCAACCTTGATACTTTTCTTTATCTGTTGCTTTTCTTCTGCCGTACCTGAAGTCCAGCGTTTTTTGTTGTTGGTCTTGCTGGGACCTGCAGCATAGAAATGCCATTCAGCCATCAGATAACTATTGCTCTGCGAAGGAGTCTGCAAGTATTTAAGACCTTCAGGATGAGACAGTTTTGGAGGGGCTATAAAGATGATTCGCTTTGGATTGGTCTTGCGAATGGTCGCCACACAATCCTCATAAAGAGAGTTGAGTTCAGCCACATCCTTTTTTACTTTGTCCGAAGGTTCTACAATCAAATCAAACGAAACCTTTGGTGAGAGATCCTTGCATCTTTCAGCCATTATCTTCCACCACTTTACTACTTTCTCATGCTCCTCAGCATTTGGATTCTCCTTATAAGGTTTGGCGGAGAAGGCTATAATTGGAATCAGGTCATTCTGCATGCAGGTATTTATCTGCGAAAACAGTCTCTTGAAATCCTCATCCGTGAAACGATAATGATGTAGGCGGAATCTTACATGCTTGATACCTTGCTGGGCAAATCTCTTTACTGCTGTTTCCGAATAGGCACCATATTTATTTTTTTCACTTCTTCCCCACCAATCTACATCTATTCCCTTCTTCAGCATCTGCTGATAGTCTTGTGGAGTGATGGCAGAAGGCTGGGCGTTTGCTATGAATGCTGTCAAAGTCAGCATCAGACTTATAAATAATCTTCTCATGATTTTATTAATATTTATTTTACTGACATAGTCACAATATAAATACCATCTAAAACGGTTGAAGTTAAAAACGAAAGTATCCTTTTTACATCTTTTAACCCCAAGTAAGCGTAATGTTCTTGTTTCATTCGTCCTGTTCACCGTGATGCGTCGCATGATGGGAGCCTTACCGTTCTTGTCTAATCCGCTCTTTTTGTTACAAATCCATACTCCATTTTGCAAGCACTTCTCTTGGACGAAGACGGGTTATGCTATACGACTCAATTGTGTTGCCGAGAGTTCTTCGTTCAAACTCTGAAGTTCCAATAAGGTTGTTTGCTGTGACAGAGAACTCCCAACGCTTAGCCTTGTAGGCAATGGCAAAGTCAAGAAAGTGGTTTATGCCGATGCTCTTGTCGTTGGTATGGAAGAGTTCGTTCTTCACGCTCAGCATCCATCCTTTGGCAGGGAAAACATATAGTTTAAGGAAATGTTCCCAGTCGGACGTGGGGGCAGAGGAGAGTTCTGAAGACGTGAGGTTCTTCTGCTTGTAAATGTTCACATTTGACTTTCCTTCAATAGAAAGAAATCTCGCTGGACGCAATGAGTAGTCGAACGAAACAGCGGTTGTGTTCATACGTGCATCATTCACAATGCCCGACACAAGCATACTATAATCTGTGATGTTGTGTGAGGCACCAAGACCTATTAGTGTCTTTGCCCATCCAAAAGACTTGCTTACACGACCATAAATGCCTATTGTCTGCATGGCATATTCCTTGTCTGTAGCAGTCATGGTATAGATGTTGCCGTTCATCGCACTCTCGTAAAGGATGTTTCCCGACATTCTATTATATGTAGGACGAATATTAAAGAACAGTCCCGACACAGGATTGGTGTATTTATATGCTGCAGTTGCATGAAGGGAGTGAGTAGCATCCATCTTGCCTCTATTCACTTTCTGCGTGCGATAACTTGTGAAGATAGGAATGTCATAGATAGACCTTCCCATCAATGGAGCATTCGCATAACCAAAATTAGCCGAAAATTCAGAAACAACAGTTGCCTTACAATTCCAGTTGACCGAAGGGTCTATCCACAGATGATTGCTTCTTGATTCACGATAAGACTGACGGGCATAACTTATCTTCGACTTTATTCCAATCCTGTGCTTTCCGAAAAGGAACGACATGGAAGGAGTCCAATACGTGCGAAGCAACTGATACACATTCGTCTTCTCCGCTTCCCCGTCCATTGCCACACCAATGCTCTGATAGTCGTAGTTCACTCCCAACTCATTGTTGAGATAGTGTCTGCCGACTTTCAGTTTATATTGCATTTCATTCTGTGTGGAGAAGAAACCGAGATTCAGCCGTTCTGTCATTCCACCAATAGTGAGCAACTGTCCTGGCAGATAGCTATAGGTCCAATAACTTTCAACGTTGTATATGTTGCCCTTTGCCGTTGTGTGCGACATCTGAAAATCCTCAGTAATACTGCGCTTGTGCGGCTTCACCATCATGTCGGTGCGCTGTCCGTTGTACATCATCGTGCCGACACTCTTGTTGAAGTCAATATAACCTTTAAGGTTGTTCTTGACGAAACTCTTGCTGCTGTTGTACTGATAATTAGCCTCACCCTTCCATTCGCTTCGGGTGTTGCTGACATTCTGCTCCTCAACGATGACAGGCATGTCGGCAAGGGTGAGATAAGTGGATGAATTATAGTCCTGCATGTCGGTCTTGTCTATAAATCCATTGCCTTGCACACGCAGTTCCGAATCCTTACCAGTCTTCCAAAGCCAGTTGCCGGCTACAAGATGACTATTGTTGAAAGTATAGCGGTTGTCTGCAAGGTCGGGAGCTGCAACCGACATCATTGAGAGAAAGCCCGATTCAGAACCTGTTCTTCCTTTCAACAATGCAGCAAGGTCGAGCACCTCATTATCGAGTTGCTTGCCGATGTTGTTGTTCTTGTACATCATAAGCGTCTGATACTTCTTGTTGAAACGCATACCCATCAGTCGGCAGTCGTAAAGAAAATCATCGCCACAACCAAGACCAATGTCAGCCGTCCCCGTCCAAACAGCTTTGGCATCATCTTTCAATACAAGGTTGAGAGCAGCTTGCTCGCTAAACGCTACGCCACGCAACGACTTCACCGACTGATGATTCTCCAACACCTGCACACTCTTTATCTTATCAGCTGAGATGTTTTGGTTGGCAACGCCATATTGCGACCCCATTAAGTCAAGTCCCTCGATATAGAACTTATTGATAGGTGTTCCTTGGTATTCCACCTTGCCGTCAGCTTTTACTTCAAGACCTGGCATCTTTGCTATTACATCAGCTATGCTTCGGTCTTGCCCCTGGCGGAAACCTGCAACCGAATATGTGAGCGTGTCTCCCGTACTCTTTATACGCTCCGCTTTTATCTTTACTTCCTTTAGCTTGAAGCCACCTTCTACCAACGTGATAGTCATGCCGTCCTTCAAATCAGCAAACGGCATTGTCTTTTTCTGATAACCAATATAACTTACCGTTATGCTTGCAGGATTTTTCCCTTTAGGAATAGTCAGCTTATATTCACCCTTATCGCTTGTGAGACAATACGCCACGGTTGACTTGCTCTCAGTCGATGCCACAACCGAGGCACCTACCAAGAGTTCTCCTTTCTTACCCTTCACCTTTCCCGTGAAGGTTTGTGCAGAGAGAGAAAGGTTGGTTAGCAGAAGTATGAAAAATATGGCATATCTCATTGCTTACCAAATGGTTATTGCATATCACTTATTCGTATTTATCCATTAAACAGGCATTGAAAGTCCTTTGTGCCTTAGGCGGTTCGCTATATTCGCTACCTTGCAAGCGGTTAGTGGTATTCCATTGGTCTTTCCAGTAATCCTCAAGCAGATGTTGAAACTTGACAGGAGTAGAACGCAAATAACGTTTAGGTTGAAAACAGATAGTTGCAGTTTGCCGCATTTGCTCTATTCCTGTAGCTACAAACGAAAATTCATGTCGGCTTTCAGAAGCAGCCAATATGAGTCCTGGCAAACCACCTAACTTCCATGGACCGTTATCAAAAGGCAAGTCCAACGAATACCATGCAGTCCAAGTGCGTCCGCGGAACTGACAAACGGCTTTATGGCAGGGATAACCTATAATAATAGTATCACCCTCGGCAAGTTCCCAAGTAAAGGTCGGAATGGATTCCTCATAACTGAAGAAAAAATCATTGTGCAGGACATCCGTGTAAGTGAGAGTGCCCCTCTGCGGAATATGCTTATAAACTTCATACTCGCGTCCTTTCTTAGAGCCAAACGTATTTGCCAAGAATTGCAAATAGCTCATAGGGTCGGTATTCACACTCTTTACAGAGTCGCGTTGATGCAGAAACTGCTCAAACCGTTGGCTATAAAACCGAGACGAATGACTGCCTATATCCAACAGATTTATATCATCATACGCTTCCTTTTGCTCATGTGTGTGTTTATATAATGCACGATACTGCACACGCACACTTACCGTGTCCACCACCTCTTGGGAATGGACGCATGAGGCAAATAAACAAAATGCCAATAAACTGAAGAGTATTTTCATAAGCAACAATTCTTTTTATTTACTTCAACTCAAAGGTTGCCATAAGCAGCACCTTATTGCCATCTATGTTTTCTTCGTAGAAGAAGCGATAGACGCCAGGATTGTTTGGCAGAATATCGGGAAAAAGATGGGCTGTGATGGTGCCGCTTTGACCATCGCTTAAAACATGACCGATGGCCGTGAACGAGCAATCGGTGGGCACAACAAACCAATTGCCATCCGCTCCTTGGGCCGTGATGCTATAGGCATCGCCATACACAAATTCTTCGCCACTATGGTTGGTAATCGTGAATCTGATCTCCGTGGTGCCCAATGGATAGGAAGGCTTCTCCGCCTTGAGGGAGATACCTTGGTAGATGCTCACGCCTTCCCTGTTGTCGATGATAGGGTCCAACTTGCCCTCAAACCTGATGGCGGGCGAGTTGTAAATCTGCCTACGAAACTCCTGCTGCTTCTCCTTCGTGTTCCAACGGAGCGCAACATCAATGGAGTTGGATCCCATTCCAAATCCAACAACATTTCGCAAGGCCGGGGTCTTGTCTTCCGACAGGAACTTCCGCTCAAGTATCCGCATAATGGAGTTCAGTTCCCTATGCGAATATTTACGCGCCGAAGCCTTGCGATAGGTTCTCTTCTTGCTCTTGACAACTCTCTTTTTGCTAATGGTCGCTACCTTCTTTTGTTGAGCGGCAAACGACTGTTTGCAAGCAGCAAAAGCTGTTTGCATTGAAAGGAACATTGTCAATCCTAATATTATTGCATTGAGTAGTTTTGGCTTCAGTCTCATAGTTATCAGCAATTAACAATTTAATATGTAGAGAGATATGAACTCTTATAGTATATTTCTTTTCTTATGAGAAAAGTTCAATTTATTTTGCAAATATATTGTATTTTAGTTTATCTACAAAATGACACAGCCAGAAATAATCCATCTTTTTCTTTGCCCATCCCATTTTTCTTTATACCTTTGCCCCCGAAACATCAAGAGCAGTATTAGAATCTGCACCAACCGAGCACGACAGCCACGGTGGTCAAGGTACGATGTGGAAATAAGTTTAATTTCAAAAACAAGTCTTTATGAACAATTCATTTTACAACGATTTCGCTGCGCGTTTCGCAGCCAGTACACTCCCTTCACTTGTCAGATCATTCAATAGCCAGGTTGGAAAGCGTGGCTTCAATTCCGTGCGTGCAGCCCATGACCAGGCTCTTATTGACGAGCTGGTGCGCCGTGGCATTGACGTGTCGGCAGTATTCGACGGAACAACCCTTTCTTTTGCCCATCATGTTGAGCTGGACAACAACAGGCTGGTAATCAGATAATAAAATCAATTAGCAATATATAGAAAGTCGATGATGCCGTCTGCTCTTGGCATAATCGACTGTAAAGATCGTTAGATTATCGCTGTCTTTATTCATTGTCTTTCTTAATGACAACATATTTGACATCTGCTCCCATGCCACACCAATATCCGGTGGCACCGTTCACGTTGCCTCTGATATTGTGCGTAGGAGCCATGAAGAGATTGTCTGCCATTGTAAGGTTGCGTGAATAGTCGCTCCAAAAATTGTATGAGACGTTGTCGATATGAGCAAGTTTTATGGCGAGCGTGTCGTTAAGGCAGAAGAAGGGGATGTATTTTTTTCCCGTTGCCACTCTGTGACTGCGGTATACTGTAATTTCCTTATCTTTCTTTAATGCAGCTCCCTCAATGCTTCCCAGATACGAAGCCACGAACAGACGGTTGTTGGTTCCCTCACATGTGAACAGCTGATAATATGCATTGTGCGCTTTTTCTGTGTCGATATCCAGTTTCACTTGAAACATGGTGTCTGATTCTGCACATTGTTCCAGTCTTATGTTTTTTATTGGATGCGTTTCAGGAATGGTTGTGGTTGCCGTTGCGTGCCAGTCCTTATATTCAATGTCCAGGGTGTAAGTCTTGCCAGCTACACCACGCATGTTTCCGGTGGTGTATATATAAGGCGGAAAGAAGCGCGAGTCATATTTTCCTGTCAGCACCACCTTTCTTTCTCCGTCCGAAACCGACACTTTCGCCCAGCGTATCAGGTATTGTGCAAGTGAGTCTATCCTTTGATACTTATCGCTGATGGTAAGGCTCTTCGTGAGGATAACCACTGGGTATCCTCCTTCGTCAATCCATCCTTCCACCACCATCTCACTCTTTTTTTCTGTTGTAAAGTCGGCCTCACAAGCCACAAGCATTCCTGCTATGACCATTATGATGGTAAAGAGAGCAGTCTTCTTATTCATATTTTCTTATTAGAATTTACAATAATAGCTCAACGATGGCAGCATGTCCAGCATGAAACTGACTGGGCGGACCGCAAAGTCACCGTCACGTTGTTTGTCAATACGATAGAACAGGTCGTTGCGATGAGCGGTGGCGTTATATACGGAGAAGTTTATTCCTCGTTCCTTTGCATGTTTAGGCTTCCATTTATAGTTGACCGAAATGTCCAGTCTTCCGTATGCTCCAAGTCGGTTGGCGTTATGCTTTCCGTATGTTGCTATAATGTTGCCGTTAAGAATGCTTGCCGACACGGGTGCCGTGAATGGTGTGCCCGAGGCAAAGACGAATGTGGCGCCTATGGTAAGATGTTTTCCCGTCGACCATGCCATAACGGCGTTCAGCTCATGCGGGCGTTCGTGGTTTGCGGGGTATGTATGGTTGTGTCCCTCCTCATTGAAGGTGCGTCTTGCTCTCGTGAAGGTGTAAGAGCACCATCCCGTAATTTCTCCGGCACATTTCTGCAGCATTATATTGCATCCGACATTCCTGCCTTTCCCGTGAAGCAGATAATTGTTGAGGTCGTATGACGCATTAAGGCAGTCGAGCATGCTGCCGCTGTATTCTATTTGGTTATACATACTGCGGAAGAAGATGTCAGCAGAGAGTTGCCACATACGCTTTCCGAAGTATACGGAAGCTCCTGCCGTGATGCCGTTGCAGTATTGTGGCTTGTTGTTTCTGTTCGTAGACATCCAGAACTCTGTGGGTAGTCCGGCATCAGAAAAGCCAGTCTGAAAGATATATTGGTGGCGCATAAACCAACCCACCGACATTTTCAGCCCTTTATTGTTGTCGTATTGCAGGGTGATGGATGGGTCAGCCGACTTGAAGTTATGTTTGTCAATATGCCACAGCGTCAGTCTTGTCCCGGCATTAAGAGACAACGAAGCCGACAACGGCTGCTTCCAGTCGGCATATACTGAGGTTTCCATAGCGTTCTGTCTATCGGGAACGGACGTTATGTCGCTGTAAAAGTTGTCTGCATATATGGTTTGAGGTCTGATGAAGTGAGCCACGACATCACCTCCGAATGACAGTTGTCGCCACTTACTGTTCGTCTTGAGTCCGAAGTCTGTTATATATGACGGCATGCGTCCTTCAGCCTCCTCCATCTGCAGGCGGAAGTGGTTATGATAGGAAGATACGTATATGCTGTGATGTGAGCTCCACTTTTGTCCGTCATGCAGCCAATGTATTGCCCCCGTTGTGTTTCCCCATTTTGCCTTTATCTTGGCCATGTAATTTGCTTCATTGAATTTGGCATTGTCGATGCCCGTATAGAAATCGATTAACAGTCGGTCCTGCTCGCTGAATTTATGTATTACCGATACGTTGGCATCACCGAACTGATAATAAATCTGTGTGTTGTCGGCTTTCAGCCATCGTCCGTATAGCAGGTTAAGGTACGATCCGCGTATGGATATTGTGGCAGAGATGTTTCTGCCGAGAGGTGTGCGCATTGTTCCTTGTGACGAAATCAGCCCGACGGAGTATTCGCCCTCCAGCGAGTCAGTTATGTTAAGGAAGGATGTCATGTCGAGTGTGCCGCCGATGCGGTTAGGGTAGGCGCCGTTTGTTGCAGCCCTCTTTATGTTCATCTTCTTGAAATGCGAACCGTTGAATATAGAGAAAAATCCCAATAAGTGCCCCACGTTGTATACCGGCACGCCTGATATGGTGACAGCATTATGAGCGTTATCGCATCCGTCTATGTTGATGCCGCAACGATATTCCGAGTTTGTCTGTATTCCTGGCAGCATCTGCGCATAGTGAATGGGGTCGGCATTGCCGAATATCTTGGGAAGAAGGTCGAGCTGCTGCATGTTCCAGTCGTAGCTTCCTGGTGTGTTCTGCTTTAATGCGTCAGTGTGTCGTCTTGCGCTTATCACCACACTGTCGAGCAAAACACTCTGCCTTCTCTCCACATCGTCCTGTGCCAGAGAGACTGATGTGGGGAGAAGGCAGAGTGCTGTTAATGTTATGTATGTTTTAGTGGATAAGATTCTCATATCTGTCGATAAGGTCCTCGAAGGCGTTTATGGTCTGCTTGAAGTCAGTGTCGTTGAAGAACACGTCGAACATGCTGTTGGACGACCCGTCGAAGAACACAAGCACTGGCTCCATCTCCCAGTATGTATATCCGCCCCAGTCAGAGTCGGCAAAGGATTCCAACTTCATTTCGGCCTGCTTCACTGATGTGTTGTCATAGAAGAGGTTTATCAGTGTCAGCTCGTTGGCAGAGTTTACCCATTGCTTGAATTTGTTCTCGTCAGTTTCGTTATCGTAAGCCTTATCCATGTATTCCGAATATTTGCGTACGTCTTTCACCACGCCCTGCAGCTGCAGCTTGCCGAGAATGTCGATTTTGATGAGGGCATTCTTTGCTGTTGCATTGTCGGTGTTATAGTCGTCAAAGTCGAAGTCGCCTTTTGAGAAAGCCTCTACGTTGCAAGACGGTATGCCACTTATGTCGCCTGCAATGGATACAGTGGCGAGCTTTGTGCCGTTCTTGCTCATGCTATAGCTGGCAGAAGCTTTCTGATTGCCCGAATAGGCCGCCTGTGATAATCTGAACTCATATCCGTTGCTCATTTCTATTACAGCCGACGCTGTGATGTTGTCTTTGCTCACGTCAAAGTTTTCGCCTGACAGACTTGCAATGTCAATCTTCACTGTGGTCTTGACAATCTGGGTGCCGTTCTGTGTAAGTGTCAGGACAATGTTCTCCGGCACACCAATAGTACATTTTGTACGGTCGTAATAATCGCACCATTTATATGTGTCTGAGTCGTAATCTGTCCATTCTTCGAAGTTGGCTACATACACTTTCTTGACGTTTCCGCTTGTCTCCAGTTTCAGAACGCATGTCTGTGCGTTTTGGTCTGTAAACGTAAACTGCAGGTCGTTGGCCTTGCCGCTTTCTTTCACCCACGTGCCGTTGTTGGCACGGAAGTGTCCAGTAAAGTTGGATGCAAGAGCCAAGGCTGTATATTCCGTATATACAACTGAGGCATAGTCGTCATACTTCTTCGTGGTCTTATTGCCAGTGGCCTTTCTTATGGCTTCCCAACTGTTTCTTGCCCAGCTGTTTACGTTATCCCAGTCATAATTGCATTCATCGTAAGTTTCGTCCACGTAGTTGATGAGGTCTGCGTAGTTCTTGAAGTCTGAGGCCGGGGTCATGCTCATAAACGCACGTGCGATATTGTCCATACGCTCCTTCTGGTCTGTAGGAGACATGGCGTTTTCTTCCGATGGTTTGTCAGGAGTGATGGGCTGGTCTGGCACGTCAGGGTCTTCAGTTCCGCTGTTGTCATCGCCGCAAGACGATAACGACAGTGCGCCGGCAAACATCATTGCCAGCATGCAGTTGTAAAAATAAAACTTCTTCATACGTATAGTTGTTTATAGTTTAAATATGTTTGCAAATATAGTTAATTATTATTTGACGAGCAAGAAAAATACTATATTTTATTGTCTAATACAACTATTCTACTTGTTCCTATACGCCAGCGGCGACATTCCTGACCGTTGCTTGAAGAAGTTGGTCATGGCGCTTTGGTCGCTGAAGTTGAGGTGTGCGGCTATTTCGCCCATTGACATGTCGGTTTGGGTGAGGAGGTTGCATATTTCCTTGTATACCAAGGATGTGGCGTGTTCGTTGATGGTGGATCCGCTTATTTCCTTCACCAGACGTGAGAGATAGGCTGGTGATACGTTCAGCTTGTCGGCATAGAAGCGAATCTGGCGTTCCTTGCGGAAGTTGCGGTAGAGGTGGTGTAGGAAAATCTCGTACACCTGCTTCTTGTGTCCGAGGTCGTGCGTCACGGAGCAATCTTCGTAAGGCAGCTCTTCGATTATGAGTTTCAGCACGTTAAACATACTTCTGATCATCTCCACCTTGTTGATGTGCTGACGGCGTACGATGTCGCGGATAAAGTGGAAGGTGTCCGTTATGCTTTTGTCCTTTTCGTCTGTTAGCTGGTAGCGGGTGGCGTGGTCAGCGAATGTTTCGTCCACGAGGATGCTCTCAGCCTGGAAGTCAGGCGATATTTCGGCTACGTCAGCCACTTCCTTCGGTGTGATGATAAGGAGGTCTTTGGCGGCGAGCTGTATGCTTTGTTCGTCGCCAATGGTCTGTTTCAGCAGCATGCGGCAGCTGCCTTGCTTCACTAAAAGAATCTTGGTGAAGAGTGTGCGTTCCTTCACCATGTTGTTGAATCCGCTGACAGAGAAGTATGCGGCGTATGCACCATAAATATCCTTGATGTGATATTTGGTGGCAAACTCTTCCAGATTATAGACTTTCTGTTGGTTCATTTCAGATTCTTCGATACAGTTTTTTTATACAATAGATTATGTTTCCTGTGTGCAAAAGTATGAATTTTATTCCATAACAGCAACCCTGCTGACTGGTATCTTGATGGCTTGTCTTGCAAAGAGGCAAAAAAAGAAGCCTGCAAGCCTAATCCATGTGAGAACGGACTGGCTTGCAGGCTTTCACCTTAATATATTATTAAGCTTTATCTTTTTTCTTACTTCAAAGAGAACTTTGAAGAGTGGAGCATTTCCTTCGGGTCAAGAGCCTTGTCGAGCTCTTCCTTACTGAGGAGTCCCTGCTCGATGACGATGTCATAAACCGAGCGTCCTGTTGCGTGAGCTTCCTTAGCCACCTTTGAGCTTGCCTTATAGCCGATGATGGGGTTGAGGGCAGTAACGATGCCGATGCTGTTCTTCACCATTTCGTAGCAGCGCTCCTTGTTGACGGTGATGCCGAGAACACACTCTTCGGTAAGTGTCTCGATGGCGTTCTTCAGCCATGTGAGGCTCTCGAAGAGGCTTGCTGTGATGATAGGCTCCATAACGTTGAGCTCCAGCTGACCTGCCTCTGCTGCGAAACTTACTGTGGTGTCGTTGCCGATAACCTTGAAGCAAACCTGATTGGTAACCTCGGGGATAACGGGATTAACCTTACCCGGCATGATAGATGATCCGGGAGCCTTTGGAGGAAGGTTGATCTCGTTCAAGCCGCAGCGCGGACCTGAAGCCATAAGGCGGAGGTCGTTACAGATCTTAGAGAGCTTGATGGCAAGACGCTTCAGAGCTGAAGAGTAGCTTACGTAAGCGCCGGTGTCAGGTGTAGCCTCTACGAGGTCGATTGCCGATACGAAGTTCTCGCCGGTGAGCTTGCTGAGGTTGGCAGCGCAGAGCTTTGCGAAGCCGGGAACAGCGTTCAGACCAGTACCGATGGCAGTACCGCCCATGTTGATTTCGTGGAGGAGCTTCACGTTGCGCTCGAGGTTGAGGATTTCCTCTTCGAGGTTGTTGGCGTAAGCGTTAAACTCCTGACCGATGGTCATAGGCACAGCGTCCTGCAGCTGTGTACGTCCCATCTTGATGGTGTCGTTATATTCCTCTGCCTTGTAGCGGAAAGCGCTGATAAGTCCTGTCAGAGCGCCCACCAAGTGGATGTTCATGCGGATAAGCGCGAGGCGGATGGATGTAGGATATGCGTCGTTTGTAGACTGGCCGCAGTTGACGTGGTCGTTAGGCGAGCAATACTGGTATTCGCCCTTCTCGTGTCCCATGATTTCGAGGGCACGGTTGGCTACCACCTCATTGATGTTCATGTTAACGGAAGTACCGGCACCACCCTGAATCATGTCGATGGGGAAGTTCTCGTGCCACTTACCGTCGATGATTTCGCGGCAAGCCTGTCCCATTGCGCTTGCTATCTCGTCGTTGATAACGCCGAGCGAGTGGTTGGTCTGAGCGGCAGCCAGCTTCACGTATGCGTTAGCGATGATGAAGTCGGGATAGTCGCGCATTGTCTTGCGAGAGATATGATAGTTGTTGATGCCACGCTGTGTCTGCACGCCGTAGAGTGCGTCAGCCGGAACCTGAAGTTCACCCAGAAGGTCAGCTTCTACTCTGAATTTCTTTTCGTTTGCCATAATGGTAATCTTGTTTTAGATGTTAGTTCTGTTTTCTGCTGCAAAGGTACGCTTTATATCATACATGTCTTTTATAAAAAGCGAACCTTAATTTGTAAAAAGCGAACCGTTTTGCAGTTTCCTTGACATCTTCACGCCATTATAGCAGCTTCATTCTGTATATCATTCCCAGTTCTATGCAGTCCGTGTTATATCCCGTCAGCGTGCTGCGCTTGCTGTAGCTGTATTTCCTTCCCATGTAGGCAAGGTAGAATCTGAGGTCTTGCTGTTGCTTGCGTGCAGGATAATACTCCACGCTTCCCACGTAGCCGTATGCCTTACGATAGTTTCTGAACTGCTCTGACTGTGTCATGCTGGCTGTCTCGTACGTGCCCTTCAGCATGAGGTTCCAGTCTGAGGTGAACTGCCAGTTCATCTTCGTCACCAATGACAGGTTGCATATCTTGCCCATATACAGATTTTCTTCTGTCGGCGCCAGCACCTTTGCCACCTCGCGCGTCGTTATCTTCATGCGGTCAAGGTCGTCCAAGGAGATGCTATAGTCGACGTACCATTGCAGGCGGTCGAGCTTGAGCTTCTGTCCGAAGCGTATCAGCTGGCTATACTTGTCCTTGGCTTGCGTGCGGAGCATGTATGACCATCGCGTCTGCAGCTTGCCGCCGAAGAACTTGCCGTTCCATCCTAAGGCGTACGTCAGTGGTGCGCTGGCTTTCTGGAGCAGGGCGATGTCGGGCTTCGGCTCCGCATTGCCGTCGCTTGTCATCTTTCCGTCGCTTATCTTGGCGTCTTTGCCGAACTCGTCTGCCAGCTTACCGTTGTAGGTGTTGCTCACCTCGGCGGATAACTGCTGGTCGGGCGTGGGATTATACACCACGTTTATGGCTCCCTTTGAGCTGTCTATGTTGCCCTCCAGGTCTGAATACTGATAGATGAAGAGCGGGTTCTCGCTGAACTCGAACGATCCGAGCGCCTGACATTTCTTGCCGCCTTGGATGCTCCAGTGGTCGTTAAACTTCCATCCCACCATCATATAGTCGTTGGCTTTCGAGAAGTTGTCCTCGCTCTGTTCTACGTTCGACTTGTTGATGCGTTGGCGGAAGCGGTAATATATATGGTCTGTCAGCCATCCCACCATCTCTATTTTAAGGTAGCGGTTGTAAATGCGTGCTCCCCATTCGTCGTTGCGCGAGTCGTGTGTGGCTTGTGCCGCTGCTCCATAATTAATGTATAGCTCTAAGGCTTTCGACTTCTGCTCATGCTTGGTGACCATCTCGTAGAGCGATTTGAGGTCCACTTCCTCCACTCCGAATCCGTCATTCGAGCCTTGAGCCAGCGTGTTTAGTGGCATTGCTGCCGTTGTGAATAGTGCTAATATAATTGATTTTCTCATTTCTTACAGGAATTGTATGATCAGGTAGCCCACACCTATGGAGACGAAGGTGGTGATGAAGCCAGCCGGCTGGAACTAATTATTCTGCAAAATTACTGATAAATCCTAATTCATACCGCCTTGTTTCGTTTTTTTTGTCTAAATTTGTAACTTCAATAAGAGATACATTCAATTTTGTATCTTCAGAAAAAGATACATTCACATAAGATATATCCAAGAATGAACAAAGTCTGCATATTAGTTATATGTATGGTGTCGCTTCTTCTCCTGCCACTCAAAGGTGTGGCGCAGGAGAGTCAGACCGCCTATAATTTTCTTCGTCTTCCGGTTTCGGCACGTGCAGCTGCGGTTGGCGGCGACGGCATTGCCCTCATCGAAGACGATGCTTCGCTCATATTCCACAATCCTGCGCTGCTTTCGTCTGTCAGCGACAAGCAGCTGGCTCTCAACTTCATGACGTACATGGCAGGATCGACCACAGCCAGTGCGTCGTTCAACCGTGCCGTAGGCGAACGTGCCACGTGGGCTGTGTCAGGACAGTTTATGAATTATGGCACCATGAAGCAGACCGACGCTTCCGGACAGCAGACAGGCGACTTCTCAGCCAAGGACATTGCCATGGCTGGCTATTTCTCTTACATGCTCTCTGACCGCATTGCCGGTGGCGTGACAGCCAAGGTAGTGTCTTCGTTCATCGGCGACTATTCGTCGTGGGGCGTGGCATTCGACCTCGGTGTCAACTATTATGACCCCGAGTCCGAATTGTCAGCTTCCATCGTTGCCAAGAACCTCGGCGGACAGACCAAGGCGTATGAGGAAGACTATGACGCGCTGCCTTTCGACCTCCAGGTGGGCGTGTCGAAGAAAATCAGCCATACGCCGTTCCGCATATCCCTCACAATGGGCGACCTCACGCATTGGAACTATCGATTTGCCGACCATTTCACGGTGGGCGTGGACGCCACGCTGTCACAGTCGATGTGGATAGCTGCGGGATATAACCTCCGCCGTTCGCACGAGATGAACATCAACGATGCAGAAGGAGGAAGCAGCCACATGGCAGGACTCTCGCTTGGTGCCGGCGTAAGCCTTAACCGCCTGAAGTTGAGTCTGGCTTACGGCAAGTATCACGTCTCAAGCTCTTCCATAATGGGCAATGTGGCGTTTAGCTTATAAATAATAATCACATACACTTACTTTATATAACTATGAAGAAAATAACGATAGCCATCGACGGCCACTCTTCTTGTGGCAAGAGCACGATGGCGAAAGACCTTGCCAAGATGGTGGGCTACGTATACGTTGACACTGGTGCCATGTATCGCGCCGTCACTCTTGCTGCCATGCGTGGCGGCATGTTCGGCGATGACGGCAGTCTGGACACGGAGCGTCTGAAGGCTGCTGTCAATGACATCGACATCAGCTTCCGCCGTGACGAAACGACGGGCAAGGTGGAGACATATCTCAACGGCGAGAATGTGGAGCGCGAGATACGCACCATCGACGTATCGCAGCACGTCAGCCAGGTGGCAGCCCTTCCTTTCGTAAGAGAACGTCTCGTTGCAGCGCAGCAGGCTATGGGCAGAGAGAAAGGCGTGGTGATGGACGGACGCGACATCGGCACCGTGGTCTTCCCCGACGCCGAACTGAAGATCTTCGTTACGGCTACAGCCGAGATTCGTGCACGCCGTCGCTTCAAGGAGCTTGAGGCAAAGGGAATGCCTGCCGACTATGACACCATCCTCGAGAATGTGCAGCAGCGCGACTATGCCGACTCTCACCGTGAGGTGTCGCCGCTCCGTAAGGCTGACGACGCCATCCTCCTCGACAATTCGGAGCTTACCATCGACGAGCAGAGAGAGTGGCTGCTTGAGAAGTTTAAGGAACGTACAGAATAAATAATCACTTTTTTATATGGAAACATTGCAAAACGAATTTCTGACCGTAGAAGTGTCAGACCTCGGAGCAGAATTGCAGAGCATCAAGGACGCAGACGAACACGAGTATCTCTGGCAGGGAGACGACAAGTATTGGGGACGCCGTTCTCCGATTCTCTTCCCCATCGTTTGCGGACTCTATCAGGAACGTATCGCACGGAGGGCGGCACATTCCAGCTGGGCAGACACGGCTTCGCCCGCGACATGAACTTCCGTCTCCTCCGTCATTCGGACGACAAGGTGACGTACGTGCTCAGCGAGACAGAGCATACGCTGCGCCAGTATCCTTACCGCTTCATGCTCTCCGTGACATATAAGCTTGTGGACAACGAGATACACGTTATCTGGCATGTATATAACACTGATACGAAGGAGATTCATTTCCAGATTGGCGCTCATCCCGCATTCCGCTTGCCGGGTGTGAAGGAGGGCGACGACGTGAAGGGCGTGCTGCGCTTCGACAATAACGGACACATCGAACGCATTTACGGCAATCATGAGGGTTGCATCACGTCAGACCGCTATGCTCTCGAAGGCGTGCAGGACGGACTGTGGGCATTTACGGAGGAAGACTTCAAGGACGACGCCGTCATCCTCGACCAGAGCCAGATACATGCCATCGACATCCTTTCTCCTGTTACGGGTGAGGCTGAGGTTAGCGTTGAATTCAGCGCTCCGTGCGTAGGCGTGTGGACTCCCTACGGCAAGAAGGCTCCGTTTATCTGCCTTGAGCCGTGGTACGGTGTGCATGACCATCTCGGCTATAAGGGTCAGCTGCGCGACAAGTACTTGATGAACCACCTCCAGCCGGGCGCTTCCTTCATGAGCGAATACGTCATCCGCATCGGCGAGAAGCTGGCTGAATAAAGTCGATGCTTGAGCTATGGCTGAAAAGAAAAGCCGTGCTGAGGCATGGCAGGACAAATATGATGCCTTATGCGCTTACGTAAAGGTGCACCGCCAGTTTCCGGATAAGAAGAAGGAGGAGTCGAGAGGCTTGCTCAACTGGTGGAAGTACAACAAGAAGCGTATTAAGCAGGGCAAGATGGACCAGCGCAGAATAGAAATGCTTCAGAAGCTAAGCGATATGCGCGACGAAGCATATATAAAGTTTTGAATTAGGAATTTTGAATTTTGAATTATTCTCGGCTTCGCCTGCGATCTTGAATTGTTCAGTTCTGATTTTATAAATAAAGGAGTTAAGAAGCCAAAACTTCTTAACTCCTTTTCTTATTATCTAACTGTAGGAGTGGCGTGCATTCCTATATTTTTGTATTCCTTTTTATTTCTTCTCCCCGATTATTTCATTTGCACGTTCCAGGGCAAGATTGATGTGTGAGCAGATGTTCTTGTTGCCGAGAATGTCATAGAAGCGTGCCTTCTCCAGCTGTTTGTGCACCTTTTCGCAAACGCCCGAGAGCACCACCTCGATGCCTTCGTTATGGCTCATCTCACAGAGGTTGGTGAGGTTGTGGATGCCGGTGGAATCTACGAACGGCACCTTGCGCATTCTTATTATTCGTACCTTGGGACGGTCGCCGAAGGCAGCCATCACCTCCTCAAACTTATTGCCGGCACCGAAGAAGTAAGGACCGTTAATCTCGTAAACCTCCACTCCCTCAGGGATGGTGAGGTGTTCGGCGTTGTCCTTTATCATGTCGCTCTCCTCGTTAATCTCGTCCGTCACAGCCTTCACGTCCGTAATCTCAGACACACGCTTCATGAAGAGCAGGCAGGCGATGATGAGTCCCACCTCAATGGCAACGGTAAGGTCGAAGATGATGGTGAGGAAGAAGGTGATGAGCAGCACCGTTACGTCGCTCTTCGGATTCTTCATCAGCGCTAAGAACGAACGCCATCCCGACATGCCGTAACTTACTATCACGAGCACACCGGCAAGACAAGCCATAGGGATGTACTTGGCGAGAGGCATGAAGAAGAGGAAGATCAGCAGGAGCACAATGGCATGCACGATGCCGCTGACCGGAGTCTTGCCGCCGTTGTTGATGTTGGTCATCGTACGGGCGATGGCACCGGTGGCAGGGATGCCGCCGAAGATGGGCGAAGCGATGTTGGCAAGACCCTGAGCCACCAGCTCCGTGTTAGAGTTGTGGTGTGCACCTATCACACCGTCAGCCACCGTAGCAGAGAGGAGCGACTCTATGGCGCCGAGCACGGCGATGGTCAGCGCAGGAGCCACAAGGCTCTTGATGGTGTCCCATGTCATGGCTGGCATGTGAGCGTCGGGGATGGCGCTGCTTACAGAGAAGCGGTCGCCGATGGTCTCGATGGTGGTCACGCCGAAATAGTTCTTCAGGATAAGGGCTGCGACGGTCATCACGATGATGGCAACGAGCGAGCCGGGAATCTTCTTGCTCACCTTCGGAGTGAGGGCTATGATGACGACGCTGAGGATGCCGACAATGGAGCACCAGAGGTCGGCAGTGGAGAAGTGAGAGATGTAGCATCCCCATTTCTCAATGAAGTCAGACGGTACGCTCTCTATGGTAAGTCCGAAGAGGTCCTTTATCTGTGTGGTGAAGATGGTCACGGCAATACCGCTCGTAAATCCCACTACGATGGGGTAGGGAATATACTTGATTATGGTGCCCAGCTTCAGAAGACCGAACAGCAGCAGGAACACGCCAGCCATGACGGTGGCTATCATCAGTCCCTCTATGCCATACTTCTGTATGATGCCGTAGATGATGACGATGAAAGCGCCGGTGGGTCCGCCTATCTGCACCTTGCTGCCGCCAAGCAGCGAGATTATGAATCCGGAGATGATGGCGGTGATGATGCCTTTCTCAGGGGTTACGCCGGAGGCGATGCCGAATGCGATGGCAAGCGGCAGGGCGACAATACCTACGATGATACCAGCCATGATGTCGGCTGTCAGGGTTTGTCGGTTGTACGTCTTGAGGGACGTAAGAAGCTGTGGTTTCAGACTGAATGTTTTCATCCTCTTATATACTTAATTATATACTTAGTGTGAAATGAATGTGTGAAAAATAATATTATTGTTATCCTTAGAGACTGCAAAATTAACACTTTTTTAGCAAATACCAAGCCTTTTCCGCCACAATAGTCGTCTCTACTTGCAATATTCGTGGATAATGCGTAATTTTGATTGGATTTTATAATAAAACACACGTAAGCATATATATATATGAAAATGAGAAAATCATTACTGTTATTGGCAGCCGCCTTTATGTCCTTCGGAGCACAGGCAAAGGTAAGGCTTCATCATCTTGTGTCGGACAACATGGTTCTGCAGTGCTCCTCGGAAGCCCGTCTCTGGGGATGGGACACGCCGGGAAAGACGGTCCGCGTAAGCACGTCATGGAGCAAGGACGTCGTAACGGCGCGTGCCGCAAAAGACGGCTCGTGGGAGGTTCGTGTACGTACGCCGAAGCCCAGCTTCACGCCGCTCACCATAACCTTCGACGATGGCGAGCAGACCACCATAAAGGGAGTGCTCTCGGGAGAAGTGTGGGTCTGCGCAGGACAGTCCAACATGGAGATGCCCGTCCACGGCTTCGACGGATGTCCCGTGGAGGGATATAACGACGCTGTCATCGATGCCGCCAACTTCAGCGGCGTACGTTATGCCAAGATACCGTCGCGCATGTCGATGAGTCCGGAGCAGGACGCAGACACCCGTTGGACCGTCGTGTCGCCGTCCACCGTACGGAGAGCTTCCGCCACGGGCTATTTCTTCGGTCGTCTGCTCAGCAAGAGTCTTGGTGTGCCGGTGGGACTGATTGAGGCCAACAAGGGAGGAACGCGCGTGGAGTCGTGGCTCAGTCAGGAGAATCTCAAAGCCAATACCGACGAAAAGCTGGACAAGCAGTCCATCGACGCCATAAAGACCGACTATTACAGACCCTTGGTATGGGGCAACGGCACGTTCTCGCCGATAGAGAAATACACCGTCAAGGGCATCATCTATTATCAGGGATGCTCCAATGTAGGCTATCACATGGACGATTATGCACGCCGTCTCGGACTGCTCGTCACCCAATGGAGAAAGGCTTTCGCATGCGGCGACATTCCCTTCTACTTCGTCGAGATAGCTCCTTACTGGTATGACGATGCTGACGGCACTAACGCTGCCGTCCTGCGTGAGCAGCAGTATAAAGCCTCAAAGCTGATAAAGAACTGTGGATTTATCGGCAACAACGACGGTGCCTACGCATGGGAGATGAAGCAGATCCATCCCTCGCAGAAACGTAAGGTGGGCGAGCGCCTTGCCTATCGTGCCCTCACCGACACGTACGGCGTAAAGGGGCTTATCTCGAAGAATCCAACATTCGAGAGTCTGACGGTCAACGGCAATGAGGTGATTGTGAAACTCTCGAATACCGACGGCGGCATTTATCCGCTCTACGGCATACAGGGCTTTGAGGTGGCAGGAGCCGACGGCAAGTTCCATCGTGCTGCAGCCCGCTACGACTGGCACGACGGCATCATCGTCAGCTCAGAAAAGGTGGCTGTCCCACGTGCCGTACGCTACTGCTTCCGTAACTTCATGCTTGGCAACGCCCGAAACCAAGGAGGCTTGCCTCTCATACCGTTCCGCGCAACGGTCAAGTGACGGCTTTAAATTCAATAACTTCTGAACTTGCGAAAGCTTAATCTATATATAAGTCACTTATTATGGACAAGAATTTCGAGCCTTTAGAGCAGCTGTATCTCTCGCAAGCGTTTGACAAGTGTGAGTGTGAAGAACAGATGCTTGAAGAATGTAAGATGATAGCTAAGGCATACGCCTTGACAGAGAATGCGGTTGTCTCAATGGGAGATAACCGCAAAAACTGCAGCTATTGTTATTTCGGTGGTATGGCTGATGTTCTGGGCATACCGATGGAGGAACGCCTCAGTCTGCTTCCTTCGCTCTACGAGCACTTTATCTTTGACCGTTGCCATCCTGATGACCTCGGCAAACGTCATGCTGACGAGATAGCTTTCCTGCACTACATAGCCACCAACTCAAAGCCCCGTCACTATCGCGATAATGTGCTCTGCAACTATTTGCGGGTAAAGGATGGCAGCGGAGAATATCGTTGGGTGAAGCATCGTATGATTCCGCTTGCCACAGACAAGCACGGCTGTCTGCTGCTCTGCGCCTGCATCTACACATTAACAACTGAGGAGGACAGAAAAGCAAAATTCGTCAATACCCGGACCGGAGAGGTGCGAGTATTGACGAACAAAGATTACGAGGATGTGCTGTCCGAGCGAGAGCTGGAAGTGCTGCGGCTCATTGATCTTGGCATGCTTTCGAAAGAGATTGCCGACAGACTTTGCATCAGCATCAACACCGTGAACCGACACCGCCAGAACATACTTCAGAAACTGAAAGTGGATCGTGCCATCGAAGCATGCAAAGTGGCACGTGTGATGGGATTGCTATGACAGCCCCTATTCTCCCATTCGGAAGTCGCCTACAGTCTCCGTTGACAGACTCAGCTCTGAGAATTCACTCACACAGACACCTTTTTGAGGTGCCTGTGAGCAGATGCCGACTTTCAGGTCTTTGGGATAATTGTTGCGATAAAGGCGAACCATCTGCCACTCCTTGCCATCCAGTGAATAATAGGACGCTATGGTACGTGTGTCAGAACTTATCTTATAATATATGAAATCCTGACTCACAACTTCATGATTGTTGTCATCGCTGGTTCCTACGGTGCGTACTGTCACCACTCGGTGCTTGCCACGTTCGTCCTGCTCAAAGCAGAATTTCTGATAGAGCGTGTCGTTGGCCATCACAATGAGGTCGGCTGCATGATAGAGTCCGTCAGACGTAAAGCCAGGCTTCATTCTGGCAGAGAAAGTGAACGGCTTGGTATTGTCTACTTCCGCAAAAAGCACCTTTGCTGTATTGGCGGTCAGCTTGGCATCATTGGGGTCGATAAACAGGTCGGTTTTCTCAGGAGCTACGAAGGTGATGATGCCGTCCTTTTCGCTCACATGCTTGTCGGCACCGTTTAGCATCTTGGTGAAGTGAATGCCGCCAAGTGTCAGGTCGCAATCCTGAAAACTCATAACTGATGTCTGAACTGAATCAGCAGTTGTTCCTTCCGCATTATTCTGCTTGGAAGAGTTGTTGCACGATGCAAGAATGCATAAAGCTGCCATTGGAATAAATGATTTGAATGCCATAATAGTGTTTTTTATTAATTCGTGCTGCAAAAGTACGTTGTCTTAATCATTATGACAATAGTCATTTATAACCATAGCTGCCACAGCAAGGCGGTAAATGTAAGGAGGAATATGAAGCAGAATATTGATTTGTATATTATTGTATCTTTGGTGCTGAAGGCAGCTAAACATACAGGATATAGATGTGACTTAACAAAAATTGCACAAGAAAGAAAAATGGGGCAACTACTCAGCTCGTACCTTCTTGCCTAAAAACATGTCTTTATGTCTTCTTGTCTAAAAACATGTTCTTCATGTCTTCTTGTCTAAAAAACGTATTCTTGTCCGCCATGCAAATATCGTACAAAGAGTAAAAAGCTGTTACAAAATAAAAATTGATTCTAGAGTTCCGGATTGCTGTTTTTACGGTGTTTTGCTGTGCAAACAGCACCCAAGTTTAACAATAGCGCCACTTTTACACTGCAATAGTGCCACTATTAGAGTGTAAAAGTGGCGCTATTGCATGATAATAGTGGCGCTATTAGAGTGTAAAAGTGGCGCTATTGCAGCCCAATGATGCTTTTTTGCTCCGTCATTCATTGCACACTTCTCTTTTCAGCAGCATAATCAGTTGTATATCAGCACACTATCGCTGCATGCTCAAAACTCAAGAATTTCGCACCAAAGATTTCTTCGTGCGTTCAACTCATAGTATTGAGCAATAGTAATGCAAATATTGTCTTCGGCGGAACCGCCAAACAGGAATTTATCGGTGCGTTGAACCGAATTTTGAATTACAGCAGACGAGGCAAACATAGGAGGCTATGGCGTCTCGCCGTAGCCACGCAGCCTCCCATAGCAGGTCATCAATCAGCGCCGTGTCCCGAGGGGACACGTATCTATCAGAAACCCACTGCAAGCTCCGAAGAAGCGCAGCTGTGGGACAGGGATCCCCTCACCCTCTCTTGGTTCCGCAAAGCGGGACAGACTATCATCCTCAACATCATAGGGGATGCGTCAGTCCCCCTTCGGGGAACTCATTTGGGGGGCAGATTTACCCACAGCTGCGCTGCTTCGCAGCTTGCAGTGGGTTTTCATTATATAGGTCCCGCTCCGCGGAACCCGCAGCTTATACTCAATCTGCTGGTCGTTCGTGGGTGCGTGGCTACGGCGGGACGCCATAGCCTCCTATGTTTGTCACGGCAAGCTCATTTATAATCCCACCGATAAACTGCAATTTACAGCTTATGGGCGAAAAGTAGAGGTAGGTGAGAGTCTACAAGAAGTAAGTAAGGCTAATTCGTCATTAGCAATGTGATTCAGTATTTTGCCACATATTCTTTCCAAGTCTCAGGATATATTTTTTTATCATTTCTAATATCGTCTCTGGAATTTTAGATTTCCTTTTTTGATAATTAATGCCATGCTCACCGAATTTATTTATTATCGCTTTTTTCATTAGATGCTCTTTTGAATCAAGTGGATAAGTTAAGTACAGCAATAAATCAACAGGGAAAAATGGATTTTTCGAATCAATTTCGGATGTTCCAAACTCATAATAATAATATGGTTCTGTAATACTGGCATTTTTAGATACGATCAAATAATATGCACTCTGAATATCTTCTGAACGTAAAGCTTCTATTGCCGCTGTCGTTCCCAATGGAGTTTTTGCATCTATTTTTGCGCCATATTCAACAAGTGTTTTAACTAAGTTATAACCAGAAGAATATGCTATTGCATACATCAGAGGGGTAGTGCCATATTCTATTACATTTACATATCCATCTTTATTTTCTTTATAATCATATATAATATTGGGATCAGCTCCAGATTTCAATAAAATCTTCAACATACCATCATCAATAGTCGGTCCCTCATCCCATCTATAAGACATAGCGTCAAAAATTGGTGCTTCTCCATCTTTTGAATGCAAGTTTAAATCTACTCCACACTCTATTAAAGTTTTAGTTGCAGCATATTTTCTTCTTCCGACAGCTCTTCGGATAGGTGATATTCCATAAGCAGGTTCTTGGTAATTAAGAAGATTAGGATTCTTATGCAATATCTCCTTAATCTTCTTGCTGTCATCTTTTTCAATGGCTTTAACCAGCTCCCAAGCTGGGGTCTGGTTAAAGAGTCTTATATCAGTGATATCAATTTCCTCTGAAGAATAGGATTGTTGTGCTGTGCAATACATAAATAAGCAGCACAGCATACACAATACTATGAAAACAGACTTTTTCATAAGCTATGGATTAGGTTTTACATATTACAAAGTTAGCGAAGTTATATATAGGGTGTATGCCGGAGGAAACAATACCTTAATTCATTGATTTAGGATAATAATCCTGAATGGCTTGCAGAGGCGCAAGTTCACGCTGCATGGTGTTTTCATATATATAACAAAAAAATGAAGTCCACTGCAAATATACTAATAAAATAGCATAGATTTGCAGTAGACTTCATTTTTATGTTGTTTTTTAAGTCGTTTTTGCAGTAGACTTCATTTTTATGTGCCCTTTACTTACACATTATCTTGAATGTCTTGCCGTTCTGCTTCACTATGGCAATGCCCTTGTGGTTGTTGAGGCTTGTGATGCGGCGTCCGGCGATGTCGTAGGCGGTGTAAGGCATGGTCGGGTTGAAGGCGACGGTGGTGGCTGTTACGGAGCCGATGCCACTTATGGCTTTCGTTCCTGTTACGGCGATGTCCATTATCTCCCATGTGGCGTTCACGCTTTCGTTGCTGGTGTAATGGAATGAGATGGTGATGCGCTTGCCGGCGAATGCTGTCAGGTCTACGTCGCCCGACTCATTGAATGTCCATGAGTTGCCCTTGGGCCATGTGATGCCGTCAAGCTTGGTGGTGGTCTTTGTCTCCTCGTCCGTTACCTCTACGCTGAGCATTGACGACGGATTGGAGAGGAAGTTGACGGCGTGCTTGAAGAGCAGCTTGGCTGAGGTGTAGTCGGTAAGGTCTATCACAGGTGTGAAGAGTCGGCTGTCTGCTGCGTGACGCGTGCCGTTGATATATGCCGTGCCAACCCATCCGTACATATAGCTGCGCTTCCATGCCGAATCGTCCTGAGTGGGAGCCACGTCGTCCTTCACGGTGCATGATCCGTCCGTCGACTTGAAGTTGGCTGTATAGATGGTCTCCTCTGTCGGGTCAGTCGGGTCTGTGGTTCCGCTGCCACCCGTATAGCTCTCGCTTGTCACGGTCTTCGCAGGGTCGAAGGCATAGTTGACGCTGTCGCCCCAGATATAGTCAGGGAGGTTAGGGAAGTCGATGAACGGGTTGCGGTTACCCTGAATCTTATACACGGCGTTGTTTCGCTTCACCTCCAGCTGGCTCACGGGGTCGAGCTTTCCCCACTTTATGTAAAGCTTCGAAGCCCATTCCTTCAGGGTGGGGTAGTCGCCCTGCTCCAGAGAGATGAGAGCCTGCTCGCCCGACCACTTATAGTCCTGGTATGCCGTAGCCATATACATGTAGGCACGTGAGAAGTCGCCCCTCCATTCGTCGCTGGGCTGCCAGTACTTCTTGTTCTGTGCGCCGGTTCCCACCTTAATGCATCCGTTGTCGTAATATCCCTTTCCTGAGGTCTGCGTCACGACACCCATGCCGTAGTTGCTCTTCGATGAGTTGGCTTTGCTGTCGCTCGGCATAAGATTGAAGAGGTCCTTGTAAGCCTGCGTCTTCGTGCCGCCCCACCAGCTCTTGGGGAATGAATGCTCGATGTTCATGCCGCCGGGTACTTGGCCTTGCGCTCCGAACTTCACCTTATTATTACTATATCTGTCTATTACGTATCCGTTGTCGTTGTCCGTGGTGTAGAATCCCCACCACGTAGCACCCTTTCCCGAACCGTAATCGAGGACTTTCGCGTTCTTGATGATGTTGTGAACGGCAGTCTTAAGCTCCGCGCCCTTCTTGCCCTTCAGTCCGTCGTAATAGCCCGCCGGAATCTGCGCCAAGGCATTGATGTTGGCGATGGCGCCAAGAATCACAACAGTAAGCAATCTGAAATTTTTGAGTTTCATAATATGTATTTTGTTGGTTTGTATCCTTTCCTATACATATATATAATATGTAGGGAGTGCAAAGTTAGCCTTTATTTAGCATACGTAAAATACGCAGCATGTTAAAAAGTGAAAAAATGATTGGTATTTTTATCGAAACATTTGGCGGTTTCGAAATTATGTGCTACCTTTGCACTCGCTTTAAAATAAGACGGGCAAGTCTTATACGGCCAGCTCCCTTCGAATCCTCCAGGACGGGAACGTAGCAAAGGTAGTTGGTTGTAGCGGCGCGATATGAGTAGCTTGCCCACCCGCCTCTTTAGCTCAGTTGGCCAGAGCACGTGATTTGTAATCTCGGGGTCGTTGGTTCGAATCCGACAAGAGGCTCAAGAAAATCGTAAGGACAGGACTTTATAAGAGTCTTGTCCTTTTTTTATGCGTCAAGCTTTGATGTTATGCAATTTTTCTGTAATTTTGTAATGATTTAAAATTACGCCCCTAATCCCATAACATGTTAAATAGATAAACCGATAAAGAAATGAAGAAGATAGAGGTTTCTGAATTGAATGACAATGTGTTTACCACCATTGGCAAGGAATGGATGCTTGTTACTGCCGGCACAAAGGATAAGTTTAATATGATGACCGCCTCATGGGGCTGTCTCGGATGGTTGTGGAACAAGCCCGTGGCTGTGATGTTCATTCGTCCGGAGCGCTATACTCATGAGTTTATCGAGAGTCAGGACTGCGTCAACCTCGTCTTTCTCGGTCAGTCAGAGAAGGCGCGTGAGGCTTACGCTTTCTGCGGATCCAAGTCTGGACGCGACCATGACAAGGCTCGCGAGTGCGGACTGACACCGTGCAGCACTGAAAACGGCAGCGTAAGCTTTGAGGAGGCACGCCTCACACTCGAGTGCCGCAAGATTTATAAGACCCGGATTCGTCCTGAGGAGATGACAGACAAGACCATCGAGCAGTGGTATGGTGGAGCCAAGGGCGGGCTGCATGACGTGTATGTCATGGAGATAACCTCAGTAAGCGTGGCGGAATAACCGGAAAAACGATAATGATAATGGAGATAAGCAAATATAAAATCCTTGCAGCCCTCGTGCGCTCCTTCTTTGATGCCTTCTCTTCGGGCATCATCGACAACAGCGACGTGGCAGCCGAAGAGCGCAGACAGCCGAAGAACGTGAAGCAGTCCATGCTTAATCACTACGAGCATGTGGCACCGGTGTTCTTCGACACCATCTTCTTCCCGCTTGCAGCGATGAACTTCCAGTACGACGACATCATGCGCATTGTGCGTGAAGCGCAGGGTAGGGGAGACGATATGCACGGCCTCGTAAAGACGGCTTGTGCCTCCGATGCCATGTATGAGGCGATGGTGGCAGAATATAAGCGCAACTTCTCTGCCTTGCTCGGCGGACGCTGCGTGTCGGTGGCAAGCCATCTGGAGGATTATACGCGTCCTGCAGAGGGTGCTGACGTGGAGACATTGAAGGCTGAGCGTGCCATAGAGCTGACCGTGCGAGTGGTGATGTATGCCTACGCCCGTGGCTTGCGCCATTCTGTTGCGGACGGAAAGCCGTCGCTTCGTCAGGCTACGCTCTTCCGTCTGCTTCTTGACGCCATGAACGTACTGCTCTCCGATGAGGCTGCAAAGTATGATGACTGCGAAGACGACCTTGCCGCCATGTTCCTCAAGGTGTGCCAGTCGCAGCACAACTTCACCGTTATGACGTCCGAGATGGACCGCACTTACGACGAGCTTGTAAGCAAAGAAGAAATAGACGGCAACGACACAATGACAAAATAAGCGCAATTCAAACGTCTTATTATTGTGAAAACGTCATTTTTTCACTAACTTTGCATTCGCTAATCAATAAATATAACTAAAACAAAATCAATGGAACCTAATATCCAAAACCGTCGTAGCCCTATCTCGTGGGTGCCTACGCTCTACTTCGCCATGGGAATGCCGTTCGTGGTGCTCAACATGGTATGTACGCTTATGTTCAAGGGACTGGACGTGAGTGATGCGCAGATTGCTTTCTGGACGTCCATCATCATGTTTCCGTGGACGCTGAAGCCCCTCTGGAGCCCGCTCCTCGAGATCTACAAAACCAAGAAGTTTTTCGTGATATTCACACAGATAGCCACCGGATGCATCTTCGGACTGGTGGCATTGGCTCTGCATCTGCCCAATTTCTTCGCCGTATGTATAGCCTTGCTTGCCATCATCGCCTTCAGCGGCGCCACTCATGACGTGGCTGCCGACGGCGTTTATATGGCTTCGCTCTCGAAGGACGACCAGGCACGATACATCGGATGGCAGGGTGCTTTCTACAATATTGCCAAGATTGCAGCTACTGGCGGACTGGTCTATCTTGCCGGTATGCTCATCGAGACTTACACTGGCGACGTTACCGGACTGAGCCCTGCCGCCGCAGCTGCCGCCAAGCATAAGGGCTCGGTGATGGCATGGACCGTCATCATGGCTGTCATTGGTGGCATTATGGTGGTTCTCGGACTCTATAACGCCAAGTTTGTGCCGTCAGAAGTGAATAATGATGCTGAAGAGCGTCCTGGATTTAAGGAGACAATGGTGGAACTGGGCAACGTATTTGTCGACCTCTTCCGCAAGCGCCATATACTATATTATATATTCTTCATCATTCTCTATCGCTTTGCCGAGGGATTCGTGATGAAGATTGTGCCTCTCTTCCTCAAGGCAGACCGTGCCGATCAGGGTCTTGGACTCTCGGAGAAGGAGATAGGTCTGTGTTACGGAACTTTCGGAGCGGCTGCTTTCGTCATCGGTAGCATCCTCGCCGGTTATTACGTTGCTCATCGCGGACTGCAGAAGTCGCTCTTCTCTCTCTGCTGTGTGTTCAACCTCCCGTTCGTGGCATACACTCTCCTCGCCGTCTATCAGCCTGAGAGCCTCGTGCTCATCGGCGGTGGTATTGTCCTGGAGTACTTCGGTTATGGCTTCGGCTTCGTGGGTCTGACCCTCTTCATGATGCAGCAGATTGCTCCAGGCAAGCACCAGATGGCGCATTACGCCTTTGCTTCCGGCATCATGAATCTCGGCGTTATGCTTCCCGGTATGCTTAGCGGCTACGTAAGCGACTGGCTCGGCTATCGTCACTTCTTCATCTTCGTGCTCTTCTGCACCATCCCGGCATTCCTCATCACATGGTTTGTGCCGTTTACATACCCGGACAAGAAGAAGTAAAGAGGAGTTTTGAATTGTTAAATTGTGAATTCAGAATTTCATCTTCTAAAAATAATAAATACTAAATAGTAATTACTAAATAAAAAAGAACTATGAGCAAACTAATCATTTCTGGCAACCCGTTGCCTAATATGCCTTGGGAGGACCGTCCCGAGGGTCAGCGCACTCCGCTGTGGCGCTGTTCGAAGAACCCCATCATACCTCGTGACCTGCTTCCTACAAGCAACAGTATCTTCAACAGTGCTGTAGTGCCCTTCGGTGAAGGTTTCGCAGGTGTGTTCCGTTGCGACGACACCAACCGTCGTATGGTTCTCCACGTAGGTTTCTCTAAGGACGGCGTAAACTGGAACATCAACGAGGAGCCGCTTCGCTTCGAGTGCGACAACAAGGAGATTGGCGAGTGGGTTTACGGTTACGATCCCCGCGTATGCTTCATCGAAGACCGCTACTACGTGACATGGTGCAACGGCTATCATGGACCTACCATCGGTGTGGCTTGGACAAAGGACTTCAAGACATTCCACCAGCTTGAGAATGCTTTCCTTCCCTATAACCGTAACGGCGTGCTCTTCCCCGAGAAGATCAACGGTCGCTTCGCCATGCTCTCACGTCCTTCTGACACCGGTCATACTCCGTTCGGCGACATCTTCTACAGCGAGTCACCTGACATGGAGTTCTGGGGACGTCATCGTCACGTGATGGCACCTGCCGCTTTCGAGCTTTCAGCTTGGCAGTGCATGAAGATCGGTGCAGGTCCTGTGCCTGTTAAGACTTCAGAGGGCTGGTTGCTCTTCTATCATGGCGTGCTCCGTTCTTGCAACGGTTATGTATATGCCTTCGGTTCTGCATTGCTCGACCTCGAGCAGCCTTGGAAGGCCACACACCGTTCAGGTCCTTACCTCATCAGTCCGCAGACTCCTTACGAGTGTATGGGCGACGTGCCTAACGTATGCTTCCCATGTGCAGAGGTTCACGATCCTGAGACAGGTCGCATCGCTGTATACTACGGTTGCGCAGATACAGTCACTGGTCTTGCGTTCGGATACATTCCTGAAATCGTAGAGTGGACAAAGAAGAACAGCATCATCTAAGAACTGAATAGATAAAAAATAAGACGGGTAGCCGGGTTGTAAGGAATAACGACAACCTGACTACTCGTCTTTTTCATTGATAAAAACCAAAAAACGATGGAAATAGATTTAAAACAAAACCGTGAAGAGTTCGACTCTCTGCTGCGTTCCACAGAGCGTGAAGGCGTGGAGGATGTCATCTCTGACCTTGAGAACTTAGGATTTTATGAGGCTCCGGCATCGGCTGGTCATCATCTCAACACCGCTGGTGGACTTGTGCTCCATTCTCTCAACACCTGCAAGGCTGCGTTGGCAGTGTATGAAAGCATGAAGGCTCTTGAGCCGACGCTCGCCAATGAGGTGAAGCGTGAGAGCGTCATCCTTGCCAGTCTTCTCCATGATGTCTGCAAGAGCGACATCTATGAGCGTACCGTGAAGCGTCGCAAGACACGCATCGGAACATGGGAAGACTCGGAGGGATATAAGATAACGTATAAGAAATTCCCGATGGGACACGGCGAGAAGTCGGTCATTCTCCTTCTCTGCAGCGGACTCGACCTCTACGATGACGAGATGCTTGCCATCCGTTGGCACATGGGAGCCTTCGGTCTGAATATGAGCAGCTACGAGGACGAGCGTTGCTACGACACGTCACGCAAGCTTTATCCTCTCGTGTCCATCATTCAGGTGGCAGACTCGCTTGCCGCTTCCATATTGGAAAGAAAAGGAGAGGACCTTGACGAATTGTAAAGGTCCTCTTTAGCTCCTTTGATTCTTGTTGAATAATTAGAAGTCAACTACTGTGATGCCGGCACCGCCAAACTGTACGTGCTCGTCCTTACATGCTGTCACGTTGGGGACAGACTGCAGATATTGGCGGATTAGCTGGCGCAGGATGCCGTTGCCCTTGCCGTGTAGGATGCGCACACGCGGCATTCCCACGAGGATGGCATCGTCAATGAAGTGCTGTACGGCGTTAAGCGCCTCGTCGCCACGCATTCCACGCACGTCAAGATCCTGATGGAAGTTGAGCTTGTGCGAGTCGATGGTCTGTCGTGTCTCGCGACTGATGGCGAAGGTAGCAGGCTGTGTCGACTCCGGTTTCTTCGTTGTATGCTCCAGTCGTGACGCCTTCACCTTTGTGCGTACGTCGCCGAACACCACCGTAGCCTCCTTGCCTTGCAGACTTTCGATGGTTCCCACTGTGGTCAGACCACGCATGCGCACCGTGTCGCCGACTGAGAAGGTCTGTTGTTCGGAAGCGGAAGTGGGCTGGGGCAGCTTTGTGCCGATAGTTGTCGGCTTGCCCGCATTCTCCTTTTTCTCCTTCTTGCGCTTTTCGCGACGTTCCTTGCGCTCCATTATCTGGCGCATCTTCTTCTCTATAAGGTCATCGGCTGACTTAGTGTCTATTTCGTTTACGTCTTCCTTAAAGGCGTTAAGTTCCTCACGCAGACGCTTCGTCTCCTCCTTCTCCGCCTGACATTCACGTATTTCGCGAATGGTATTTTCGATGTTACGGTTACTCTCTTTCAGGAGTTCCTGAGCCTGTTCCTTAGCCTGACGCAGAATTTCCTTACGCTTCTGTGCCAGTTCCTTTATCTCTTCCTCGTACTTGGCAATGGTTTTCTCCAGGTCCTTCTCGCGCTGATGCACGTTCTGGCGCTTGTTTTCCCAATATCGCTTGTCGCGAACTATGTCCTGAAGGTATTTGTCGCTCTGGATATAGTCAGAACCAACGATTTCGCTTGCCTCCTTTATCACCTCTTCAGGAATGCCCGTCTTGCGGGCTATCTCGATGGCGAACGACGAACCCGGTTGTCCGATGGCAAGCTGGAAGAGCGGACGCATCTCGTGCCTGTCGTAGAGCATGGCACCGTTGGCGATGCCGTCGTGCGAGTCGGCGTAATGCTTGAGGTTCTGATAGTGAGTGGTGATGACGCCCCACGCCATGCGTTTCACAAACTGATTGAGCACAGCCTCTGCCATAGCGCCGCCAATCTGTGGCTCCGTACCCGTACCAAACTCGTCGATGAGCAGCAGGGTTCGGTCGCCTGCCTGCTTCATCATATTCTTCATGTTCAGGAGGTGAGAAGAGTATGTGGAGAGATCGTTCTCAATGCTCTGCTCGTCACCGATGTCAATCATGATGTCGGCAAATACTCCCACCTTCGAACGCTCACTCATAGGTACGGACAGACCGCACTGCAGCATATACTGCAGCAGACCAACCGTCTTCAGACACACCGATTTACCTCCGGCATTAGGACCGGAGATGATGAGGATGTGACGGTCGCGGGTCAGTGTTATGTCGAGAGGAATGGTGGGCTTGTCCTGCTTTTTCAGAGCCAGCCACAGGAGCGGATGGCGTGCCGTAATCCAGTCCACCACAGGCTTCTTGTCCACTTCCGGCTCGATGGCGTTGGTAAGGTTGGCAAATTCGGCACGAGAGCGGATGAAGTCCACCTCTGCAAGCATCAGATAAGCATATATGATGTCCTCCACGTGCGGACGTACCAGCTTGGTAAACTCCGTCAGAATCACTATAATCTCACGGCGCTCGTCAGCTTCAAGTTCACGTATGCGGTTGTTCGCTTCCACCACCTCGGTAGGTTCCACGAACACCGTCTTACCCGTAGACGACTCGTCATGCACAATACCCTTTATACGGCGCTTCATTGCAGGAGCAATAGGCACCACGAGACGTCCGTCGCGGATGGTCGGCGTCACGTCCTTGTCGACGAGACCCTCGCTCTGAGCTGCGTGCAGGATGCTGTAAAGCGTTTTCGACACGCTGCCCTCCGCCTTTCTCAGTTGCGTACGAATCTCCGCCAGGCGTGGCGAAGCCGTATCCTTCATCTTGCCATACTTGTCCAGAATCTGGTCGATGCGGCGTATGAGGTCAGGGAAAGTGAGCACGTTCTCCGTGAGTTCGTGCAGGGTGGGGTAGTCATAGTTGCCGTCCTCGTCGCTGCGGTTGAGGAATTTCACTATTCCTGCTACTGTCTCCAGCGAACGACGCAGGTCATATATCTCGTTCTCCTCGAGGTGAGTTCCTTCGATGCGGATGCGCTTTATGGAAGCACGCATGTCGAAGAAGAACTGCAAGGGGAAATCATCAGTCTCCTCCTGCATACGTCTGAACTCGCGTGTCTGTCTCAGCATAGTGTTGATGCGTCCACAGTCGGCGGTGAACGTCATTGTGTCCACCTTGTCCTTGCCCAGTTGGCTGAGGCAATAGCCCTTCAGCAGTGAGCGAATCTCACCGAATTGTATTTTGTTTTCGAAATTGCTTGGATAAATCATGCTGCAAAGTTACTGAAAGTATCGCACAAATGCCGACTGCACGCTTCTCTTTTTTCGCTGTATACCTTATATATATAGGGATGAACCACTTTTTTTGACTTTTTTGTGAAATTTCTTTATGAAAAGTTTGGCGAAACCAACATTAATCACTACCTTTGCACCCGCAAAAGTGAAACGAAAAGTCACAATGCTAAGTGCGGCTGCGATGCAATCCAAACTATTGGAGAGATGGCAGAGTGGTCGAATGCACCGGTCTTGAAAACCGGCGTACTGAGAGGTACCGGGGGTTCGAATCCCTCTCTCTCCGCAAAGTCCTGTAAGTCGAAAGACTTGCAGGACTTTTTTTTGTAGTATACTCGGCATGAGCATTGATTTTTGAAAGTTCATACCAAGTAAAAACCGGCCGTCGGAATGCATCTGATTCGTGACCGTAAAACAAAAATGCGCCCGCACAATACGGACGCATTTCTGTTTTTATAAAATTACCACCAACAGCAGAACAGCAGTGATACTCCCTTCTTCAGCTTCTTTTGAGGCTTCCTGTTCTGTTTGTTCTAGGCGATGGCGGGAGAAGGCACTCCCATAGAAGATAGAGCTCTATCTTTCCACCTTGAATATGGCGGCACTTATGCCAGAAGCTTTAATCACATCAGTCTTTTTTCCTGATTTATACACAACCTTTCCTGTGGAAAGAACAGAAACAGCCTTACCACCAACGGAGCTGATATTGAGAGAGGCTGCCTTGGCACCAGGATTCACGACAACAACATACTCCTCCTCGCCCAAAGTACGCTCATATACCATCGGATATTCCTGCCCCTTCTGGTTCAGAAGCTTCCAATCACCCTCATTGTCAAGAGCCTTTGCAGAATGACGCAAAGCGGTCAGCTTACGGGTATATGACAACAGAGAATTCTGATCACCCTGCTGAGCCTCAACGGTCAACTTTCCGTTTTCCGTATCTACGGGGAAGTAGAGCTTATCAGGTGCACTCGTAGAGAATCCGGCATTCTTACCCTTGGTCCACTGCATCGGAGTACGGGTACCCGAACGCTCATTGCTACCCTCCTTGTTAGGGAGATTCATCTGATACTTCATACCAATCTCATCACCATAATAGATAAACGGAATACCAGGCATGGTGAGGAAGAAGGTCATCGCCACCTTCAACTGGTCTGGCGTATTGCGGGTACCGATGTTAGGGCGCTGGTAATCGTGGTTGGCAGATGGAACAGCGATGTAGCCGAGATTCTTGGTGGCATTGTATGCCTTGGTATAGTTCTCGCTAAATTCCTTAAGCGAACCCTTGCCCTGCTTGTCGAAATAGCAGTTCTGGTAACTCTGCTCCCACTTGCCCCATGGAGTCTTGCGGTCGAAGAACAGAGAGGCATAGCCCTTGAGACCGAAATGGATGTAGAAATCGATGTTGAAGCCGGCAGGAATGGCTTGCTGCGGATCAGCCCACTCTGAAATCAATACGGTCTCTGGATAATACTTATCCTTCCAGGCACGCATCTCATTCCAAAGCTTGGAAACCTCCTTCTTGTCAGGGTCGTTCTTGACAAGCGATGACGCCATATCTACACGAAAGCCATCCACACCCTTATCAAACCAAAAAGCCATGATGTTACGTATCTCCCTGCGGACAGCCTGTGGTCCTGGAGCATCTACGCCCTGCTCCCAAGGATGATTTGGATCTGGATGAGCAAAACCATAGTTCAAGGCAGGCTGGCACTCGAAGAAATTCTTCTCATAATACTTGGCACGAGGAGCATTAGCCTCCACATATCTTCCTCGGGTACTCGACTCCGGACTTGCTTCCTGATGACGGGCTTCTATTTCTTTCTTCTCACTCTCAGGGATATCATTCATCCAGATATAATAATCACTGTAACGCTGGTTAGGATCTTTCTCGGAAGACTCCTTAAACCAGGCACACTTGGTGCTGGAATGTCCTGCCACCAGGTCGAGACAAACCTTTATGCCCCGCTTATGGGCCTCATTGACCAATGTAACCAAATCGGTATTGGTACCGAATCGAGGATCCACCTTGTAGAAATCGATGACATCATAGCCACCATCAAACCATCCCGACTCAAAGATTGGATTGAGCCAGAGGGCGTTCACCCCCAGAGACTTGATGTAATCCAACTTGGAATTGATACCCGGCAGATCGCCAATACCATTGCCATCAGTATCCATATAGGAAGATGGATAAATCTGATAGAAAAGTGCATCACTCAACCAAGCCGGTCCCTTCTTCTGTTCTGCCTGAACAGAAAGTGTGGTTGCCGCCAATGCAGCAACCAACAGCAATTTATTTATTCTTTTCATAAGCGACATTGTTTATTCAAAAAAACATTCTTTCATAATAACTCAAGATTCTGCATTTTATTGTGCAAGAATGCTAATTGCAAATCCGCCACCTGCAACAGAGTTCAACTTCAAGACAGACTTGCTGATCACAGTCTTCTTGTCCACCATGCAAATATCGTACAAAGAGTAAAAATATGTTACAAAATAAAAATCAATTCTAGAGAATCAAAAAGCTGTTTTTATGGTGTTTTGCTGTGCAAACAGCACCCAAGCTTAACAATAGCGCCCCTTTTACAGTCCAATAGTGCCACTATTAGAGTGTAAAAGTGGCGCTATTGCATGATAAAAGTGGCACTATTGTAGTGTAAAAGTGGCGCTATTGCAGCGAAAAACGGCTCTTTTGACTTTAACTGATTTTACTTTACACTTTTCTTGTTGTTTTACTAATTTACTTCACTCTCATTTTGTTCCTTTACTGAATAACTTTACAATGCAGGAAAAGTGTTACTGAAACGCTTTACATA